>JAQTNV010000001.1 GCA_028713675.1 bacterium
TGCCGATGTCCTGAAGCCCGATGGCCGCCCAGTCAATCGCGTGGATGGCCGCCAGATTGTCAATCAGGGAAAAGGAAAGCCTCCGCATCATCGCCGGGTTTATTTCCATCCCTTCGGGCAGATCCTTGCGCAGGATGATGCCCTTCTTGCGCTCCATCACGTAGAAAGGCGCCCCCATGACCGAGTCGTCATCGCAATAAGCCAGGGGCTTCGGGGCCGGGGGATATACCGTGCAAAGCTTGGACAGAATCCGGTATTCGCGGTGCATATCGTGCCCGGCCTTAATGTCCTTGGCCCCGAAGGGGGGCCGGCGCAGAACCACGTCGGTATCCCCCAACCGGAGAAGATAGGTGAGGTTCGAATGCCCGCTCGGGAACTGTTCGATGACCAGCTCACCGGCGAGTCCCGGGACATTCTTCCTCAGGTAATCCCCGACTCGGGTCAGATCCAGTTCCTCGCCCTTCCTGACTTTGCGGGTGGAATCGATGAATGACATTTTCTCAACCTCCTTCTGTCTGATCCACTTATCAGGTCATGGGTGATAGGTCATAGGTGATAGGTCATAGGTCATAGGGCCAAAACCTGTTAGGTGTTACACACACACCAGGGTCAATAAACACGTAAGAGCGTTTGAATCGTTAGTTTCGTTTTGTTCGTTATCGACATTATTTTAGTTTTTTTTATTTCTCGGCTCTTTGCCCTCTGCTCTTTGCCCTCTGCCCTTTGCCCTACCTGTCCTCCGAAGCTTTAGCGCAGGAGGATGCCCTATGCTCTATGCACTTTGCTATTTCACCCATCACCCACGACCTATGACCTATGACCTTGTTTTATTGAGGCGACGGATAATCCCGCATGATCCGCTTGGCCACCACCGACTTGTGCACCTCGTCCGCGCCATCGTAGATCCGGGCCGGCCGCTCGGCCCTGGCGAAGTACGAAAGGACCGTGTCGTCGCTTACCCCCAAGCCCCCGTGCACCTGAATGGCCCGGTCGATCACTTTCTGCATTATGGGCGCGACGAAAAACTTGATCAGGGAGATCTCTTCCCGGGCCGCGTACAAACCCTCGGTCTCGATTTTCCAGGCCGCGTGGAGGATCATCAGCCTGGCCGCGTGGATATCGGCCCGGCTCTCGGCGATCCAGGCCTGGATGATCTGCTTGTCGGCAAGGTATTTTTTCCCGATCTTCCGCTCCGACGCCCGCCGGCACATCATCTCGAAGCTCCGGTTGCAGACCCCCATCCAGCGCATGCAGTGGTGGATCCGTCCCGGGCCCAGCCGATCCTGGGCGATGACAAAGCCGTTCCCCTCCGGCCCCAGCAGGTTCGTAAGCGGCACCCGGCAGTTCTCGTACATGATTTCCCCGTGACTCGAGTAATCGTCGCCCGCGTGCCCCATCATCGAGATGTTCCGGATCAGGTTGAAACCCGGGGTATCGGTGGGGACGATGATCATGCTGGCCCGCTGGTAGGGGGAAGCCTCGGGGTTGGTGATGGCCATGACCACGGCGAATTGGGAACCGTCGGCCGCGGTACTGTACCACTTGTGGCCGTTGATTACCCATTCCTTCCCGTCCTTGACCGCGGTGGTGCTCAGCTCAATCGGGTTCGAGCCGGCGTTCTCCGGCTCGCTCATGGAGAAACAGCTCCGGATTTTTCCGGCGACCAGCGGGACGAGATATTTTTCCCGCTGTTCCGGGGTGGAGTACTTGGCCAGGATTTCCATGTTGCCGGCATCCGGCGCCTGGCAGTTAAACATCAGATGTCCCAGGGGGCTCCGGCCCAGCTCCTCGGAAACCAGGGCGTGTTCCACCAGGGAAAGCCCCATCCCCCCGTGTTCCTTGGGCATCTGCGGAGCCCAGAGCTCCATTTTCTTCACCATCTCCCGGCGCGCGTTGATCTGGGGCCACATCTCCTTGAATTTGTTGTAAAGGAAATAGGGCTCGATCGGATAAACCTCCTTCTTCATGAACTCGCGGATCATTTCGAGGATGGCCTGCATTTTTTCCGGAATCGTAAAATCCATATTCTTAACCTCCTTCGTTTTAAATCAAAACCTGGTGGTAGGTTTTAGGTCGTAGGTGATGGGTTTAAAGCTAACATCTGATACCTATAACCCATGACCTATGACCCATGACCTGTCATCTATAGGTAATCATCCCTTCATCTTCCAGGTGCGGAGTCTGGTTGAACCCGGCCAGGGTAAAACGGTCCTGGCTGTAAGTAAATTCCGTAATGCTGGAATTCTTGATGATCCACTGCAGACTAAGGGCCTTCCGCCCGGACAGACTCAGGGCATGCTGGAGCGCGATCGAAATGGCCCCCCCGGAGGTGAAAACCGCCACGGTCTTCCCCGAAGCGTATTCCGAACGGATCTTTTCTATCCCCGCGATTACCCGGTCCTGAAACCGCGGGAAAGACTCGGTTTCGGGCCCCGGGTCGGGATCCTCGAGCCAGCGCTCGAGGACGATCTCGAAAATCTGCTGAAAGGCCCGGCGGCCCTCCGGAGAACCGTCCCCGATCCCGGGATATCGCTTGGCTACTTCCCTGATCCGCGGATCTTCTTCCAGGAGGCGGGGATAAAGGTGGGTCATGATTCCCCGGGAGTCGTATTCGTTGAACCCCGTGATTATCCCGCCTTCGGGAAAGCTCAGTCCGGCTTTTTGCAGGATCTCACCTACGGTCCGAAGCGTCTGCTTCTGCCTCACCATGGCCCCGGAAAATACCGCGTCGAAACCCCGGCGCCGGCGGGCCCAGTATTGGCCGAGGACATTGGACTGCTCGATCCCGAGCGGAGAAAGCCGATCGTAATCCTCGGTGCCGAACATCGCCTGGCCATGTCTAATTAGGATCAATGTGCTCATGGTCGGATTTTTTCAAGAGGATATAATATAAAACAAATAAGTCCAAAGGTTAACCGCAAATTTATGTCTCATTTAAGATTTGGCCCCCTCTCCCCTACCCTCCCCCTCGAGGGGGGAGGGAAAGGGTGAGGGTGAATAACATAAATGGTATGAATTTTAAAATAATATCTATGGATCATTTGCAGATTGGATGCTTCTCAAAACCATGAAAATCCTGGTTTGCGTCAAGCAAGTCCCTGAACGGGAGAGCCGTTTCCTCCTGGATGCCTCCGGCAAGGGTTATTCCGACCAGGGGATCAACTTCGTTCTCAATCCGTATGACGAATACGCTCTCGAAGAGGCCCTGTTAATAAAGGAAAAACTCCCGGGAACCGAGATCACCGCGCTTTCGCTCGGACCCGCCCGGACAGAAAAGACCGTCCGCCGGGCCCTTGAACTCGGGGCCGACCGCGGAGCCTGCATCCTGACCCCGGAGAATTATTACCTCGGTCCCGGGGAGACCGCGTTGCAGATCGCCGGGTTCTCCCGGAAGAGAGGATTTGACCTACTTTTCTTCGGGATCATGTCGGAGGACTACATGCGCGGGCAGACCGGACCGATGGTGGCCGCCCTCCTCCAGCTGCCCTTCGCCACCGCGGTGGTAGCGGAAAACATTTCGAGCGATCTCAGCCGGATCACCGTGGAAAGGGAGCTCGAGGCGGGGCTCCGCGAGGTGGCCGAACTCCCGCTTCCGGCCGTGCTCACGATTCAATCGGGCATTAACCAGCCCCGTTACCCCCGGCTGACCGATAAGCTCAGGGCCAGGGAGCAGAAGCTCGAGGCGATTACCGGTTTGGAGCCGCTCCCTCCCGGCAGGTGTGCCGAGCTCCTGCGTGCTTTTTTCCCCCCGTCTTCGCCGGCCGGAACGTTTTTGACGGGAACCATGGAGGAGCAGGCGGAAAAACTGATCCGGATTATTCGGGAAAAAACGGATGTTTTATAAGAATTGCCGATTGTAGATTGACGATTGACGATTTTTTTCAAAAAGAGATGGCCTTCATTTAAACAAATACGTCATTCCCGCGAAAGCGGGAATCCAGTTTTGGGTTTCGTGTTTAAAGATTTGATTGGTTTGGAATTTGGACATTGGGATTTGTTTGGTAATTGCCCCTCTGGGGTACTAGTCCTGAGACCCCATCGGGGTCTTAGGAGAGCTTGGTAATTGGGATTTGAAATTGAATAAGGACATCTGGATCATCGCCGAGCATTTTGACGGACGGATCCGGCCGGTCAACTCCGAGCTGATCGCCTTCGCCCGCAAGATCCCCGGGGAAATCAAGGTTATCGTTATCGGGCATCCGGTTAAGCCGCTTGCCGAAGAGATCGCCCGGGCAACCGGATGCGACGTAATCGGCCTGGATTCACCCGCCGCCGTCCTCTATAACTCCGAGGTTTATCGATACCTGATTAAAAAATTATGCGGGCAGGACCAACCCCGTTACCTTCTGGTTCCCCACACCCCCTTCGGCTGGGATTACGCCCCGGCCCTGGCGGTGGACCTGGGTTTTTCTGCAATCGCCTCCGTCACCGATTTCAACCCGGGGAATTCGACCTTCATCCGGCAGATTTTGAACGGCAAGCTGCTCGAGGAATTGAAATCTCCCCCGGGGTGCTCGGCCGTGGTCACAGTAATGCCCGGGTCGGTCAAACCTGAAACGGAGATTATTACTTCCCCCGGTTCGGTCAGGATCCTGGAGTTCGAAATCCCTCAGCTTAAAACCCGGACTATCCGTTACCTCCCGGCCCAACCGGGCACAGTCAATTTAAAAGACGCCGAAGTGATCGTGGCCGCCGGCCGGGGCCTCAAGGTCCAGGAAAGGATCGAATTAATTCGAGAGCTGGCTTCCTTATTTAAACGCGGCGCGGTGGGGGCTTCCCGCCCCCTCTGCGACCAGGGCTGGCTTCCGCTGGGGCATCAGGTGGGAATGACCGGAAGCACCGTGTCTCCCAAGCTTTACCTGGCCTGCGGCATCTCCGGGGCGCTGCAACACACGATGGGGATGAAAAATTCCGGCTTGATCGTGGCGGTCAACACCGACCGCAAGGCACCCATCCTGCAGGTCGCGCATTTCTGCGTCAACACCGACCTTTCCCAATTCATCCCGGTATTAATCGAAAAAATCAGAAAACTCCACGAGTAAAATCGGGGTCTTTTAAATCATTCTTCTTGGTTTTACCGAAGCCCGGCTTCCGGCCCGTAGGGCCTACAGCCCGGAGGGAGGGTTGGCCCTCGGGTTTGTACGGTTTTAGGTTATGGGTGATGGGTCATGGGCATTGAAAATCCCCCTCGATCCCCCTTTTAACAAAGGGGGAAGATGTTTTCTTTTCGAATTTAACCCAACACCTAACACCCAAAACCCATCACCTGATTGGGGAGCGAGACCAACCCCCCAAAAAAAGAAAAAAGGCTTTACTGAGTGAGAATGAAGGGAAACGAAGTCGAGAAGCAGGTCAGCCTGTTGGGATTGCGGATATCAGTCATTCCCCGAAAGCGGGAAAATCCTGGACAAACGAAGTGATATGCTGGGCGTAATCGCCCTGGATCGGGGTTCCGTATAAACCCGCATCCGGACCGATAATGAATACCCGGTCTTCCGGGATGGCGGCGTCCTCGTAGGCTTCCTGGTCGGTGTCGGCGTTCCCATACGCGACCGCGACCTGATAACCAAGTTCATTCTTGACCTGTTCCAGAAACCCCCGCTTGTAGGCACGGGTCGCTTCTCCCACGACAAATGAGTCGGCGGTCTCCACGTAACCGAAGGGTGCTCCCATCTGGTCCAGCCACATCCGGGTGAGAAAACGCTGGTAATAGGGACGGGCGGTCAGGTAGAAGATCTGGTATCCCTTCCCTGCGTAGAGGTTCAGCATCTCGATGGCACCCCCGTAGGCGACAGGCACATAGTCAAGATCAGCCATTTGCCGGGAAAACTCGGCGTCGCTCAAGGTCAGGGTACCGTCGATGTCGGTAACAATAGTTGCGGTTCCGGAAGGATAAATGAAAATCCCCCCGTCGGCGCAGGTCTGGTCACCCTCCACCACCGCGTAGATCGGGTGCGCGCCCGGGCCGAATTTCCGGGCGGCGGGAACTTCCGCGCTGAATTTCCCTTCCAAATCCGTCTTTACCCGGGCCAATTGGATCCAATCCTGATTTTCATCCTGGGTCCAGATAGAAACGTATTCCTCCGGAAGGCTGTTAACGCTTAATATCCCTCCGTAATTGGTTATCCCTTGGAGAGTCTGGGATTCTCCCTCGTGCCCGATAAAATCAAAAAACACATGCAGGGGGCGGCCCAAAGCCTTCGCCTGGGCGGCCCGGGCCGGGTTCAGAAATGTCGAGGAATCAAGCCGGAAAGGAAGCTGGGCCGGTTCCGGGCAGACCAGATTGCCTCCCTGGCTTTTCGACCCATCCGAGCAGGACAAACCCAGGAATACGGATAAAACCAGGAAATAAATTGGGATTGGGAAAATACTTCTTTTCACGGATCCTCCATAGAAAACAATCCCCGTCGGCAATTATCTCATCCACGCTTCGGGGTCGTCAAATACTGGATAAGTCCTTGATCATTTCCTGGTTACAAATCTTCACGTATCCTTTTTTTGTCATTGCGAAGCCCGCCTCAGGCGGGATGCGGCAATCTCGATTTTCGTTGGCATTTATTTTCTTTTTTTGGGGGCCGGGTTTCGCTCCCCAATCAGGTGATGGGTTTTGGGTGTTAGGTGTTGGGTTAGATTCGAAAAGAAAACATCTTCCCCCTTTGTTAAAAGGGGGATCGAGTCTCCGACCCGTAGGGTCTACGACCCGGAGGGAGGGATTTTCAATGCCCATGACCCATCACCCATAACCTAAAACCGTACAAAACCGAGAACCAACCCCCCCTCCGGGCTGTAGGCCCTACGGGCCGGAAGCCGGGTTTCTGAAAACCCAACCAACCCAACAAGCCCCATGAACTTTTTATTTTTCTCGGCGGTCGGCGGCTTGGGCAGCGGAGCTTCAGCGGAGTTGACTCGGTCGTCGGCGGTCGTAACAGCGAGATTGCTTCCCTCGACCATACTCGGGATAAATCGCCAGAGGTTTATACTGAGCGAAGCGAATGTGCTCAGAATGACAGAAAAACAGCTGTTTTCCGTCGGTGCCCGGTCTACCGTTTACCGTCTACGGTCTACCATAAACAATTTTTAGGAGATAAACAGATTTTTCGTCGAGAAATTGGGATCGGTGGTCAGGTTCACCCCCAGCCGGCGCAGGCCCGCCTCGTCGCCGGGAGTGGGAATGTGGGTCATGTGGATCTCGCAGCCCTGGAGTTCCTTCAATTTTTCCATCGCCATCTGGGCGGCGGGGTTATTATTGGCGCTGATGGAAAGGGCAATCAGGGTTTCCTCCAGGTCCAAACTCACGCTTTTCTTGTTCAGAACGTTTCGCTTGAGGTTTCCGATGGACCCGATGATGCTGTCGGGAAGCAGGGGAATCTTGTCCGGGATTTCCGCCATTTTTTTTATCGTGTTCAGGATCAGACTGGAAGCGGCGTGCATGAGGGGTGAATTCTCGCCGGTCACAATCGAACCGTCTTTAAGCTCAATCGCCGCGCCGCAGAAAATATCCTCGTTCCCCTTGCCCTTCTGCCGGGCCTCCTCGGCCGCTTTCCTCGCCGGCGCCACCGCGTTCCGGTCCTCGGGCTTGAGCTTGAGCTCGGACATCAGGAGCTCGGCCCTCTGTTCCGCCTCCTTGTCCACAAACCCCAGGGCATATTCGCAGGCGTAACGGAAATACCTTCGAATAATCTCCTGCCGGGCCGCCCGGCATACGATTTCATCGTCAACAATCCCGAAACCGGCGCGGTTAACGCCCATATCGGTGGGGGACTTATAGATCGATTCCGCCCCGGTGATCTTCTCGAGAATCCGCCTCAGGACCGGGAAAACCTCCACGTCGCGGTTATAGTTGACCGCGGTTTTCTGGTAGGCCTCGAGATGAAAGGGATCAATCAGATTGAAATCCTTGAGGTCCACCGTGGCGGCCTCATAGGCCACGTTCACCGGGTGCTTCAGGGGCAGGTTCCAGATGGGAAAGGTTTCAAATTTGGAGTATCCGGATTTTTTCCCCCGCTTGTAATCGTGGTAGAGCTGGGAGAGGCAGGTGGCCAGCTTGCCGCTGCCCGGCCCCGGTCCGGTTACCACCACCAGGGGTTTTTCCGTCTCGATGTATTCATTGGCCCCGTAGCCTTCATCGCTTACGATCGTATTGACATCGGTGGGATAGCCCTTGGTAAAGCGGTGCGTATAGACCTTGACCCCCCGGCGTTCCAGCTTGTTCTTGAAAATCATGGTGGAAGGCTGGCCTTCGAAACGGGTGATCACCACCCCGGCCACTTCGATCTCCCACTCCCGGAGATCGTCAATCAGCTTGAGGGCGTCCGAATCGTAGGTGATGCCGAAATCCGCCCTGACCTTTTTCCTCTCGATATCCCCGGAGTAAATGCAGAGCAGGATGTCCGCCTGGTCCTTGAGCCTCTGCAGCAGCTTCATTTTCACATTGGGATCGAAACCCGGGAGGACCCGGGAGGCGTGCATATCGAAGATGATCTTTCCGCCGAATTCCAGGTAGAGCTTGTTGTCGAACATCTTGACCCTTTCCAGGATCGCGGCGCTCTGCTCCCGGAGGTATTTTCCATTGTCAAAGCCGACTTTGGCTTCCATATTTTTCTCCCCGTTAAGAAAAAGTTCTGGACTAAACTAATTCCGGATATTTCAAAAGTCAAAAAGGGGGCATCATCGGTACCGGTGTCTGTGTCGGTGTCAGTCTTTATAAGCAAAGGGCATGGGGCATAGAGCATAGGGCAATACATTAAAAACCTGGATTCCGGCTTTCGCCGGAATGACGATAATTTTTACGTTTTGCTGCGTATTGCTTACTATTTTCTCCTACAACCCATGACCTATGACCTATCACCTTTATTTTTTATGTACCCTTCTTTCCTGAACCATTCGATCGAGCGGCGCAGTGATTCCTCGATCGGCGTGGAAACCAGCCCGAGTTTCTCCCTCGCCTTGGTCACATCGAAGAAAAGATACTGGGCCGCGTAGGGGACCTCTTTGGAGGTAACCAGGGGCGCCTTGCCTTTCTTTTTGGCCGATCTCTCCATCAGATAACCGATGGTGCGGGCCACCGGGATGGGCATATAAAGTGAAGGCGGTTTTACCCCCGCCATCTTGGCCACCAGCCTGAGAAACCTTTTCATCGAAAAATTCTCGTTGCCGAGGATATATTTTTGTCCGATTTCCCCTTTTCTGGCCGCGAGCACATGCCCCCTGGCGACGTCCTTCACATCGACAATGTTCATCCCGCCCTTGAAAAACACGGGGGTGCCCCGGTTCGCGGTTTCCACGATCATCTTGCCGGTGGGGGTGGGAACCACATCGCCCTCCCCGAAGGGAAACGCCGGGTTGACCACCACCAGGGGCAGGCCCTCCCGGGCAAAAGTCAGGGCTTCCTCCTGGGATAGATACTTCGTCAGGATATAATCGTTCGCCAGGTCATACTGGTTGAATTCCGTCTCCTCATCGGAGAGGTCCTTGCCCGGCTTGATCCCAATGGCCGCGATCGAGCTGGTGTAGACGACTTTCTCGACCCCCGCGCGCTTGGCCGCCCAGAGCATGTTCCGGGAGCCCTGGAGATTGACCTTGTAAAACCGGCTTCGGTCCTGGCACCAGATCAGGTAAATCGCCGCCAGATGAAAAAGGGTATCACAGCCCTTGAGGGCCCGGTCCAGGCTCGAGGGGTCCAGCACGTTACCTTCGACTTTTTCAATCTCGATGCCGGTGAGATTGCGCTGGTTCTCTCCCGGCAGGATCATTCCCCTGACCTCTACCCCTTCTTCCAGCAGAACACGGACGACATTCGACCCGATGAATCCCGCCGCCCCGGTTACCAACGCTTTTTTCATGGTTTACCCCCTGATAATTCGAGAGTTCAATGCCTGATACCGGTTTGACCATCCCGGCTTTTTACCATATATTAAGTGACGGAATTAATCAGTCAACCCTTTAAAAAGGGGAGGAAAATTATGAACAAGTCCGACTGCATGCCCGTGGGTGGGTCCCTGATCGTTCCCGGGCCATACTATTTTAAAAACCTCAACATGTATGCCTTTTTCTGCCGGACCGCCAAGCCCGAAAATCTCAAGCTCTTCCTTCCCCCCGGCCTGCGTTTATGGAATCCGCTTTTTCCCAAGGGGGTTTTCCTGGTGACCCTGGTCGATTACCCCCAGGCCTGGGCCGAGGCCCGGCCGGAATATGTCGTCGATTACCGGGAAGCCTGCATCTTTTTCCCGGTTTTTCATCTGAAAGCCGGTCCCGCTCTTTATTGCCCTTTCATTTATCTGGACAATACCATCCCCGGGATTTCCGCGGGACGTGAGGTCTACGGGTTTCCCAAAAAACCGGCGGCCATCCCCATCAAGGAAACGAAAACCGGCGGGACCGGTTCGGTAACCGAGGAAAAAGACATGATTCTCCAGGCTTCCTGGAAACTCGGACCGGAACTCACCATGCCCGAAGTCATGAACCAGATGGTCTCCAGTGTATCTTCCCGTTTCGGTTTTATGACAAATTATTTAAAGGAATGGATGAATCTTTTTGATAAATACCTGCCGCGGAAACTCCTGCAACCCCGGGTTCCCGTCATCAACTGGAAAAGGATCCCCGCGATCAACGCCACCGTGAAAAAGCCGGTCTGGTCGGTCAACGAGCTGACCTTAACCCGTTTCAAGATTGACAACATCCACCGCCACCACAAGCTGATCGTGAAGAAAGACGCGGTGAAACTGAAAAAAGCCGCCTACGCCCCCTTTGATAAATTCAATCCGATCGAAACCCTCTTCGGCCTCAAGATCAATCTCGACTTCACACTCCCGACGGGTAAAGTCTTGAAAAAATTATAAAGAATCCTCTCGTTCCGCTCTTTGCCCTTTCACCTTTGAGCTTTGAGCTGCCTACTGGTCTATCTCGTCTATCTCGTTCATCTAGTTGATCGGAGATTGGAGATTGGAGATTGGAGATTGGAGATTGGAGATTGGAGATTGGAGATTGGAGATTGGAGATCGGAGATCGGAGATAGGAAATTCCAAATCTTTTATCTTCGGCTCAGGCTTAAGCCTGCGGCCACCTCTATGCCCTATGCTCTCTGCTATTCATGGACACTATGGACCCTATGGATTTATCCCGAAGGGTTTATCTGAGGGACCCTATAGACACTATGGACGCCTTTGCTCTTTGCTCCCTGCTCCCTGCTCTATGCCCTTTGCTCTCTGCTTTTGTCTTTTGTTTTTGCCTATGACCCATGACCCATCACCTATGACCTTTTTTATTTCTATGCTTTTCTGACCGTTACCCTGCAGACGGCATCTCCCCTGGGCACCGACTCCTCGATGATTAATTTCCCCCCTTCGAGCTGGATCAGGGTGCGGTCCATGTCCATGGCGGCCTCGCACACGCCCTCCTGGTCGCGCCGCTGATAAAGATAGGGGCAGACCGGCACGAGAAACTCGAATTTATCTTTGTCGGTATTAGTAACGTTGATTACGATATCCATCATCCCGCACATCTTCACTAGGTCATCCCTGATTTCGATGGCGGAGTCCCGCTTTTTCATGATCGAACCAGGTGAATAAAAAGCCATCCGGGCGAGACCGCGGGCGATATTCCGGACCATGGATTCACCCCAGGGCAGCTGGTAAAGGTTTTCGTAAAACTTTCCCATTGAGATCATCATTCCCTTACGAAAACCCATATCCCTTACCCCCTGAAATATTTAAATCCCAATAACCAAGTTCTCCTAAGACCCCGATGGGGTCTCAGGACGAGTACCCCAGAGGGGCAATTACCAAACAAATCCCAATTACCAAATCCCAGGCAAATCGAATCTTTTAACTCGAAACCCGAAACCAAAAACTCGAAACTTTTTTCACCTACTTTATCTCCCCTAAAACCATCTTCGCGGTCAGGTAGCCGGACAGGAGGCAGGCGGACTGCCCGCCGCCGGGAAACGTCCAGGCCCCCGCCAGGTAAAGTCCGGGGATCGGGCTTTTCTGTTTCATCCGATTGAGCAGGCTCTGATCCTGGGTATAAGCCCAGCCGACTATCGACCCCATGTAATTCGAGGTATAGCGCTCATTGGTGAGCGGCGTGCTGATCTCGATCTCCTCAATGGCACCGCTCAATCCCGGGACCACTTTATCCGCTATCTTGATCATCCGCTGCCCGATTTCTTCCTTTAACGCTTTATAGGAAGCGTAACCTTGATTAATCTTCCATTTGTTCTCCCAGCCGTAAGGGGCTCCGGTCGAAATGCTGACCACCGATTTTCCCGGGGGGGCGCTGGTGGGATCGACATTGGAATAAAGCGAGACGGTGAAAAGGGTGTTCTCGATATCCATGTTCTCGAAATTCTTCCAGAGATCCTCCACTGCGTAGCTCGGATTGTAGAAAATCTCGCCGATACCGCCCAGGCCGGCCTTTTTGAGATCCAGGTTCAGGCCCAGGAAAACCACCACCGTAGCCACGCCCGGCTCCAGGCTTTTCACATATTTCACGAATTTCGGCTTTAAATTCTCCTCCCCCACCAGGGTGAGATAGGTGTTGTAACCGTCGGCGTTGGAGATCACATAATCGGCGTAGATCTCGTCGCCCGCCTTGGTCTTCACCCCAACCGCCCTTCCGTTTTTAATCAGGATCTTCTCCACCCGGGTATTGAGCCGGACCTCCCCGCCCTTCTCCTTGATCACCTGGGCCAGCGCGTTGGAAACCGCCTGCGATCCGCCCTCGAACTGGTAGCCCCCCTTTCGGTAGTAGCTGTTGAACAGCGCCGCCACGAGCACCGCCGGCGTTTTCGAGGGCGGGACCCCCATAAAGCTCGCGAGTTCGAGGATCACCGCTTTGACCTGCTGGTCCTTGATATAGCGGGCCATGAACTTATCGAGGTTCGTGTAGTAATTACGGATAAACCCCCAATTCCGAAAGGGAATCAGGGGAGCGGAGAGGATCTGCCCGAAGAGCGGTTTTTCCTGGAATTTGCTCAGGTCCACGATATCCTGCCCGATCTCTGAAAGCGCCTGGAAAAGCTCGGTTATCCCCTTGGCCTCGTGCGGGAACTTCTCCACCAGCATTTTCTGGTAGGTGTTGATGTCCGCCGGGACGTCAATGGTGAGATCGGGGAAAATCGCCCGGTAGAGCGGATCGACCTTGATCAGTTTTACCCGGTCCAGGATATCCAGTTTTTGAAAGAGCTCGCGGGTCATCCCCCCTTCATCGAGGCCGTCCATCATGTGCAGGGAAACCTCAAAGCGGTAATCGCCCCGGTTAAAACCGGTCATATAGCCGCCGGGCTTCTCCTGCTGCTCAAGAACCAGGGTTTTCACCCCGGCCTGGGTAAGAGTGGCTCCGGCCGAAAGCCCTCCCGCCCCGGCCCCGATGATGACCACCGGCCATTTTTCTTTACCCGGCGGAGGCGGTTCGGAAGCGGGCTTTCCGCATCCTGAGAAAACCAAGATAATTCCCAGCCACAGGAGAAAACCTGATTTTAACCATTGATTGACTGTCATTTGCCCTCCGGAAAAATGTTTATTTTTTCTTATTCTCTCATTTACCGGAAAACAATGTCAAAAGCACAGGATTTATGAAACAAATGAGAAACACCGGGATAATATTCTGCCTCTCGAAATTATTCATATTATTTGATTAAATAATTCACCAGTGAATAGAATTGTGAGACGCAAAACACCGGAATCAAATTCGGAGGAAAATAAATGAAAAGAATAAGCAGTTTGATTTTTATGGTGCCGGGAATTCTCTCCGGTCTTTTTCTTTTCATTGCCGGGCTGAGCATTTCCCCGGTTTCCGCTCTCGCGCTCGGACTGCCGGATCTCGAGCAGTACCTGGCCGGCATCACCCAGCCCATCGGGGAAATTACTCCTTCGGTTGCCTGGCAGGTCCTGGCCAAGGCCAAGCCGGATGAGTGTTTTTACGGGAAAGGCGATCCGAGGAATGCCTATGACCCGAGTTTGGAACTGCCTTGCCCGGAACCGGCCACCGCCAAGGTCAACCAGTCCTATGTCTGGGGGATAACCAAGTCCGGGGATAATCTCTGGTTCGGCACCGGAGCCAATGTCCTTTGTCTCGTCATGGGAAATTATTTCGGCACCACCAGTACGAGCAGTAGAAAGAGATCAAAACCCGCTTACATCTGCGAGATGGGAGCCAGTCAGTTTCTGGCCGGCGCGCTCCCCGCCATAATCGGTGACTGGAGGCCCCCTTATCTTTACTCCTACAACACCAAGAACGGGACTTTAACCGACATCGGGAGCGGACTTCCGAGCCAGGACCTGATGCGCCTGCAGATGACCCTGGGGATCCGCTCCGCCGGAACCCTGGGTGATGTTGTCTTTTTCGGCGGGCCCGCCATGAACCTGGCCGGAGGGATAAACATCTTCGCCTTCAACGTCAAGGACGGCAGTTTCCTGGCTTCCGCCACGCTTTCCGCCTACAACAACATCCGGAAATGGGCCGTGGCCAAGGGGGTTCTCTACACCACGGTCGGGAATGTCGACAATTCCGCTTTCGGAGGCACGGTCCTGCGCTGGGACGGAAGCGTCAGTAACCCGATGATTTTCACCGAGGTGGGAAAACTCGACGGCGCGGGCGCGGAAATTATTTATCACGAAGGCCGGGTTTTCGTCTCGACCTGGCCGGGGCGGGAGATGGCGATGAGTGATATTGCGGACGCCAAGATCGCCGGCCTCTGGATGAGCCCGCCGCTTCCCAAGGGGGGATTGACCGCCGCGGATGCCGATCAATGGACCAAGGTCTGGAAGGCGAGTGATTACGAGCCCGATGAAATCACGGCCCTGACTTACGCGGGCGGCGGCATGGCTTCATTTGACGGCTACCTTTACTGGGGCACCATGCATGTCCCTTTGTATGCGGCATACGCCCAACGTCAATACTATTCCAGCAAAGCCAATTACCCGACCGACAAGACCTTTCGGACCACCACCACCTACGGGACCTGGCGCGCCATCTCCATCTTCCGGGGGAAAAATTTCGATTCCCAGCCCCAGATCGAGCTTCTTTACGGCGAATCCACCCTGCCGAAATATACCTACAACGATGACACCCAAAGCGGGGATTGGACGATTGTCCCCAACAACATGGGCGGGGTCGCGGGGCTTTACGGCCATTCCGGTTTTGGCAACCGTTACAACAATTACACCTGGTCCATGGCGGTCTACAAGGATGAGCTTTACGTCGGCACGATGGATTGGGCTTTCCTGGCCCGGGCCCAGCGGACGGACAAGCCGTGGAATTATTCGCTCGGGGCCGACCTTTACCGGTTTCCCGACGCCAAGAGCCCCGCGGTTCCGGAGAATAATGAAGGGGTGGGAAATTATCTGAATTACGGGGTCAGAAATATGGTGGCTTCCGATGATGAACTTTATCTCGGAATCGCCGATCCCATGAATCTGATGACCGATCCCAATGACGACGAGCCGGACGGCGGATGGGAGCTGATCAAAGTCACCGGCGGCAAAAACGGCGGCGGGGGCGGATCATGTTCCACGGCCGGGACCGGATCCGGCTCTCCGATCCTGCTGCTGGTCCTGCCCGGAATGATCCTGTTCGGGCTGTTAATTCTGAGGAGAAGAAAGAAAATCCGCTAAAGTCGTCGCGGACCGCCGTTTTAATCTGTCATCCTAAACTATTTCGAAAGGGTTTTTAACGTCATTCCGGCGGTGTTTTGCTTGTCCTGAGTTCTATCGAAGGAAGCCGGAATCCAGGGGTTTTTCTTTTGCTCTTTGCTCGTTGCTCGTTGCTTTTTACTGCCTACTGGGAGCGCAGGCTTAAGCCTGCGGCTACCTCTTTGCTCTATGCCCTATGCTCTATGCCCTCTGCCCTTTGAGCTTTGAGCTGCCTACTGGTCTATCTGGTCTATCTGGTCTATCTAGTCTGTCTCGTTTATCTGGTTCATCTGGTTTGTCTAATTATCTAACCACCTATCCACCTAGCTACCTTCTTTTTCCGGTTACCGGCTACCGGCTACCGGCTACTTGCTACCAGTTCTCTGCCCTACGCCCTATGCCTTCCTGATCGTGACCCGGCACTTGGGGGCGCCTCCGGGAATGCATTCTTCGATTACCATGCTGCCCCCGCAGAGCTTGACCATGGTGCGGTCCAGGTCCATCACGGCATCGCATACACCCATCTGGTCCTTGCGGTTATAGCCGTAAGGGCAAGCCGCCACCAGGAACTCCACCTGATCGGGACTCTCCTTGGAAATCGTCATAGGCACCTCCATCAGCTTGCACATCCTCAGGACGTCCTCTTTTATCTCCGGGAGCGAATCCCGCTTCTTCAGGCCGGCAACCGGGTTGTAAAAAGCCATTCGGGCGGTGTTCCGGCTCAGCCCCCGGACCAGGGCTTCCCCCCCGGGCAGTTTATAAAGGTTCTCATACATTTTCCCAACCGCGGCCGTCATCGTGTCTTTGAATCCCATTTTTCCTCCTCTTCTGAAATTAATATGAAAATCTAATCATATTTTTGCGGCAAAAACAAAAGCATCAGTCTTACCTGTCCGACAGGTCTGACTCTTTTTCTTTTGTCCGACTGGTCTGACCGGTCTGACTGGTCTGATTGTTTTCTTTTTTAATTATCCGATTGTCTTCCGGAAGCGGGCGGCGGCCAGGCTGAAAAGCCCCGCCCCGAGCAGAAGCATCATCCCGAACTGGGGAAACAGGACCGAGATCCCGTTGCCCTTCAGGATCACCCCCCGGACAATGACCAGCAGGTAGCGCAGGGGATTCAGGTACGTGAGCCACTGGATCACCTCCGGCATGTTGGCGATCGGAAACATGAAACCGGAAAGCAGGATGGCCGGCAGCATGAACATCAGCGCCACGAAAATCGCCTGCTGCTGCGTCCCGGAGACGGTGGAGATCAAGAGCCCCATTCCCAGGGTGGTAAAAAGGAAAATGATCATGGCGATGTAAATCAACCAGAGCGATCCGACAAACGGCAATTTGAAGTGCCCCACCGCCACGATCAGGATCAGGTTCACGTCGATAAAGCCGATGATGGTAAAGGGAAGCATCTTTCCCGCCAGGAGCTGCCAGGGCCGGATCGGGGTCACGACCAATTGTTCCATCGTGCCAATCTCGCGCTCACGGGTGATCGCGAGGCTGGTCAGAAGCATGGTGATGATCATCAGGATCATCGCCAGCACCGCCGGCACCATGAAAAAGCTCGATTTCAGCTCCGGGTTGTAGCGGTAGCGGGTCTCCGGGAAAACCAGGGGCAGGCTTTTCTGTCCGGTCAGGCCCTTCGCGGCCGTCAGGCGGGTAAGACTGGCGACGATTCTGGACTGATTCTCCGCCGCCAGGATCTTCCCGAGATAACCCACCCCCACCAACGCCGTGTTCGATTCCGCCCCATCCACCAGGAACTGGACCGCGGCCGTCTCCCCCCGGTCCAATTGCCGGGCGAAATCCGCAGGGATGACCAGGACCGCCTTGGCGAAACCGTGCACCAGGGCTCCTTCGATCTCGTCGGAGGATTCCAGCCTTCCAACGTCCGAGAAGTAGCCGGAGCGGAAAATGACCTCGGCCAGTTCACGGCTCGCCGGGCTTTTATCCCTGTCCATCACCGCCATATCGATGTTCTTCACGTCGTTGGTAACCGCATAGCCGAAGAGAAAAAGCTGGATGATCGGAGCAATGAAAATAATCCCGATCATCCGCCGATCGCGGAAGGCCTGGATGAATTCCTTAACCATTATGTGCCAGATTCTGCCCATAAAATTCGGTTCTCTGACTTTGTCCGACCAGTCCGACGGGTCTGACTGGTCAGACTGTTTTTTTCTATGCCCTCTGCCCTATGCTGCTAGAGCTTCTTCTGAAACCGGTTGATCGAAACCGTGAAAACCAGTGTTCCCAGAATAAGGAGAAACAGCGTCGGCACCACCAGATCGGCCGCCGGCTGATCCTTGAGCATTATCCCGCGGGTGATCTTGATGAAATACCTCGCGGGGACAAGATAAGTAATCGCCTGGACCCATTTCGGCATGGACTCGATCGGGAACATGAAACCCGAGAGCAGCATGGAGGGGAGCATGGTGGAGAGCACCACGATCTGGTTGGCGAAAAGCTGGGTCTTCGCGACCACGCTGGCCAGAAGGCCGATCGCCAGCCCGGACGAGGCGAAGATCAGGGATGTGCCGACGAACAAAGTCACGCTCCCGGCGAAAGGCACGTGGAAAACCACCACCCCTAATCCGGCGATGACCGCGCAATCGATCAGGGCAATGGCCAGGTAGGGAAGCATCTTGCCCACCAGGATCTCGTGTTTCCTCACCGGCGTGGAGATCAGGCCCTCCAGGCTCCCGAGTTCCCGTTCCCTGACCACTGTCAGGCTGGTCAGGAGGGCGGTTACCAGCATCATGATCGAGGCGATCAGCCCGGGAACGATGGTGTTCGTGCTTTTAATCTCCGGGTTGAACCAGACCCGAATCCGCGGGTCGATCGGGGGAATACCCCGGGGCCTCATTCCCTTCCGGGCCAAGGCTTCCCTGACCAGGCTGATGTTCATGCCCGCGAAGATCGACTCGATATAGCCGGTGCCGATGGTGGCGGTATTGGATTCCGAACCGTCAACCAAAACCTGGACCTTTCCCCCTTCCTGCCGTTCGAGGTTCCGGGCAAAATCCTGCGGAATGATCAGCGCCACCTGGGCCTTCGACTCGTCCAGGAGCCGGGCGATCTCCTCCGGGGAATCCGCCTCGGCCGCCAGCCGGAAATAGCCGTTGGCGGTGAAACGCTTGACCAGATCCCGGCTGGAATTGGAATGGTCCCGGTCCAGGACCGCGAGGCTCAAATCCTTGATGTCGAAGGTGATGGCGAAACCGAAGAGCAGGATCATGATGATCGGCAGGATGAAAGCCATGTAAAGCGTGCGCCAGTCCCGCAAAATATGCAGGGCTTCCTTGCGGGCAATCGCCGGGATGCGGCTCTTCATCTCCCCCGTCCCCCCTGGCCGGCGATCCGTTCGTCCTCGCGCTCGATCAGGCGGATGAATGCGTCCTCCAGGCTGGTCCGGATCGGCCGCACCTGGGCCGAGGCCAATCCTCCCCGGGCCAGCTCGCGGGCCAGGTTGTCCGCGGCGGCATGGTTACGATCGGTCAAAACGTGGCTGGCCCTCCCGAAAATCTGGGCCTGCTGGATCCCGGGCCTTCCCGCGAGGGCCTGGACCACCCGGGCCGGGGCCGGGCCCGAGACCTCGAACATCGATCCGTCCAGGACCTCGGTAACCAATTCCCGGGGCGCGGCCTCGGCGATCTTCCGGCCGGAATAAATGAGGATCAGGCGGTCGCACTGTTCGGCCTCGTCCATGTAATGGGTGGTGACAAAAACCGTGACCCCCTCCCGGCGCATCCCGGCGATCAGGTCCCAGAATTCCCGGCGGCTCCGCGGGTCCACTCCCGCGGTCGGCTCGTCGAGAAAAAGCACCCTGGGTTCGTGTAAAATCGCGGCCCCCAGGGCCAGGCGCTGCTTGACCCCTCCCGAAAGTTCCGCGGTCAGGCGGTCCTCCGATCCTTCCAGGCCGGCGAGCTTGAGGGCAAAATCGATCCGGGCCCGGGCCTTTTTGGCCGGGATCCGATAAATGCCGGCATAGAACCGGAGGTTCTGGCGCACGGTCAGGTCGGCATATAGGGAAAACCGCTGGCTCATGTAGCCGATATGTTCCTTGATCCGGTCCGCTTCGGTCGCGAGGTCGTGCCCGGCCACCCGGGCCCGCCCGCCGGTAGGCTGGAGCAGGCCGCAGAGCATCCGGATGGTGGTGGTCTTGCCGGCACCGTTTGGTCCCAGAAATCCGAAAACCGCGCCTTCCTCGACCGAGAACGAGATATCGTCCACGGCGCGGAATTCACCGAATTGCTTAACGAGGTTTTCCGCCAGGACCGCGATTGCCATCTCTCCCCCTAAAAGCTTTCCTCGAGCGACAGGAAAACATCCTCGAAATTCGGTTCGATCTTCGCGACGGAGGCAAAGGGCGCCGCCCGCTCCTCCAGGGCCCGGCGGATGAGGGTTTCGCCCCCGGAGCCTTCGGCCGCCGCCGCCTTGAGCACGCTTCCCGAAGGGTAACAGCGCCTGATCCCCGTCACCCCGGAAAGCGCGGCCCGCGCCTTTTCCAGGTTCTCCGTCTCCACTTCGAACAATTCATCCCGGAACCGCCCCAGGATGGCCGAGGGGTGGTCGGTCACCAGGATGCGGCCCTGGTGGATCAGGGAAACCCGGTGGCAGCGCTCGGCTTCGTCCATATAGGGTGTGCTGACCACGATCGCGACCCCCTCGGCGGAAAAGGCGTAAAGGATGTCCCAGAGCTCCCGCCGTGAAAGCGGATCCACCCCGGTGGTCGGCTCATCGAGGATGAGGAGTTTGGGGGTGTGAATCAGGGAGCAGGAAAGGGCCAGTTTTTTATACATCCCCCCCGAAAGCTTGCCGGCCGGGCGCGAGACATAGGGTTTCAAGCGGGAAAACTCGAAAAGCCGTTCCAGCCTCCGTTCCCGCTCCGCCGGGGGGACAAAGTACATGTCCGCGAAAAACCGGATGTTCTCGGAGACAGTGAGATCGGCATAAAGGCTGTACTGCTGGGGCATGTAGCCCAGGAGTTCCCGGGCCCCCTCGGGATTTTCCCCCACCTTGATCCCGCCCACCGCGGCATAGCCCGCGTCCGGGTCCAGCACCCCGACCAGCAGGCGCAGAAGGGTGCTCTTGCCCGCGCCGTCGGGGCCGACCAGGCCCAGGATCTCTCCCGGTTCCACCTTCAGGTCCACCCCCTGGACCGCCTTGATCTCGCCGAAGCTCTTCGTGAGCCCGCGGGCTTCGAGAATACTGACGACCGCCGACCGCGGACCGCCGACCGCCGTTAAAAAATTAGTTTTTTGGTTTGTTGTGTTCATCTGGTCTAAGCTGTCCGACTGGTCAGACTGGTCAGACTGGTCCGACTTTTTTTCTTTTGTCCGACTGGTCCGACTGGTCCGACCGGTCCGACTTTTTTTCTTTTGTCCGACTGGTCAGACTGGTCAGACTGGTCCGACTTGTTTTCTTTTCTTCATTCCTTCACAAAGACCGCATCCAGGGGCATGCCGATCTTGAGAATGCCGTCGGGATTGGGGACCCGGACCTTGACCTGATAAACCAGCCGGGTCCTTTCCTCGCGGGTCTGGATGTTCTTAGGGGTGAATTCCGCTTCCGGGGAAATATAGGCCACCGTCCCCCGGAGCGGCTGTTTGGGGAAGCTGTCGGAGATGATTTCCACTTGCTGGCCGAATTTAATCCTGCCGAGCATGGGTTCGGGGATGAAGACCTTGACGTCCATGACCGAAAGGTCCGCCAGGGTCAAAAGCGCGGAACCGGGAAAAGCCGTCTCGCCTTTCTTCACGTCCACCCGGAGCACCGTCCCGGTCACCGGCGCCATCACCCGGGTATAGGAAAGCTGCGTCCGGGCCAGTTCCACCTGGGCCGCGGCCGCCCGTTTCTGGGCCCGGAGGGCCTGGGTCTGGGCTTTGATGTTGTCATACTGCATCTCGGTGGCCGAGCCGCTTTTCCGGAGCTTGTCGGTCCGGGAAAGATTGTCCTCCAGGCCTTCCCGGTTGGCGTCAACCGCGGCCAGGGCCGCTTCGGCCTGGCTTAACTGGGCCTGGTAGGGGGTATCGTCGATCCGGGCCAGAAGATCGCCCGGGAGGACCGTTTTCCCTTCTTCCGCGGTGAGCGCCACGACCTTACCGGCCACCTGGGCGCTGATGACCAGCTCGTCCACTTCAGCCGTGCTGTAAAACCGGTTTTCCAGTTTATCCGCCTGGCTCTTCTGCCAGGCCCGGAAACCGAAATATCCGACGATCGCCAGGACCAGAATCAATGGGAATATCTTTTTCGCCATGGCTACCTCCCGATTTCCTGCCGGTCACCCGCGGCCGCGAAAAGCCGGACCCGGGCCAGGCGGTAATCATAAAGGGCTTTCAAATGCGCGATCCGCGCGTTGGTGGCAGCCAGCTCCGCGTCGATCACCTCGAGGCTGGTGGTCGCCCCGGCCAGGTAGCTCTCGTCCGCGATCTTCACCACCTCCTGGGCCCGGCTCACGTTGGCGCCGGTGGTCTGGACCCGGGTCGCGGCTTCCTTGATCGAAAGCAGGGCGTTCTTGGCCTCGGTGTAAATATCGTCCCGGGTCTGGGCCAGGGTATCGTTCAGGGTCTGGATTTTCGCCCGGGCGCCTTTGTAGCCCGAATAGGTTTTGAGGCCGTCAAAAAGGGTGAGCTTGGCCCCGATCCCGAGCGTCCAGTTCCTTTCCCAATCATTAAGGGTTACATAGGGCTTCTGATACGCGTAGGTTCCGAAAGCCATCACCGTGGGAAGCATCGCCCCCCGTTTGGAAAGGCTCTGGTCGGCGGCGGCCTGGCGCGCCTCGGCCAGGGCCTGGAGCTCGGGCCGTTCTTTCTGGGCCCGTTCCAGGTATTCGGCCCCGTTTACCTCCTGCACCGTGGCCTCCAGCGAATCCGAAAGCTTAAGGTCTTCCTGTCCGGTCAAGCCCATGGCCTGCGCGAGCCTGGTGCGGGCCAATTCCACGGTGTTCGCCGCCTCTGAAACCGTGGGCACCAGGTTGTCCACCTCCACCTGCGAGCGCAAAAGCTCGAAGCGGCTGGCCGTTCCCGCGTCCATGCGGCGCTGGACCTGGGCCAGGTGGGCCTGGGCCGTTTGCAGCGACTCCTGGCGGGCCTTCAGGACATCCTGGGCCAAAAGCACCCCCAGGTAAGCTTCGGCTACTCCCCGGGCCAGTTTGAGCCGGGCGGCCTCGGCCGAAAGGCGGGTGGCCTTGACCTGCGCGGACATCGCCCGGTTCCCGTAGTAAAGCTGGCCGGAAGAGAAAAGAACCTGGTTCAGGCTGGCCTGAAGCTGGTAGTTGTCATGATAAACCAGGTTAAAAGACATGGTCTGGCCGCCGATGGGCAGACTCATTGACGGTGTATTGTTGATATAAGTGTATCCGCCCTGAAGAGCTATTTGGGGCAGGAAACCGGAAAAAACCTCATTTTTCGCCTGTTCGATCTCGTTAACCTGGCTCTCCAGGACCGCCACCCCCGGGTTGTGGCCCTGGGCGTATTCAATCGCCTGGGAAAGCGACCAGGGCCCGTTTTCATCCGCCGCCCCCGTTCCGGTCGCGGCGGAAAAGAGAACCGTCACTCCCAGCGCGATCAGAAACAATTTTTTCCCGCTTTTCATTATCGTCCTGCCTCCTTCCCCGGTTTGAGCAAGCCGTACAGGAGAATCCGTTTCATCGTCATCGCAATCTGCTCCAGGCTCAGGCCCTGGGCCAGGAGAAAAGCCGGGTTGGCAACCGCGGGGACCACCTCCTGGATTATCTTTCCCAACACCTCCGGGTCGAGGTCCGAGCGGATCGCCCCCCGCTTCTGCCCCTTCCGGATCAACTCGGCCAGCGACTGGAGCGCCAGGCCCCGCACCGTTTCGATCCTTTCCCACACCTCCGGCAGCATTACCTGGAGATCGGCCAGCATCTGGACGGAGATGCGGGAGAAAACCTTGTTGACCAGGAGATCAAAATGCCGGTTGAGGATCTCCGGGACCGGACGCTTCGAATTCAGGTTCTCGATGAGCAGGGGCCCCACTTCGGCCATCCGATTGGCGACGATGGCCTCCACCAGGGCGTCCCGATCGGGAAAATGTTTATAGAAGGTTCGCTTCGAGATCGCCATCCCCGCGCAGAGGTCTTCGACCGTGACCTTGCGGAGGCCGCGCCGATAAAAAACCTGATCGGCGGAGGCGAGGATCCGCTTCCGGGTCTTCTCGCTCCGGCTTTCCTTTTTCGCCTTTTCCGGCATATATTTTGCCCTCCCCGATGTAAACGATTTAAATGATATTCGTTTACATTATTGACTTTAGTTTCCGTTTTGTCAACAGAACATTGTTTTATTTTGTTTTATTTTATTTGTCCGACGAGTCCGACGGGTCCGACCGGTCCGATTGTTTTGTTTTTGTCCGACAGGTCTGACTACTTTTATTTTTTGCTTTTTCTTTGGCGGTAAAGCCGTTCGGTGAAGCCACCTTCCACCAGAAAGGTTTGTTCCAGATTCTGTAATTGCCTTCCCAGAAGAAAACTGGCTTGGTTGATCAGGCAGATCAAGGTATTGGCCGCTGTTTCCGCCGAGGCTTTTGCAATGTGGTAAGGGTCTGTCTGGCTTTTTTTGTCCGACTGGTCTGACAGGTCTGACGGGTCCGATTGTTCTGTTCTGTTTTGTCCGACTGGTCTGACCGGTCCGACTCTTTTCTTTTGTCTGACGGGTCCGATTGTTTTGTTTTGTCTGACCGGTCCGACTGATACTTTCTTCTTACCCCGAGCGCCTCAGACGAATCCTTGGCCCAGATCGGCAATCCCCTTTGCCGCAGAAAATCCTCATAATCCAGCAGCAGTTCCTCCAAACTGGCCCGGGCCACTCCGGTCAGTTTAAGCTCGGTCTTTTTCGAGGTCGCGGAAGCCATGCTTCCTTCGGCAATATTTTGTACCCCGCTCCGGGCCGCCTGCACCATCTGGTCGTGGGTCCGGGAGTGTTTATCCACAAAGCGGTCGCAGAACACCACCGTGGCATCGTAAACCAGCTGAGCGGTTTGAAAGCTCCGGAGTTTGCGGTAACCCCCATGAGGAGGAATCAAATCATCTTTCTTGTTCATCTTTTTTCTTCTGTCTGACTGGTCTGACTGGTCTGACTGGTCTGATATTTTTGTTTTGTCTGACTGGTCTGACGAGTCCGACCGGTCCGATTGTTTTGATTTTGTCTGACAGGTCTGACGAGTCCGACCGGTCCGAGGTGTTTGCCTTTGTCCGACGGGTCTGACAGGTCTGACTGGCCTGCCCTCCGAAGCTTCAGCGTAGGAGGGTCCGACAGAATTATTCGCCGTTGTTGTCGATCCGGACCGGATCGATATTCCAGATATCCTTGCAGTATTCGAGGATGGCCCGGTCCGAGGAGAACTTACCCATCCGGGCCACGTTGATGATCGCCATCCGGGTCCACCGTTCCTGGTCCTGGTAGATCCGGGCCACCCGGTCCTGGCAGTCGACATAAGACCGGTAGTCGGCGCAGAGCAGATAGTCATCCTGGTAAGTCAGGTTATCCACCAGGGGCCGGAAGAGGTTGGGATCGCCCCCGGAAAAAATTCCCGACCCGATGACCTGGAGGGCCTCCCGGAGATCCGCGTCGGAATCGATATATTCCCAGGAACGGTAACCCTGACTCTTGAGCTGGTAGACCTCTTCGGCGGTCAGGCCGAACAGGAAGAAGTTTTCCGGTCCCACCTCTTCCCGGATCTCCACATTGGCCCCGTCCAAGGTCCCGATGGTAAGGGCCCCGTTCATGGCAAACTTCATGTTGCCCGTTCCCGAGGCTTCCTTGCCGGCGGTGGAAATCTGTTCGGAAAGGTCGGCCGCGGGAAAAACCCGCTGGGCGTTTTTCACGTTGTAATCCGGAAGGAAAACCACCTTCAGCCGTTCCTTCACCAGGGGATCATTGTTCACCACCTCGGCCACGGAATTGATCAGCTTGATGATCAGTTTGGCCAGGTAGTATCCCGGGGCGGCCTTGCCCCCGAAAATTACCGTGCGGGGGGTCAGTTCCATCTCCGGATCCTCCCGGAGGCGGTTATACAGGGTGATCACGTGGAGGATTTTCAGGTGCTGGCGCTTGTACTCATGGATGCGCTTGGCCTGGATGTCGAACAGCGAATCCGGGTCGACGGAGATCCCCGTGCGCTGGCTGATCAGCATGGCCAGCCGGATTTTATTGTCGCGCTTGACCTTCTGCCAGGTCTTGCGGAAAGCGGAATCCCGAGCGTAAAGCTCCAGTTCCCGCAGGCATTCCAGGTTCTTGATCCAGCTTTCCCCGATGCTCTTCGAAATCAGCTCGGCCAGCTGGGGATTGGACAAAAGCATGAAGCGCCGCGGGGTCACCCCGTTGGTTTTGTTGTTGAATTTTTCCGGCCAGAGCTCGTAAAAATCGCTGAGCACGTCCTTTTTCAGAAGCTCGGTATGAAGCTTTGCCACCCCGTTGATGGAATGGCTGCCCACGCAGGCCAGGTTCGCCATCCGCACGTAACGCTCGCCGTTCTCGTCGATCAGCGAGAGGCGGGACAACCGGCCCCCGTTCTCCGGGAAGCGCGCCTGCGCATCCTCCAGGAAGCGCCGGTTGATTTCATAGATGATTTCCAGGTGCCGAGGCAGGAGACTGGCGAAAAGCGGGAGCGACCACTTCTCCAGGGCCTCGGGCATGAGGGTGTGGTTGGTGTAGCAGAAGGTTTTCCGGGTAACCTCCCAGGCCTTCTCCCACTCGAGGTCATATTCGTCGACCAGAATCCGCATCAGCTCCGCGATCCCGATCGCCGGATGGGTATCGTTCAGCTGGACCACGTATTTTTCATGGAAGCGGGAGAGATCCTTTTCCCGCTGCCGGTAAATGCGGATCATGTCCTGCAGGGAGCTGGAAACGAACAGATATTGCTGCTGCAGGCGGAGCAGCTTCCCGCTGGCCGGTTCGTCGTTGGGGTAAAGCACCTTGGTGATATTCTCGGAAGACATCTTCTCGTGCACCGCCCCGTAATAATCACCCACGTTGAAGGACTTAAAATCAAAGGACTCGATCGCCTCCGCCTTCCAGAGACGGAGAAAATTCGCGGTCTGGGTCCGGTACCCGATGATCGGGGTATCGTAGGCGACGCTTTTGACCACCTGATTGGGAATCCATTTCACCCGATAGCGGCCCTGGGCGTCCACCCAGCCTTCGGTATGCCCTCCCAGTTTCACGTCGAAGGCGACCTCGGGCCGGGCGATCTCCCAGGGGTTGCCGTAGCGCAGCCATTTATCGGTGACTTCCACCTGCCAGCCGTCCCGGATCTCCTGGTCGAAGATCCCGAACTCGTAGCGGATCCCGTAACCGATGGTCGGGATCTCCAGGGTGGCCAGGGAATCCAGGTAACAGGCGGCCAGGCGCCCCAGCCCGCCGTTGCCGAGGCCGGGCTCCTCCTCCTGTTCCATCAGTTCGTCCAGGTTCAGCCCCAGTTCCTCGACCGCTTTCCGGACACTTTCGTATATGCCCAGATTGTTCAAGTTATTACCGAGATGGGGGCCGAGCAGGAATTCCGCCGAGAGATAACACACGGTCCGACTGGCCTTTTGAAAATAGGTCTTGGCGGTCCGGGTCCAGAGGTCCAGCATCCGGTCCCTGACGGTGTAAGCCAGGGCCATGTAGTAATCTCTCTTGGTGGCGATCGGGGAAAACCTCCCCTGAATATAGGCCAGATTATCAATAATGGATTGTTTGATCGCGGGTACGGAAAGCCCGGTGCGGATCCGTTCTTTTTCCCTGACTGGAGCCGAATTTTCTTTGCTGTTTGCGGCCATAGTTAAATATTTTTCTAGAAAATTATGGAAAATGAAAGCGTAGAGTCATTGAACCATAGGTTTTCCTCCTCGTCAAGAAGAAACCGGGGGGTGAGCATAGGGCAAGCGTCCATAGTGTCCATTGTGTCCATTGTGTCCATTGGGTCCATAGTGTCCGTAGGGTCCGTAGTGTCCATAGTGTCCGTGAATAGCAGAGAGCAGAGAGCAGAGGGCAAAGCGTTAAAACTTATAAAAAGAAAGTAACGATAATATTTTCCCCTCCCTTGAGGGGAGGGGATGAAGGGGAGGGTGATGGGATTAGGTTTAAACCTATCACCTATCACCTATGACCCAACACCCAACAACTTTGAACCTTGAACCATATTTATATGTTTCTTTATTAATATTTGATAAATCCTTTATAATTCACTTAAATTTGGGAAATTTGAGAATCAACTGCCCCGGATCCGGAAAAATCTCAAGGGTTATTACATGCGTTTAAAGGACCAACCGCCGACAGCTTACAAGATCTTGATTATGGCCGTCCTGCTGGTCGGCGCCTGTTTCCTCACTTATTATTTTCATTTCAGTCTCAAAGCCGGTAACGTCTTTTCCCATATCTACTATATTCCTATCATCCTGGCCGCGCTCTGGTGGCAATTCCGCGGCCTCGCGGTGCCTTTGTTTCTGGGCCTGCTCCTGATTGTCAGCCACTACCTTTCCCAGACCGGAACCCCCGATTATTATCTCCGGGAGGATTTTTCCCGGGTGGTCATGTTCGTCGGTATCGGGGCCTTCGTCGCGCTCCTCTCCGAACAGATCGCCAGTACCCGCAAGCGTCTCTTCCACATCAACCGGACCCTCCGGTCCATGAATAAAATCAGCCTGCTGGTTTCCCAGGAGAGCCATCCCGAGCCCCTTATCCAGGGGATCTGCGAACTCCTGGTGGAAAACGCCGATTACCCCTATGCCTGGATCGCGATTCTCAACGAAGCCGGGGAAGTGACCGCCTCCGCGGCCGCCGGCCGGGGCCCGGTATTTCCCTCCCTGGCCGAAAAATTAGGGCCGAAGAAAATCCCGGAATGCGGCCGGAAAGCCCTGGTTGAAAATAACGTGGTCATCATCGATGATCCGGCTTCCGCCTGCGCCGGCTGCCCCTTCTCCGGGCAATCCGGTGAGCACAGTTCCATGACCACCCGGCTGGAATCCGGCGCGAGAATCTACGGTCTCCTCGGCCTGTCGGTTCCGGCCCGCTTTGCCGGGAAAAAAGCCGAGGAATCCCTCTTCCTGGAATTGGCCGGGGGGATCCTGTCGGCTTTAAAGCACCTGAAACTGGAGGAAACGCGCCGGAAAACCGAAGAAAAGCTCCGGGACAGCGAGCGGTACGCGAACAGTCTGGTCCAGAATGCCCAAAACCCGATCATGGTGGCCGGCCCGGATACCACCATCAATTATGTCAACCCGGCCTTCGTGGAACTGACCGGGTTCCCGGCCGCGGAATTGCTGGGAAAGAAAGTCCCCTATCCCTGGTGGACCGAGGAAGGCCGGTATCATTGCGGGGAACAGCTCAAGCTGGCCATGGCCCCGGGCTCACCCAAGCTCGAACAGTTTTTCGCGAAGAAAGACTCCGGGAATTTCTGGGTCGAGTCCACCTGCACGCCGGTAATTGAAAACAATCAGACCAGATTCTTCCTGACCCACTGGGTCGACATCACCGCGCGGAAAAAGGCCGTGGAAGCCCTGCAGGAATCGGAGGAAATGTACCGCAGCCTGATGAAAACCTCTCCGGACGCGGTCACCGTCACCGATCTGGACGGAAACATTACCGACGTTTCCCAGCGCACCCTGGAGCTCCACGGTTTTAAAAATCACGAGGAACTGCTGGGGAAAAGCGCCTGGGAGCTGATTGCCCCGGAAGATCATCAAAATGCCCTGGACAACCTGCAGAAAACCATTAAAACAGGGATTGTCCGCAGCCTTGAATATATCATGCTCAAGAAAGACGGGTCCCGCTTCATCGGCGAATTGAACGCCGCCGTGATCCGGGACGCCGCCGGAAAACCCCGGGCCTTCATCTCCACGACCCGGGACATCACCAAGCGCAAGCAGGTGGAAGAGGAGCTCTGGGCCAAGGACAGCGCGATCGCCTCCTCGATCAACGCCTTCGCCCTCTCCGATACCGAAGGCAACATCACCTACGTGAACCCGGCCTTTCTCCGGATGTGGGGATACGGATCGGAGAAAGAGATCCTGGGCCGGCCGGCCATCCAGTTCTGGCGCCTGACCGAGAAGGCTTCCGAGTTTCTGCGGACCCTTCAGGAAAAAGGCAGCTGGGAGGGCGAGATCACCGCCACCCGGAGAAACGGCACCGGTTTTGACGCCGAGGTGCTGGCCAGCATGGTCCGGGGCAAGAGCGGCAATTTCATCGGCGTGATGGCCTCTTTCGTGGACATTACCGAGCGCAAGCAGGTCGAGAGCGAAAGGACCCGCCTGGCCACCGCGGTGGAGCAGGCCGGGGAAGGGATCATCATCATTACCCGGGATCAGAAAATCCTGTACGTCAACCCCGCCTTCGAGCGGATCAGCGGCTATCTCCGCCAGGAAATCAGCGGCCGGGACTTTTCCATGCTCGAAAGCCGAAAACCGGGCCAGACCTTTTCCCAGGAGATGTGGAAAATCGTCCAACTCGGCCAGATCTGGACCGGGCAGCAGATCAACCAGCGGAAAGACGGCTCCCTTTGCGAGGTGGAGGTCACCATCTCCCCCATCCGCGACCGGGCGGGCGTCATCACCAGCTTCGTCGCGGTCGAGCAGGACATTACCCATGAGATCCGGCTGGAAAGACAGCTCCGCCAGGCCCAGAAAATGGAGGCGATCGGGACCCTGGCCGGGGGGATCGCCCACGATTTCAAGAACATCCTCGGGATCATCATGGGCTACACCGACATGGCCCTGCTCGACACCCCCGGGGAATCCCCCGCCAAACGCAACCTGGAGCAGGTCCTGAAGGCCGGGCACCGGGGCAAGGACCTGATCAAGCAGATCACCACTTTCAGCCGCCGGAGCGAACAGGAAAAGAAAACCGTCCGCCTCACCCCCATCATCGAGGAGACCCTCAATTTCCTCCGGGCCTCGCTCCCCACCACCATCGACATCCGGCAAAGCTTCGCGGCCGAGGTGGATACTGTTTTTGCCGATCCCACCCAGATCAACCAGGTCCTGATGAATCTCTGCGCCAATTCCGCCCACGCCATGCGCGAGAAGGGCGGGACCCTGACGGTTTCCCTTTCCGAAATGACCCTGGGCCCGGAAAACGCTTCCTCGTTCCCGGGGATCAGGCCGGGGCCCTACCTGAAAATGACCGTCACCGATACCGGCCACGGGATGGGGCCGGAAATCCTGGACCGGATCTTCGACCCCTACTTCACCACCAAGGACCCCGGGGAGGGCACCGGGATGGGCCTGTCGGTGGTGCACGGGATCGTCCAGGATCACGAGGGTTTTGTCAGCGTGCACAGCGAAGCGGGCAAAGGCTCCTCCTTCGAGATTTACCTGCCCCGGGTCCACCCCGAGCTGTCCAGCGAAAGCGAACTGTCCCGCCCGGTTCCCACCGGCCGGGAGCGGATCCTCTTCGTCGACGATGAGGAAGACCTGGTGGATATCGCCCGGCAGATGCTGACCCGCCTGGGTTACCACGTGAAAGCCACCTCCAACAGCACCCGGGCCCTGGAAATCTTCCGGGAAAATCCCGATGGGTTCGACCTGGTCATCACCGACCAGACCATGCCCCGGATGACCGGGATCGAGCTGACCCGGGAAATCAAGAAGCTCCGGAGCGATATCCCCGTGATTCTCTGCACCGGGTTCAGCGAAGCGGTGGATTCGAAGCGGCTGGATATCCTGGGCATCGAAAAATTAATCATGAAACCGGTGGTCACGCGCGATCTCGCCGAGGCGATCCGGCGCGTGCTCGACCAGAAGAATAAAACCGAAAGCGTGATGGTGGACGATGGCCAATATCCTGATTATTGATGACGATGAGATGATGTGCGACCTCCTCTCGCAGATGGTGGCGAGGCAGGGGCATCAGGCGGCCTGCGCCCGGAACCTGAAAACCGGGGTGGCCGAGGCCTCCTCCGGCAGATTCGACGTGGTCTTTCTCGACGTCCGCCTGCCCGACGGGAACGGACTGGAGGGGCTGGCCCAGATCAAGAAAGTCCCGAAAGCCCCGGAGGTGATCATTATTACCGGGGCCAGCGACCCCGACGGGGCCGAGCTGGCCATCAAGAACGGGGCCTGGGATTACATCCAGAAACCGGCCACGATCAAGGAAATGACGCTCCCCTTCCTCCGGGCCCTGCAGTACCGGGAGGAAAAGCGGGCGCAGAAACCCGCCCTGGCCCTGGAGCGGGAGGGGATCGTCGGCGAAAGCCCCCAGCTAAAAGCCTGCCTGGACCGGCTGGCCCAGGCCGCGAGCAGCGAGGTGGACGTGCTGATCACCGGGGAAACCGGCACCGGGAAGGAGCTTTTCGCCTCGGCCATCCACCGGAACAGCGCCCGGGCCAAGGAAAGCTTCATCGTGATCGACTGCACCGCGCTCCCGGAAAACCTGGTCGAGAGCGTTCTTTTCGGGCACGAAAAGGGCTCCTTCACCGGGGCGGACCGGTCCCGGGAGGGGCTGGTGGCGCAGGCCGATGGGGGCACGCTTTTTCTCGATGAGATCGGCGAGCTCCCCCTCTCCATTCAGAAAACCTTCCTGCGGGTCCTCCAGGAGCACCGTTTCCGCCCGATCGGGAGCAAGCGGGAGATCACCAGCGATTTCCGGCTGGTTTCCGCCACCAACCGCGATCTCGAAGCCATGGTCAAGGCCGGCCAGTTCCGGGAAGACCTGCTTTTCCGGATCGAGTCTTTTGTGATCAAACTGCCTCCCCTGCGGGAGCATCCCCTGGATATCAAGGACCTGGCCATCCATTACATGAACCGGCTCTGCGAACGCAACGGGATCGACACCAAGGGTTTTTCCCCGGAATTCTTCCAGGTCCTTTCCGCTTATTCCTGGCCGGGAAATGTCCGGGAGCTTTTCCATACCCTGGACCAGGTTTTCACCGTGGCCCAGAACCAGCCCACCCTCTTCCCCCAGCACCTCCCGGACCAGCTCCGCATCCAGCTGGCCCGGGCCTCGGTCAGAAAGGAACCTCCCGCGCCCGAGGTTTCGCCGGCGGCTCCGGCCAAGCTCCGGGATTACCGGGACGCCCTGGTCACCGAGGCCGAAAAAAGTTACCTGCAAAGACTGATGACGACCACCCAAGGCAATATCGAGGAAGCCTGCCGGATCTCCGGCCTCTCCCGCCCCCGTCTTTACGCGCTTCTGAAAAAATACAATCTAGGAAAAAAGTAGTCAGACTGGCCTGCCCTCCGAAGCTTCAGCGTAGGAGGGTCCGACTCTTTTTCTTTTGTCCGACTGGTCTGACTTCTTTCGTCTTGCTCTGCAAGATTCAGTCTTGCTGAAAAATAGGTTCATTCCCTCTCCCCCGAATTTTATTTCCCTGCCTTTTCGCCGGAACACCTTGAAATTACTTGAAAATAATTAGAATCCCCGGCTTGTGATTAAAACCGGGAAATCCCGGGTATGCCTCTTGCTTCACTCCCAGTAGGGAAATGAAAAGGGATTTGCATACTATATGAATAAAGACGCGGCGGATAATCAGGGAAAATATCAGACCGAGGTGATCCTCAAGGACGGGTCCACCCTGCAGCTCCGGCCCCTGCGCCCGGAGGACACGGACAGGCTGCGTTCCTCGTCCGGTTCTTCGGAGAACGACAGCGTCTACCAGAAGTTCCAGAAAACCCTGGCCCAGCTGAAAAAAGAGCCGCTCCCGCCCACCGGCCAGATCGACGCCGACCGGACCTTCGCCCTGGTCGCCACCCTGGGGGTGGAGGGTGAAGAGAAAATCGTGGCGGTCGGCCGCTATGTCCGGAAGGCCGAGAAAGACCTGGCCGAGGTGGCCTTTACCGTCGAAGACGAGTACCGGGGCAAGGGCATCGGAACCATTCTTTTGAAACAGCTGGCGGATATCGCCCGGGAAAAGGGCATCCGCCTTTTCGAAGGTTACCTTCTCGGGAAAAACCCGGAAGCCCTCAAGGAGCTGAAATCCATCGGCGTGGCCCTGGAGACGGAATCGGAAAAAGTCGAATACCAGTTCGTGCTCAAGCTGGCCCCCGCGCTCTCCGCCGAAAATCGCCTGTCCGAGCTGGAACGGGTTTCCAACCTTGTTTCGTTAAAAGCCATCCTGGCGCCCAAGTCCATCGCCGTGGTGAGCGCTTCCGGCCCGGAGGGCTTACCGGCCGGAGGGGAAGGAGCCCTCGGCCGGACCATTCTCCGCAACCTGACCGAGCAGGGATTCCGGGGGTCCGTGTATGCCGTGAATCCCGCCGGCGAGGCCGACGCCTCCCTTAAAACCTATAAGTCGGTCCTGGACATCCCGGGGAAAGTCGACCTGGCGGTCATCACCGTCCCGGCCGAAGCCGTCCGGGAAGCGGTGGAGCAGTGCGGGCGGAAAGAGATCCGGGGCGCGGTGGTGATTTCCGGCGGCTTCGGTGAAAAAAACCCGGACGTGAAAAACCGGGAAAAAGAACTGGCCGATCTGGCCCGCCGGTACGATCTTCGTCTGCTCGGCCCCGACTGCGCCGGGGTGATCAATACCGACTTTTTCGTGAACATGAACGCCACCTTCTCCTCTTATTTCCCTCCCCCGGGCCAGATCGCCCTCGCGAGCCAGAACGGCGCCCTCGGCCTGGCCATGCTCAAATACATCGAGGATCAGCATCTCGGGCTCTCCAGCTTCGTCAATCTCGGCGACCGGGCGGAGGTGTCCAGCAACGACCTGCTCCAGTATTGGGAAGAGGACCCGGCCACCAAGGTGGTCCTCCTCTACCTGGACTCCTTCGGCAATCCGAGGAAATTCACCCGGGTCGCCCGCCGGGCCACCCAGGTCAAGCCGGTGGTCGCGGTGAAAAGCGGACGCGTCCCCGCCGGGCCCCGGACCGTTCCCTCCTACACCGCGGCCCTGGCCCAGGACCATGTGGCTCCGGACCAGCTCTTCCGCCAGACCGGGATCATCCGCGCCGACAAGCTGGAGGAATCTTTCGACATCGCCAACCTGCTCTCGCACCAGCCCATTCCCCCGGGGAAAAGGGTGGTGATCCTCTCCAACAGCGAGGGGCCGGGCGTCCTCACCGCCGACGCCTGCGCGGCCAAGGGCCTGGAAATGGCGGAAATCACGAACCGGACCCAGTCCGAACTGGCCCGGGTCCTGCCGGACGGCGCCGGCCTGTTCAACCCGATCAACCTGACCGCCGGCGCTTCCGCCGACAAATACCGGCAGGTGCTCCGGCTGCTCGCGAAGGACGATCACCTGGATGTGGCGATCGTCATTCATATTCCCCCCGTCGGCACCCACCCGGCCGAAGTGGCCCAGGCCATCCAGGAAGTGGCGCCCCAGTTCCGGTGGCTGGGCAAAACCCTGGTGGCTTCCTTTATGAACTCCCTGAACACCCCCACCCGGCTGGGTTCCCCGGACGAGGGCTATGTCCCCTGTTTCGCCTTCCCGGAAACGACCGCCACCGCCCTGGCCAAGGCCTGCGAATACGGCGATTTTCTCAAGAAAACCCCGGGGATGATCCCCGCGCTTCCGGGAATTGATCGGAAGAAAGCTGAAGACATCATCCGCGCGGCCCGGGAGAAAAACCGGGACCGCCTCTTCCGGCTGGACCACGATTCCGTCCAGGAACTGCTCCAGGCCTACGGAATCCGGGCCTCCCGCTCGGCGCGGGTCCGGACCCTGGAAGAGGCGCTGGCGGCCGCCCGGAAGCTGGGATTCCCGGTGAAGCTCAAACCGATCCTCACCCCGAATATCCTGAAACCCGGTTCCGCCCTGGTGATCAGGGAGCTCCAAAACGAGGAAGAATTGGGAAATACCTACCGTGATATTCTCTCCAACCTGAAATCCGACGGGAAGGAAACCCCGGAAATGATCGTCCAGGAAATGATCCCGGAGGGGTTCGAAATCATCGCCGGGGTCACCCAGGACGCCTCCTTCGGACCGCTGGTCATGTTCGGCATGGGCGGGATCTTCGCCGAAACCTTTAAGGATGTGGTTTTCCGGGTTCACCCCCTCACCGATACCGACGCCCGGGAAGCCGTCCGCTCGGTCAAGACCTACCAGTTCCTGAAGGGCTGGTGGGGATTGAAACCCCTCGACATCGAAGCCCTGGTTGATCTCCTCCTCCGGATCTCGGCCATGGTGGAGGATCTTCCCGCCATCGCGGAGATGGATCTGAAGCCGGTGAAAGTCCTCGAGGAAGGCCAGGGGTACATGGTCCTCGACGCGCAAATCCTCATTTCCTGAAAAATTGTCGGACCAGTCGGACAGGTCAGACTAGTCCGACGCTTTCAGCGATCAGTTTTAAAACTCCCGGAAACTTTTTACCAAGGCTGTCATTGCGAGCGCCAGGCGATTTATCCCGAGTATGGTCGAGGGAAGCAATCTTGCTTTTCGTTAGCCTTTTTTTTCTTTTTGGGGGGTTGGTCTCACTCCCTAATCAGGTGATGGGTTTTGGGTGTTAGGTGTTGGGCTAAAGTCGAAAAGAAAATATCTTCCCCCTTTGTTAAAAGGGGGATCGAGTCTCCGACCCGTAGGGTCTACGACCCGGAGGGAGGGATTTTCAATGCCCATCACCCATGACCCATGACCTAAAACCGTACAAACCCGAGGACCAACCCCCCGAGCTCTTGGAAAACCCTTTAACCCCTTACCCCTAACGCCTCACGCCTTTCGTTTTACGCCTATCACCTATGACCTAACACCCAACACCTAATTCGGGAACGAAACCCGCCCCCCAAAAGAAGAAAAAGCTTGCCCGAGATAAAGATGGTTTGATTCAAGTAGCCGGGCTGGATTGACGCGTCCGACGGGTCTGACTGGTCGGACTGGTCCGACTTCTTTCGTCTTGTCCGGCAAGATTCCGTATTGTCCCGCGAGGCGAAAGCCCATTGGCTTTGATTTTATTGATTTCCCCGGCTTTTCAGGTAACTACTTAATTTTGCTGATATATTCGCCAATTTTCCAACTCTGAAAAACGTTGGCACGGAGCTTGCTTTTATCCAAGGCAGAAGGAAAAAGAAATGAAACAGGAAAGAAAAAATTTATATAAGAAAAAACTCCCGAACGCAGTAAAGAGTTCGGGGAATCGGTTTAGTCGAATAACCAGTTGAAAAGGAGGTACGACAATGACCAACATCATGACAAGGAACGGCAAGGTCCTGAAAAGGGAGTGGCCGGGAATAGCCCACCTCATCAGCGTCGGCATCTACGTGGCGGTCAGCATGCTCTTCCCCGTGATCATCGGGCTTTGGTTCGACACTCGAACCCCCCAGGATTTCCCGGTCTACACTGTCCTCGGACTGACCGTGGGCACCGTGCTGATGGTTTACGGCGTCTACCGGATTATCGGTCCGTACGTGAAGAAGGCGATGCAGCACGTCCCGAAGAAAGTTGAGAAAATCGGGGAGAAGTAGTCATGGCGGAGAAAACTCTGAAAACCAAACTGCTGATCTACGGGATTCCGATTGGCCTGGCGGCCCTGACGCTGGCCAGCTTCCTGGGCAGCGGAGTGGGAGCCAAGATCTTCGGGGGACATCCCCAGGCGATCCTCAATGTCTCCGCCCCGCGCCCGGAGCTCCCGGCGGAAAGGCCCTTCGAGAGCTTCCAATTCCTCACCAACACCATGCTCTGCGCCTGGATCAGCATCATCACCATCCTGGCCATCTTCATCACGGCGGCCAGGAACATGAAGCTGGTTCCCCACGGCTTTCAGAATTTCATTGAATACTGCTATGAGGTTTTCGCCGACTTCGCCGAGGACACCGCCGGGAAGGAATACGGACGCAAGTTCTTCCCGGTCTGCGTCACCATCTTCCTGTTTGTCCTGATGAACGCCTGGTGGAGCCTGGTGCCCGGTTATGAAACCATCAAGTATAACGGCGTACCCCTGTTCCGGAACGCGAACACCGACATAAATCTGCCGATGATGCTGGCGGTGTTCTCCTTCTGCTACGTCGAATACTGGGGCATCCGGGTCAACGGCATTCATTATTTCAAGAAATTCATCAACCTGGGCCCGATCGCGCACGGGGTCAAGGAGCTTGCGTCCGGGAAGATCAAAGCGGGATTGGGCGGGATCGCCATGGGCGGCGTGGCCATGGCTACCGGCGTGCTGGAATTGGTCAGCGAGCTGGTCCGCCTGCTCAGTTTCACCTTCCGGCTTTTCGGCAACATGACCGCCGGAGTGATCCTGACCATGGTAATGATTTACCTCATCCCCTGGGTCGCCCCCGCCATTTTTTACGGTCTCGAGTCTTTTACCGGTTTTGTGCAGGCGATGATCTTCGGAGCCCTGACGCTCTGCTTCCTGGTCATCGCGATCAGTTCACATGAGGAAGAAACACATTAGATTTTTAACAGATTTTGAAAGGAGGAAACCATGGAAGCTCAAGTAATGCAGTCCTTTTCCGTGATCGCCAAATTGCTCGCAGCCGGAGTTGCCGCAGGTTTTGGAGCCGTTGGCCCCGGAATCGGCGTCGGCCTCATCGGCCAGGGCGCCCTTCAGGCTATCGGGCGCAACCCGGAAGCCAAGGCCGCGGTCATTTCCAACATGATCCTGGCGATTGCCTTCGCGGAGTCGGTGGCAATTTACGCCTTGGTCGTGGCGATCCTGCTCATCTTCGTGGTATAGGAGCGGGATTATAGAAAGCTTGCGGTAGGCAAAACTTGGGGGCTGAACTACAGGATCCCAAAAGGCCTGAAGCTAGCTGAGCGGCTGAAAAGAACCTTACTCCTCCTTCTTAGCTGCTCACGGCACCCCCGAAATAGTTCAGCCCCCCTTCTTTAAAAAAGAGACAGCCTGGTGTGGTTCACCAGGCTGTTTTTTTCCCTTCCCTTTGTCAAAGAGGTCGGGGGTGATTGGTTATAGGTGTTAGGTTTTGGGTAAAAGTCGAAAAGAAAATATCTTCCCCCTTTTAACAAAGGGGGATTAAGGGGGATTTTCAATACTCATGACCCATCACCCGACATTGTCATTGCGAGCGCCAGCAAAGCAATCTCGCTTTTGCTTACTTTGGAGCGCACCAGCTTGCTTGTCCCGTCAAAGGCGGGGTTGGTGCATGCAGTAGCAAGCTACTGCACTCCATAGAATTCATTATTTTCTTGGGTTTTCAATCCGAAATCGTTTTATCCCGAGTTATTTCGAGGGACATTCGTCATTAAAGGGTTGTCATCCTGAGCTCCGCGAAGGATCTCGCTTTTGTTCTTTGCTCTTTGCTCCATGCCCTATGCCCTATGCTCTCTGCTATTCATGGACACTATGGACTCTATGGATTTATCCCGAAGGGTTTATCTGAGGGACACTATGGATTTATCCCGAAGGGTTTATCTGAGGGACACTATGGACGCCTTTACTCTTTGCCCTTTGAGCTTTGAGCTGCCTACTGGTCTGTCTGGTCTGTCTAGTCTGTCTCGTCTGTCTGGTTCATCTGGTTCATCTGGTTCATCTGGTTCATCTGGTTTATTTGGTTTGTCTGGTTTATTTGGTTTGTCTGGTTTATTTGGTTTGTCTGGTTTATCTAGTTTCTTTGGTTTAACTGCTTACTGCTTACTGCCTACTAGTCTTTCTGGTTTGTCTGGTTTTCATTCGTCATTCGTCAATCGTCAATCGTCAATTTTCTTTGACCCATGACACTATGGACACTATGGACACTATGGACGCCTTTGCTCTTTGCTCTATGCCCTTTGCCCTCTGCAAACCTACGGTTTGCAGATCCCGCATGGTTTGTATCCGGCCTTTACGGCTTCCTCCCTGGTAAAAAACCGGACCTTGTTTTTGGAACTGATTTTTTGGGCCCATTGGCAGGTTGTGCGGTGGAATTTATTCGAATCCCTGCTGGCGACGAAACCGATTCCCACTAATGTTTCCTGCTTCTGCCCCGCCGGGCCGGATAATTTCCCGGAGCTCTCCTCGCTTGCCCATAATCCTCTTTTGGAGGTCCGGGCCTTCCTCTCCAGCTCCCGGTGTTCTTCCATCTTGGCGAAAGGAAACCGGGTATAAGCATGACCGTACCCGCAGGAAATCAGGGAGGCGTTAAAATCAAATTCATTCCCGGATTTCACCATGCAGCCGGGGGCATCCTTCACCTGGTCCGACGGCAGGTTGATATAGGCCAGGACCCGGCCGAATTTGTCCCGTTTGTTCCAGTCGAACGCCAGCCGGACCTTCTTCCCGGTCAGCATTTTTTTGGAAAAGTCGGACGCTTCCTTTCCGTAAGCCTGGACCGGCCGGCGGGGATCCACGGTTTCCGGGGTATCGACCCCGATCAGGCGGACTTTTTCTTTCTTGCCCAGGTAATCCACTACGATGGTGTCGCCATCGACCACCCGGATCACCTTGCTCAATTCTGAGTGGGAAACAGATGAAGTCAGGAGAGAGAAAAGAACAGAGACAAGTAAAATCGAGATCTTTTTACGCATTCAGAAAAATCAGATCCTCTGCTGTTTTATTTTGTCATTGCGAGTGCCAGGCGATTTATCCCGAGTATGGTCGAGGGAAGCAATCTCGTTTTTTACGACCTCAAGCCATCGTTTTAATCGGTCATACTTAGCTTTGTCGAAAGGGTTTTTATCGTCATTCCGGCGGCTTGTCCCGAGCACCATCGAGGGAAAGCCGGAATCCAGGGGCTTTTCTTTTGCTCTCTGCTCTATGTTCTATGCTTTTTACGGACCCAATGGACACTATGGACCCAATGGACACTATGGACTCTATGGACTCTATGGACTCTATGGACACTATAGACACTATGGACACATTTACGCCTTACGCCTCACGTCCTTTGACCTTTGAGCTGCCTACTGGTCTATCTAGTCTGTCTCGTTCATCTAGTTTTTCTGGTTTCTTTGGTTTCTTTGGTTTCTCTGGTTCATCTGGTTTTTCTAACCACCTAGCTACCCAACCACCTAGCCACCTTCTTTTTCCGGTTACCGGCTACCGGCTACTTGCTACCAGTTCTTTGACCTACGACCTATGACCTGATTCTGCCTACTGCCTACCCTCCGGGCCGTAGGCCCTCCAGGCCGGAGGCTGCTTACTGCCTACTGGGAGCGCAGGCTTAAGCCTGCGGCTACCGCTTGGCCCTCTGCCCTTTACTGCCGGCTGCGGTCGTAAAAACTGAGCACGTCACGACGGTCCCGCCTTTCCGGCCCGGGTGGATCTCCAGGTTCGCCCCGATGATCTTCGCGCGGTAGTTCATGATCTGCAGGCCCAGGCCCCCGTTCGGTTTCATATTTTTCGGCATGCCCACCCCGTCGTCGCTCACGCTCAGGGTGAGCTTGTTCTTCACCTGCGCCAGGCCGACCTCCACGTGCTTGGCCTTCCCGTGCCTGATCGCGTTGCTGGTGGCTTCCTGGGCGATGTAATAAAGATTGGTGGAAACCATGCTGTCATTAACCAGGACGCGGCGCGCGCATTTGAAAACGCAGGAGATCTTAAAAAACTTTCCCAGGTTGACCGAAAGCTGCCGGAGCGAGGCCATCAGCCCGTCGGCCTGGAAATCCACCGGGTTGATCCCCCGGGCCAGGTCGCGGGTCTGGGTAATGGCGTCACTGATCAGCTTGGAGATCCTGGCCGCCTCCCTGGCCTCGGCCGGGGACGTGGCGGCCAGCTTGTCCTCCAGGACCTTGTTCATGAAGGAAATGGCGGTGAGCTGCTGGCCCAGTCCGTCGTGCAGGTTATTTCCAATCCGTCTCTGCTCCCGAACGCCGATTTCCAGGATCTCCTTTTCTAGACGCTTGCGCTCGGTGATATCCTCACCAAAACCGTAAAAGCCCACGATCTTCCCGGTGGAATCCCGGTTCGGAACCACGATCAGATGCATCGTAAGAAAAGTTTTATCTTTACGCTTGATCATGACTTCCTTATCATAAATGCCGGTTTTACTCGCGATCTGCACAACCTCCTCGACATCTTTTTTGTTCTCATACAAGTCAAAGGGAGTCAGTTTCCCGATCACCTCCTTGGCCGTGTAACCCAGCATTTTCTCGGCGGCTTTGTTCCATAATTCATATTTACCCGTCTGGTTGATCGCCCCGATAAAAACCGGAATGTTTTCCACCGTCAGTTTGTATTTTTCTTCGCTGATCCGGATGGCCTCTTCCGCCCGCTTACGTTCGGCGATCTCGGCCCGGAGTTCGTGGTTGGTTTTGACCATATCCAAGGTCCTCTGTGTTACCCGGGCCTCCATCTCTTCGTAGGCCTGCTTCAGCTTCTCCTCGGCGTTTACGCGCTCGGTAATGTCCCGGGCCAGGCTCAGGACCGAAACCACCTCACCGTTCTCGTAAAGCGGGACCGCGTTGATCTCCAGCATGATAATCTTGCCCCGGCCGGTGCGGACCTGGATCTTCAAACCGAAAATCGGCTCGGTTTTCTTCAGGACATCGACCATCCGGACCAGCTCATTGAGGTTATCGCCGACGAAAAAATCCAGGGCGTTTTTCTTCTTGAGCTCTTCCATGGTCAATCCCTGGAGTTCGAGGGTCGCGGGATTGGCATCCACGAAAAAACCATGGATATCGTTGATGTAGATCAGATCGGGGCTGTGCTGGAAGACTGTGGAATACTTCTGCTCGCTCTTTCTGAGTTCCTCTTCCACGCGATGATATTCTTTTCCCCCCGTGATCAGCAGCTTGGCAACCCGCTTCCGCAGGCTTTCCAGTTCCTGGATCAATACTTCCTTGGATTTGTTTTTATCCTCGATCATGGGGTCCCCTTCCGGAAAAGCCCAGAGCTCCGCTCAAGGCAAAGTTTTTCTCCGCTAAAAAAACAAGATTGTCCCCCTCCATAAATCAGATTTTCTTAGCTTTTAAATAATAACAAGCCGTGATGTGTGGTCAAGACGATATTTTGGGGATTTTATAAGGTGATTGCCTTAGTCGGCGAGAGAGATTTATTGCTTTATCGTTATCCGCCTTTTCAGGGACATTCGTCAATCGTCAATTCTTCAAAAATCTGCTCTGACTCCCAGATGCCCCCCGCCTTCGGGAAAGGCCATTATTTCCGGGGAAAAAGCTACTTTCGGACTTATTTTGGTTCTCTCGGTTTTGAGATCTTTCGCTTTTGGTTCAACGATAAAAAAATTCAGCGGCGGCAACGGTTTCGCCTGGGGCAGAATGCCGGGAGCGTCTGCGGCCGGTCGGGCCTCAATCGGAGCCGCGGGCGGCAGGAGACCCGCCTCGGGGGTCAGGATTTCTCCTCCCGTCTGGGGCAGAAGGCCGGTAGCGTCCGCGGCAGTTGAGGACTTGGCCTGGGGGACCGCAGTCGAAGCCTTACTCGGTTTTACGGGCCGGGTCTGACTCGAAGCCGGCGGCGGCAACGGTTTCGCCTGGAGCAGAAGGCCGGCAGAATCTGCGGCCGGCTGGACCTTAGTCGGAGCCGCGGGCGGGAGGAGGCCCGCCTCGGGGGCCAGGATTTCACCATCGCCGTGTTCGAGGGCGGCGGCGAACTGGACCTTGCCTTGGCCAAACGCCCAATGATAGCCGGTCGCGGTCGCGACCACACCGATGACCAGAATGAATGTAATGACCAGGATTGCGTGCCTCATGGTTTTGCCTTTCGCTTTGGTCCAGGTTTTCCCCAGCCGATCAGTCTCGGCTTCCAAGCACCCGGCGGCCCGAGATGATCCGGACCAGGAGCACGACTATGGCAACCACCAGGAGGACGTGAATAAACCCTCCCATCGTGTGCGAGGTTACAAATCCAAGCAGCCACAGCGTGATGAGAACAACGGCGATTATCCACAACATATGTTTCTCCTTTCCGGCTTACGGTTTTAATGTTGGCAACTCATATTCGATAATGTTCTGAAGGGTTCTATCCTTAACTAGTGCAAGCGGCATACCGCGTCCGCTCCCTTACGTAAGTGCCCGGATTCCCGACCTTCCGAAGAAAAACGGCCGAAAAAAGCGCCGGCAAACCCCCATCAAAATGATTAAAAATCAATCAAAATGAGTTGGCATGTTCCAAAATCCCATGCCTCAATGGGAAGGTATTTTATTGGATGCGGGAAGTTATTATGCGGAAGTGAAAATTATTAGAGCCGGGCAGTTTCAAATATCGGAACTACACACCCTGAAGACAAAACGTTAATTTGGTTCATCTGGTTCATCTGGTTTTTCTGGTTTGTCTGGTTTGTTTGGTTTCTCTAGTTTTTCTGGTTTTCATTCGTCATTCGTTTTATCCCGAGTTATTTCGAGGGACACTCGTCAATCGTCAATTTTCTTTGTCCCATGACCCTATGGATCCTATGAACCCTATGAAGCCTTTTCCTCTCATCTCTAGTCTCTTGCCTCTTGCCTCTTGCCTATGACCCATGACCTATCACCTATCACCTGATTTCAGTTGACCCTATGGATTTATCCCGAAGGGTTTATCTGAGGGACACAATGGACACAACGGACCCTATAGACACTATGGACGCCTTTACTCTTTGCCCTTTGCCCTACGACCTTATCCCCTTCTTTTCTCGACCAGTGATCCCGTAACATATTTATGAATCACGCTGGAAATCAGGGTCTGGTAGGGAATGCCCTCCTGGGCGGCGATCACCCGGACCTGGTTTAGATCTTTCGACGACATCCGAAAACTTATCCGCTTGTCCTTCTTCAAGGTGTTGATGGCGTAATGACTCAGTTTTTTCGCCTCGGATTTGGCGTTTTTAGAGATCTGCCATTCCCCGCTTTCATAAGCTTCCAAGATCTCTTTTTCTTCATTTTCCCTTATGTTTTTTTTCATTTTCGTCTCCTTAAATATTTCTCCGTCGCTTTACGGCTGGGAATTATGGTTTTTAAATAAATCCCATTTTCGTCTTCCACGTAAGGGATCAGATATACATAATCGTTTATCGTCACCAAGACTATCTTTTGATCAGGATATTTTTCCTGGTTGGGATGCTCCACAATTTCCAGAACCTCGCCTTTGGCCAGGATGATAACCACCTGCTCAAAACACACGCCTCGGTTTTCTTTCAGCCATTCATTTTTCTCATTATCCCAGTGAAGGACTTTCATTGAATTAAAGATATAATATTGTCAGCTCTTTGTCCATACATTGTCCTCTTATTTATCGGCAGTTTGCCGCCTACAGTTTCAATTTGTCATCTTAAGCTATGTCGAAAGGGTTTTTAACGTCATTCCTGCGGTGTTTTGCTTGTCCTGAGTTCTATCGAAGGAAGCCGGAATCCAGGGGTTTTTCTTTTGCTTTTTGCTCTTTGCTCTATGCTCTATGCCCTATGCTCTCTGCTCTTCATGGACCCTATAGACCCTATGGATTTATCCCGAAGGGTTTATCTGAGGGACACTACGGACGCCTTTACCTCTTCATCTGTTCTTCCTGTTCCTTTTCGATGCGTTTGAACTCGTTTTCCATTTTTTTCTTGTATGTATCCAAATCCAAACCGTCAACATTCTCATATTTTTGATTCTCATCGTCGGTCGGAACTTCATTCACCTTGGGGGCGACCTTTCTTACCAGACGCTTGAATAATCGTCCCGCAATTAAATATACGGCCACAAACACCGACAGAATCACCAGCAAAACTATAATGTCAGATTTTCCCATATTTTATTCTCCTTAGAATAGAAGTACGGATCAGAAATATTTGTTTTCTCGGAACCAATCAACGGCGTCGGACAGGGTTTCCCGGAGGTCTCGGCAGTCAAGCCCCAATTCTCTTTTTGCCCGTGAGGAATCGTAGTACCAGAAATCCCCGGCTGTCCGGGCGGAATTTAAATCGACGGGGGGAGCATTCCATATTTTCTCCAACAGGAACCCGGAGACCTTGGCCAAGGTGGTGGGGATCGGGATTCGGGGCGGGCGTCGGCCGGTAACTCCGGCCAGGGTCTCGAAAAACCGGCGGAACTCAAGGTTTTCATTCCCGACGATATACTTTTCCCCCGCCCTGCCCCGTTCCATTCCCAGCCTCAGGCCCCGGGCCGTGTCGCGGACGTCAATCGCGTTGAAGCCTCCCTTCGGATAGACCGGCATGAGGCTTTTCATGAATTGCACCACCATCCCGCCGGAGGATAGATAAACATCCCCCGGGCCGAAGCAGAAGGTGGGGTAAATGAAAACAATGGGCAAGCCCTCTCGGGAAAAGCGGTAGGCTTCGACCTCCGCCTTTCTTTTCGCCTGGAAATAAGGGATGTCCCAGTTCCCGAGATTGTATTCGATGTTCTCATCGGCCGGCTTCTCCCGCGTCCCCTTGCCCAGGGCGAAAATGGAAGCCAGGTAGACCACCTTCTCCAGTCCCTGCTTCAGCCCGGCCTGGAACAGGTTAACGGTCGAGTCGTAGTTGCTTTTCCAGATGGCGGGAACGTCTTTCTTCAGGGTGGAGACCAGGCCGGCCAGGTGATAAAGGCGCCGGCAGCCCTCCAGGGCCCGGCGGGCGAATTCCGGGTCGGCGAGGTCCCCCTGAACCATTTCCACCCGGTCCCGGTCGGTTCCCGCCAGGTTGGTTTTGTTGGATCCCGGCCGGACGGTGATCCGGACGTCATCCCCCTGCTCGAGGAGCTGCTTGAGGAGATGTGAGCCGATGAAACCCGTCGCGCCGGTCAGCAGAATTTTCATTCTTTCTCCTTACCGAGAAGATTTTGAAGGTGATTGGGAAAAACGTCAAATGGCGGGACGGGGATTCTAACTTTCAAACCAATTCCCGTTATTAATAAAATATATCGGAACTAATTTATCCTCAGAAGCTCCTGTCCTTCGGAGCTGTAGCGCAGGAGGATGAGCGAAGGAGGACGGAACTTCGTCCCCTCAAACAAACATGACTTCAAGAGGAAAATATTTACCGGCACAAAATACATCCATGCCGATAAGATGATAGGTTTCGTCAAAATTAAGATTTCCCTTGAATCCTATCTCCACAACTGAATAATGATCCCGGGTATCATCACAAAAATATATGTGTTTTATTTTGTCCCGGCTGTGATCGACAAAATATATTTGCGCGATATCTTCCGATTTATTCCACACAATTTTAATTTTAATTTCTTGAGGAATGCAAAAAGGACTCAGTTGATCAAGAATTTCCTGGGGGAGATCATTAATAGCATCCAAAAGTTCGATTCCGACGAGCCGTTGTTCCTTATCAAAACCAAGATTGATCATTTTGCCTTGAATATCATCAAGTATCATAGGATATTCGTATTCTATTCCCCCTGGTTTTATATCGACGAATTTAATATAAGCGGCCATTGCCGATTTATCCCAAGTAACAACAATTGATTTTTTCAAAACTACCAATGGATCCTTCATTCGGGTCTTTCAACATTTATAAATTTTAAATTCAGATAATATTATTTGGAATTTATTCTCTCGCTGAGCCGACCCAAAGTCAAACAATATTTCCAATACCAGTAGGGATTTTAATGAGGAAAAAGTCGGAAGGACTCATCTCCAACAGCAAGGTAAAGAACTGACCCTGGTTTTTTTTGCTTTTCCTCTCATCTCTAGTCTCTTGCCTCTTGCCTAGGACCCATGACCCATGACCTATCACTTGATTTCAGTTGACCCTATGGACACTATGGACACCTTTTCCCTTTGCCCCTTGCTCTTTGCTTTTTCCGGACCCTATGGACACTACGGACACAATGAACACAATGGACGCCTTTGCTCTTTGTTCTTTGCCCTATGCTCTATGCTATTCATGGACACTTCGGTACCATTGGTTGAAATGCTTTGCAACCTGAATAAAAAAGGAGGGCCATCCGATGCCTCTCGCCTTGCGTCCCATTCCGCTTGACCGGCAATTCGACGGCTGTAGTTCGGTGATGTTCGTCGCCTGCAACGTGTGTCCGCGAATGCACTTCGCCTGGGAGCACCACGAGCCGTTGTTTTCACCGGCGATGCTTCTCGGAAGAGAAAACAGCTTCAAGCGCTACCTGACCGCGCTGCAGCGGGACACGCAGGCGCGCGGCCAGCGGAGTGCGGTGTTCCGAACGTCGTCCGCCGCGGCCGCTTGCTTGTGGTCAATTGCGCTGGGGGAGAAATTCCGCCATGCCGGAGCCAACTATGATGCTTTTGGCGTTATCGGCTGCGAATCGGCGGTCAAGACGGTTTCGCAGATCTTCCCGGACAGACGCATCGTTCAGCTCGTCCGCGTCGAAGGCATTGCCAACTTCACCCTCCGGACCAGGTGGCCGCTGACGGTTGAGGTCGTTGCGGCCGCGAAGGTTCCCATGAACGAGATCACTGCGGCCGGATAGAAGTACCGATTCAAGGGCTGACCCCTTCTGTTCTCTAGTTGGAAGCTTTAGCGCAGGAGGATGAGCGAAGGAGGACGGAACTTCGTCCCCTCAAACAAACATGACTTCAAGAGGAAAATATTTACCGGCACAAAATACATCCATGCCGATAAGATGATAGGTTTCGTCAAAATTAAGATTTCCCTTGAATCCTATCTCCACAACTGAATAATGATCCCGGGTATCATCACAAAAATATATGTGTTTTATTTTGTCCCGGCTGTGATCGACAAAATATATTTGCGCGATATCTTCCGATTTATTCCACACAATTTTAATTTTAATTTCTTGAGGAATGCAAAAAGGACTCAGTTGATCAAGAATTTCCTGGGGGAGATCATTAATAGCATCCAAAAGTTCGATTCCGACGAGCCGTTGTTCCTTATCAAAACCAAGATTGATCATTTTGCCTTGAATATCATCAAGTATCATAGGATATTCGTATTCTATTCCCCCTGGTTTTATATCGACGAATTTAATATAAGCGGCCATTGCCGATTTATCCCAAGTAACAACAATTGATTTTTTCAAAACTACCAATGGATCCTTCATTCGGGTCTTTCAACATTTATAAATTTTAAATTCAGATAATATTATTTGGAATTTATTCTCTCGCTGAGCCGACCCAAAGTCAAACAATATTTCCAATACCAGTAGGGATTTTAATGAGGAAAAAGTCGGAAGGACTCATCTCCAACAGCAAGGTAAAGAACTGACCCTGGTTTTTTTTGCTTTTCCTCTCATCTCTAGTCTCTTGCCTCTTGCCTAGGACCCATGACCCATGACCTATCACTTGATTTCAGTTGACCCTATGGACACTATGGACACCTTTTCCCTTTGCCCCTTGCTCTTTGCTTTTTCCGGACCCTATGGACACTACGGACACAATGAACACAATGGACGCCTTTGCTCTTTGTTCTTTGCCCTATGCTCTATGCTATTCATGGACACTTCGGTACCATTGGTTGAAATGCTTTGCAACCTGAATACAAAAGGAGGGCCATCCGATGCCTCTCGCCTTGCGTCCCATTCCGCTTGACCGGCAATTCGACGGCTGTAATTCGGTGATGTTCGTCGCCTGCAACGTGTGTCCGCGAATGCACTTCGCCTGGGAGCACCATGAGCCGTTGTTTTCACCGATGATGCTTCTCGGCAGAGAAAACAGCTTTAAGCGCTACCTGACCGCGTTGCAGCGGGACACGCAGGCGCACGGCCAGCGAAGTGCGGTGTTCCGGACGTCGTCCGCCGCGGCCGCTTGCTTGTGGTCAACCGCGCTGGGGGAGAAATTCCGCCATGCCGGGGCCGATTATGATGCTTTTGGCGTGGTCGGCTGCGAATCGGCAGTCAAGACGGTTTCGCAGATCTTCCCGGACAGACGCATCGTTCAGCTCGTCCGCGTCGAAGGCATTGCCAACTTCACCCTCCGGACCAGGTGGCCGCTGACGGTTGAGGTCGTTGCGGCAGCGAAGGTTCCCATGAACGAGATCACTGCGGCCGGATAGAAGTACCGATTCAAGGGCTGACCCCTTCTGTTCACAAACAAACTTGATAAAAAACTACGGTTCGAATAAATTATAGACTATCAGTAGAAAAAGATTTTAGAACTGAATCAGGAGGATTTACTTATGACTAACCGGGAAGCTACGGCGGAAATCTTCTGGACTGCATTCCGAGCTCTGCCTAAAAAATCACGTCAAACCATTGTAGAAAAGCTTCTCCAGGATACGGATTTTCGAGAAGATTTAATCGATACGATTATCCTGGAACAACGGAAAAATGAGTCATCCCGTCCGATTGAACAGTACCTTGCTAATCGAAGAAGGAAAAGGAATTAATGGCTTATTCCGTTGCCCTCAAAAGGTCTGCGGAAAAAGAACTGGATATCCTGCCCGATAAAATTCACGATCATATTGTCAGTCAGCTTCTTGCTTTTAAAGAAAATCCCCGGCCCACCGGTGTAATAAAGCTCCGCGGGCGGCCAGGATATCGGAAAAGAGTCGGGGATTATCGGATTCTTTATATTATTGATGACGAGAACAAGAGAGTAGAAGTGGTTTCTATCGCCCATCGAAAAGAAGTTTATCGTTAATCGCCCCGCTGCCCGGTCCTCTCGCTCCTCTGCATACTCGCCAACAAAAGAGACATCCCCTATCAATCACTGCTGAAAATATTCCTGGCGGAAATAATCAAAGAAGAATGTGTAGACGTAACCCCGTGGCTTTCTTAACTCGAAACCCGCCTCCGGCCCGTATAGGCCTACGGCCCGGAGGGAAACCCGAGACTCGAAACTATGTTGAGAATGTCCAATATCAAGGGTTTATCCCGAATATTGTTGAGGGACTGCCCCCTTCTGTCCTTCTAACGTTGGGCGGGTGAGCCGGGGCGTTCGGGTTGAACCGATAGTTTGAGGCCAAAAGACCGCAGGATTTTATCCAGACTTTTGAGCTCGGGATTTCCTTCTTTGGAAAGCATCCGGTAAAGGCTTTCCCGGGCCAGTTTGGTCCGGGTCGCGAGTTTTCCAACCCCGCCGTTGGCTTCGGCAATATTTTTCAAAGCGGTCAGCAACACCCTGGTATCTCCGTCTTCCAGCGCGGCATTGATATAGGCGGCCCGTTCCTCCGGGTCCTTAAGCGCATTCATCAGGTCTTCACGGTAATCAACAGATCTTTTTCCCATTTAATCCTCCCGCAGATAATCCGCCCAATATTCTTTCGCCAATTTAACGTCTTTTTCCTGGGATCTTTTATCTCCGCCAGCCAGGACCACCACTATTTTCTTGCCCTCTAACCCGTAATAAATCCTGAATCCCGGGCCGGAGCTGACTCTTAATTCCCAGACACCGTTGCCGACCGAATGATGATCCCCGAAATTCCCCATCGCAACCCGTTCGATCCGGATACGAATTCTCGCCCTGGTAATTTTATCTTTTAATGAATAAAGCCAATCGAGGAATGGGACCTTTCCTGCCCCGGTTTTATAATAAACAACCTCGCGGGATTCAGATTCCATAAGCCCTCAGGAAGCTATTGTAACTTATAAGTTACGCAGCGTCAATAATCAACTGGATATAGAAAGAGGGAAAAGTTCAAAGCAAAACTTGATACCGTGTATTGTTCCCATGAACGAGATCCCTGCCGCCGGATAGAAGTACCGATTCAAGGGCTGACCCCTTCTGCTTCGTTTACGGACACTATAGACACTATGGATTTATCCCGAAGGGTTTATCTGAGGGACACAATGAACACAATGGACGCCTTTGCTCTTTGCCCTATGAGGGCTGACCCCTTCTTCTCTTCTCATCACCGCGCCATCAGCGCGAACACTCCCCATCCAAGGTATTCACGCGTGTACGCGACGTAGCGTTTTGGTTCCAAGGTCAGTTGGGCTCGAACCTCTTTTGCGAAGTCGTCGCCGGGATTCGATTCGAGCCATCGACGCATGGTGAGCCACTTGGCCGCCTCGTACCTATCCCAGCCTTCTTGGTCAGCCAGAACCATTTCCACCACGTCATAGTCGAGGTCGCCGAAAGAAGCGATAAGTTCTGGAAGGATGAGAAAGTCGGAGATAGAACCGGCCAGGCATCCCTTGGCCACGTCTTCCGTCGGTGGTACCTGCAGCCAGTAAGGCTCGCCGATGAGGATGATTCCTCCGGGGCGGAGACTCTTTGCCAGAAGCTCGATGGTGCCGACGACTCCCCCGCCGATCCACGTGGCACCGAGACAGGCTGCCACACCGACCTTTTCGTCGGCGACATAGCCGGCTGCGTCGCCGTGGATGAATTTGACTCGATCGGCGACTCCGAGTACTTCAGCACGGAGTTTCGCTTGCTCGGAGAACAACTGGCTCATGTCGATGCCGACGCCGCTGATCCCGTAATCGCGTGCCCAGGTGCACAGCATCTCGCCCGAACCGCTGCCGAGGTCGAGCACGCGAGTCCCCGATTCCAGTCGCAACGCCGCGCCAAGTGTGGCAAGCTTTTCTGGTGTGAACGGGTTATGGATGCGGTGAGCGCTTTCGGAAATGTTGAAGATACGTGGGATATCCAATGCAGCAACTCCTTATTTTCTTGGGTTTTCAATCCACAATCGTTTTATCCCGAGTTATTTCGAGGGACATTCGTCTATAAAGGGTTGTCATTCTGAGCACATTCGCTTCGCTCAGTATAAACCACTGGCGATTTATCCCGAGTATGGTCGAGGGAAGCAATCTCGCTGTTACGACCGCCGTTTAGACAAAACGTTCATCTGGTTCATCTGTCTATCTCGTCTATCTAGTCTTTCTGGTTTGTCTGTTTTTCATTCGTCAATCGTTTTATCCCGAGTCATCCCGAGGGACACTCGTCAATCGTCAATTCCTGTTGCTCTTTGCTCTCTAACTCTTAGGCTTCTTAACTCTTAGGCTCTTAGGCTTTCCCTTTGCCCTTTGCTTCTTGCTCTTTGCTTTTTCCGGACACTATGGACTCTATGGACACAATGAACACAATGGACGCCTTTACTCTTTGGCGCATGTATTCTTCCGGTCCGCGGCATGCAAAAATCCTATCCCAACCAGTCACAATTTCTAATGTTTTTCATACTGCCGGGGCATAAACGCTTCCCCCCGCCCCGTAATAACTTTCATAAACATGCTGGAACACCACCTCGGTCTTGGCCTGGTAAACCTCTTTGGTGTAGGTCGCGGGAAGCCCCAGGTCAAGAACTTTTTCGATCGTCACACGGACATCGGCGCGCGCCTGCTGGCGCTTCCGCCAGTCCAAAACCAGTTTCTTGCTTTTCAGGGTTTCTAACAGTTCCCGGGACGTTTTTTTCACCTGTTCCCGTTCTTTTTTGGAAAGCTTCATTTCGGGTTTAGTCAAAAGATCGAACAAGACCAGTTCCTCTTCCGAAAGCTGCTCGCTCATGCCCCTATGTTCTTCTTCAGTCAAACTTTTCATCAATTTCATCAGCCGGCTGAAGAATTCCTCCACGTTCATGCTCCCGGAGTTATATTCATCGATCATTTTCTGGAAGATCTCAAGGAAATCAATCCTGGTCCGGTTCAAACGCACCATCTGCTCTATCTTCCTGGCCAGGGCCGACTTCAATCGTTCCGCTTCGGTGTGTTTGCGCCCTTTTTCGAACAGCAACTTCAAGCCCGCGAAATCCATTTTGCTCAAGTCAATGATGCTGGCTTCAGTTTCACGGCCCTCGAATTGCCAGGAATCTATCGAACGGTCGAGCAGGTTCTCGACCTGCCGCATCACCCCGGAAATATCCGCGGGGGGTGCGAGCGACCGGATCTTTTCCGCCAGGAAGTGGATAAGATTGCAATCGGCCCGCATCTCCCGCGCTTTCGGATCGGGCAGAACCGCCTTGTAAAGGCGCCAGACCAGAGCGGCCAAATCCAGGTAGCGCCGTTTGGTTCCATCCACCGCCACCAGGGCATCCACCGCTTCGTCCAGCAAGCGGACCCGTTCAAAGCCCTCGACCTTTTCGATCGATTCAAGGGTGATCTTGCTCTCCCGACAAAGCTTTCTGACCTCTTCGATTTGACGAAGAAGTTCGGCCACCAGGGCTTCCTTGTCCTGCACCGGGGGTCCGACTTCACCCGCCCGCCCGGTGGCATAAATAGCCAGCGCCTTTTCAAGGTTCCGGAAGACCCCAACGTAATCCACGATCAGGCCGTTGACCTTTTCCGGGAAAACCCGGTTGGCCCGCGCGATCGTCTGCATCAGCGTGTGGTTCCGCATCGGCTTGTCCAGGTAAAGCGTGGAACAGCAAGGCACGTCGAAACCGGTCATCCACATCGCGCAGACGAAAACCAGCCGGAAGGGATCGGCCGGGTCTTTGAACTTGGAATCCAAATCTTCCTTATTCATGCGATCCCGGTGGGTGCGGATATCCAGCCCCTTTTTCTCCATATCGCGAATCTCGTTCTGAGACTGGGAAACGACCACCGCCATGTCGGTCTTTTCCATCCGGCTGATCTTTTCTTCCTGCCCGCTGCGTTCTTCTTCGTTCTTAACCTGCCCGGCCTCTTTTCGCAGGTCGGTTATTTTCCGGCCCCAGTACTTTTTGACCTTGTCGAACATTCTCACCGCGGTGGCTTTATCAATGCAGACCACCATCGCCTTGCCCTGGAAGCCGCGGCCCGTGAAGTGCCGGACGATGTCTTCGGCCACGGTTTCCAACCGGTCGTCGCGGGTGATCAGGTGGTATTCCCGGGCGAACTCCCGCTCGAGTTTCTTCTCCTGTTCCTCGTCCAGTTCGGCCTCTTCGAGCAGCCGTTCCATGTCCTCGTTCAAATCCTGGTTGGTAAGCTGGAGTTCGGGGATGCGGTTTTCGTAATAAAGCGGGACCGTGGCTCCGTCTTTGACCGATTCGCCGAAGTCGTAGATGCTGATGTAATCGCCGAAGACTTCCTTGGTTTTCTCCTCGCCCGCCATCAGGGGCGTGCCGGTGAAGGCGATGAAGGAGGCGTTGGGCAGGGCCGTCCGCATGTTCAGGGCCAGCGTATCGTATTGGCTCCGGTGGGATTCGTCGGTGATGACGATAATGTCGTCGCGCCGGGAGATTTCTTCATTGGTGCGAAACTTATGAATCAGGGTGAAAACGTAGCGGTGATCCTCGGTCAACAACTGGCGCAGGTGGTCCGAGCTTTCGGCCTGGGCGTGGGCCTCGGTAATAGCGCCGGTGGAAAGGAAATTATTGTAAATCTGCCGGTCCAGCTCTTTCCGATCAGTGACCACCACGAAGGTCCAGTTCCCCGGCATTTTCCGGAGGACCTTCTGCGCAAAGTAGATCATCGAAACGCTCTTGCCGCTTCCTTGGGTATGCCAAAATACTCCAAGTTTCCCCTCTCTTCGTTTGATTTCTGAAAGGGCCGCCAGGGCGTTGGAAACTCCCAAGAATTGGTGGTTCTTGGCCAGAAGCTTGACGAATCCACCCTTCGCTTCCTGGAAGAGAGTGAAGTTTTCCGTAAGTTCGAGCAGGCGGTCGGGGGCGCAGGTCCCGCGTAGCATCACCTCGAGCGACACCCGCCCTGCTTCCGTCTCGCTTCCAAGTTTTTTCCATTCCGCAAAATGCTCCCAGCCGGCGGTGATACTACCCACCCTGCTCTGGCTTCCGTTGGAAAGAACGATAAGGGAGTTTGGCCAGAAGATATGGGGAACGGTGTCCTTGTAATCGGTCAGGTTGTTCCAATAGGCCGTTTCCAGCCGTTTGTGCGCGGCCTTAAGCTCGAGCAAAACGAGCGGAAGGCCGTTCACGAAACCCACCAGGTCGGCTCGGCGGGTGTACATCTCGCCCGCGATCCAAAACTGCGAGCAGAGCAGGAAGTCGTTATTGGCGGGATTGTCCCAGTCAATCACCCAGAGAGGTTCCTGCTTCTCCCCGCCCTTCGAATCGGGCAGGCGCACGGGCACGCCGTTTTTCAGCAGATTGTAAATTTCGCGGTTGGCCGCGGCCATGCTCATCCGAGAGCGGTCGCGCCGGAGTTCCTCGATGGCCTGGTCAAACGCATCTTCGGGAAACCCGGGATTCAACTTTTTCAGCGCAGGCCGGAGTCGGCTGGTCAGGATCGCCTCGGCCTTAGTCTCGCGCCCGAGGGGGCTCTTCCCCCGATCGAACTCGCTGTAGGCATCAAATGGCTCCCAACCGAGATCGGTCAGCAACTTGATTGCCGGCTTTTCGATCAGGCGGTCTTCGGAATATTCAAAAGAAACCATCAGAATAATTCTATGCTATTTTGTCCCTTCAGAATTACACATTTATGGCCATTATTTACAAGACTTAAAAAAATGATATTAACTGTTCTAAATACCATCAAATATATTTTATTACCTCTTTTTCGTTAATTATTTTTCATACTTTCTCTCTTTTTATACTCTCTTATGGAATTAGTTATGTATTTATTATCCTTGATATATTCTTTAATTAGCCAGAGATGCCCTTTTTTAGAAAAACAAATATCAAGATATTTTTTTTCAGGAGAATGGTTTGAAATTAGATAGTGCCAAGTACACCCACCAAAAATGAACACGAAAGCATGATGCGCATCCAGACGTGACATCATAGGCTCAACAATTATTCCTTGAACCACATTATTATTGTCATCAACTATAATCTTCGCGAAAAAACAATACTTATATTCCGGGCCAGGGTTATTATAAAAAAGCATTTTTCTAATAATTTCTTCATGAGGTCCTAAAGTAATGTTCTTAAATTCTTTTTTTGAAATACTGGCACGCCACAATATCGACAAATGAAATAACTTAAATTTTTCATAATCTAAATTTTCAATAAGACATAAATCAGTCGGGATTTCTTTTGGTAATTTCTTCGGCCATTCTTGTGAAAAATAAGTCTCATATTTATTAATCTTACCCTCACAAGATTTGCATAATAATTCTTCACGAATACCTTTCTGAATGTAATTATTATTTAATGGTTCAATCGTTAATTGATGGGCTCTATGCTTTTCATCATAAGTAGGCTTAAATAGAAACTCAGGTATTATATGAGAAGAACATAATTCCTTATCTTGGAGGCATAATTTGCAAATCATTTTTATATATTATTTTTCGGCAGGACATTCTGCGATTGCCAAGAGACTATTATGCAAATACCCAATAAATTCTATCGCTATAACAAGCAAATTGTTAAATACCCGTTGCTGCCCTTCGTTTGGAATATTTAATTCTTTTATCAGATCATCATAATTATTCCCTTTTCTATGAGCTGCAGATTTTGATCTAAGATCTTGTAAAACCCTTAAATATTTAATGTGTTCTTCAAAATTGGAAAAAGCACTTCCCTTAAAATATTTTTCAAGCTTATTAATACTTTTATCATTCGGTGCAAGAGATTTTAATCCCTTTGAAATTTCCTTTTCATTAATTGAATCCACTATGATTTTTGTAAGTGCAAGCAATTGTTGGTCGAATTCAGATTGATTATCCTTCGAAAGAGTTCGCAAACTTTTCAGGAAATGCTCGTCATCTTTATGCAGTGGGAGAAAAAAATCCCATCCATATGCTTTCCTAAATTCTTCATTAAAGCGAGCATATTCTTGTTTAAACACAAAATCCGGTTTCTGCGGATCAGTAAATTTTCCCAATATTGCGCGTTGGTAATTGGTCGAACTGATTTTTCGTCCAGCCGGGGGTATATTAGAACTTAGCCAGTTATATCGTTCACTTTCGGAGAGGTCCTGGCCCAAATCCCCAAGATAAACAACGACGTAATCACTATGGTCATTATCTAATCGTAGTACCCAACCACCTGAACACCTTACATAGCCATCCCCAACAGAATATTTTTGAGGGTCTTCATAATATTTAGAAAGAACATCAGTCCTGAAAAAAACGGGAGTTAAATAATGCGGGGCGCCAGGTTTATTTCCAAAATTATTATCAAGCTGCTCCGGGTCACAACTATGCTTTATTAGCTTCCCTCGAGCATCCGCTCCAATTATAAATTCTTGATAATTCTCTTCTCGTCTGCCTACATCTTCAGAAGGCATTGGGCCAGGGAGTATATATTTTTTCCCTCTTATGCTCCCAACCGTCATAAATTTCTTTTCGGGATCATCGTCTTTACCAATAAATATCTTATACTGGTATTTCTTACCAGTAATAGACAAACGTTTTTCTTTTATTCCAAGTTGCTGAAGATCATGTTCGCTAAATCGAAAGTTCTCTATATAAATTGCAAGTGACATCTGCTTGATAGCGCAAAATCGCGTTAACAAATCCGTCCTGATTTCAACGGTATTATCTTTGTACCGAATTGCTTCTGATTCGTCCCCATCATCATTAAAAATTAAAAATCGGTTTTTTGTGTGTTCTTGATATAGCTTATGATATCGGCAAAATTCTTGGGATACTTCGATAAATGCTTTTTTAACGCCATTGAAGCTTCGGTAAAAAACAATTGGCTCTATACCATCTTCATTACCAAACGGGCAATAAACTCGTCTGGATACTTTTCCTTTACTATATTTAATCCAGGCACTTGGACTCCCACCTCCTAATGGCAAATCCCAACTATCTTTTTTTAAAAATACTGGAATTTTTCGTATTGGAACTAGAGCGGAAAATAAAGTAATGCGATGATTAGGGGCATTGTCCATCAAATAAGCTGTAAACCATGGATGAGGGATTTCTCTTGATTTAAGAAAAGACTTTAAATCGGCATGCTGAAGCCATTTGATATGTTTTTCGATATCCTCTGGTGTCATGCGGAATCCCCAGCGTTGGCAATATCGAGTTTTGAGACATCTAATTCGCCAGAAATAAGCTTTGGCAGAAGAAGATCGCGTGTGCAGCGAAGATTAGAATTTTTTATACGAAGTTTCGGGATTTTGTCTAATATTGGACGGAGAATATTTGAGAAACGATCAATATACTCTGCCCCAGGAACAGTAGTAGACATATCCATTAAATTATCTGGTTTTACCCGTTGATGACTGGTTGAGGTGCCAATAGCTAAGCTACAGAAATGGCAAGTGAAATCTTCAGAAAAACATTTTGCGAACAGAAATTCCTTTGTCACTTTCGATTTTGGTTTAAGACTAATAAATTCTGTTGAAGTTAAAGCCCTATATTTACCTGTCGGCATCGCATACCAAATTCGTGGAATACGTGGATTTAGTTTTGAGATAAGCACGCAATCTCTATCGATAAGGTATTTACCGCTCAGGATTGACTCACCTAATTCAACTGAGGGAAGTTGGAAATTATCAAAAGCCGGTATACTAAAATGTTCAAATTCTTCGTTTGGAAATTCAAAGGGATTGATACCCTTCCGATCCATAGTTGCAAGATCATCAAAATGTCCTTCCCACCCTTTTGGTATTTTGCCGAGGGGAGAATCAACCATCTGAACTTTTTCATGGCCAGGAAAGCGGAAATTAACGAACCATTCGCAGTAAAGGGATCGGGCCATTTCCTCCAGAATTTTTATCCGCCGCAGATTGTTCTCGATCAGATCGTCATAGGCCAACAAAATCCCCGCAATACTTCTTCTATTTTCTGGCCAAGGGATTTCAAAATTTTCTATATCGTTTTTTGTTAGATTAGGAAAAGTTCCTCCTCCAGCAAGTTTAAGAAGTTCAGACAAGTGGTTTTCGATGCAGTAACGAATAAAACATGTTTCAATATTACTTTCCGCATGAATAGCGCATACCCCTCTTCCCAAAGAATATTTTCGATCAGCCCAGTTCATTCGTCCTGTTGTCGAACCACGAACACAAAATATCAGGTCATATGGTTCACATTCGCGCCGCGAATCGGTTGTGAATAGAGTGCAATGCGGGTAAGTAGGCCCAAATTCTGTCGGCCCATTTAGAAGAAGTAATCCTTCTCCTTCAGCGTTATAAGTTGACCCCGGAGGAGATTGACCCATAATTACATTTGAAACGCTACGAATCGTTCGCTTCATAATTTATTGTTTTTGCTATTCTTTTAAAATCTCATCCACGTTGTGGGCGATGGTTATTTCCAGTTCTCGGGCTTGGGCGTTCAGGGTTTCAAGCTCTTCGTTGAGCGCCACGAACCTCTCCCGAAATTCCTCATTACTCACCTCCGCGCCGGGGGCGACGCCAACATATCGTCCCGGGTTGAGGCTATACCCCTGGGCCTCAATTTCCTTTATCGTGGCCACCTTGCAGAGGCCCGGAATGTCTTCGTATCTCCCCTTGGGAAAATTTTCTTTTAGAAGTCCGGCACTCTCGTGCAGGTTTTCCGACTTTTCGCCCCGGTAAAGACGGACGATATTGGCCAGAAACTCGATCTGGTCGGGCGTCCATTCCCGATGGGCGCGGTCCACCTGCCTATAGATGTGCCGGGCATCAAGGAAAAGCACCTTGTCGGCCCGGGCGGTTTTCTTTTTCCCCCGGTCAAAAAACCAGAGGGTGCAAGGCAGAACTACCGTATAGAAAAAATTCGTGCCAACGGAAACCATTATGTCTACCGCCCTATCCTCAATCAGCTTTTTTCGGATCTCGAGCTCTGAGCCGCGGGCGTCAGAGGCCGAGTTGGCCATTACAAAGCCGGACCGGCCCTTCGCATTCAGGGCGCTGTAAAAAATCTGGATCCAGATGTAATTCGCGTTGTCCGCCTTCGGCAGACAAAAGGGGAAGCGGGGATCTTTATCAAGGCGTTCTTTGTTCACCCGGTCCACGTTGAAAGGCGGATTGGCCATGACGAAATCGAACTTACCTCCCTCTTCGGTGCTTTTGTGTAGGTCTTCATAGTAGGTATTACCCTCGCGGATATCACCACCCAGACCATGAACAGCAAGGTTCATTTTGGCCAGCCGGACCGTTTCGCCTGTTTTTTCCTGACCATAAATGCTGATTTCGGAGTCCGGGTTTTTCTTATGCTCGGCCACAAAGCGTGCACTCTGGACGAACATGCCCCCCGAACCGCAGGCGGGGTCATGAATCAGCCCGTGGAACGGCTCGATGATGCTGACTATCAGCTTGACGATGCAGGTGGGCGTGAAGAACTCGCCGCCCTTTTGCCCTTCCTGCTTAGCGAACTCGCCGAGAAAATATTCGTAGATCTTTCCGAACGCGTCGCCCTCGATGTCCATCGGGATCGAATTCATCAGTTTCAGGAGTTCGGCCAGGGTGGAGTTCTCTAGCTGATTATAGTTTCTGGGGAGGATTGCCTTGAGGTCGGAATTATGTTCCTCGATTGATTTCATCGCAGCATTTATCGCCTTGCCCAGATTGGCACCCTCCGGCAGATGGAGAAGGTAGCTGAACCGGGCCTCTTCCGAAAGGTAGAGAACCCCCTTGGCCTGGTAATCGGCCGGCCCGATCTTACGCCGGGCAGTGCCCTTGCCCGCGAGCTCGGCTTCCGCCGCAGTGAATTTCTTGTCGGCATAGAGCAGAAAGATCAGCCCGAGGACGGGAGTGGAGTATTCGGAGGATTTTAGCTTGGAATTTGCGCGTAGTTCATCGGCCGCAGCCCACAGGCGTTTTTCGATCTGGTTTCCGTTTTGACTCATAGCAACTCCATTATTAAATTGGCGCTGAATTTAGAAGACAAAGAAAAATTCCGGGGTAAAGTCTTTCCTTTGGCTTTTGGAGATTATAAATCTAAAATCTCAATGTCCGATCCCTTTGTTCTTTTATTCCCGTTCATTATCCACTCTTTGGATCCTTCATCGATCTTTTTTTCAATAAATGAAATATATTTTTCTATTGAATGTTCTGTGCCAGTAGGTTTTATTACTAATTGTACTTCAAGGTTTTTTTCTGATGGAATTTTTTTTAAAGGCTCATAATAACTGGCATTTATTTCCAACCTTCCAGGTAAATGGATAATCGCTTCAGAACTTGTTGTTAAAATCGATACCAAATCTGAATGGTATGTCGCTTCAGGAAAAGAAGAAGAACTTGAAAAAGTTATATCCTCTGCAATAAATTCAGAATCCTCACATTTTTCCAAATGAATTTTCAATTGGGTACGGTGCACAGGAAATACGATTCTTTGATTATTATTTGGGATTATATATAAAGAAATTTGAAGCTGCCAACTTAAATGCGGTATTAAACGAACTCTGGACACATTATGTATCCAATTAGGATCTAAAGCATTTTGCTTCGAAACATAAATATTACCCTCAAGCAACTCTACATCAGGCAATGGTATCAAGGGGACAAGAATACGTATAAGATCTTCTCTAGTTGCTGATCGCACTTTAGTTCCTTCCCGCCACGGTATTTCCCTTTCAATCGGACCAGCATTTTCTTTACCAAAATTAGGATTTTTTACTAAAAAAGGAGAAGAAGAGGTTTCAAAATATAGTAACTGAACTGGCCCATCAGAAGTAGATAAAACATAATCAATTAAAGATGGTGCTAATCCATCAAAACAATTTTTAACTTGGGTCCACCAATTTGCTATCTCTACCTTATCATATTTAGATATACCTTTTTCTTCACCCAATCCGATTATCCAAAGAATATTTTCCCCACGAGCAGCATTCGCATGTCCAGCAAGACGCCGAGCTGCTTTATAAGGATCATCAGGCCAATTTGTTTTAAGCTCAACATTGCTGTCTTCAACCTTACGTTTTGATTTAACAGTATCTATAATTTCTAAAGCCCAAGCTTCTAATCTTTGACGATTCATAAATTTAAAAAGTATAAGGCTTTAGCAGATTTTGTTTGGCTGCATTCAATGGGACTTCCTTTACTTCTTGACACCAGGATAGATTCAATCTTTCCTGCAATTCCACCCGCGGCCCCCGCCCTTTCTAAAATAAATTATCAAATCACTCCTAGCCTATTTATTAGAATCAACATCTCCTAAATCTGATTTTTTTTCTTGTTTTGCTCTCATTAATAGAATTAATTCGTTTCTTTTGAATTTTTGACCGTAAAAGGATGTATATCTGAGACTTCTCTGTTTTTTAAAATGTTTCCTTATTGATATTCTAGAAATATTTTCGATCCCGAAAAACGATAATTCTTCTAGATTTCGCAATAAATATATGCCTAGCTTTCTTATATCTGGATCCCAAAATATATGAAAAAATAATGAATGTTCTGAGCAATAGTGTCTGTTTTGGATATCTGAGTAAAAACATTTAATTTTTATTCTTGGTGAAGGCCATAGAATAGAACTTTTCATTTCATTACTGAAACTTAACCAAGGAAATCCATAATTATTTCGGCTTCCAAAAAAGTCTTTTATGATTTCTTTTGCTAAAAAACCATCGTAAGCCAGCGTTATTTTTATTTGTGATTTTTCATTGTTTTCAGTAAATGGTGGGATAAAAGATATAAACTCAGGAAGATGTATTGGCAAAGTATTTTTTCCAAATTGTCTTCTCTTTTTAAAAAATACATGGGAATCAATGTAAATATTTTGAGCAGGATTATTACCAATATTATTTAATGTTACGTCTAAATAAATTGAATATCTCTTTTTATCATCAAGGATGCTATCAATATTAGAGTTTTCCAGCTCTGATTTAATATCGTGTTTGATATCTGGGGATATACGAATAGCATTAGGCTCGATTTTAATCGTAGGTTGCGAACTCAACATTAGAATCTTACGAGTAATAATTGTGTAAATTAATGTAATAATTGCCAATATAAAAGTTGCAATTAAAGCCAAAAGAGAGGCCTTTGAATTCACCCAATTCGATATTAGGTCAATCCATTCCATACTTTAGGGGGCGCTGGTTACTTGTTGCTTTGTCATCTTATCTCAAAATCCCCTGTTCTGTATTAAATCTGTTATTTGCTCCCGCCCCTCCTCCGTCGGGGTAAACCAACCGATCAATCCCCGCCTGGAACATGACCAAACACTCCCGTTATCACATCTACGAGTTCTTTGCAGCGGGTGCAGATCGAGGTTTCCACAGATGTATACATTCCACCATCTATTCCCCCAGAAACTTCAGCAGAATAACCACAATCAGGACATTCATATTTGGAATATGCACCCATATCTATTAATAAATAAAACAAATATTTAAATTGTTCCCTCCCAAAGTATCTTTCCGAATAATTTATATGGATAAAGGCCTATTACAGCTTTTTTAAGAAGCACTTTTTGAGTGGTCGTTTTTTTCTGGAGAAGATAAGCCAGGATGGACTTTCCCGGTCTCCCCTTGTTGGCCCGGATAATGGCGGTCGGTATTTCCCTTTTAAGGAAGTCAATCTGGATTCCTTTATACCCATTCTTTAGCGGTTTGTTGGCTCTATAAGGAAAGTTCTCATTCTTGTTTTCCTCATAAAAATGCCAAATATCAAAATCTTTTATGCCAATTTTGGGATTAAGATAATGGGAAGCCGCCCCTTGGCATAAACAGATTCCTATAAGTTCTTTTGAATATGACTTTTTCAGATGTGGATTCCGGATAAAGAAGTTCTTGTGCTCCGTCAAGGCTAACTCTTTCAGATGGGATAAATCCTTCTTATTCAATTTGAAATAATGCCTTTTTCTTTTTTCACTGTTTATAGTTCTCGGGGACGCAGTTGATTTGTTATTTTCGTTTTTAAATATCACATTATTTAAACGTCTGTTTGGCTTTCCTTTCCTCTCGATAATGTGCCTTTTATGGGTGCCCACTTTTTTTCTGGTTTTATGAATCGCTTTTGGGGCGAGGCCATATTGTTAACGCTATTTTGAAGAGCTCTTCCGAACGTTTTTGAATGGAATCCTCATCCCATATTTCTGGCAATGAACGATTTAAATTTAAAGCACTATGTTTAAGTATCTCTTTCCGCTTCTTTTCCCAAGGCCCATTAGATACAGACGGATTAAGACTTTTAGTTAATAAAGTTAAATTACCTATTGTATGTAAAAGATGTTTTCTATATCCTGCAATTTTAAAATATTCTGGATTTTCTTCAGAAATTGACAGAGGCCAGTGATTTTCCCATTTTTTAGGCAACAAATGTTCAACAGTTAATTTTTTCTCTGATTTTATCTCTTCTGTTTTATCAGTATGAAGAGATAATTCTAAAGCTTCTAAAACCATCCGACATTTTGATCTACCTGGTTTTTTATAAAATTCTGTTTCTATCCAAGAAACTTTTAATTCTTGATCATCTGGCCAACGAGATACTTCGGCATTTTGTGAAACTAAATATTTCCGTATATCATCAGGTGAGAAATTATTCATTTTTCGCATTTCTTTAATTATTTCAGTAAAATAAATGTTATAGTTTTTCGATGTTAAATTGCAAATAGCTCTTCTAACAAGAAAAGATTCTATATCTATTAATATTTGCTCTAACTTTTTATTATTTTCTTTATTATTATATTTTTTAATTATTTCTAATAAAAGAGGGAATACCGTAGTCGTATCCATCAGCTTTAAACGATAGAAAAATATTCCCTCACGAGAGGATTTTGGAAATTCGTCAAAACTTTTATATATATCAGCGTAGGATCTAAATAGATCCATATGCTTTGATGCATTCTTTTCTTCTGATTGCTCAATATAATCCCTATAAGCTGAGAATAATTGTGTAACTATTATTTCATCACCGCGCATTAACGTTAAAAAATGATTTAGAAATATATCCAATCTTGGTTTTTTCAATCTACCTTGTGTTATTTCTTTTCGCCAATATCCTTTTTCATTATCAAATTTCTCCCAATAATTCTTATATAATGACAAGAGATCGCTTTTTTGAGATTTCGCAAGATGAAACAAATAATTTTTCACTAAATCCGCTGGCAGCAATGGTGCACCAAGGGCATTTAACGTTTCAAATATTTCTTGAGCATCGTCACTTTCATCAAGGTCTATAACTACAATATGCAAATTTTCTAACATTGTTAAATAAAGGGCATCAATCTTATTATGAAATATTTCTGTTCCTGTTTGCCCAAGCCACTCATCGAATTTATCTGAAAAGTAAATATACGCATTTTGAACAAGACATTTATCACCATGATCCATATTATCCATCTTTCTAACCGATACGGCTGATCCTGCGTTCATTACTTCTCGAAAAATATTCCGATCAGCATTTGTTGGCCAGATTTTGAACACATCATCAGGGCTCTCGCTGAGCGGTACATCATTAATTGTCATTTTTCTAAATGCTTTTGAATAACTATCTTCATTTAATTTTACACAAATATCACGTGCAGCTGCCAATGCAAGTTGAAGTGTTGTAAGACGTTGTTGACCATCAATAATTTGACGAACATGCAGCTTGCCTGTAGAGGTTTTCAATTGATCTAAAACGACCGTTCCCAAAAAATGTGGCCTAAAGGCAATTTTTGAAACCATTTTATCTGCTATATTACGAATTGCATCCCAAAGAGGATCCCAATTTTCTTTTTCTTTCCATACGTAAGGTCTTTGGAATAAAGGGGCCTCCAAACTTTCTGTTCGATCAAAAATTCTATCAAGAGTTAATTTTTCTACTTTCATGAAATAGCTCCCTTTTTTCTTGATTCACATATACAGAAGGGGTCAGCCCTTGAAACTTGAATTTTCCAGTCACGCTTTCAGATCCTTTAATCAACTCCCCAGATGGACCCAGTTAATATTGTCAAATGTGTAGACATGACCTCATTGTTTACGATTTTATGGACCGACACAGGTTTCGATGTGGCAGACTGTGCTCAGCCGAAGACCTTCCATCTCAAGATTTATTCCGGATTTATGTCCGCCCGGCTCCAGATCTTTCAGCTCGCTCATTCCAACCCAGGTGCCCGTTCCCGTTTCCAGCGGCTCAGAGCAGGAGTCGATTATATTTTCAGATATCTCCGCCCCCGTGATACCGAAGGTAGCGATTATACGCAGTGAATCAAAATTTCTTTCGCCGGGTTCCTGGGTCAGGGTATATGTTCCCGAAACGACAATGACGCTCCCCTTGTCCCAGTTGCAGTCGTGGGTATTGGTCTTAACATCGTCAACTTTAACCGAAAGATAATGGCTCTCATCGAGCTTACAATTTTCGTCATAACTAAAAGTAACGCTCTGGATGGCCGGATCATTGCTGTCCGCCGGGCATCCACCCCCATCACAACCATTTAAAAACAAAAGCAGGACAATGAAGGTAAGGAACAGCGTTTTTTTCAATCTATCTCCTTTTACACAGATGTGGTCGGCCCCTCAACAATATTCGGGATAAACCCTTGACATTGGATATTCTCAAGCTGGTTTCGAGTCTCGGGTTTCCCTCCGGGCCGTAGGCCTATACGGGCCGGAGGCGGGTTTCGAGTTAAAATAACCATGGGGTCACGTCTATGATATTCCAGGACCAGGTCTGGTCTTTACTTTGATGTTAAGCACTTAACTTATAGGAAACGCTCCTTACTTCTTGATTTATCCATAATTTTACCATTCAAGGGCTGATGCGGCTTTCTCTAGAAATTAATCACAATCACAATCCCAAACGTGATCTAAATTATCAACGTATGAGTCTGGGGTCAGCCCTTGAAAACGGACATTTTCAACCATGCTTCATTCCTTTTTCCCTTCCATCAAAATCCGGTGCTAGGTATTTTCTTTGGGGTTTGATCCCACCATGTTACTCATCCTTACTTTACATACTACTAAATAAACCACATCCCTGTAATTATGAAAAATAAATAAATTAACGATCATCATTTAATAGTTTTATAATCTAATTATCATAACTTAAACTCCAATGGTTGCCCCTTCTTTTTTACCTTTTTAAAATCTTCAATCATTATTAAAATAGATTCTTTACTATCTAACATTGGAATATACGATGTTAGTAGTTTCGAAAATATATTTAATTTATATAAATTTAGATTGCATAAATACAAGATTCTCTTCTGCACAAATTTATTAAGCTCTTTATTATCTTTTATAAAGAATTTTATTCTCATAAAAAGCTCTTCGTATGTAATAAATAAAGCAAAAATATAAAGAAACGGTATATATGTAATTGTTAATAGAATTGGCAATAAAAATGATTTTAAATTATCGATTGACGTTATATTTCCCAAATCATTTATTGTTTTAATTAAAATATAAGAAAATATTATGAGTCCTAATAATGCCAAAATATAATCGGTCAATCTTTTTACAGATTCAAATTCTTTTTTAGTTCCTGAAATAGCATTCAAAACTACAATTATTAAAATCAAAGGAAAAAGAATTAATTCAACAATGAATGAAAAAGTAAATAAATTAATTATAAATTCAAAAAATAGAACAAATTTAAAATTATCGATAAATAATTTTTTAAAATAGCTTGTTTCTTTATTTACTTTTTCAATATTTATTAAAAGAACAAAAGCAGTACCCGTAGCCCATATAATTGTATCTTTAATAAAGATAACAGACCACATATTAAACTTATTTAGAATATAAATTATTATTAATATATAAATAATCATACAAATATTAATTATTTGTAATTTTACCTTGAAAAAAGCTTTTATTAAATTTATAAACGATGATCTAATATTTACATGATAAATTGCAAAAATAATAAAAATTAAAATCCAAAACAGAAATGCCAATTCTCTGTTATTAAAATAAGAAAGAAAGATATTATTGTTTTGCATTTATTTATGTTTTTTAGGGACAACCGATATTGAAATTTTTAGGGGACGTAGTTCCGTTAGTTCCGTTGTTTTATAAAGTCCAGTGCCAAGTCTTTACTTTGACGTTTGTTCCCGCCCAATCTAGTCTGTCTGGTCCTCCTGCGCCAAGGCTCCAATGGATAAATTAATCTGGTCCATCTTACCAACAGTCACCGTCGTGAGGCTGGGGTCAGCCCTTGAAAACGGACATTTTCAACCATGCTTCATTCCTTTTTCCCTTCTATCAAATTCCAGTGCCAAGTCTTTGCTTTGACATTCGCTCCCGCCCAATCTAGTCTATCTGGTCCTCCTGCGCCAAGGCTCCAATGGATAAATTAATCTGGTCCATCTTACCAACAGTCACCGGAGCAGACCGTATGTTCGCCTTCGCCCTCCCCGAGCACTGAGCATCGGCACTCATGCACCTTTCCATCTTCGGTCCACCAGGTACAACTGTGGGCACCCCCCTCCTTCTGGCACACCCCGTTAGTCGCGCAACCGGACAAATAAAAGAAAAAGGAAATAATAATCATGTACTTTCTAATACGTTTTAGAAATATTCGCCTTGGGGGGATGTTGGTTACTTGTTGATTTGTCATTAATATAATGATCGCCCTTATATTATTTGTGCATATTTATCCCCATTTATATTCCAATATAATTGAATGTCAAGGAAATAATCAGAAATGAGCAATGAGCAAGGATTTGCGTTGTCCTGGAGGACTTTCTTTACTAATTGACGTTTCCTTACAAGGCTTACCTTTTCCTCCCGATTGAATACCGTCTTGCTTTCTCCCGCGCGGTGAAGCCGATCCGGCGCTGGGGAGGAAGTTCAGGTTCCGGTTCCTGAAGCGGAGTCATCAACTCCCGGATCGCGTCGAAAACCACCCGGAATTGGGAATTATATCTTCTCTCCAACTCGTTGAGTTTCCTAGCCAGTTCGGCATTAGAAGCTAAAAGCCGCCGGAGGCGGACAAACGCCCGCATAATCTCAATGTTGACCTGAACCGCTCTCGAGCTTTTCAGCACGCTGGACAGCATGGCGACGCCCTGCTCGGTGAAAGCATAAGGAAGATAGCGGCGTCCGCCGCGTCTTGAAGTCGCAAATTTCGACCTCAAGTTTGAGGTGCCAATTTGGCACCTCAAACTTTCGACTTCCCCAATAGTAAGTCGGAGCATAAAATCTTCAGGAAAACGTTTGATATTTCGTTTGACCATCCGGTTTAAAACCTTCGTTTCTACGCCATAAAGTTCCGCCAAGTCGGAGTCCAGCATAACCTTCTGCCCGCGAAGCAGAAGAATCTTGCTTTCAATATGCTCAATGGGGACCAGGTCTTTTCTCATAAATGCTTCCCCGGAAAGCGAAGGTCATTTTGCCTTGGATGGTTCATTTGTTAGGGAATAATAAGTTGGATTATTGTCTGACAGTCTGCCCGGCAAGTCAACCCAGACTTCGCCAAGGCTTCGTCGGGCTCGCAGAGCTCGGCAAATAGCAGCGACCGCAGACCGCGGAAAAAATAGTAGGCAGTAAGGAGTCCCTCGTACCTCGGGATAAATAGGCAGTAGGCAGAGTGGTAGCCGCAACCTTAAGGTTGCGTGGTGGCTAGGTAGCTGGGTAGCTAGGTGGTTAGAAAAACCATATGAACCAGACGAATGTTTTTAACTTTATACTCTTTGTCCTTTGCCCTATGCCCTATGCCCTATGCTCCATGCCCCCTCCAGGACGTAGTCCTACGGGACGGAGTCTATGCGATGGTGATGAACCAGACAGACTAGACAGACTAGATAGACCAGTAGGCAGCTCAAAGCTCAAAAGACGTGAGGCGTGAGGGGTAAGAAGCAATGAGTTAGCAGGATAAGCCGAAAAAAGCGGCCATTACTTCCTAATATATTTTTCGCAGAAAGATTCGGTGATTTCACGCAGGTCAGGGGTCAGAAGCCCCAAAGACTTCTCCCGTATGGGTTCCGGGACACCCCCATAGAAGGCCTCGGCGATCCCGCCGGTTATGCAGGCCAGGGTGTCGGCGTCCCCGCCGAGCGAAATCGCGTTCCGGACCGCGTCCTCATAGGAGTCCGAATCCAGGAAAGCGATGATCGCCTCCGGAACGGTGCCCTGGCAGGAAATGTCATAGGAATAGACGGCCCGGATGCCCTCGACGGTCCGATCCAGGTCATACCCGAAGCGCCGGCTGATCTCAGTCTTGATTTCCTTCTTCGACCGGCCCGTCCGGGCCAGGAAAACCGCCAGGGCGGCCGCCTGGGCCCCCTTGATCCCCTCGGGATGGTCATGGGAAATAACTGCCGTCTTCTCCGCCTCCCGAAGCACATCCGCCTCGCTCCCAAAGGCGAAACCTATGGGGCTTACCCGCATGGCGGACCCATTGCCCCAGCTCTGATAGGGTTGGTGGTTTTCGGAAAAAAGCCAGCTCATGAACCTTGAGCCGTAACCCGAATGCGGATAGCGCCGGCCGATCTCAATCACACACTCCCGGTATGGACGGCCCGACAGAATCGCGTCGGCCACGGCCACGGTCAGGACGGTATCGTCCGTGAAGGCAGAATGTTTCTGGAAGAGTGGAAAATCCTTCGTCTTGATCGATTCATATTCATGAACCGACCCGATTATGTCACCGGCGATGGAACCTATCATAAGGGGCAGTCCTCATAGGGGGTCAGCCATTGATATTGGACATTCTAAACAAAGTTTCGAGTCTCGGGTTTCCCTCCGGGCCGTAGGCCTATACGGGCCGGAGGCGGGTTTCGAGTTAAAAAAACCATTGAGTCACGTCTAAGAAATTCCAGAGTCGGTCATATATTTACTTTGACATTCGCTCCTGCCCCTCCTCCGTCGGGATAAACCAACCGCCTAATCCCCGCCCAATCTGGTCTATCTAGTCTATCTAGTCTATCTGGTCTATCTGGTCCTCCTGCGCCATATATTCCAAATATAATTGAATATCAAGTAAATAATCAGAAATGAGCAATGAGCCAGGAGTTGAGAACTCGTCAGGCGTTATAAACGTAAGTCCAGGGTCATAAATAGCGGGCCGCGACTATGGGGCTTTCCAGATCACTTTGCCATTCGCGTCAAGCAGCCCCAGCCCCGGCCCGTTCTTATCCAAGCCCATCCCGACGCGGACTTTGCCATGCTCGTCAAACAATCCCAGCCGCGGCCCGTCTTCGTCCAAAACCATCCCGGCGCGGACTTTACCGTTTTCGTCTTCAACGATGAATTTATTGGCGCGGATCACCTTCGGCGCGGTAGCTAACGTTTTCTTCAATAAAGTCAGTTCTTTCTCAACCTTTTCCAAACGCTCTTCAATAGTCATTTTTTATCTCCTTTTTTATCCCACTGGTATTTTTTCTTTTTAGCTTTCAATTTCTCTTGCCCGCATTTGAAACAGATGCCGTTATGACAGCACACCACATCTCCGCACTTCGAGCACCGCCATTTGTCCGCTTCTTTCTTTAAAAACTTCCTGATCCCGTGTTTTTTAATATAGGTAAGGTTTTCGATCATGCTCATCCGGTAACGCTCCCGGTAGCGCTGATCGAGATGCTTGAGAATCCGGCAGGGAAATTCTCCGCATTCGAAACAGTACCGCACCTGGCCGCTCCCCAGCAATTTACACTGCTTTTTCATGAAAGCGCAGTTTTTGCCCCGCGGGCGGCAGCCGGGGCAATAGGTCTTCATAATTCCCAGGCGTTTCAGGTCATGAACCATCGCCAGGTAACTGCTGCACAGGCCGCAGTTCATCCCGCACGGAGCTATTAATATCCCTTTCATTTTATCGCAAAGCGCTTAGAGCCCGGCTTCGGTGGCAGCCGCGGTGGAAAATATTTACAGAAAAAGATTATTGATAATCACGAAGTAAAAAAAGTCCCCTGAAACGCTGCCGGTCTTTATCGGGCGAAGTCAGGGGTGCCGTTAACTCAATTTTTCTTTTACGCTTATTCGGCCAATATTTCGCGGATAGTGTAAGCGAAAACAAAGCCAAGCGTGAAACCTAAGGCGACAATCTTTCCAAACTTTTTCATGATTTTACCTCCTTCTTCCCCTTTTAAAACTTTGTCTATCTGTATCCCTCGCTACTCTCTTTTGGACATTAGAATAACCGTTAAGTTCCGATCATTAAAGGAAAAATCCAAAGAGAGGCGGAAATCTGCGGGGAAAGGCCTATTCTTATAACTGATTGGCCATCTTCGCCATTGAGGGAATTTTGGCGGTATACGGGGTCGCCCTTGAAACCTGAATTATTCAGCCCCGTTTCCGCATTAGTTCGCTCAGGGGTGGCCCTGGAACAGACCGAATCCTTGGGTGGCAAGCATATAGAGCGCCCAGACAAAAAGCACCGTCATAAAGATCAATTCCCTCCAGGCCTTGCCCGGATTCGCCTGGATGGAATACGACATCATCTTTAATGCCGTAATCGGGGCCTCCGGCGATTTTTCCGGAGGCAAAGGATCGCTGAACCGGTGAAAATAGACCTGGATGACGGTCATGCCGACCAGGAGACCGGTGGTGAAGCTGAGATATTCCATTCCGCCGGCAAAGAGAAGGACGACAAAAACCACCATGACGATGAGAATGACATTGTCGAATATTTTTATTATGCGGCCGCCTCCGTCGACATAGACCATCCGCAACCCCTTCATCATGGCTTCGTCTTTTCTGAAAAAGAACTCGAAGAATTTCAGGAGGGCATACAGGATGTATATAACCAGCAGGATTTTTAGTGTCAGTGCGGCCATATCCCAAGGGACATAGGTTCAGTCGGTTATCAGGAACTTCAGGTCATGCCCATTGTCTGATTCATAGAGAAACAAGTCAAGAATCGGCCCGATTCCTTGACGGGAATGACCGGAGAATATAGAGTTAAAGAGGTTTGTGAAAAGCTTTGCATTTTTTAATGCGCCAGTAGCTCAGCCCGGATAGAGCAACGGCCTCCGAAGCCGTTGGCCGGAGGTTCAAATCCTCTCTGGCGCACCATATTTAAAAAACATGTTTCGAGTTTTCGGTTTCGAGTTACGGGTTCTGTTGGGAAAAAATCCACATTTACCTCAGATCCTTCGCGAAGTTAATCCTAAGCCCTTCGAGATCCTTCTCCCGCCAGAGGCGGGATCAGGATGACAAAAAGCGAATGACTCAGGCCCCGCCCTGAATGAAATGAAGGGATGACAAAAGCTGAAGGATTCATGACCAAAATAAAAAAAACATCAAGAAGTAAAAAACCCGGATTGAGTAAGATTGACCGGGATGTGCTCAAGGAATTGACCGGGGATCTCCCCACCACTTCCAGACCTTATCTCCAACTGGCGGAAAATATCGGGATCAGCGAAGAGGCATTTCTTGCCCGGGCCCGGAAGCTCTTACGCGAGGGCTACCTCCGGAAAGTCGGCGCGATCGTTTCTCCCGCCATGGCGGGATTCCGCGCCAACGGGATGACGGTTTTCAAGGCGCCTTCAAAAAGCGTGGCCCGATTGGGAAAAAAGCTGGCCGCTTATCCTGAAGTCACCCACTGTTACGACCGGGCGGCCCCGCCGGAATTCCCTTATAATCTTTACGCCATGATCCACGGGCGGACCCGGAAGGAAGTCGTAGCCCGGGTCCGGAAAATCGCCCGGGAATTAAAATTAAATGAATATCGGATTCTTTTTTCCACGAGGGAGTTTAAGAAGACGAGCCTGAGGCCGCTGTGACGGGGCATAGAGCATAGAGCATAGAGCATAGGGCAGAGAGCAGAGAACTGGTAGCAAGTAGCCGGTAGCCGGTAACCGGAAAAAGAAGGTGGCTGGGTGGCTGGGTGGTTAGGTGGATAGGTGGTTAGAAAAACCAGAAAAACTAGAGAAACTAGATAAACCAGATAGACAGTAAGCAGTAGGCAGCAAAGGACAAAGCGGAATGAAGACCCAAGAAAACAAAAAAGATAATGAATTTTATGGAGTGCAGTAGCTTGCTACTGCATGCACCAGCCCCGCCTTTGACGGGACAAGCAAGCTGGTGCAGTCCAAAGTAAGCAACAGCGAGATTCTTCGCCTATGGCTCAGAATGACAATATTTTAATTATTAACCTTGAACCGTGAACGTTGAACCTCTTAACCTAAGACCTATAACCTATAACCTATAACCTATAACCCATAACCCATGACCCATATGAACTGGACCAACTCTTCCCGATTGTTTAAAGCCGCCGGGCGGTATATACCCGGCGGGGTGAACAGCCCCGTCCGGGCCTTCCGCAATGTGGGGGGAAACCCGCTTTTCATCACCCGGGGAAAAGGCTCGAAAATCTTCGACGCCGACGGCAACAGGTATGTCGATTACGTCTCTTCCTGGGGCCCGCTGATCCTGGGGCACGCCCACCCTTCCATCATCCGGGCGATCATGAAAGCGGCCGCCAAGGGCACGAGCTTCGGCGCCCCGACCGAAGAGGAAACCGAGCTCGCCCGCCTGATCGTCCAGGCGATGCCTTCCATCGAGATGGTCCGCCTGGTCAGCTCGGGCACCGAGGCCGCCATGAGCGCCATCCGGGTGGCCCGGGGCTATACCAACCGGGACCAGATCATCAAGTTCGCCGGCTGTTACCACGGCCATTCCGACGGCCTCCTGGTGAAAGCCGGGTCCGGGGCGACCACGTTCGGGACCCCGGATTCAGCCGGCGTCCCCGCGGATTACGCCCGCAATACCATTGTCCTCCCCTATAACGACAGCGAGGCGCTGTCCCTCTTCCTGGGGAAAAACGGCTCCAAGATCGCCGCGATCATTGTCGAGCCGGTGGCCGCCAACATCGGCCTGGTCCCGCCGGAACCCGACTTCCTTAAGACCCTCCGCCGGCTTTCGGACCGGGACGGGATCATCCTGATTTTTGACGAGGTGATCACCGGGTTCCGCCTCGGCTACGGCGGCGCCCAGGAATATTACGGGATCAAGCCCGACCTGACCTGCCTGGGTAAAATCATCGGCGGCGGACTGCCCGTGGGCGCCTACGGAGGGAAGCGGAAAATCATGGAAATGGCGGCTCCGCTCGGCCCGGTCTACCAGGCCGGTACCCTTTCCGGGAACCCGGTGGCGGTGGCCGCCGGGATCGCCATGCTCAAGGAGCTCAAAAAACCCGGGACTTATCAAAAGCTCGCCAAAAAAGGCGCGAAACTGGCCTCGGCCCTGGCCCAAGCGGCTACGGAATCCGGAATTATCTCCCGGGTCAACAGCTTGGGCTCGATGTTCTCGATCTTTTTCGGGATCCGGGAAGCCTCTAACTACGATCAGGTCCTGCAATCGGACCGCGAGCTTTATCGACGTTTCTTCTGGAACATGCTCGAGAGAGGAATTTACCTGGCCCCCTCCCCCTTCGAGACCGGCTTTGTATCCCTCGCCCATTCGGAAGCGGACCTGGATTACACCATCGGGAAAATAAAAGAAACGTTCAAAATAATAAATAGGAGATAGGAGATAGGAGATTGAAGATAGGTCAAGCAAGACAAGAGCTTAGAGGTTTTATCTCTAGCCTCTCGCCTCTTGGCTCTAGACTATTTTTACGGCGGTCGGCGCAAGGAGCATAGGGCAGAGAGCATAGGGCAGAGAGCATAGGGCATAGGGCAGAGGGCAGAGAGCAAAGGCGTCCATAGTGTCCATAGTGTCCATTGAGTCCATAGGGTCATAGGTCGTAGGTCAAAGCTCAAAGGCAAAATCGAGATTCTTCGCCTACGGCTCAGAATGACAATATTTTAATTACTAACCTTGAACCGTGAACGTTGAACCTATTAACCTAAGACCCATGACCTATAACCGAACAGAATAAATGGAGAAGGATAAATGATGAACTGGGGATTTTTTATCGTCATCGGAGTTATTTTCCTTCTCTGCACGGTCTTCACCATTATCTCTTTCGTGTTTTACCTCAAGATCAAGAAAGAAGTCGATAAAACGAAAGAAGAAGACGATTAAGGACAGGCAGCAATGAGCAATGAGCAACGAGCAACGAGTAAAGCTCAAAGCGGTAGCCGCAGGCTTAAGCCTGCGCTGAAGATAAAAGATTTGGAATATCCTATCTCCTATCTCCAATCTCCTATCTCCAATCTCCTATCTCCAATCTCCTATCTCCAATCTTCGATGAACCAGACGAACGAGACAGACCAAATAGACATTTTTCAGGTGATGGGTTTTGGGTTCAGACCCATGACCTATAACCCATGACCTATAACCCATAAATTATGAGTGATCTCGGCTACCGTCTGATCAGCTGCGTCGGACTCCTGGTGATGATGGGAGTCGCCTTCCTGCTTTCGGAAAACCGGAAAAAAATCAGTCTGCGGATCGTTTTCTGGGGATTATCCCTTCAGCTTATTCTGGTCTTCATTATCCTCAAAACCCGCCCGGGGGAGCTCTTTTTCGACCTGGCCAAAAGGGTTTTCGATAAACTGATCCTCTTCAGCAATACCGGGGCGTCTTTCCTTTTCGGGGGACTGGTTACCGACTATAAAATCGGGGCGATCGTCGCTTTCCAGGCCCTCCCGATTATCATCTTCATCTCCGCGCTGGCCGGCATTCTTTATCACCTGGGCATCACCCAAAAGGTGGTGGCGGGGATGGCCTGGGTCATGCAGAAATCCATGCGCTGTTCCGGTGCCGAGGCGCTGATCGCCGTGCTCCAGATTTTCATGGGGATCGAATCCAACACCGTGATTCCCGCCTATATCAAGAAAATGACCCGTTCCGAGATCTTCGTGGTCATGACCACCTTCCTGGCCAGCATCGCCAGCTCCGTGATGGGGGTTTACGTTTCCTTCGGGGCCTCGGCGGGGCACCTGCTGACCGCCTCGATCATGAGCGCCCCCGCCGCGATTCTGATCTCCAAGATGATGATCCCGGAAACCGGCGAGCCGCTCACCCGGGGCGGGGTCAAGTTCAATCCCGAGCGGACCTCGGTCAACGTGATCGACGCCGCCGCCACCGGGGCGGGGCAAGGCGTGCAGCTGGTGCTGAGCATCGCCGCCATGCTGATCGCCTTCATCGGCCTGATCGCGCTGGTGAATTTCCTTCTCCAGTTCGCGATCCATGTCTCCCTCCAGGACATCTTCGGTTATCTCTTCGCCCCCTTCGCCCTGGTCATGGGGGTCCCGGCGGGGGAAGTCCTGACCGTGGGGAAACTTCTCGGCACCAAGACCGTTCTGAACGAATTCCTGGCCTATCAGCAGATGCAGGGATTGGTCGCGCAGGGCCTGCTCTCGCCCCGGGCGCAGGTGATTTCGGTTTACGCCCTCTGCGGATTCGCCAACTTCGGCAGTATCGCCATCCTGATCGGGGGTCTGGGAGAGATCATTCCCGATCGGCGGGGCGAAGTGGCTTCCCTCGGCATCCGGGCCCTGGTCGCCGGAACACTCTCAACTTTTATGACGGCCTGCTTCGCGGGAATGCTGGTTTAGAACAAGGTCATAGGTGATAGGTGATAGGTCATAGGTGATGGGTCATAGGTCTTAGGTTAAGAGGTGCAACGTTCACGGTTCAGCGTTAATTAGTATTTTTCGACCCAATAGACACAAAGAACACAACGACACGATAAACACGATGGGTTTTGGGTGCTTGGCTGCTTGGAAGCGTAGCGTGCTTAGTACTTTGCCGCTCTCGCCTCTTAACTGCGGGCTGAATTTTTACTCGTCTTCCCGGGTCCGTTTATCCTCGGGAGGATGAAACCAGTCGTAGTGGGTCATATTCGGATCGATCGGCTTGAACATGCAGGGAATTCGGTGCTTCTTATGAAAGGCGATGATCGAGTATCCTTCCCCTTTTAATTTATTGTAGAGGTTCTTGTTGGTAACCCAGACATAGGTGCCGCGTTCCACCCCGAATTCAAGCTGCTCGTCTTTACGAACAAAAATACCCCGTGAGGGGTCTTTTATTCCCGGGATGCTGGTAATAGTGTGCTTTTCCCAAAACTCGTCTGTATCGGGCTGAAACCGTTCGATCTGCTCTTCTAAGTTTAATTTCCTGCCCAATTCCCCCCAACCTCTCTAAATATAATTATCCTATAAAATATTCTTCAATTCAAATTATTTCGGGTAGAAAGCAAATAACAAATTGGAGATGGGAGATAGGACAGAGGGCAAAAAGAAAAGGCGTCCATTGTGTCCATAGTGTCCCTCAGATAAACCCTTCGGGATAAATCCGTAGTGTCCGTAGTGTCCATGAAGAGCAGAGAGCAGAGGGCAGAGAACTGGTAGCAAGTAGCCGGTAGCCGGTAACCGGTAACCGGAAAAAGAAGGTGGCTAGGTGGTTGGGTGGTTAGAAAAACCAGTAGGCAGTATGCAGTAAACAGTAGGCAGAATCAGGTCATAGGTCATAGGTGATGGGTTTTGGGTTAAACCAAAGAAACTAGAGAAACTAGAGAAACCAGACAAACCAGACAGACGAGACAGACTAGATAGACCAGATGAACCAAAGAAACCAGATAGACAGTAAGAAGCAAGCAGCTCAAATTAAATGTTTGCCCGGTCTACCGTCTACTGTCCCTGGCCGGCTTCGCCCGTCTCGGGCAGGCTACCGTCTACCCTTAGCTACCGTTCCGGCTCGATGATCACCTTGATGGAATTCTTGGCCTCGGCGACCAGCTGGAATCCCTGGGCGGTTTCGGCCAGGCCCAGGCGGTGGGTGATCAGGTCGCGCACCGGCACCCGGCGGGTCCAGATCAGCTCCCGGGCCGCGAAATGATCGGCGGGGGCGCCGGCGTAGGAGGTGGTGATGGTTATATCATTGCGGAAGAAAAGTTCGGTAACCGAGAACGAAACCGACACCTCGGGCCGGGTGGGGGCATAGAGGAGAATCGTCCCTCCCCGTTCCGCCGAGGCGAAAGCCTGGGGGAAGGCGGAGGAGACCCCGGTGCAGACCATCACCTGGTCGGCCAGGCGGCCCTCGTTAAGTTCGCGCAGGCGGCGCGGCACATCCTCGGAGGCGGGGATGGCCTCGTCGGCCCCGGAGCGGACGGCCATCTCCAGCCGGTAATCCGCGACATCCACGGCCAGGATCCGCCCCGCGCCCAGGGCCCGGGCCAGGCGGATGTGGAGCAGGCCGGCGATTCCGCTGCCGATGACCAGAACCGTCTGCCCCGGTTTTACTCCCGCGATCTTCTGGGCCCGTACCGCGCAGGCCAGGGGCTCGATGAAGGTAGCTTCCTCCCACGACATCTCGACCGGGAGCGGATAGACCCCGCGGCTGACGTTGATCGCCGGCAGGCGGATGAATTCCGCGAATCCGCCCGGATCGTAATTGGTCTGGCGCAGGGTATTGCAGACGGTGTGGTGGCCGTTCCGGCAGTAATAACAGGTGTTGCAGGGGACATGATGAGAGGCCGCGATCCGGTCTCCGACCCGGTATTGCCCCACACCCTGCCCGACTTCAACAATTTCCCCGGCCGCTTCGTGGCCCAGGACCAGGGGGGCCTTGCCCGCCCGGTACCACTCCATCACGTCACCGCCGCAGACGCCGCAGGCCTTGACCCTCATTAAAAGCTCGCCGGGGCCGATCCGGGGCTTGGGCATCTCCTGGACGCGGATATCGGAATTGCTGTAATACATCGCTACGCGCATGGTTAATCCTCTTTAGCCTGCGAGAAAAGTTGAACAGGCGGGACAGGCGAGAAAAATATTAACAATCAGAAGCTTCAACCTTTCCCGCCTTTCTTGCCTTTCTTGCTTTTCTTGCTTTTCGCGCCTTTCCCGGTTTTTCCGCCATCGTAAATTTTCTGGGCTTCCGCGGGGGAGGCGTTTTCATGGATGATCGCGCGGATCGCCTTGATCATCGCCACCGGCTGATCGTTCTGCCAGATGTTCCGGCCCAGGTTTACCCCGATGGCCCCCTTCTTCATCCCGTCATGGACGAATTTGAACACCTCGAGCTCGGTGTCCACCTGGGGCCCGCCGGCCATCACCACCGGCACCGGGCAGCCCCGCGTCACCTTGTCAAAATCCTCGCACCAGTAGGTTTTCACCACCCGGGCGCCCAGTTCAGCCGCGATCCGCGAGCAGAGGGCCAGGTAGCGGGCCTGCCGCTTTTCGAGCTCCTTGCCCACCGCGGTCACCGCCATCACCGGAATGCCGTATTTTTCCCCCTCGTCGACCAGCTTGGCCAGGTTGAGGAGCGATTCCTTCTCATACTCGGTGCCGATGAAAACGGAGATCCCCACGGCCGCCGCGTTCAGGCGGATGGCCTCCTCCATCGTGGTGGTCAAGCCCTCATTGGCCAGGTCCTTGCCCACCACGCTGGTGCCGCCCGAGACCCGGAGGATGATCGGCCTGGTGTTCTCCGGGTCCACCGAAGAGCGCAAAACCCCGCGGGTGACGAAAACCGCGTCGGCATAGGGAAGCAGGGGCGCGAGGGTCCGGCCCGGCTCCTCCAGCTTGTGCGTGGGCCCCTGGAAGTATCCGTGATCGATCGGCAGAAACAGGCAGTGCCCGTCCGCCTTGATCAGCTGCGCCATCCGGTTCGCCATTCCCCAGTCCATAACCCTGACCCCCTTCCTTAAGGAAGCATTAATATCCTGATGATTTATACCGATTAAATTACTCCGAAATCCGGATAAAAAAAAGCCCCGATCCCATCGGGGCATCGGGTTTTTTTAAATAAAAAGTCATTTTTCCAAGAATCGGCCCTTTTAAAATTATTCCCGGCCGGTATTAATCCGCTGCGAACAGCCTGAACACAGCTTTTTACCTTTTTTATCCGTATCCGCGATAGATTTGGAAAAAAACATCACGCATTCCGGGTTCTCGCAGTGCTGAAGTCCGAACAGGTGCCCGAGCTCGTGGACCGCCTCCTTCGCCACCCGGTCGGAAAACAGCTTCCGGTCCGGCGGCTTCCGGTAAAATTCCTGTCTCAGCCGCTGTAAGGAAATAACCGCCACCCTCCCGGAAATGCCATCCGCCTTGCCGAAAACATAATGAAGCTCGTTGGTAACAAGATCTACATCCGCGATCCCCAGGACTTTCAGGCAATCCTCATCCGGAACCCTCTGCCCGATCCGGTTCAGGACGGGGACAACCAGGTACCGGTTTCGTTTCTGGTCGTAGGCCATTTCCGGCAACGGAACCTCGACCCGGGCGGTAACTTCATAGCCATAAGTTTCCTTGATCTCCTGCCGGAGCTCCGGAAAAACGGCGGAAGCGTCATTCCCGACGGAAACCAGGCAGATCATCGGCTTCGGCTGTTCTTTCGGCTCCGTCTCGGCGCCGTTGTTGTTCATGATCACGACCATTCCGAAACAAACCATCGGCGACAGGATCGTTTCCAGATATTTCCCGGCTCTTATCAATCTGTTAATCACTGGCATTAAGGTGTTTTTATAACTCGTTAATTTATTGGCATATTTTATTGATTTATCACCAATTCTCCAACCCTGCCTTTTCCTATTTACAATATAACGGCGTGGAGGAAATTCGAGAGGTTTTCCCGCGTTCCATTTTTCCCAAAATAGGCTTGACAAACCACTCTATTTGTTATGAAATTATCCATATATCACTTATAGGTAAATTTTAGATTCCAGGGCGATACTGGTGCGCGCATTTTCTCCATTCGCGGGTATTTTCTTTTCTAAAGGGAGAAAAACGATATGGAAACTTCGAAAGAAAATGTCAGAAGATCAACAACTCAAGGAATTACCGCCGTATCGCCGGCCAAAATCACCGTCGGGTCGCCAGCCCCCGATTTCTCCCTGGTGGATTATCAGGATCAACCCTTCAGCCTCTCCAGCTTCCAGGGGAAAAAGGCCGTCCTTCTCGTCTTTCTGCGGGGATTCGCCTGCAAGCAATCCCAATGGCACCTGGAAGGCCTCAAAGAAGATTACGCGAAATTCAAAGAATTCAAGGCGGAGGTGGCCGCGATCGGCCAGCACTCCAAGGTCGAATTTTATAACATGTGGAAGGTCATGGGCTTTCCTTTCGTGGGCCTTCCGGACGAGAAAGAAAAAGTGGCAAAGCTCTATAAGCAAAAGGTAGTCTTCGAGGAAAGAGGCCGGCTCCCCGCGCTTTTCCTGGTGGACAAGTACGGGTCGGTCGCCTTTGCCCATTACTGCTCGAATATGTATGACATCCCCCCCAACGAAAAGCTGCTGCAGACACTGGCCAGGATAAAAAGCTGATCAATTCCGGATTATTTTTTTCCCTCCCATATCGTTTATAATATTCCCGCAAATATTCTTTTACTATCCAAACCCCCGAAACCGGGACAAGGAGAAATTCCGTGAGAAAAATCATCAACATAATCACCATCACTGTGGTATTCATTCTGGCCGGCCTGGCTTTTGTATATTTCGCCTCCCCCGGCACCCTTTATAACGCGGGGATCAGCTGGGCCCGGAAATCCGCCGGGCTTACCCAGAAATCAATCAAGGTAGACGACCATACCATCCAGTACCTTGAGGGCGGGAAAGGCGACAACATCCTGCTGGTCCACGGGTTCACCGGGGAGAAGGACAACTGGACCCTGTTCGCCAGGTATCTGACCCCCTCTTACCATGTCGTCGCGCTCGACCTGCCCGGCTTCGGGGAAAGCTCCCGGATCGGATCCGATTCCTATGCCATCCAGGACCAGGCCAACCGCCTGGACCGCTTCGCGGATCTCGTAGGACTGAAGACCTTTCATATCGCCGGCAACTCGATGGGCGGGGCCATCGCCGCCAAGTATACGGTGGACCACCCGGAAAAGGTCCTGACCCTCGGACTGTTCGACAATGCCGGGATCTGGGAATGCCCGGAGAAAAGCGATCTTAATAAAGTGCTCGAGCAGGGCGGGAAAAACCCTTTGCTTTCAGAGACGCCCAAGGATTTTAAGGAGTCGCTCAAGTACGTTTTCGTCGATCCTCCCCCCGCCCCCGGCCGGATCCTCGGTTACCTGGCGGAAAAGCAGCTGGCGGTGAAGGCTTTCAACGAGAAGGTCTGGAATGACATCAAGGGAAAAGACAAGATCTACCAGCTCGAGCCCGACCTGCCGAAGATCAAGAACCGGACCCTGATCCTCTGGGGCGATACGGACCGCCTGATCAGCGTTTCCTGCGTCGGGATTTTACAGAAAGGCCTGGTTAATTCCCAGACCGTGATCATGAAAAAATGCGGGCACGTCCCGATGATGGAAAGGCCGAAGGAAACGGCGGAGCATTATTTAAAATTTATCGCTGCAAAATAATTGCCTGAGCAACCGCGAACCGCCGTTACATACTGTCATTCTGAGCACATTCGCTTCGCTCAGTATAAACCTCTGGCGACTTGTCCCGAGAATGATCGAGGGAAGAATCTCGCCTACCAGGCAGCACTCGTCATTGCGAGCGCCAGCGAAGCAATCTCTCTTTTTGTTGGCCTTTTTTTCTTTTTGGGGGGTTGGTTTCGCTCCCCAATCAGGTGATGGGTTTTGGGTGTTAGGTGTTGGGCTAAAGTCGAAAAGAAAATATCTTCCCACTTTGTTAAAAGGGGGATCGAGGGGGATTTTCAATGCCCATCACCCATGACCCATGACCTATCACCCATGACCTATCACCTATCACCTGATTTCAGTTGACCCTATGGACACTATGGACTCAATGGACACTATGGACGCCTTTACCCCTTACCCCTCACGCCTTACGCCTCACGTCTTGTTTCTTTTGTCTCTTGCCTCTCGCCTCTTGCCTAAGACCTATGACCTATGACCCATCACCTATGACCTTGTTTTTACCATTTTAGAAACACTTCCTCCGCGAAGCCCAGGATTTTATCCACCTCGACCCGGCGGCCGTCGTCGAGCACCACCGAACCGCTGTAATAACCGTAAAGCTTGTGCAGGCGGGCCGACTTGACCAGGGCGTTGGCGCCCACATGCTGGTCGTATATCGGCTCAAGCGTCATTTCGAAACGGCCGTCGTTGCCCCGGAAATGCCAGGGCTTCATATATTCTTTGGTGTCGTAATCCCAGGTCACCCGGTCGAGCTTGTGGCCGGCATTGTCGTAAACCACCAGGTTTTCCGAGGCGGCGCTCATGTCGCCGAATCCGTTCCCGATATTGAAGCCGACGGAAGCGCCATTCACCTTTCCCGAGGCCGCCCCCCAGCGCCACATTAATTTCCGGGGCCAGGCCCCCCTCCCCCAATCCATTACCGCCCAGGCTTCCCCGGCCGGGAAAGAAATCTTCCGGTCCCCGGCCTCGACCTCCCCGGACGCCGGCATGTTCACAATCTTATGCTCGTAGAAAAACTCCCGGGGGTCTTCCGGGAAAGGCGTGGCCAGGGCCAGGAAATCCATCTTGGGGTCCTGGAGCATCTCGATTCGGCCCCGCATCCGGTCGGTGAACAGGGTTTTGGGGATATCGAAAACAGCGATCCTTTTATCCGCGGTCCGCTCGTATCTCATCACCTCTTTGCCCCGGTATACGCAGGAAACCCCGCCGGTGCTCGACCGGGTCATTGAGAGTTTCAGGTCCCCCAGCAGGCTGACGACCCCGCCGGCCCTGGTTTCCCCGCTGGCGAAATCGATGGAATCCACGGTGCAGAAGCGCGCGTAGCCGATATCGGCGATGGTCAGATTCAGCACATAAGCCGAAGACAAAACGGTGAAGAACTCCCATTCCCGCTTCTGTCCGGTGCCAAGTTTTATGTTCTCGGGGTTGTAGTTGAGGAGGGGGTGCGGAGACCAGCCGCGCTGGATGAGAATCCCCTCATCGTTAAGAAGATCCGAAGGGGTGGTAATCAGGTGCTGTTCGGAGGGGGGCGTGACCGGCTGGGGTGTGGGAGGAAGCTGACCGCAGGAAATAAGGGAGAAGATGCAAGTGGCGATGAGCAGGGACAAGATGCAAGTGGTTAGATCCAAGTGAACCAAACGACCACCGATCAAATGAATAATTTTCATTCTCATATCGGATAGCTTATCGGATTCGATTAAAACCGGGTAGAGAGATCTCATTCCCGCCCCGCATCAGAGTGCGGGATAAATTCCAACGGGAATCCATCTGAAAAATACTGGATTCCCTGGCCGACACGAGAGTTTAGCTCGGGCAGGCCGGCTTTCGCCGGAATGACAAAATTAAAGAACTTTTGATACACTTCTTTAGTTGATTATTAACTCGAAACTTTAAACTCGAAACTCGAAACCGTTTTTTTTGAAAGGAGCCTGGAAATGTCCCGAGTCGTCATCATCATGGGTTCGAAAAGCGATCTGAAATGGTCCGAGGAAATCGCCGAGGCCTTGAAAAAGCTGGGCGTGGAATCCATCCTCCGGATCGCCTCCGCCCACAAGGTCCCGCTGAAATGCTTTGAAATCATAAAAAAATATGAAGACGAGAACGTGGTGTTCATCACCGTGGCCGGGAGGAGCAACGCCCTGAGCGGCTTCACCGACGCCCAGACCCACTGCCCGGTGATCGCCTGCCCTCCTTACAGTGAAAAATTCGGGGGCGCCGATATCTGGTCCACCCTGAGAACGCCTTCGGCGGTGGCCCCGATGGTGGTGCTGGAGCCCGAAAACGCCGCCCTGGCCGCGGCCAAGATCCTGGGCCTGCAGGACAGGATCGTCCGGGAAAAGATCAAGCAATATCAGGCGAAGTCCCGGGAAACGATAGAGAAAGACGATAAGGAGATACAAAAAAGGTGAAAGGGTAAAGGGCATAGGGCATAGGGCATAGGGCATGGTGCATGGCGCAGGGAGCAAAAGGAAAAGACCAAAACGAGATTCTTCCCTCGATCATTCTCGGGACAAGTCGCCAGAGGTTTATACTGAGCGAAGCGAATGTGCTCAGAATGACACCTTTACAGACCGCCGACGGCCGCCTGCAGAAAAGGCGGGTTATGGGTGATGGGTGATAGGTCATAGGGTTTAAAACCCAACACCCACAACCCAACATTGTCATTCTGAGCTAAGCGAAGAATCTCTCTTTTTCTTTCCCGGTATGCTGTCTACTGTCTACCTTTTGCCAAAAATGGACTGATCTTGGAAAAGAATTATAAATTCTGGCCGGAGGGGGTGGAAAAGCATATTGATTACCCCGAGATCCCGGCCTTCGAAATCCTCCGCTCCTCCGCCCGCAAGTGGCCCGAAAGAAACGCCCTCATCTTCCAGGGAAAGGAAATCACCTACCGTGAGCTCGATTCCCTCTCGGACCGCTTCGCCGCCGCCCTGGCGAAGCTGGGGGTCGCCAAAGGCCACCGGGTGGGGATCCATCTGCCCAACTCTCCCCAATTCGCCATCGCCTATTTCGGCATCCTCAAGGCCGGGGCGGTCTTTGTCCCGATCAGCACCATGCTGGCGGATAAGGAGCTTTCCTTCCTGCTCCGGGACGCGGGGGTGGAGACTTACATCGGGCTTGACACCACCTGCAACGAAAAACATTACGCCCTTTCCGGCACCCCCGTGCAAAGGGTCATTCCGGTCAACCTTTCCGGTGAAGCCCCGGCCGCAAAATCCTCCCCGCCGGAAACCCGGGATTTCGCCGCCCTGCTGAAAGACTCCGATCCCAATCCGCCCCGAATCGATTTCAATCCCCGGGAGGACCTGGCCCACATCGCCTACACCGGCGGGACCACCGGCACCCCCAAGGGAGCCATGATCACCCATTACAACGTCGTGGTGAACACCTGCCAGTATTTCTGCTGGTTTGCCGGCGGGGTCCTGACCTGGCGGAACGGCATCATCGACATTGAAAGGCGGGAAGGCGACCGCGAGGAAAACCACTGCCTCCTCCCCGGCCGGGAAACAGTCCTGGTGGTTTCCCCCTGGTTTCACGCCATGGGCGTGATCGGCTACGTGAACCGCCTGCTCGTCCTGGGGGCCACGATCGTCGTGTTCCCCCGCTTCGACCCGGGGGAATTTCTCCGCGCCATTCCCCGGTACCGGCCCACCTTTTTCGGAGGCGCCCCCGCGCTTTTCATTCCCCTGATCGAGCACCCTCTTTACCGGGAAACGGACATGTCGGGGATCAAAGCGGTGGGGTCAGGGGCCGCGATCCTTTCTCCGAGCCTGATCTCCGCCCTGGAGGAAAAATTTCCCCGGCGCATTCTCGAAGGATACGGAATGACGGAAGCCACCATGGGCGCGGTCAACAGCCCCCCGACCCCGAAAATCTGGAGGCCGGGCTCAGTCGGCCTGCCCATTCCCGACACCGAGATCAAAATCGTCGATCCGGAAAAAGGCGAAACCGAACTCCCGATCGGGGAGGCCGGCGAGATCTGCATCCGCGGGCCCCAGGTGATGAAAGGATACTTGAACCGTCCCGAGGAAACCGCCCAGGTCCTGCGCTCGGGCTGGCTTTACTCCGGCGACATCGGGAGAATGGACGAGGACGGGTTCCTTTACATCGTGGACCGGAAGAAGGACATGCTCATCTACAAGGGATATAACGTCTACCCCCGCGACCTGGAGGAGACGCTCAATTCCCATCCGGCCGTGGCGCAATCAGCGGTGGTCGGGAAGAAGGACCCGCGTTCCGGGGAACTGCCCGCGGCTTTTGTCCGGCTGGCTCCGGGAAAAACCGCCACCGAGCAGGAACTGCTCGAATACGCCAACCAGCGGCTCGCCGCCTATAAAAAAATCCGGATTCTGAAAATTGTCGATTCCCTGCCGGTCAGCGCCGCCGGCAAGATCCTGAAAAGAGAACTGAAGAAAATAGTGGAAAGCTGGTAGAGCGACCGGTCCGACCTGTCCGACCTGTCAGACCAGTCGGACACTTCGGACCAGTCCGATTACGCTTTGTTTTTTGCTCTTTGCCCTTCGCCCTATGCCCTATGCTATATGCGCTCCGCGCTTACATCAGCCCCATCATCCGGGCGATGATCTGCTTCATGATCTCGGTCGACCCGGCGGTGATGGTCTGCACCCGCATGTCGCAGTAATAGTGCGCGATCGGATATTCCATCATGTAGCCGTAGCCCCCGTGGAGCTGGACGCCGTAATAAGCCACCCGGTTGACGAGCTCGGTGTTATACCACTTGGCCATGGAGACTTCCTTGGTAATGTCCTTCCCGTCCAGGTGGTCGTCCACGATCTTGTAGGTGAAGGTCTTGGCCATCTCGATCTCGGTGGCGAATTCAACCAGGCGGAAGGCGTTGGCCTGGAATTTGCTGATCGGGCGCCCGAAAGCCTCCCGGGTCTTGGCGTAATCGATCGTGAGGTTGAGAATCGTCTCGGCCATGAGAATGGAGCCCAGGCACGCCACCAGCCTTTCCTGCTGGAGATTTTCCATCAGGATATAGAAGCCCTTCCCTTCCTCCCCCAGGAGATTGCTCACCGGCACCCGGCAGTCCTCGAAACTCAATTCGGCGGTGTCGGCGGCGGTAACGCCCATCTTTTCCAGCCTCCGGCCCTTGGTGAAACCGGGGGTGCCGTCCTCCACCAGGATCAGGCTGATCCCGGTGTGGGGTGGCTTGGCCTTGGGATCGGTCTTGACCGCCACGATCACCAGGTTGCACTTGATCCCGTTAGAGATAAAGGTCTTCTGGCCGTTGATCACGTACTCGTCGCCTTTCCGGACCGCGGTGGTGCGGATGGCGGCCAGGTCCGACCCCGCGCCCGGCTCGGTCATGGCGATCGCCACAATGCAGTCGCCCTTGCAGGCGGCCGGCAGGTATTTCAGCTTCTGCGCTTCGGTCCCCTTCCGGGCCAGGTAGGGCATGGCGATGTCGTTATGAACGCTCATCCCGAGGCCCAGGTCCCGCGAGGTTTTCGAGTATTCCTCGTGAAGGACCACCGAGTAACTGAAGTCCAGCCCGGAACCGCCGTATTTCGGATCCACCCAGTAGCCGATGAAGCCCTGGTCTCCCAGCTTCTTCCAGATTTCCCGGGGGATGTCATGTTTTTCCTTCCACTCGTACATGTGCGGGGTCACCTCGTTGGCGAGAAACTTCCGGAGCGAGGCGCGGAAAAGCTCATGCTCTTCGGTGAATTTCAGCGGCATCTTTTTATCCTCCTGGTTTTGTCTGTCTCGTCTATCTGGTCTATCTAGTCTATCTAGTCTATCTAGTCTATCTGGTTTGTTTGGTTTGTCTGGTTTTCATTCGTCAATCGTCAATTCCTGTTGACCTTTCACCTGATTTAATGGGATTTATTATTTAATTTAACCCGCTGGAATTGTCAAATTGGAAAAGGGTAGACGGCATACGGTAGACGGCAGACCGGGCAAACATTTAAGGTGATGGGTGAATTAGCAAAGTGCATAGGGCATAGAGCATAGAGCATAGGGCATAGCGTTAAGAATGTTTTGCTGGTTCATATGGTTTCTCTGGTTCATCTGGTCTATCTCGTCTATCTAGTCTGTCTCGTTCATCTCAATCGCATAGGGCATGGAGCATAGGGCAGAGGGCAGAGAACAAAGAACATAAAGTTAAAAACGTTCGTCTGGTTCATCTGGTTTCCGAGCTCTGCGAGCCCGACGAAGCCCCGAAGTCCGCTGAAGCGAAGCGGAAGCTAACCGGGCGAAGTCTGGGATGGTTTCTCTAACCACCTAATCACCCAGCCACCTATCCACCTAACCACCTAACCACCTAGCCACCTAACCACCTAACCACCTAGCCACCTAACCACCACGCAACCTTAAGGTTGCGGCTACCGCTCAACGTCTGCAGGGGTGGACAGGGAGAAATAGAAATGGTAAAAAATAACGACAAATTAAACTCGACTAACACGAGAAAGCCGATGAATCTCAAAAATCCATTGTCCGCTTCGGAATTACTGGAGAGATTCCGGAAAAAGCTGGAAAAGGATGTCGCCAAAATCGGCGTGCATCCCGACCAGCCCCAATTCTGGAAAAGATATTCCCTGGGAAAAATCGAGGGACTGGACACCTCCCATGAAATCTATCTCCGGGTGGCCACCCTGCAGGAATGGGGCCTTCCCTCGGAACTGATCTGCGTGAAAGGATGGGTTTACACCCCCACCGCCAAGATTTACGAGAAATTCAAAAAACTCGGCTATGAATTGATCAGCCTTCATCCCAAAGCCAAGACACCCCTCCTGTTCAAAACCACCCCGGGGGAGGTGCATCTCTCCGTCCTGGGACTGGAAAGGCGCATGCGAGAAGATCATTTTACCCCTCCCGGCCAGGACGAGTGGTTCCTCCCCCCCGATAAGTCATAACGCGATCAGCCCCAGGAACGTTTGCAGGGTTAGCATCGTTAGTAGCGTTAGTAGCGTTAATAGCGCTAATAGCGTTAGTAGCGTTAATATCAAAACAGCGTTAGTTTCCGGTCGATTTAAACGGTCCCAACGGTACTAACGGTCCTAACGGTCTTAACGTTATTCAGCGAGGATAAATGGACAAGACAGAAATCATCGATTTTCTGAAAAATCAGGTGCCGCTTTTCCAGGGCTTCCCGGAAGCCCGCCTGCGGGAGCTGGTCGAGGGCTCACGCCTGACCCACTATGCGGCCAACGAGGCGGCCATCCGGTTCGGCGAGGAGGGACGGTTCCTGGGCGTCATCCTCGAAGGGGAATCCGAGGTTTCCGTCACCGATGACAGCGGGGAAAAGCACCGGATCGGCCTCCTGAAAAAGGGGGACATCTTCGGCGAAATGTCGCTCATGACCGGGGACAAAACCATGGCCGACGTCATCGGGATCACCTCCGGCCGGGCCCTGCTGATCCCCTCGAGCCTCTTCTCGACCATCCTGATCACGCACCCCCCGGCGGTTAAATACCTTTCGAAAACCATTTCCGAGCGCATCAAGCAGTCCGCCCGGGAAAACGCCGGCCGGGACCTGGCCGCCTCGGCATTCCGCGCCAGCGACGATCCCTACGGCTTCAAGCTCAAGAGCGAGGAGCCGCTGAAGGCCCTGGTGATAAACTGCGGATCCTCCTCCCTGAAATACAACCTTTTCGATACCGGAAACGAGAAGGCGAATGCCCGCGGGATGATCGAAAAAATCGGGGAAGAAGGCACCCGCCACACCTACCGCTCGGCCCGGGGGGAAATCTCACAAACCCTCCCGAATGGCGGTCACGCGGAGGCCTTCGCGGCCATGATGTCGGCCCTGCGGGACCCGGACCGCGGGGTGATCGGCTCCCCGGATGAAATCGCCGCGGTGGGTCACCGGGTCGCGCACGGCGGGGATATCTTCCCGAACTCAACCATTATCACCGATAAGGTAATCAAGGAAATCCAAAACCTTTCCCGGCTGGCCCCCCTCCACAACCCGGTCAACCTGGTCGGAATCAGGGAGGCCCAGCGTCTTTTTCCCCGGGCCGCCCAGGTCGCGGTTTTCGACACCTCTTTTCACCAGACCCTGCCCGCCTACGCCTATCTCTACGGTCTGCCTTACGAGTATTACAAAAAGAACCGGATCCGCCGCTACGGTTTCCACGGGATGTCCCACGCCTACGTCGCCCTGAAGGCCGCGGAGCATCTCAAGCGGCGCTTCAACGAGCTCGAGATCGTCACCTGCCACCTCGGGAACGGGGCCTCGATCTGCGCCGTCGACCACGGCCGCTCCATCGACACCTCCATGGGGCTGACCCCCACCGAGGGGCTGATCATGGGAACCCGCTCCGGCAACCTCGACCCCTCCGTGGTCACCCACCTGATCCGGACCGAGGGACTGGACCCGGACGCCATGGACCGCATCCTGAACCGGGAAAGCGGACTGAAGGGAATCTCCGGCATCTCCAACGACATGCGGGACATCGAGAAAAACGCCCAGGAGGGCAACCAGCGCGCCCTCCTGGCCTTCAAGACCTTCTGCTACCAGGTCCGGAAATACATCGGGGCCTACGTGGCGGCGATGGGGGGGCTCGACGCCCTGGTCTTCACCGGCGGCATCGGCCAGGGCAGCGCGGGGGTGCGGAGCCTGGCCTGCCAGGGCCTGGGCTACATGGGCATCCAGATCGAGGAAAAGAAGAACCAGGAAGCCCGGGGCGCGGAGACTGTCATCGACATCTCCGTCCCGGAAGCGCCGGTCCGGGTCCTGGTCATTCCCACCGACGAGGAGCGGATGATCGCCCGGGAAACCATCCGCACCCTGGGCCAGCGCCACGTGACCAGGATCATCAGCACCCAGAAAGACACTCCCATCCCCCTGGAGATCTCCGCCCACCACGTCCATCTCTGCCAGGCGCATGTCGAAGCCCTGTTCGGACCCGGGCACCAGCTCACCGCGGACAAGGATCTTTCCGAGCCCGGCCAGTTTTCCTGCAAGGAAACGGTCAACCTGGTCGGGCCCAAGGGCCGGGTGGAGCGGGTCCGTGTCCTCGGACCGACCCGGAAGGAAACCCAGATCGAAATTTCTATGACGGAGCAATTCAAACTCGGGATCCATCCCCCCATCCGGGAGTCCGGGGACATCGAGAACAGCCCGGGCATAACCCTGGAAGGCGCGGCCGGCACCCTGACCTTAAGCAAGGGGGTGATCTGCGCCATGCGCCATACGCACATGTCGCCGGAGCACGCCCTGCTTTTCGGCCTCCGCGACCGCGACCGGGTCATGGTCAGGGTCAAGGGGGAGCGGGAACTGATTTTCGGGGACGTGCTGATCCGGGTCACCCCGGGGTTCAACCTGACCATGCATATCGATACCGACGAGGGAAACGCCGCCAACGTCAAGACCGGGGACCTGGGCTACATTGAGGCGATTCAGAATAGAGAACAGTAGGCAGCAAAGGGCATAGGGCATAGAGCAAAGCGGTAGCCGCAACCTTAAGGTTGCGTGGTGGTTGGGTGGTTGGGTGGTTAGGTAGTTGGGTGGTTAGAGAAACCATCCCAGACTTCGCCCGGTTAGCTTCCGGTTAGCTTCCGCTTCGCTTCAGCGGACTTCGGGGCTTCGTCGGGCTCGCAGAGCTCGGAAACCAGATGAACTAGATGAACTAGATAGACGAGATAGACGAGATAGACCAGATAGACCAGGTAAATCAGAGAAACCAGATAGACGATTAACGATAAGCAGCTCAAATTAAATGTTTGCCCGGCCTACCGTCTACCCTAAAATTTTCTTGACTTGAAATGAATTACGGTGTTATAAAATAGCACCGATCATTTTTATATGGCGGCCGAAAGCAAACTTTAAAAATGCATTCCCATCTCCCGATCGTAATAATTTCCATTGTTTTCGCGGCCCTGGTTTCAACCGGCATCGCCAGCGTATTTTTTCATCGTTTCAAGCGGGAGATATCAAAGGCCAGCCCCAAGCCGAACCATAACAATTCCAACCACCTGGACGACAAAATCTGCGAATTAAGGCTCTCCAGTTATCCTCGGGCGTTTGAAATCACCGACCCGCTGGGAAGCCAGTACCTTTTCAAAAATAAAATTTCCACCGGCTCGATCAAACAGATCCGGGAAAACCTGATCGAGTGGAACAAAGCGCTGGCCGGCTTCGTCCTTTCGGAAAAATCATTGAAAGCCTTTTACAAGCTGCGCGAGGCGCTGGATCTGAATTCCGGCCACAATCATTTCTTGAGCCAGGAACGGCTGGAGAGAATCTGGAAGGCCAAAAGCCATTTCCGGGCCTGCCTGCGGGAGGATGTCAACCTCGCTTCGGAAGAGGACGAACAGGCCGTTTTCTAATATGTCGTCTCAGCCACGGCTTTATCGTGGCTAAAATCTTCGGTTTTGATTATGTAGGGGCGGCCTTCAACGGCCGCCCGAATAAGGGAGCCCGCGAAGGGGCTTTTTAAGCCGTCATTCCCGTCCCGCCAGAGGCGGAAGGAATCCAGGATAGAATTCCTTAATTTATCTGAAAATATCTGGATTCCGCATCAAGTGCGGAATGACAGAAACAAGAAAGCCCCGCGACCGAGCGGGGCTTTTTTATCGGGTTTACTGTCTTCCCGCAGTATCTTTTTTGATCGCGCGGGCGATTAGCATATAATTTCTGATGCGGATCAGGATAAGCGGAAGCCGCCAAGGAGCGACCAGATGAAAGATTTCAAGAACAAGGTAGTGGTGATCACGGGCGCGGGATCGGGCATCGGCCGGGCCACGGCCCTGGCCTTCGCGCGGGAGGGGGCGAAACTGCACCTCACCGATATCAACGCGGAGAGGATCGAGGCGGTGGGCCGGGAGATCCGGAAGCTGGGCGCGGAGGTGAAAACCTATGTGATTGATTCCGCCGACCGGGCCGCGATGGAAAAATTCGCAGCCGACGTTTACGCCGCCGCGGGACGGGTGGACATCCTCCACAATAACGCCGGCATGGGGGTGGCCGCACCCTTCGAGAGCATCCCGCTCGACCTCTGGGAAAAAATCATCGGCGTCAATCTCTGGGGATACATTTACGGGATCCATTTCTTTCTCCCGCGCATGATCGCCCAGGGCGGGGGTGGACACATCGTCAATACCGCTTCCGCCGCCGGCTTGATTGCCGCGCCCCTCCTCGGGGCATACAACACCACCAAGTTCGCCCTGGTCGGCCTGTCCGAGACCATGAACATGGAACTCCCGAAATACGGGATCTACACCTCCGCCATCTGCCCGGGCATCATCAACACCAACATCACGAAAGACACGATCTTCGCCGGCATGACGGAAAAACTGGCCCGCCGGAGAAACCAGATCATCGACTTCTACGCGAACAGGGGCGCCTCCCCCGACCGGGTGGCCCGGGATGTCCTGAAAGCGGTGCGCAGGCGGCGTCCGCTCCAGCTTTCCCCCTTCTGGCAGCTCTGGGCGGGTTACCTCCTGAAAAAAATCTCGGTCCGCGCCCACATCGCCCTCACCCGGTGGTTTTCTTCAAAAATACTATAATGATTGACACCAATTACTCAGGTAATTAATTTTGAAAATAAACTTTCTTTAAGATTGATAATCAAAAATAATAAGAGAATCCGGCCGGTCCCAGGCTCTCGAACCGGTGGACGTTTTGTCTTTAACGAAAAAAGGAATCGTTAAATGTCAGACCGTAATCCTCATTTTCTCACCCCGGAGCCAGTCTCCGAACCCCCCGGACCGGCCCGTAGTACTCTGGGCATTCCCCTGATCATCTTCCTGATTTGCTGCGCCCTCGGCATCACGGCCGCCGGATTGTGGTTCTACCACAACCAAAAAATACACCTGGAGCAATCAGCCGAAGACAACCTGGCGGCCGTCGCCGACCTGAAAGTCAACCAGATCGCCGCCTGGCGGCAAGAGCGGCTGGGCGACGCCAATGTGATTTCTCCCAATCCCATCATCCGCTATCGAATCAAGCCGTTTCTGGAAAAGGCCTCCCGGCAGGACCGGGGCGAGGACATCCGGTCCTGGATGGATTCGTTTCGGACCGGATACAAGTATCAGAATGTAATTTTATTCGACCGCCGGGGAAAGGTCCGGCTGTCGGTCGGCCCGGCCGAACCGGACATCGATACCCAGGATCGGATCGAGATCACCGCCGCGGTCCATTCGGGAAAGCCGTTCTTGTCGGATTTTCACCGCTCGCAGAAGACGGGGCATGTAGAGCTGGATCTCTATGTTCCCCTCCTCTGGAGATCCAAAGTCTCCGCCGCTCCGACTAACGTCGGCTTAATGCTCCTGGAGATTAATCCCGAAGAATTCCTATATCCCTTGATCCAGTCCTGGCCCACCCCCAGTCCGACGGCGGAAACCCTCCTGGTGCGCCGCGAAGGGGAAGAAGTTCTCTATCTGAACGAGTTGCGCAGCCAAAAAGACTCCGCCTTGAATCTGCGCTCTCCCCTCACCAATCGGGACCGGCCTGCGGTCATGGCGGTGCTCGGGAAGGAAGGGATAATTCAGGGAATAGATTACCGCGGTGTCCCGGTCCTGGCCGCACTCCGGAAGATTCCCGAGTCACCATGGTTTATCGTCTCCAAGCAGGACCAGGAAGAGGTCGTCGCCCCGTTCCGTTTCCGGGCCCTGGCGATCCTTTCCCTTACCGGAGTGGTAATCCTGGCCCTGGGACTCGCGGCCCTGTTCTGGTGGAAACGGAGGGAGGCCGGGTTATTCCGCCGGCAATACAAGCTGGAGGCCGAGCGCGCTCAGGCGGAGGCGGCGCGGCGCGCGGAGGAAGAACGTTATCGCCGCACCCTCAACAACATGCTGGAGGGCTGCGAGATCATCGGGTTCGATTGGCGCTATCTCTATGTCAACGACTCAGCCGCCCGGCAGGTCCGCCAGGCCCCGGAGGATCTGCTCGGCTTTACCATGATGGAGAAATATCCCGGGTTTGAAAACACGGAAATGTTCACCGTCTTCAAGCGCTGTCTGGAAGAGCACTCCTCCAACTTTACGGAGGTCAAATCCGTCTTTCCCGACGGATCCGTCGGCTGGCTGGAACTGAGCATCCAGCCGGTGCCCGAGGGGATCTTCATTATTTCTCTCGACATCACCGCGCGGAAACTCGCGGAGGAGGAGTTGAAAAGGTACCGGGACCAACTCGAGGAACTGGTCCGGGCCCGCACGGCGGAAATCACGAAAATCAACCGGGAGCTGGAGTTGGAAATCGTCGAGCGGAAAAAGGCCGAGAAAGAACTCTCGCTTTCCAACGAAATTCTGGAAATCATCTTCGCCAACACCCACCTGGAAATCGCCTACCTGGATGCGGATTTCAATTTCATCCGGGTGAACCCCGCCTACGCCCGGTCCAGCGGGAAACCCCCGGGGTATTTTCTGGGCCGGAATCATTTCGATTTTTATCCCCATTCCGAAAACAAAAAGCTATTCCGCCAGGTAGTCGAAACCGGACTGCCCCTGACCGTTTCCGCCCAGCCCTTCGAGTTTCCCGACCAGCCCGAACGCGGGCTGACTTACTGGGACTGGACCCTCAACCCGATCAAGAACACCGCGGGAAAAGTCGAGGCGGTCATCCTCTACCTCATGGAGGTAACCAATTTCAAGCGGGCCGAAGAACAAAACCGCAAATTGATCACCCGGGCCGCCGCCCTCTCCGAAATCTACCGGATGGTGGCCGAGGCCGGGCTGGACTCCGACGCGGTCCTGGGTATGGTAGCCCGTCTCTCCTGCGCCCTGATCGGGGACGCCTGCGTGCTCACCCTGATATCCGATGACGGCAAATGGCTGCATCCGGCGGCCGTTCATCACCGGAATCTGGAAAGGATCGAATTCCTGCGCCAGGTTGTCGCCAGCGGTCTCGTCCGGATCGGGGAGGGAACGGCCGGACGGGTCGCCCAGACCGGTCAGGCTCTCCTGCTCCCGGTGGTGCCGCCGGAAGAGTTCCGCGCCTCCCTGAAACCGGAATATCTGCCCTACCAGGACCGGCTGGGCGTTTTCAGCCTTCTGATCGTACCGCTCCGGGCCCAGGGCAAAGTCATCGGCACCCTGGGCCTGTCCAAGGACCTGCCCGGGCACCCCTTCACCGAAGATGACCGGGCCCTGCTTCAGGATCTGGCTGACCGCTCGGCTCTGGCCATCGACAACGCCCGCCTGTACAAATCCGCGCAACAGGAACTGGTCGAACGGAAGCAGGCGGAGGAGGCGGTCAGGCGGGCGGTCGTCTATAACCGCAGTCTGATCGAGGCCAGTCTGGATCCCCTCGTAACCATCGGGCCGGACGGCCGGATTACCGACGTAAACCGCGCCACGGAAACCTTCACCGGTCGCTCCCGGGAAGAACTGATCGGCACGGACTTCGCCGATTATTTCACCGAGCCGGAGCAAGCACGGGCCGGCTATCAGCAAGTGTTCCGGGAGGGTTTCGTCCATGACTATCCGCTTGATCTCAAGCACCGGAACGGGCGCGTCACCTCGGTGCTCTACAATGCGTCCGTCTATCGGGACGAGTCGGGCCGGATCATCGGCGTATTCGCCGCCGCGCGCGACATCTCCGAACGCAAGCGGGCGGAAGAGGCGGTGAGGCGGGCGGTCGTCTATAACCGCAGTCTGATCGAGGCCAGCCTGGATCCCCTGGTGACCATCGGGTCGGACGGCCGGATTACCGACGTAAACCGCGCCACGGAAACCGTCACCGGTTGCGCCCGGGAAGAACTGATCGGCACGGACTTCGCCGATTACTTCACCGAGCCGGAGCAAGCGCGGGCCGGCTATCAGCGGGTGTTTCGGGACGGCTCCGTCCATGACTATCCGCTGGACCTCAAGCACCGGAACGGGCGCGTCACCTCGGTGCTCTACAATGCGTCCGTCTATCGGGACGAGTCGGGCCGGGTCAGCGGCGTGTTTGCCGCCGCGCGGGACATCACCGAACGGAAAGCCGCTCAACTGCGGCTGGAACAGGTGAACCGGGCGCTCCGGATGCTCAGCGACTGCAACCAGGCGCTCGTCCGGGCCACCTCCGAGGAGGATCTGCTCCGGGAGGTCTGCCGAATCCTGGTCGAAACCGGCGGTTATAAAATGGCCTGGGTCGGATTCGCCCTGTCGGACCAGGAAAAAACCATCAAACCCGTGGCCACCGCCGGGATGGAGGACGGATACCTGGAAAAAGCCAAAATCACCTGGGCCGATTCCGAGCGCGGCGGCGGCCCGACCGGCGCCTGCTTCCGCACCGGCCGGACCTGCGTGACTCAGGATATTATCGCCAACCCCGAGATGGCGCCCTGGCGCGCCGACGCCCTCGCTCGGGGATATCGGTCCTCCGCGGCCCTGCCCCTCCTGGCCGACGGCCGGGCGATCGCGGTATTAAACATTTACGCGTCGGATCCGGACGCTTTTCACGACGAGGAAATCCTCCGGCTGGAGGAAATGGCCGGCGACCTGGCTTTCGGCTTGGAAGCGCTCCGCACCCGCGACAAGCATTACCGCGTCCAGACCGCGTTATCCGAGAGCGAAGCCCGTTATCGCACCATTATCGAGTCCATGGCGGAAGGCGTGATTCTGTATGATGCGCAAGGCCGCATTTTCACCTGCAACAAAAGCGCCGAGGAAATTCTCGGCCTTTCCCTGGGAGAGATCGCAGGCCGGACTTCCTTCGATCCGATCTGGCGGATGATTCGTGAAGACGGCTCGCCCTTTCCGGCCGCGACGCGCCCGGGCAATGTTACCTTAAAAACGGGCCAACCCTGCGTAAATGTAATCATGGGGGTGTATAGATCGGACGGAAACCTGAGATGGGTGTCCGCGAATTCGGAGCCGGTCTTTCGAACCGGCGAGAGCAAGCCTTATCTGGTGGTAGCCACTTTCCACGATATCACCGAGCAGAGGAGCCTGGAGACCCAGCTCCGGCAGGTCGAAAAATTGGAAGCGGTCGGCCGGCTGGCCGGCGGGATCGCCCACGACTTCAACACCATCCTCGGGACCGTCATGGGCTACGCCGACATGACCCTGGCCGACATCCCGGAAGGAAGCCGTCCTTATCGGAACCTGCAGGAAATCCTGGAGGCGAGCCAGCAGGGCAAACAGATCGTGAAGCAATTAAACGCCGTGGGCCGGCCCGCCGGGGAAGAGATGAAAACCCTGGCCCTGGGCCCGCTGATCCAGGAATCCCTCGACCTGATCAAGGTTCTGCTCCCCGCCCAGGTCGAGGTTCACTGCCGCCTCGAAGCCCGGTCCGACCAGGTCCGGGTCAACCCCACCCAGATGAACCAAGTCCTGATGAACCTCTGCACCAACGCCTCCGAGGCCATGGGTAAAACCGGCGGTCGCTTGGGCATCAATCTTTCCGCCGTCGAGCTGGATGCCGAGGCCGGGAGTCATTACCCCGATTTCCAGCCGGGACCATTCCTGAAACTCCGGATCAGCGATACCGGCCCGGGGATGGACCCGGCCACCCTGGAGCGGATTTTCGATCCCTATTTCACCACGAAAAGGTCCGGCGCGGGGACCGGCTTGGGCCTGGCGATCGTCCAGAGGATTATTCGGGAACACCGGGGCTTCATCGAAGTAAAAAGCCGGCCCGGCCAGGGGACCGTCTTCGAAATCCTCCTCCCCAAGCTCCCGCCCGGTCCCGCGCCGGATTCGCCCGCCGCCGGCCCGGTCATCGGCGGGACGGAGCGCATTCTCCTGGTGGATGACGAGGAACGGTTCACCCGGCTCACCCGGCAGATGCTGGAAAGCCTCGGTTACACGGTGGTGGCCGAAAACGACGGGTTGAAGGCCCTGGAGTTTTTCTTGTCCCAGCCGGAAAGCTTCGACCTGGTCATCACCGACCAGATCATGCCCCGGATCAAGGGAACGGAGCTCGCCCGGGAAATGAAAAGCGTTCGTCCCGACCTCCCCGTCATTCTTTATACCGGGTACGGAGAAAAGACCATCTCCGAAGACGCCCGGGAGGCCGGGATTAATGAGCTGATTTTCAAACCGATCGTTACCCGCGACTTGGCCCTGGCTGTCCGAAAGATCCTGGACCGGGAGCGGCAAACCCCCTGAGGAGAGGCGATGGCCCGGATTCTGATCATTGACGATGACGCGAGATTTTCCCGGATGCTCGCCCAGATGGTCGAGCGGATGGATCACCAGGCAGTCATGGCTTCGTGCCTCGCCGAGGGCCGGGAAAAAGCCGCCGGGGAAACCTTCGACGTGGTCTTACTCGACGTCCGACTCCCGGACGGCAGCGGGCTGGAAGCGATCCGCCCCCTCCGGGAATCCCCTTCCGCGCCGGAAGTGATCATCATCACCGGCGCCGGCGACCGGGATGGGGCCCAGATGGCCGTCCATAACGGGGCCTGGGATTACATCCAGAAAACCTCCACGATCAAGGAAATGACCCTTCCCTTCGTCCGGGCGCTCCAGTATCGGGAAGAAAAAAAAGCTGCCCGGACCGCGACGGTCCTGAAACGGGAGGCCATCCGGGGCAACGGTCCCGCGATGAATAAATGCCTGGGCCTCCTGGCCCAGGCCGCCGGGAGCACCGTCAACGTCCTCCTCACCGGCGAAACCGGATCGGGAAAAGATCTTTTCGCCCAGGCCATCCACGCCAACAGCTCCCGCGCCCGCCAGGGTTTCATCGTCGTCGATTGTACCGCCCTGCCGGAAACCCTGGTGGAAAGCATCCTCTTCGGGCATGAACGGGGGGCCTTCACCGGGGCGGACCGGGCCCGGTCGGGCCTGGTCGCCCAGGCTGACGGCGGCACCCTTTTTCTCGACGAGATCGGGGAGCTTCCCCTCAAGATTCAGAAAACCTTTCTCCGGGTGCTGCAGGAACTCCGTTTCCGCCCCCTGGGAGGCAAGGAAGAGATTAAAAGCGACTTCCGACTTATTTCCGCCACCAATAAAAACCTGGACCAGCTGGTCCAGGCCGGGCAATTCCGGGAGGACCTTCTGTTCCGGCTCCGGGCTTTTCCGATCGAGGTTCCTCCACTACGCGAACACCCCGAGGACATCAAGGAGATCGCGGTCGCCTACATGAACCAGCTCTGTGAGCGCCACGGGATCGGAACCAAGGGTTTCTCCCCTGAATTTTTCCCCACCCTCGAGAAATACCCCTGGCCGGGCAATGTGCGGGAACTTTTACATACCCTGGACTGGATCTTCACCGTAGCGCATTTCGAGCCCACCATTTTCCCCCAGCACTTGCCCGAGCAGGTCCGCGTTTCGGCCGCCCAGGCCCCGTTCCCTTCGGTGAAATCCGCTTCTCCCGCCTCCGCAGGAGAACGAAAGGCTTCGGGCCCGGGCCTGCCCCCCTTGCAGGACATTCGGGAAGCCGCCTTGTCCGAGGTGGAGAAAAGTTACCTCCAGGATCTCCTCTCTTTCACCAAAGGCAATATCAAGGAAGCCTGCCGGGTCTCGGGGCTCTCCCAATCCCGCTTGTATACCCTGTTGAAAAAATACGAGATCCCCGGCCGGTGAACGTCCAGGATTGTTTTCCCATCCCGAACAAACCTCCCCATGTCAGAAGCCGCGGGGGATCTCTGTGAAGTTTCCGAGATGTCCGTCGTCCCTGCAAAAGCAGGGATCCAGAGAATTCCGGAAAAAAACTGGATTCCCGCTTCCCTCCGGGCAATAGGGCCTACCCTTCCTCCGGGCTGGAGACCCTCCGGGCCGGAAGCCGGCCTGTAAGCCCTACGGGCCGGAAGCGGGGCTGGAAGCGTGGGCCGGAGGCCGCGAGAAGGACAAAAAGTAAGATAACCTCGCAACAAGACTGCTGAGAAAATACAAGTCAAATTACTGCCGAATAGGAATTTTCCTGTTTCCCGGCACGAATTCCCTCCCAATCGTTCCTATTTGATTTTTCGAAAATCTGGCCCAACCCGTTGGGATTCCGAGAATATATTCAAAACGATCACATCTGGCACGCTTTTTGGATTTATTCAAATCCAGAAAGAAAAACACCGTGATCGAAACCGGAAGACGCGAACATGGGGGAGGAGAAATGAACACGGAAACCAATAGCGGCACCAATTTTTCGGACTTAATTTTTTCCCTTTCCGCCACCGCGGCTACCTGTCTCGACTCGTTGCCGGACCGGGAAGGCCGGGATCCGGAGACGTTGTTCAACCAAGCCGAGGAGATCATCAAAATGCTCATCTGTCTTAAGGAGAAAACCCAGGGCAATCTGGCCGTCGAGGAAGAAGCGCTGCTGCAGGATCTCGTTTTCGGTCTACAGATCTGGTATGGAGAGAAGAAAAAAGAAATGGCGGAAGGACCGGTGCTCGCCGGCGGAGAATTTGAGCCGGGAAACCTTCCGAAACTAGATCAATAGTAATTACCGCGGAGACGCGGATGATCCTTCCCGAAAGTTCCGCGCCCGCATGTGTTAACGATCCGTTTTTTCTCTAACCAGGAGGACCCATCATGAAGGCATCCGAATTGATTCAATCGGCGGATTGGAAAAAGGAAAAACATGTCCCGGTAATCGAAGCTCCGGAGAAGGTCAAGAAAGGGGAGGTGGTAAAAGTTACGGTAAGCGTCGGAAAGGAGATCGCCCACCCCAACACCACCGAGCACCATATTGCCTGGATCGATGTGTTTTTTCACCCGGAGGGTGAGAAGTTTCCCTATCACCTGGGAAGATTCGAGTTCCTGTCCCACGGATCCTCGGCTCCCGGCCCGAATACGAGCACCATCTACACCAAGCCGGAAGCCGGTCTGGCCTTTACCACCGAGAAAGCCGGAACCTTCCTCGCGGTTTCTTATTGCAACATCCACGGCCTCTGGGAAAATTCCGCCCGCTTGGAGCTTAAATAAAGCCCCTAGAGTTGGCGCAATCGAAAAGGAGAAGGAAAATGCTTTCCATCATTCCCGCCAAACTCGAGCAGCGGAAAAAGTCCGAGATCAATTAGCGGATCCTGCGGACTGCCATTATCACCGAGAAGGAATTGAAAGAAGGCAAAGCTGAAGCCGACGCATTAACCAAATAAAGGCTAAACCGCCGGGAATCGAATAAGAAACGACCCATAAGGGCGGAGCCGGACATGGAAGATAAGATATTTACCTTCTGAATCAGAGGAAAGGAAACAAATCCATGAAAATTAACGTCATTTTTCACAGCCTGTACGGCCATATTTACCGCCTGGCCGAAGCCGTGGCCGAAGGAGCCGGAGAGGTAAAAGGGGCACAGGTGGGCATCTTCCAGGTTCCGGAAACCCTCTCTGACGAGATTCTTAAGAAAATGAACGCGCTGGAGGCGATGAAAACCTTCGCCCAGGTCCCGATCGCAACACTCGACCAGCTTGCCGATGTGGACGCGGTTATCTTCGGAACGCCGACTCGTTACGGAATGATGACCGCCCAGATGCGGGCCTTTCTCGACCAAACCGGCGGCCTCTGGGTCAAGGGCGCCCTGATCGGTAAAATCGGGAGCGTATTCACCTCCTCCGGCACCCAGCACGGCGGACAGGAATCGACCATCCTCAGTTTCCATACCACCCTGCTCCACCACGGCATGATCATCGTCGGCGTGCCCTACTCCGAGAAACGACAAATGATCGTGAACGAAATCACGGGGGGAAGCCCCTATGGGTCCTCTACGATCGCCGGGCCGGACGGGAGCCGCCAGCCGAGCGAAAACGAACTCGCGATCGCCCGCTTCCAGGGACAGCATGTGGCGGAGATCACCCAGCGTCTGACCCGAGCCATTCCTATTTAATAGGAAATTTTCCTGCCTTACAGAGGAATTCCAGAAAATCTCCCGGCACTGTTCTTTGATGGTAAAACCACCTAACAGATTGAAGTCATTGAAATTTTTTCAAACACCTCCGGGAGATATTTTCTTGGCACGCCGGTTGCTTTTATTAGAAAAGGAGGCAAACGGTATGTTCGGATCAGAAAAAATAGACGGCAGAAAAATGGTTCTCCTGTATTCCTCCAATGATGATTTCCGGGAAGAACTCTATCCCTTTCTGAAGATTCTGGTCCCGGAGAGCGATCTGGTCGTCGGTAAAACCCAGGAGGAACTGCTCCGGATTCTGGGTTTGTCTCGGACAAATTTTATCGCAGTTCTCTTCGTTTCCAGCCAGAAAGAACTCAGTCAGCTGGTTTCCCTGCAGGACCATCTGCGGGGCGCCAAGATCATCCTGGTGCTGCCCGACCGGGAAAAGCAGACCATCGCCGAGGGACACCAGCTTCAGCCCCGTTTCCTGACCTTCGCCAACGGAGATTTAGGGGAAGTAAAAGCCGTCCTGGGGAAAATGCTCTCGACCGCGTGAGCCGCCAGCCCCGGGATGATTATTAAAAGACAGGAGGCCAACATGGAAGAAATCAGAGTCGGAATGAAAGCCCCGGATTTTTCCCTGGAGGACTTTCGAGGCAACCGGTTCGTCCTCTCCGGTTATCAGGGGCGAAGCAAGGTAATGCTGGTTCTGCTGCGGGGATTCGCCTGCCGGAATTCCCAGTGGTACCTGGATGGTCTCCGGAACGATTACCCGAAATTCCGGAATCTGAATACCATCGTGGCCGCTGTCGGCCAGCACTCCAAGCGCGAATTCGCCAACATCTGGAAAACCTTCGCGCTTCCGATAATCGGCCTGCCGGACGACCGGGGAAAAGTGGCCCAACTTTATGGGCAGAAGGTTTTATTTGAAAAACTGGGGAGATTGCCCGCGCTCTTCATTATCGATCCCATCGGCTTCATCAGTTACGCGCATTATTGCGGGGACATCTTCGATTACCCCCACCAGGAAAAATTATTCTCGATCCTGGCGGATAAATATCTGCCGGCTCCGGTTTCACCCGATTTAGCTCCCTCGCGGAACGAATCTCCCGAATATTCCCTGCACCGGGAAAATTTCGGGAGGGCATCCGCGTCCAGGGCTTGAATCGATTTTTACAAAAGGGGCCTTTCCCCGGGATAAGGAGACCGGCTAAATGAGGGAAATAAATAAACGGGGCGGGAATATTCGACTGTCGGATAAACCGGTTCAGAATCAGAAGTATAAAATGTTCATGAACACGAACGGAAGAATCGTGATTCGGCCCGTCTGGGATGACACCATGCTTTTCTCCGGAGGGCTGGCCGCCGTCGAGATGAACGGTAAATGGGGATATATCGACCGGAGCCGCCGGGTCGTCATTAAACCCCGGTTCGAGGAAGCCTACAACTTCTTTGAGGATCTGGCCCGGGTCCGGCAGGAAGGAAAATGGGGTTTTATCAACCGAAGGGGAATCCTGACGATCGCCCCCTTTTATGACGGCGCTTTGAGTTTTACCGAGGGGTTCGCAGGCGTAAAGCTGGACGGCAAATACGGGTATATCAACCATGCCGGGATGATGGTGATCGAGCCCAGGTTCGAGGAGGCGTGGAGTTTTTCCGAAGGATTGGCAGGGGTTCGAATCGACGGGCGATGCGGTTATATCGACCGCGACGGTTTCCTCGTTATCCGGCCCCGGTTCGAAATGGTCTCCCGGTTTTCCGAGGGACTGGCCCGGGTGAAACTGGGGAACAGATGGGGTTTTATCAATGAACAGGGCGCGGAGGTGATCGGCCCCAGGTTCGAATGGGCACTGGATTTTTTCAAGGGGAATGCTTACGTGTGGACCAGTTGCGGTATTCACACCGTCAGCAAAACCGGATCGCTGTCCCCGGTCATCACGCGGGCGAAGACAGAGGTCCATAAATCCGCCTGAAATAGAGGGTCGGGAATTGTCATCCGACAAGGGTTTTAAATAAACAAAATCTTGCCCTTTTCTTCCGTTTCCATCCGGTCGATTTGCTGCTCAAGGCTGTCCTGTTTTTTAACCATTTTCTGTTCGTACATCGACTGGTCTGCCCTCTCCATTAACTTTTCAATCGAATTCACCAACCCGTGTTCGTAGCTGGCCGTTCCGATACTGGCTGAGAGTTTGCAGTCCCGGAGAGTATTGAGATTGTAGCCGGCGATACCCTCCTCCAGCCTCTGCATAATAATATCGGCGTTGCTGCCCCCGTTAACTGCTAAAATCACGAACTCATCCCCTCCGATCCTGCCGATGATGTCCGATTCCCGAAAAATATTCTGTAAAACTCTGGCCATTTCCACCAAGACCTGGTCGCCGGTACTATGGCCAAAAATATCATTAAAAATTTTCATCCCATCCATATCGGCGTAGATCAGATGAATCTCTTTTTTCATCCGCACGGCGATTTTCATCTGCTGTTGAGCCAGGGCCAGAAATCCCCGACGGTTATAAAGGCCGGTTAATTCATCATTTGATCGAAATACTTCTGCCATTTGAAAAATGTTTTCACATGTACCACATCAAAGAGTCCCCGCTGGCCTGGATTAAAGCTTCAGTCATCTTGCTGTGTTCCCGCCGGTTTTCTTCGATAAATAAAACCCGGGTTCGAATATCATTCACTTTATTAACAATCCTAATTTATATCTCTATTAAACAAATTCGCCCCACCGCTGGTAAAATCGCGATTATCCAGACCCCATTGGTTTTCGCTGACTTTCCATCTGATCAACCCTTCGGCCGCCAAAGCAGCGATCGCAATTGCAATCCGGTGCAGGTTATGCTCTCCGATAATTTCTGAGATCTCGGCCCCGGAGGATTGCCATTCTCCCCCTTCCAATTCCAACAACCAGATGATTCTTTCTTTAATTTCTCTTTCGGTCATATTCGCCTCCTCTCAATTCCCTAACCGCCGAAACGCCTCGTGACATTCGCCCGGCCGCCTACCCACAACTTTAACCCGGCAATCCTTCAACCTGCCCGTTAATTTTATCCGCCCGGTTTCCAGCAGGTCGGAAAATACCTCAGCCACCAACCAATCTGATCCCGGGAAGTCCTCATTCACTGCTTCGTCGATCGCCTGAATTATTTCAAACAGACTGGTTTTAATTATGGTAGATGAGGGAATCTTACTCGGCTCGTTTAACCCCGCCCATCCCGCCTTGGCCGACATGTTTGCTACGTTGGTTTCCATGTTACCGCTCCTTTTCTAAATTCGCCCTGGTTCTTAACCGTTCACCCTGTTTTAAATCCTTTGTTTTTTTCATGTGAGGGTAAGAAGCAAAAAGAATGCCAGGCAAACTTCTTTTCGAACGAAAGTTCCATCTTGTTGTTTTTTAATTACTTTTTGCCCAAAACCGGATCAAGCGGAGTATGGGAAAAGGAAAAGACAATTACTGCCGGGCAGGAATAGTTTACTGCGCCGCAAAGAAATCCAGGGAAAATCCGGGGGACATTTTATTCGTCCATCTCATTTAACCAGTTGAAATAATTGAAATATTTAAAAAATACCGCTGCCGGCCGCACCGGTGGCACATTGGTTGCTTTCTTAAATAAATGTGATTCGTAAGGGCAATAAAATGGGGGATTCGGTATGGATCAATTAAATTCTGAATACGATGTCGTGGTGATCGGGGGCGGGCTCGCGGGCCTGACCGGCGCAAATCAGCTGGCGAAGTGGGGAAGAAAGGTTCTGCTCCTCGAGCGCCAGCCCAGCCTCGGCGGCCTGGCGGCCTGGTTCCGGCGCCGCGGAGGGCATATTTTTGATGTTTCGCTCCATGGCTTTCCCTTCGGAATGAAAAAATTCTGCCGCAAATACTGGAACCAAAACATCGCCGATTCAATCATTCAACTCCCCCGGGTCCGGATTGACAATCCCCAGTTCGATGTGACCAGCACCTTTGAACTCAGCGACTTCAGCCGACTCCTGGTCGAGCGTTTTAAAGCCGGCCGGGAAAAAGTCGATCGGTTTTTCCGCTACTTGAAAGGCATTGATTTTTATCTGAAAGGTCTGGATTTAATTTCCAATGCCCTCCAGACCACCGGGCAGCTCCTGGAGGAATATTTCCCCGGCCGGCCCGATATCCACCGTCTGCTGATGGAACCCATGACTTATGCCAACGGCTCCAGCCCCGATGAACCGGCGGTTACCTACGGAGTCGTCTTCGGAAATTTCTTGAACCAGGGAATTTTTACTTTCCAGGGAGGCACCGATCAACTCCTCCAGGAAATGCAAAAGGAATTGGTAAAAAACGGTGTCCATTTACGGAATAATGTCCAGGTCGAGAAAATCCTGCTGCAAAAGGGAAAAGTAAACGGAATCGAGATCGGGGGCCAGACCATCCGCTGCCGGGCGGTCCTCTCCAATGCCAATCTCCTCAAGACCATCACAGATCTTACCGGACCGGAATACTTCTCCACCGGCTACCTCGACCAGGTCAGGTCGATGCGGCTCTCCAACTCCAGCTGCCAGGTGTACCTGGGAATCCGGGAGAAGGAAGAGATCCCGGACGTCGGGGACGTGATTTTTACCTCCACCTACCCCCATTACGACCCGGAAGCGCTCCGGTGCTCCCGGGATTTAACCAGCGAGTCTTTCTCCTTCTACTCCCCCAAGATCCGCCCGGGACACGACCGGTACGAGATTGTCGCTTCCACTAACGCCAGGTGGGAGGACTGGGCCGATCTTCCCAAGGAAGAATACCGGTCCGAAAAACAAAAGCTCATCCAGAAAACAATCGCCAACCTGGAAAAATACATTCCGGGGATCACGGAAAAGATCGATTACCAGGAAGCGGCTACTCCGCTGACATTCGCCCGCTACGCCGGCCACGAAAAAGGGGCCTCGTTCGGGACCAAATTCGAAGGCCTGAATGTCAGCCAAAACCTCCCCAAGCAGGTTGAGGGGCTGTTCCACGCCGGGTCCGTCGGCATCATTATGTCCGGCTGGCTGGGAACGGTAACCTACGGCGAGATCGTGGCCCATAAGCTGGAGGGTTTTTTAAGTTCCCCCTCCCGGGGAAACCAAGTAAGCATTAATGAAGTCTGATTTAACCGGCCAGATCGCGACGGTCACCGGCAGCGGTAAAGAAATTCGAAAAGTGAAAGGTGGAACGACCAAAAGTTTATCAATAAATATTTCAGTCTATTAGATAGAGGGAAACGATCAGAAAACCCCAATATTCCGAAAAACGGAGAAAAGGAGAAAATGACCATGGCAAGAGGATCAAAAGAGATATTGGATCTCCTGAATCAGGCCATCGCCCGCGAACTCCAGGTGGCCATCCAGTACATGTGGCAGCACGTGCTTTGGAGCGGGGTCAAGGGAATCGCGGTTAAAGATGCCCTGAAGAGCATCGCCATCGAAGAGATGAAACACGCCGAATCCATCGCCGAGCGGCTCAATTACCTGGGTGACATCCCCACCACCAAGCCCTCGCCGATTTTTGTCGGGGAAAACCTGAAAGAGATGATTACCCAGGACCGGAAGGATGAAGAGAACGCGATCACGCTTTACAAGAAAATCATCGGCGTGGCCCGAAAAGAGGGAGACGAAACCACGAGCCTGCTTTTTCAAAAGATCCTCACGGACGAGGAAGATCACCACGACACTTTCGAAACCTTGCTGGAAGAAATTTAATTTTGTATTTAAGAAATATCTAAACGGTGATTATTTTTTCATAGGGTAGCCCTTCAGGGGGAACCCTTAACTGTCTGGCCCGAGGCTCCCTAGGCGAGCCTCGGGCCAGCCGGGCAGACAACCGGCTCCTCCCCGGACGGCCGGGAAAAGTATTTTTGTCCAACGAAACCCAGCTTCCTGTAAATTTTCGGATCATCTCGCGTTTTTCTCCGGTTTTTCTTAAGCTAAGGTAAACGCTAATTATCATGTCCATGGACGAGTATCAATTAAACTGCAATTCTCAGCCCTCAGCGGATGTGACACCCGTGATCCGGTGCCGCGACCTGGTCGTGGCCTACGGAAGCCTGGTGGCGGTGAACGGGCTCTCCCTGAAAATCCGCCGGGGCGAGTGCTTCGGCCTGCTCGGTCCCAACGGGGCGGGCAAGACCACCGCCGTGGAGGTGTTCGAGGGACTGCTCCGCCCCCGGTCCGGGTCGGTGGAGATCCTGGGGGAAACCTGGGGGCGGAGCGAAGCCGGCGACCGCCGCCTCCGCCAGCGCCTGGGCGTCGCCCTGCAGGAAACGCATTTCCCGGAAAATCTCACCGTGTTCGAGATCATCCGGCTTTTCCGGAGTTTCTACCGCGGCGGCCGGGAAATAAATGATCTGATCTCGCTCCTGGGACTGGAGGAGAAAAGAAACGCCCGGGTGGGAAAACTTTCCGGCGGCCAGCGCCAGCGCCTGGCCCTGTCCTGCGCCCTGGTGGGAAATCCCGAGATCATTTTTCTGGACGAGCCCACCACCGGCCTCGATCCGCAGGCCCGGTTGGTCATCTGGCAGGCGGTCGAGGCCCTGGTCCGGGACGGCCGCACGGTGGTCCTGACCACCCATTACATGGAAGAAGCCGCCCGCCTCTGCCGGCGGGTGGGCATCATCGATTCCGGCCGCCTGATCGCCCTGGATTCCCCGGCCGGACTGGTCCGGACGCTCGGGGCCGGGGAGATCGTGGAGCTCAAGATGGAAGGCGAGTTCCCGCTGGAATCCGTGCGCCGGGTCCCCGGCGTTCACCGGGCCGAGAAGCGGGACCGGCAATGGATCCTGATGGTAAACGATTCGGCCCAAACGCTCCCGGGGATCCTGAACACCCTCTCCGTTCAGGGAATGCGGGTGGATTCCGTTTCCACCCACCAGGCCACCCTGGAAGATGTCTTCGTGCAACTGACCGGGAAAGGACTCGGCGATGAATAAGGACAGCGCGCGGAGACCTCATCCCCTCGTTGAGCTGACCAAGGCCAGGTTCCTGGAATTTCTCCGCGATCACTCCGCGATTTTCTGGGTTTTTGTCTTCCCGATCCTGCTCACCGTCGTCCTCGGAATCGCTTTCAAGAACCAGGGGCCGGAAAAAATCGAAGTGGGGTTCCTGGGCCCGGCCGCGGAAGAACTCGTCGGACGGATCGACGCGCAAAAACCGGCGGGAAAACAGGGCCAGCTGAAACTGACCCTGATGAATCCGAGGCAGGCCTCCGCGGCGCTCAAGTCCGGCAAGATCGATCTCATCGTAAGAACGGAACCCCAGGCGGGCGGGACGCCGATGATAACCTACCAGTACGATCCCGCCCGGCCGGGAGCCCAGATGGCGCGGCTGGCCGTGGACAATCTGGTGCAAAGGGCCTACGGACGAATCGACGCCGTTCACGTCAGCGAAGAACAGGCCGAGGAAAAAGGCGGCCGTTACATCGATTTCCTCATCCCGGGGCTGATCGGGCTGAACGTCATGGGCAGCTGCATGTGGGGCCTCGGGTATGCCATCGTCGACTCCCGCCGGCGCAAGCTCCTGAAGCGTTTCGCGGTCACCCCCATGAACCGGTCCCATTTCCTGCTCTCTTTCGCCCTTTCCCGGATTATTTTTCTCGTCATGGAAGTGGGATTCCTGGTGCTTTTCGCCTTCCTGGTCTTCAGCGTCCGGATCCAGGGCGATATTTTCACCCTGGCCCTGGTGGCGTTGGTTGGAACCGCCGCGTTTTCCGGCTTGGCCCTCCTCATCGCCTCCCGGACCGCCAGCACCGAAGCCGCCTCCGGCTGGATGAACCTGGTCCAGCTCCCCATGTGGCTCCTCTCGGGTTCATTCTTCGCTTATTCCCGCTTCCCCGAGTTTCTCCACCCCTGGATCCGCTTCCTGCCCCTGACCGCCCTGAATGACGCCGCCCGTGCGGTGATGAACGACGGCTCCGGGATAAGCGCGATCACCTGGGAGCTGGCCGTCCTCGCGTTCTGGAGCCTGATCAGCTTCTCCATCGCCTTGAAGATATTCAAATGGCATTGACGAGAAAACCAGGTCATAGGTGATAGGTGTTAGATTTTAGGTGTTGGGTTTTACCCATAACCCATAACCTATGACCCATGACCGAATATCAGTTGACCAATTAGATGAAAGGAGGCTGAAATGACTGATGCCACCATGCAAGCGTTAAACGGGCTCCGGGACCTGCACATGCTCAAATGGTATGTCATCCCGCTCCTGGCGATCGTGTTTTACATCTACACCAAGGAGATCAAGCTCGCGCGGAAGACCGCGGATTGGAACGCGGTCCTCTGCGGCGCCACTATCCTGGGCGTGGATTTCTGGAACGAGACCTGGAACGGGTGGGTCATGCATCTCACCCAGCGTTCCGCCTTCTGGACCACGCCGGGCGACACGGCCCTGCGGACGACGGTGGGATGGAACATCGAGATCATTTTCATGTTCGCCATCCTGGGCATCATTTACTACCACACCCTCTCCGAGGGCATGCGGGGGAAAATCCTGGGCATCCCCGAGATGTGGTTCTGGGCCGTCGTTTACTCGTGCGTCTGCGTCTTCGTGGAATGCATGTTGAACCTCGGCGGTCACCTGGTCTGGGAATATCCTTTCTGGAACCTTTCATTAACAGGAATCCCGCTGATCTTCCTGGTCGGGTACTTCCAATTTTTCTGCGCCTGCATCTGGGTCATCACCCGCCCGAATCTGAAGGCCAAGGTCGGCCTGGTGGTCTTTTTCTACACGGTGCCGATCCTGATGAACGTCCTGGCCTTCGGTTTCCTCGGGTGGAATTATTAGGGCGCAATGTGGCGACCAGTCAAAGCACCATCGACTTCCTGCTCGACCAGCTTCGCGCCCTGCCCGGGGTCCGGGCGCGCAAGATGTTCGGCGAATACGCGCTCTATTGCGGGGAAAAGGTCGTCGCGCTCGTGTGCGACAACCAGCTGTTCGTCAAAATTACCCCGGCCGGTAAAGCGCTGGTGGGTGAGCGCTACCGGGAAGGCGAGGCCTACCCGGGCGCGAAGCCGTCCATGCTGATCGACGCCGACGAGATCGAGGACTATGAGCGGCTCTGTGAACTCATCCGCGTCACCGCCGCCTCACTGCCCCCGCCCAAACCCAAGAAGCCGAAGAGGAAATAAGCAGGGGCGGGGGTTACCTGTCCTGAGTAAAGCCGAAGGATCCCCGCCCGAATGCGGGAGGGCACTGGGCCCTCCCCGACAGAACAAAGCCCGATCCTTCCGCTGTCAGGACAAGTGAATCGGGCGACTACAGATGCAGGGGTCGATGCCCTCATCGGCCTGAAGACCCGCCAGCCACAATCTGAAACCTGATCTCAGCCCTCTTCCGGAAACTCCTGCTTCAGCACAGTGATGCCTTCCGAATCTTCCACAACCTGAAACCCCATTTTTTTAAAAACCCAGAGCATGTTGCCGTTTCTCATCAGGACCTCCGCCTGAAATCCGCGCAATCCCCGTTTCCGCGCCAGGCTCCGCAGGCAGGCCACCAGCTCGGTCCCGATCCCCTGGTTCTGGAATTTATCCCTCACGGTCACCGATATTTCCGCGTAATCCGATCCCGGCTTCGTATTGTATTGACCCAGGCCGACGATCTGTTCGTTTTCCCCTGCTTCGATCACGGCCAGGATCAACATGTCCTGGTGATAATCAACCGAGAGAAATTCCTTCAGCCGGGTCAGGGGCATGTCCCTGCGGACCGAGGCGAAGCGCAGATAGAGGCTCTGATCGGAAAGCGAGTAGAAGAAGTCCCGGACCAGCGATTCGTCGCTGATCTTCACCGGCCGGAGAAAAACCTTGAACCCGGTCTTGGTAGTCCGCAACGCCTCCAATTCCCTCGGGTATTCCTCCCCGATCTTTTCCGCCTCGAAGGAATGGTCCTCGCTCACCAGCTTCAGGACGATCGCCCGCCGGATCAGCTGCCGGCGGAACCGGGGATGGGCGATCGTGATCATCTCCAGGGCCCGCTCCCGGATGCTTTTGCCCTGGAGCGAGGCGGTCCCGTACTCGGTGACCACGTAGTGGATGTCCGCGCGGTTCAGGGTGGCCCCCACCCCGCCCTTGAAGAGGGGCACGATCCGGGACACGTTTCCGCCTTTGCCGGTGGAAGGCATGACGATGATCGTCCGCCCGTTGACGGAAAGGGACGTCCCGCGGATGAAATCCACCTGTCCGTCGATCCCGCTGTAGCGCGGCCCGCGCACGGCTTCCGAAGTCGCCTGCCCGGTCAGGTCGATTTCGAGCACCGTGTTGATCGCCACCATCCGGTCCTGCCGGGCGATCATCACCGGGTTGTTGGTGTAATCGATGGCCCGGAGCTCGACCGCCGGGTTCCGGTCGATGAACTCGTAGGTGTCTTTCCTCCCCATGCAATAAGCGGCCACGGTCTTGCCCTGATCGAAGGCTTTTTTCGAATTGTCCACCGCCCCGGCCCGGATGAGATCGACCAGGCCGTCGGTCAGAAGCTCGGTATGCACGCCCAGGTTGTGCTTGTTTTTCAGGTGGGAAAGAACCGCGTTCGGCAATCTGCCGTAGCCCACCTGGAGGGTGTCCCCGTCCCGAACCAGCTTGGCCACCTGCTCCCCGATCTTATTGAGGACATCAACGCCGATCTCCTCGCCCCGGAGGATCTCGCCGTACTCGAGAATGGGCTCATCATGGGGGACGATAAAATCCACTTCATCCAGGGAAATAATGGCGTCCCCCCCGGAGAACGGCATCCGGGAATTCACCTGGGCGACCACGATGGCGGCCTTCTCCACCGCCGCGCGGACGATGTCCACGCTCACGCCCAGGCTCAGGCGCCCCTCTTCGTCAGGAGGCGAGGTCTGGATCAGGGCCACGTCCACCGGCACGTATCCCCGGCGGATAAAATCCGGCACCCGGTAGAGAAAGGTGGGAATGTAATCGGTCAGGCCGGCATTGACGAGAGCCTGGGTATTACCGCCGACAAAGAAGGAGTCTATTTTGAAGTTGGGCCCGAGGCCCTCGAGGTCGGGGACGGATTTGGCCGGGAAGACCTGAAAGACGGAGGCGTCAAAAAAAGCCTTGGGGTGGGCCTGGGCATAGGCGACGATCGCGTGGACCAGGTGGCGGGGCTCCCCGCAGCCGGTCCCGATAAAGATCTTCCGCCCCGACCGGATCCGCCGGAAGACCTCGTCCGGGGTGGCGCATTTCTTGGCGTAGAGCTTTTGCATTTCCTGGGAAAACACGGATTTTCCCTCCGGGATCTGATTTTCATCCCAGACTCACGGCCTCGGCTGATTTTTCCGGCTTCATTAATATTTTAGTCCTTTAACCTGATTAAGGAAAATATCCGCTTTCTCAAACCTCTCCCTCGGCTTGTCCCCTATAACTTCTCGTTTACTTTGAATTGAGATAGAATGATTTTCATAAAGAAAAACAGAGTTTTCCCATTTCATTCATCCCCTTTTGATTCCGATGGGAGCCGGGGGAGAAGGAGAGAATAATCATGAAAAAAACCGTTATCTTGTTGAGTATTATGTGCCTGTCCCTTCTGAATGTTGGGGTTGCCTTAGCCCAGGAGAAAGACGCGGAAGGCTGTAAGGATCATCCCCTGATTTCGAGGATGAATAATTATTATATTTCCTCCTGTGAAAAAAACTTCAATTCGGTCGATTTTTATGTCAAAGAAGGCACCAAGGCCCTGGAAGGAGAGAGGACCTATTTAAAATATACCCTCCAAGAAGGGTCCCCGCAGCCCAGCTTCCTGCAGGTCCGCCGCAATTACGGCAACGCGGTAAAAAATATTGGAGGGACGGTCATTTTCGATGAGGATCGACGGAGCACATTCAAGGTGACCAAAGGAGGAAAGGAAACCTGGATCGCCCTGGAGGTCTTTAACGAAGGGCGGAATTATGATCTGGTCATCCTCGAAATGGAACCCATGACCCAGGAAGTGACCGCGGACGCCATGTACGGCGCGTTGAGTAAGGACGGGTTCATCGCCCTCTACATTAATTTCGACACCGGCAAATCCGAGATCAAACCCGAGTCTCAAGGGATCGTGGAACAGATCGCGGCGCTGCTCAAGGCCCACCCGGAGCTCAAGGTGAGCATCGAAGGCCACACCGACAACGTAGGGACCCCGGAGAGCAACAAGACCCTCTCCGCGCTGAGGGCCAAGTCGGTAATGAACGCGGTCGTTCAAAAAGGCATCGCCGCGGCCAGACTGACGGCGGTCGGCTGGGGCCAGGAGAAACCGATCGCGGATAATCGCTCGGAAGAAGGCAAGGCCAAGAACCGCCGCGTCGAGATCGTCAAAAAGTAAGAAACAAAAAGGATAAATTTTAAAAGATTGAAGGCAGGACCATTTCCGGTCCTGCCTTTTTTTTAAAGATAGAAAACCAACAATCTGAATAATTAAAACTTTAAATATTATTTGATTATTATTCCTCTTTTACTTTCACATTCAGACTGCCCAAGGTTTCCGCCTCATCCCCCTTCCCGCGAACGACTTTTATCTCCCAATCGCCGGCGGATCTGGGGGTAAACATTTTCCAGGTCCGATACCTGATTGAACCCGAAACGCTTAATTCCTTCGCACTCTTGGTCTCTCCCCCCTGGTTAAATTGGACCACAATGTCATTGATTTCATCGTTTTCGGGAGTCAAGTATGACATCCAGAAATAATAAGATTTTTCTTTTACGAGATTGGAGGGAGACACCTCATCAACGCATTCATTCTTGTTGTCCCCTTCCGGTTCAATGTCTTTACAAACCTTGATCTCGACCAGGACGGTTCCCTTGCCTCTTCCCTGGTAATAGAAATCAAGAAAACGCTTCGCCTCATCGGGAGTAGGCTTGCCCGTTGCCGGCGGCGCGACTTTTTCCCGGGCCGGGGATGCGGCCTTTTCCTCGGCGGGGGGAGCAACTTTTTCCTGGGCCAGCGCCGCGAAGGGCAGGAGAAAAACACATGCCGTCAGCGCCAAACACCGCTTCATTTTCATGACCGGTTCCCCTTTCATTTATATCGCCGGGAGCAATTAAAGTTTTCCCTTTAATAAACAGAAGATCGGGAAGCGCCCATGCGCCCCGCAAGCATGAGTTCGATCCGCCATTATTATATTCGTTGATTCTATATGTTTTCCGCCAAATTAGGAACAATCGGGAGTGGGGCCGGGTTCCGTCAGTTCCGTTGCTTGGCCCCCCGCTGGAAAAACCGTATTGAACCGGCGATAACGCCGGCCAACTGAGGATTTCGGGTTAAAAATCCGAGTTGTAAGATAGCGTCAGCCCCAGGTTCCAGACAGTCCCGCTTGCAGAAACCGAAGCGGCCCTTCCGGTCTTTTCCATCGTCCGCTCGGGCATCACCCGGTACTGACCATGCATGCTCACCGAGACCAGATCGGAAATCCTGAGGCCCGCCCCCATTGAAAAGGCGTGGGTATCCAAGTCAATAACCGTAGTATCGCCCGCTTGGTCCGGCACCGCGCTGGGCCGGAAGAAGTAACCGCCCCTGATTTTAAGAAAGGAGAGAAGATCGTATTCCAGCCCAACCCGGGGAACCCAGATATCCTTGAACTTCTTGAATTCAACGGAGCCGCCGCCCAGTAATTCCGATTCCAAATAGGGTGGGGTGAAATCGGACCAGGCGGAGCGGGTGGCGGCCAAACCCACGACCAGTTTTCGGGTCGGATTGAAACTGAGCCCCAATCCCCACTGCCCGATATGGAACAAATCATAGCCGTTACCATCGCCGGATATGGGCCCTAAATTCAGATCCATACCAAATTGCATCGACATGGTCCGGCTGTAATTGACCCCGAGCTTTACGCTTTTCAAGATTTCGTTATCCGAATTTTCCATGGGTTTGATCAGAATCCCGGCCACCGGCGCCATATCCAAGGGCATTTCCAGATTGAACCTCGCCCCCTGGGACCCCTCAATATTCATGCCTCCCTGCCCGTCGAAGAACCCATTGACCCCGGCCCCCACCGAAATCCCGGGGATATTCCAACCGAAAAACTTTTTCGCCATCCCGGAAAGGTTGAAACCGCCGGCGTAAATCATGTTCAATTTGTTCGGGTAGTTGGTATATTCTAAAAACACCGGGTCGGCCTTATCGACGAATAAAAAGCGAATGCAATATTCCACCCCAACGCTAAACATAAGTCCCAAACTGAACAGGCTTTCTCCCGAGGGGGTTTGCACAACCGGTAAGACGGCGCTAAATCCCACGTGATGGATCTCATCCACATCCGTATACGATTTCTCCAGCTGATCGACATTTGCTTTCCGCAACCCTTCCAGGGCGCTCCAGTCCCCCGACAGATCCAAATGCAGGTTGATGTTATTTTGAATCGCGAAGAATTCGATGTTTATTTTTTTGATTTCGGTGAGAGCGCCGACGTTGTAATAGAGCGCGGTCGAGTCGTTGGCGGCCGCGGTGCAGGCCCCCCCCATCCCGACACACCGGGATCCCACGCCGTAAATATCAAAGAACCCCTCCGGCCAGGCATTCCCGGGAACCCCTCCGGCCAGGAGTAAAAGTCCGAGGAAGAGCAGCACTGTTCCCCGGAATTTTTTCGCTCTCAAAAAAATCTTCCTCTCCTCTCTATTTCCTTGATTTAATGCTCCCCTATCCCCACCAACAGCTCCAGGCCGGTGTACCAAACATTGCCGCTTCCGGTGATCGTTCCGGTCAGGCCGGATTCGCTGTCAAATTTTTCCAGAGTCCGCTTCGGCATGATGCGATTTTGCGCGAAGGCGGAAATAGTAAGTCTCTCCAGCACCCGATACCCCACTCCCAGGGAAACCACATGGGTATCACAATCGATAAAGTTCGTATCGCCGGGCTGATCCGGTGCAGCATGGGGCCGGAAAAAATACCCTCCCCTCAGCTTCAAGGATGAATTCAGGAGCCGGTATTCCGCCCCGATTCGATTCACCCAGATATCCCGAAAGGGGGTAAATTGAAAATCCTGAGCCATCAAATCCTTTATTTCACCCTCCCCTGTCCAGAAAGGCGGCCGATACTCGGACCAAAAGACCCGATCCAGCTCGTAACCAACGCTCAAACTCCGGACCGGGTCAAAACCCGCGCTTAACCTTACGAGCCCGATCGAAAAGCTGTCCGGAGCGGTGATCGTCCCCGATATTCCCATCATGTTCATCTTTTTAAAATCAAATACCAGGTTCATCCCCCCGTTATAGGAAATCCCCAGCTTCAAGCTTTTCAGGCGGCCATCATCGAATCGATCGAAGGGCTTGACCAGGATCCCGGCGATGGGGGCAATATCCCAGGGCAACTTAATCGACATGTAGGTGGGCATCATCTCCAGCGCGCCGGTCCCCAGGAAGAAAACGTTGGCCCCTATCCCCACCGAAATCCCGGGGATTTTGACCTCAAACAACCGGTGGAGAATACCGGAAACATTAAATCCGGACCCCAAGAGGATACTGAACTTATTGGGATAGTTCGTATACTCGACAAAGATCGGGTCGTTGGGATCCTGGAAGAAAAACCGGGCGAACCAGGGCCGTAAGGGCGCGTTAAAAAGAAACCCCATACTGAACAGGGGCTTCTTGGCCGCATCCTTCCATAAGGCCGCCACCGTTCCTAAATTGATATAAGAAAGTTCCTGGAGGTCGTTCTGAAACCGCGCCTCGATCTCGTCCACGCTCCGGAAACCTAATTTGTCCAGATTCCCGGCCCAGTAATTCCCCCCGAGGGACACCTTGAGGTTATAGAAGCTTTGCGATACCCCCATATCGGCGCGGAACAGGCCGCTTTCCGGGAGGGCGGCGGGATTATAGTAGACGGCACTGGAGTCATTGGCCAGGGCGGCGTAAGCTCCTCCCATGGCCACGGCCCGGGAGCCGAGACCGTAAACGTCATAATAACTGGCGCGGACGACGGCAGGCAGGACAAGAACAACAATTAAAGCTAAAAGGAAGATTGTTTTTCTATAAAACTCCAAAAACCTTCCCCCATTTTTCAACCCCAATACTGTTTTTAACTAAAAGATCATATCAATTCACCGGAGTCAATAAAAAATTTTCCCCCGGCCCGGTTGAAAAAAACGGAAACGATGGTATTATTCCCGATTGGGGACAGGTAGCTCAGTTGGTAGAGCATCGGACTGAAAAGGCAATCTGAGCAAAAATCTCATGTCCTTGATATCCCTCAAAAAGCTGGTTTAACCCATTGAAATCATTAATTAATTATTTAATATTATTCCTTATTATTTTTTATTCGATCTCATCATTTTTTACTATCTCTGCGTCTCCTTTGCGTCTCCCGGTCATGAAAATTTAATGGGAATTTAAATCGATGGAGACACTCCCCTCCCCCAGACTTTTATTTAAATAAAGGAAGAACTGGCCCAGCAAGTGGCTCAAGCTCCACTCGACGAGAAATCGAGCAGGAAAATTAGGTATAGATTTGGAAATTTAACTTGAAGATTTGTTAGGATGAGGACCGAGTTTTTCAATCCGACTATGCCTCGGGCTTTTACCACCATTCGGGGAGGCCGGGTTTTTCTTCAGCTGAACCTGGAGGACGAAAGGCGGAGCCGGTAGGCAGGGCGATTTCAGAGGATATCGCGGACGAATATTTTCAACTTATGAATCTTTTTCCTTTCTTTCCCCTTGGCGATTGAAATTACGAGGTCTAGAACCTCCCTACCCTCGGGCGATAGGTTTTCCTTGGAAAAGCATAAGCTGAAAAAATCAGCGGGGGAGAGTCCCAAGCCCGAAGCAATTTTAATTATGCTCCGGAGCTTCAGGTCCGATTGCGCCCGCTCGATTTCTCCGAGAAATTTCGGATGAATCCCGGCTCGATCAGCCAACTCCTCCTGACTTAACCCTCTCGCCTTTCTCAACTCCCGAAGACTGCGTCCGAATTCAGCTGTCTCGCTCTTGCCCATAGCGTCTCCTTTTAAGTCCCAAATTACGCCAGGTCGGGCGAGGATAACCACAATCCAGAGACTACATATCTACTTGAATTAGTAGTCTTACGGTGGTATATAAGACGTATAACAACGTCAGAGATTCCCCTGAAGATTTTCCGCAAATGCGGAAAGGGTGAACTTTCCGTGGAGATGAGGCACAGGAGGAGAAAACATGAAAAGCAAAGCGAAATGGTATTTAGGGTTGGCTCTTGGTTTTCTGGCCGGGGTGGTGTTCGTGATCTCCTGCGGGGAGGAGGCGCGGTCCATTGCCCAGGCGGTGATCAAGGCGGTGGACGTGTCCTTTGACAATTCGGGAACGGACATTGCGGCGACCGACATTCAAGGGCTGGGGACGGAGCTTACGGACCGGATCGCCTCCCTTGAGGGTATGGTGACGGAACTGAATAGCTCGGTTCGTGAGTGTTTAGAAAAAGAACCAGCCAGCTATCAGATGCCGGAAAATGAGTGTTTGGAAAAGCAAACAGATATTTCTAAGGCCCCAGCGAATTGGATAGTCCTCGACAAGCAGACTCGCATCAACGGAAAAGTGATGCTGAATCTACCGTGCACATTATTCCTAAGGTATTTAAAGATAAATATCACTTATGCCAACGATATGGGCCGGGCTCACATCTATGAGATTCAAGTTTTCGGCCCCGACAATCCATATACAAATCTCGCCTATCGTTTGGTGGGCACGACGGTAACTGCTATTTCCGGCTCAGCAGCGTATTCAGCAATAGACGGTAATTTTTCGGGGGGATGGATCAGCGATCGAGACAATCCCGGATGGGTCAGCGAGGAAGATCCCCATTGGATCATTGTGGACCTTGGACGGAATTACCGAATCGACCGGATCGTAATTGACGCTGGGAATTACTACCAGGACTACTTTCTTTTAGGTATGGCCGGGATTCAGATGTCGGAGAATGAGTGTTTGGAGGAGGAGACCCCGGCTGATTGGGTAACCCTCGACGAACAGACACAAGTAAATGAGACCGTAGCACTAAATCTGACTTGCGCGATGCACCTGCGGTATTTGAAGATCAGCGCAACATATTCAGACGATGCGGGCCAAGTCAATGTTCATGAGATTCAAGTGTTTGGCCCGGACACACCGAACACCAATCTCGCCCTGAACAAGACGGTGACTGCCATTTCCTCCCAGGGGGGGAATTCTGGGAACCAAGGTCCAGGAAGTGCGGTGGATTGGGATTTTTCGAGCAGATGGGCCAGCGAGAGGAATGATCCCGGACCTGCCAGTGTGGAGGTTCCACATTGGATTATGGTTGATCTCGGACAGAACTTTAGAATTGACAGAATCGTTATCGACCTTGCGGATCACCGCCTGGACTACACCCTGTTGGGAAAGCGGGGTGAGTGAAACCATTTTCCACGAATGTGGAGCGGTAATAGGCCGTCGGTAATTATTAGAAGGGTAGGATCAAAAAGCGATCGGTTAATTTTGGGGGTTACCTATGGATAAAGATTATAGACGACTTTTAGAAGATATCGGTATTGCAAAGACCGTTAAGGATGTAAGTGATTTAAAAAAGCAATCGGAAGGATTAGAACGAGGCATAGAAGAGCTTAACTATAATCAGAGAATTTTAATAGATGAAAATAGGCGGGAGCGAGAGAAAGCAGAAGAACTGGAAATAGAAGAACTTCGTGCAAAAAAAGGTAGTAAGTTTTTCCATCTTGGAGAAGATTGTTTTGAAAAGAAGAAATGGTCGGAGGCCCTAAACCATTATGAAGTTGCCGCGAGATCCTATCCGCGAGATTGGATTTTTACCGAGACGAAGGTATTTAGTCAGAAAATGGCACTTTTTCGGATGGCGCAGTGTCTTCTGAATGCAAATAAAATCGATGAGAGCATTCAGATATTAGAGTCGTTATATGAAAACATCCAAGATTTTGCGGCGGATAAGGATTATTTAAATCTCCAAATTCCAGAAATAAAATCAGAAATGATGATGGCATTTGAAAGAAAATTAGGTAAGTTATCAAAACAACCTTCTGAAGATTCAGCAATTTTAAATGAAATAAATTTCCTGAAGTATCTTTTATTCCAAATTGATCCGGAAAAACATCGCAGCTATGAACCAATTTATTCCAATGTAAAACAAGAAATGGAGAAGGAAAAAGAAGAAAAGAAAAAAGGAGAAGAACAAAGACAGCTTAAAGAACAAATCAAAAACCTAAGTGAAAAAAAAGAAGAATTGTTGGCTTACTCAAAATCTGAGTCAGTCGGAGGAATATTGCTCGGTTCTTTTTTTGGGATGGCTGCCGGGGCTTTCGTAACCTATAGTATGAGAGAAAAGTGGGGAGCATTTTTAAATATCGCTTCTTTTTTTACCATAGTAACCTTGGGAATATTTTTGGGGTGGCTCGGAGGAAAAAGCAGTCGAGAATACAAGAGAGAAAATTCTAAGATTGATGAGCAAATAAAAGAAATCCAAACCAAACTTTTAAAATATTCATAAATGGATTTCCGCTCCTTACCTCTTTTCAAAGAATACATAAAATTTATCCTTGACCTTCATTCTCTTTTCGAGAAGAGGAGGAAATCAAGAAGTTCAGACGGTCCTTCGGTCAGTGCCGAGATCGAGGAAAAGATTCAGGCCAAGAAAGCCGAGATCGACAAACTGAATTCAGAAGCCGAACAGTCCGGCTTATTTTTTCCCCTGGAAAGGCTTTGCAAGGAATACAATCTCAACGATTTGGAGCGGGATATAATCCTTCTCCTTTTCGCACGTAGTTTTTTGGAAGGTGTTACTTATTCCAGCACCTCTGGGAAGCAGATTCTCTATTTTCTGATCCCCGATCCGATTGATGTGATGCTTCAGCGTCAGGTGATTATGCCCGAGGGAAAGTTGATGAAGGAAGGGCTGGTCCATGTATATCGGTTCGCACGTGAAGGTGATCCGTTCCTCGACGGTGGATTTTGCTTGGGTGAACCGGTCTTGTCGTATTTACTCGGAGAGACCGAAGACCGTGGAGACTGGAAGAATAAAAGAGGGGAAGGGGAACAGGTAGGGTTTTTCCATCGCCATCGAAGACGGGATAGCGGTCCGCTTCTTGAGATTCGAGAGCCGGGGATAACCTTCACCCAGGTTATCCTCCCGGAAGGCCATCGGGATCGAATTTCCGAGGCGCTAAATCAGCTTGTCCATCAGAACCTTATTTTTATCGACTGGGGGTTTAAGGAAACTCTCCCGTATGGGAAAGGGGTGACCATACTTTTCTCCGGTCCTCCTGGAACCGGCAAAACAATGACCGCAGCGGCCTGTGCCGATTTCCTGAGCTTGAAGCTCGGAGTCGTAAGACCTGAGGGAGTGGTGGACCTCTTTGTCGGCGAAACGGAAAAGAATGTCTCGCGGGTATTCCAGGAAGCCAAAAAGGAAAATTGCCTTTTGTTCTTTGATGAGTGCGATTCCCTTTTTCAGTCCCGATATTCCGGCAGGACGGCAGTTGACCGGATGGAAAGCCGGTCGGTCAACATCCTCCTGCGGGAGATCGAGCGGAGCTTTGAGGGGGCGGTTATCCTGGCCACAAACCGGGTTTTTGACCTGGACGAAGCCCTGGAACGACGAATCTCCCTTAGACTCCAGTTCCCGGTGCCCGATGCAGGGGCCAGAGAGCGGATTTGGCGGGGTTTCTTTCCTGCCCAAGCCCCATTGGACTCCCAAGTGGATTTTTGGGCTTTAGCGCATGAATATGAGCTTTCTGGGGGGGAAATAAAGAATGCTGTCCTCCGGGCAATCCGGAGGATCGGTTCCCAGTCAGAGCCAAGGTGCCAGCTAATAACCCAGAATCTTCTTGAGGAAGTTGCCAGGGAGGAACTGGAGTCCCGCTGGAGCCGGGAAGATCGCAAGAGGATTGGGTTTTAGCTCCCTGCCGGGTAACCACTGCCCACCTTTTCCACATTCGTGGAAAATAGTCTTTGTATGTTTTACTTGACCATCGGTAGGTATTTTCAGATAATAACTCAAGGTCTGAAATTAAAGAGTCTCGAATTAGAAATAATTATAAATTTGATTTAAATTCCATAACGGAAAGGAAGGAGTTCGTATGCGACTGGCAACATTTAACGTAGAGAACATGTTCGAGAGAGCCAAAGCTCTGAATCTAGGCTCGTGGACAGAAGGCAAAACCGTTCTTGAGGATTTCAACAGGCTCAACACGTTGATTCAGGAATCTGTGTATACGGAAGAAATCAAGGCCGAGCTTCTAGATATAATGAAACGTCATAAGGGTTTGATAAAGGACGGCAATAGCGAGTTTCTACGTCTTCGCGACGTTCGCGGAAAGTTTCTTTATCGCCCGAAGAACGGGCCAGTTGAAATCGGTGCTGGGGGCAGAAACGACTGGATTGGTTGGTTCGATCTGGAACGTGAGCCGGTCAAGGAGACAGCCACTGAAAATACTGCCCGGATCATTGGGATGTTGAACGCTGATATATTATGCGTTGTCGAGGCGGAAGATCGAATCGGTTTAAAGCGCTTCAATGATGCTGTAATCCAAAAAGTTGGTGCAAATTCATTTGGCTCCGTAATGCTGATTGATGGAAACGACGACCGAGGCATCGATGTCGGAATCATGGTTCGTAGTGAATTCGAGATAGCTCTTATGAAAAGCCACGTTGACGATAAGGACACCAAAGGAACTATTTTTAGCCGTGATTGCGCTGAATATGAAGTGAAGACCGCACAAGGAAATAAGCTCCTTCTTCTTATCAATCATTTCAAATCAAAAGGTTACGGGCGTTCTGATGAATCGGCTGCGAAGCGGCTACGGCAGGCAACTAGAGTCCGCCAAATTTATGATGAGCGTATTGCCGAAGGATATAAATACATTGCAATTGCCGGTGATCTAAACGAGATGCCTGATGAATCACCTATGGACCCGCTCTTGCGCAAAGGTTCCGATTTGACAGACATCATGACGCACCCAAAGTTTATTGGAGATGGACGACCTGGAACGCATGGCAATGGGACCAAGTCAGCAAAACTCGATTATATTCTTATGTCTCCAAAACTCTCCGAAAAGGTGACGAATGGAGGTTTAGAACGAAGGGGTGTCTGGGGTGGCAAAAATGGTACGCTCTTTCCGCATATCCCAACCATAGAGATGGAGATGGATGCAGCGTCCGATCATGCAGCGCTGTGGGCTGAAATCGATGTTTAAAGCAATGTCATTATTGAACACTATGGAAAGGACTTTTCCCTGCCTGCTGGTCTTTACCTGTTCTCATCATGGCGGCGTTTGTGGGAGTCAAGATTAATTTTTTAAGGAGGAATATTTTATGAATTTCAAATCAATTATTAAAGTTTTATTCGTTCTTATTTTTTTAACGATTTTCTTTTTTAACTGTGGTTTAGAAGAAGATGATAATAAGGCTCCCTGTTGTGATGGAACTACAAGTCCAAGTTGTTATTGTGATGGAGACTTACAAGGGTGTTGTTCTCATCATGGTGGTGTTTGTGGATGCTAATCTACAAATATATTAAGGAAGAAAAATGAGGAAGAAATCTTTAATCATTGGCCTTTGCGGTTTTTTCGCAGGAATAGCTTTTGTAATCCAGTGTGGGAACGATGCAAAATCTATAGCAGGCAAGATTGCCACTGCCCTGGATATTTCCTTTGATAATTCTGGGACTAACCTTGCATCCCAAAATGTTCAGGACGCTATCTCAGAGATATCCTCGAATATTGATAAATTAAGTGTAAAAAAATCGCTTTATATTAAAGATGGAGATGGAAATTTACTTGGTATTTTTATTCAAAGACTTTATGGCGGTAGTTATGAATATTTTTCTATTGAAAATAATTCTTTAATGGAAATTAATAGTTTTGATGGCTCTTTATGTTCAGATTTAAGGTCTATTCCAGCAATATATTTTATGGAAAATGATTGTGTAGGAAATGCATATTCAAATATAAGTGACATGTGGTCTGGAAAAGATAAAATATTTTGTGGTCCTAATAATTCTTTTTACAAAATAAGTAGTGTTTTACTCAAAAACACAAAAGTCATAAGTATGAAAACGGTTGACTCCATTACCAAACAAATTACTTGTAGTAATAACCCTTACAATTTCAATATAGATATAGCAAAACTTGAACAAATAACCTTGCCAAAGATACAATATACTCTTCCCATAACGATTGAAGCTAGATAGATATTGAATCCGAAACGGTATATCTTTTTCTTTTTATTCCTACTCTTACTATTATCTCCTTCAGTCTTCTCCTTTCCCCTCTCCCCAGTCTTCCGTGTCGTTGACGGTGATACTATTGTCGTAAATTACCAAGGCCAGAAAGAAAAAGTCCGCCTAATCGGTGTAGATACCCCCGAAACCGTCGATCCTCGGCGTCCAGTCCAATATTTCGGGAAAGAGGCATCGAACTTCACTAAAAGGATGCTCACCGGCAAGCAGGTTCGTCTGGAATTCGACCAGAATAAACGGGATAAATACGGTCGGCTTCTGGCCTATATTCATCTCTCCTTGGCCCAGGCGAAGGATGCACCTGACTGCATGGTAAAATCTGGTCCTGCTGAGTTCGATTTCGATGCTTCCCTGATTTCCTGCGGTTATGGCCACGCTTATACCCGTTTTCCCTTCGCCAGGATGGATAAATACCGGGACTTGGAACGGCAGGCCCGGTTTTCTAATAGGGGACTATGGGCCGGAGGGAATAGCTATGAGAAATTATTCGACAAAGCTGGGGAAAAGGGGATATCTGCCAAGCAGGAAGGGTATTTCGTCGCCAGTAGGAATTCAGATAAGTTCCATAGACCCGACTGCAAATGGGCGATGAAGATCAGCGATAGGAACCTGATAAAGTTCAAGACAAGAGAAGAGGCGATAAAGGCAGGGCTTAAGCCGTGTGGGGTCTGTAGGCCATGAAAAAAATTAGAAATAAAATAAAATTAAACATGCCTAAAGATCTGGAAATTCTCATTTCCGAAAAATCTACATTGAATAGACAATTTTTTCGACTCGCTGATGAAGCTGGTGATCCTCAGCAATTAGTATCTGAACTATTTGATATTCTGCCAAATAAAATAAAAGAAGCACCAGCTTTTTTATTAATAACTGGGAAATGGCATTATGATTATGGTATTCCGTATATAAATCTACCCGAAAATACGAATGTGATTGGGACCCCACAATGGCCAGAGGTAAAAATCCTTTATCAATCCTTAAAAATAGCTCATACGTATTTAACGCATCAGCAATTTGATGTGTTTGTTCAAAGGTTGATAGATCCGGCAAAACACAATGATGTATTGTTTGAAATGAGGCCACTGTTATATATCACAAAATCTTTTTGCCCAATATACGAAGTTTCCGGGTATGGTTCGGGTAATAAAACTATTGATTGGTTAATAAAGCCAGCTTCTCCGCCATTCTTTTTAACTGAAGTAAAAAATCGTGAGAAAAGCATGATCAAATTTCTTCATGATGTCACTCCTAAACTTAATCGTGGAGAAGATTTCATTATTCCCCCCAAACCTGATCCTGGTGATCTTTTCAAGAGCACATTAGAAAAATTCAAATCAAGAATAGACAGCTCATGGTTACAAGGCGTATGGGTCCAAACACAAATTATTGAAGATAGATCATCCGTCATTCAATATTTTAACAAAATTGATCATACTATATTGCAGTTTTTAATTATTTCTAAATGGGGAAAAGATGCTTTTGTTTTAACACGGACAGAGCAACAGAAACGTCAATTGATAGATTTTTTTGAAATTAATGAGTCAACTTTATTGGATTACTGAAATTGAAGAATCCCATAATTCCAAAACTAATTAATCAATTGATCTGACGAACGCACCGAAACCCGAGGTTGTCGCCCCGATACGCCCAGCGGGTGCTGCCTCGACCCGAAGCGCGCAGAGAGCCGGTGCCGTAGTTCCAACTGCCACCACGAATGACACGGGACGACCCCGATGAAGGCCCTTGTGGGTTCCGGGACGGGCTTTTACCGTAATATCCCGAATCATACCAATCACTCACCCACTCCCAAACATTTCCTGCCATATCCATCACCCCATAAGGACTCGCCCCTTTAGGTTTAGAGCCAACCGGCCAAGTGGAATCCTTCCCGCACCCATTACCGCCATAACCTATCACCATATAATCGCAATTTGCCGTCTCATTTCCCCAGGGATATTTACGGCCATCCGTTCCCCGCGCGGCCTTCTCCCACTCTGCCTCCGTCGGCAATCGCTTCCCCGCCCATTCGCAATAATTATTGGCGTCGTGCCAATCCACACAATTCACCGGGTGATTCCCCCGATCTGAATACCCCCAGTTGCAATACTGGTTGTCGCTTTTGGATTTCGGTGCATCGCACTTCAAGGTATTCACGCATTTCTGGTATTCCGCCACCGTCACTTCGTATTTATCAATGTAATATGCATCCAGGGTTACCTGATGATAGGGTTTCCCATCGTCACCGCATTGATTATCAACCGAGGAATTGCATCCCATCATGAATTCACCGGTAGGAATATACGCCATATCAGGATATTTTTTCTTAGCCACTTCCTCCGCAACCTTCTCTTCCTTTTTCCTTACTACCTCCTCCGATTCTTCCAGTTTGATCGTCACCGAGGCCATTTTTTGGTCTTCAATTAGTGCGGTTTTATTTCCCTCTTTGTCTTTGGTTTTCACTATTATCTCATGGTTTCCCACCGGGATACCGGTAAGCGTAAGCGGGGCGCTTCCTTTTTTTATCCCATCAATAAAAACCTTCGCCCCTGGTTCTGGCGGGTCGGTAAAAATGCTCAGGGAACCCACCATTTGAACCAATTTCCCTTGCTCTCGCGTGATCGCTACCTGCTTTCCACTGGCAATAGAAAGCTTGAACGACTTGGTATGGTAACCATCCATCCTCAAAGAAAGCTCATATTGCCCCGGCGAGAGTTCAATCGATACCGGCGTCTTTGTTTGGAGATCTACAATATGAGCTACTTCTCCATTTTCATTAACAATTTTTACAGGCACCATCGGGAAGACTTGTGTCTTGCCCTGATCGGTATTGTTGACGAATACCTCCGCTCCGGCAGGATCGGACTCTAATGAAACCGTCCCGAAATTGGGAGACAGCGGATAGTTCTTTATAGTCTTCTTTTCGTCTTCCACCAAAACCACCTGATTCTTGATCGGATCATAAAGATCGAGAGAAACCGAGACCAGGCACTCTCCCGATCTCATCCGCTCGTTCCGGTATGGGGTAGTCCCCACCTGCGTGCCCCCGATCTCCACCTTTGCCCCTGGCGGTTCCGAGACAATCTCTAGGGTTCCGAAATTGGGCTTGAGCTTTAGGCCTTCATATTTGGTTACCCCCGGCTTCAAATTCACGGGAAAAACCAAGGGATGAAAATCCGATTTTTGCAGGGTGACCTGGACAACCTTGCCCGGCTCCAGGTCGGTCTTCTGGAAGGCTGGTTCGGTGTTCCCCGTCTTGAGATTCCCGAGGTAAACATCCGCACCCGAAGGACTGGTCGTAATATAAAGACCGGCGGGACCCGATGCTGCGGTAACTACCTGGGTAGGATTAACCTCGGTGATTCCCCCTTCTGCCGGGCCTGAAGGAACTAACCCCGGAGAAACGAACCCTGGACCCACCCCAGATTCCTTACCTTCCTTCCGACCTGATAATTTCCTCCCCAAAATATGGGCTGCTTTCTGCAAATCACCGGCCTGGCACAAGCAGCTCTCGATCTTGGTTTGGTCCACGAAATAAAGAACTGTATTGGGTTTTCGCTTATAAAGCTTCGCCGAGAATGCACATTTTTCTCCCGCCTTACTGACCTCTGCTTTTACAAATAAATCCGCATCCAGCTCAGCGGCAAGATCAGCCAAGCACTCTGGTCCATCGCAAGATTTCTGGCTTTTTTCCTGGATTTGTTTGAAATAATAATAAAGCGTATCCCGGTCAACCAGATTGTAATTACCAGCATCGGCAAATTCAGCAGTAAGCGCATCGGTCAGAACCCCTTCCTGGATCGGCTTGGGGGTAAGACCTTTCAAATCCACCTCGAAGATAACCAATACCTCTTTTTTCTGGGCGAGGAGAGCTGGAGCCAGGAGTGCAAGTAGAGCACAGGTTAGGATCAGTTTTTGCATGGTTAGGTTAGCCCGCATTTTCACTGGTCTTTTTTATTGACTTGATCCACCCAGCATAGAACATACTCCAGTTATGGTCGGGATCGTCCTTCGAGGCGGACATCCTGACCGACTGGGACCTCTCGTTGTAATCGGTAAGGTAGCCCAGGGCGTCGAGGTCGCCGTGCTTTAGGATATAGACCCGCTGGCCTCGGTATTCCCGAAGTTTCGCTTTTATTACATCTGGGACCTTGTCGGGTATCTGGATCATTTTGCTTTTTTTCTTTTTACCTCATTCAGCAATTCATTCGCCCTTTTATCCAGTTCCTTGGCATCGATCAGGCCCTTTTCCATCATCTGCTCAAGAGCCGCTTTAAACGGGATCAGGGCAAGGACCACTTGATTATGGTTCTTGGTTAATTCCTCAACGGATTCTTCGAGTTTTTTAATACGGGTTAGAGTGTCTTTGAAATCTTTTTCAGTCATCTAATCTTTCTAAGCAGAGTCCTGCCATGTGAGCATAGGTAGCTACCTGACCGATGGTTTCAATAAGTTAAACAAACCTTCTATTTAATTACTTTTTACCTTGAAGGGGGGATGGTAAACATACGTCTGGCTTCAATGTTTTCCTTAAATACTTTATTAATGTGTTTCTCTAATTCTTCTTCATATTTTTTTGCTCGTTCTTCTTCGACTTGCGGTGAAGGCTTTTCTGGTTTTGAAGGATTACCGACATCGTCATTATAAACATAGTAGACTTCAATTCTCTTATTTTTTTTGTCAATTATTTCAGTGGGCGTAAAAGTGTATTCTTTTCTAATTTCTTCAAAATTTATTATTGAATCATGAAAGCTCTTGGAGACCAGAAGATGATTTTCATCCCCTGTATCCATTATCCTTTGTGTGTTGTTGATAGCGTTTCCTGCAATATTTTCTTTGCCATTAATATCAGAATAAATACATCCAGGTCCATTATGTAAGCCCACACGAATTCTAATGCATGATCTCTTTACAATTATCAATAAAAGCACGGCAAAATTGAAAGCTGTATGTTCATTATTAAAACACAAGACTACACCATCGCCAGTAGGAAATTCTGTAACAATATCCTTATGTTTTCTCTTAATATAAGATAGGGTAGAAGTTAATCTTGTTATAACATACCATGCCTTTTCATTAGGAAGAAAACTATAACTGACAATATCAATAAAAAGATAGGAATAGGAGGCCTTTTTATATCTTCCTTCCTTGTATACGTCGATTAATTGGGATTCCTTTTCTTTTTCTTCTTCTATTTCCGCTAAATATTTCATGTTTTCTCCAAAATGTTGCTTAAAAGAACAGACCTTCGACTCTATTACTTCTCGGAAATAATTCTGGCTATCCTCAGAACCTTCTCTAATTGGTCGAGATCAAGGTTCTTCAGCACCTTTTCGATCTTGGCTATCTGGGTTTCCTTGGCTTCCTCTTCCTTCGACCCTGTCTTTGGAGGAATCAAATCTAATAGTTCGAGGAGATCAACTTTCAGGGCATCGGCTATTCTGTTCAGGACATCGATGCTCGGGTTCTTTTCCGCCCGCTCGATCTCGCCGACATATTTATAGGAAAGATCCGACAGGTCTCCCAGTTGCTGCTGGGTCAGGTTCCTCTCCCGTCGGGTGGATCTTAACTTTTCTCCGAGTCCTTTGATTAAAATCTGCTTGTCCATTTGATTTTTATATAACCAATTATATGATAGGAAAAACCTAGGTCAAGAAAAATAAGCTGTGCATAGGATTTAAGAAATATGAACAAGGACATATATCTCAAATTCGGACGACGGCTCAAATCATTGCGGAAAGAAACTGGTTTGAGTCAGAGAGAACTTGCCCAGCGAGCTAACCTATCCACTAACTATCTTGCTTTACTGGAAACAGGCAATCGTTCTCCGTCATTCAAGACCATTACGGTATTGGCTAAAGTTCTGCAAGTGCCGATCAGCGTGCTAATGGATTTAGAAGTTCAGGAAAAAGTGGAAAAGAAAAAAGGTAGGAAAACCTTGGATTATCGAGAGCGAATGATGCGCTTTCTTTTTGCCAAGAGCGACGCCAAGGTAAAACTTGCCTATGAGGTTCTCCGCAAAATTTTACAAGAGTAACCGAGGAATACCCGACCGGCTGGTCGGAAGTCACATTATGTGACTTTTACTCCACAAATGTGGAAAGTGATCTTCATCATATTTTATTGGGCCTCGAAATTGGAAAGGATCAGATAGAAAAGCCGGTCTATGCGCTTGGGTTATAGCCCAATCTCCTCTTTATTAGACAAGATTTATAGCTGGTGATATTCTGCATTCATACGGTGAAAAATAGGGAGCAAGAAATGAACCTCATTTCCAGAAAATGGTGGCTGGTTATTGTTCCAATTTGCATATTTGGTTCAGGTTGGGCTTGTGGAGGAGGTAATGGAAATTCTTCAGAATCATCGCTGACTGCCCCTTCAAATCTCCAGGCAATGGTGATTTCTTCAATCCAGATCAACCTTACCTGGACCGATAATTCCGATAACGAGGATGGGTTCAAGATTGAGCGGAGGACCGGCACGGGGGGCATTTATGACGTGGTCTCAACCCCTTCCGCCAACATAACAAGCTGGGATGACAGCGGCTTAATTCAAGGCACCACTTATTACTATAGAATTCGCGCATATATCTCTGATAAGGATTCAGAATATTCCGACGAGGTTAGTGCAACTACTAGCAATACTTCTGCGATAATTCCCGTTATCCCAGCCGCCCCCTCTGGTCTGACCGCAACGGTGATTTCTTCAACTCAAATCAATCTTACCTGGAAGGATAATTCCACCAACGAGAATGGCTTTGTGATCGAGAGGAAAACAGGGCTATCGGGAACATATGCTCAGGCTGCGACGGTCGGAGTCAATGTTACCTCTTACTCAGATACGGGTCTTTCGGCAGGGACCACTTATTACTATCGGGTTTATTCCTACAATTCGACCGGGAACTCAAGTTATTCTATCGAGGTGAGCGCGACTCCAATGTCTATCCGCGATTCCTGGATACCCACCAGCACCGGGACAAATGTGCCTTCAGGAAGGCATAGCCATACTGCTGTTTGGACAGGGACCGAGATGATTGTCTGGGGTGGTAGTGAATTTAACTCTGGCTCCATCAACACTGGAGGTAGATATAATCCCTCCACCGATTCTTGGACAACCACCAGCACCGGAGTAAACGTGCCTTCAGGAAGGTCTATCCATACCGCAGTCTGGACAGGGTCTGAAATGATCATCTGGGGTGGGAGTGGTAGTATTGCTTCTGGTTCTCTTTATCTTAATACCGGGGGTAAATATAATCCGTCCACCGATGCCTGGACCGCCACCAGCACCGGGACAAATGTGCCTGAAGGAAGGTATTACCATGTTGCCGTTTGGACAGGGACTGAAATGGTCGTCTGGGGTGGTTATGGCGGTGCTTACTTTTTCACCACCGGGGGTAGGTATAATCCGTCCACCGATTCCTGGACTGCCACCAGCACCGGGACAAATGTGCCTTTAGTAAGGGATTTATATACTACCGTTTGGACAGGGACGGAAATGATCATCTGGGGCGGGACATCAGGTGACTCTACTGGTGGTAAGTATGATCCCTCCACTGATTCCTGGACAGACACCAGCACCGGCGCGAATGTGCCTGCAGGAAGGAATCGCCATACCGCAGTCTGGACAGGAACCGAAATGATCATCTGGGGTGGGTGGGGTATTATTGGATTTAACACCTACGGGGCGCTCAACACCGGGGGTAGATATAATCCGTCAACCGATTCCTGGACCGCCACCAGCACCGGGAACTATGTGCCTACAGGAAGAGTTTGGGATGATTATCCCCCTGCCGTTTGGACAGGGACTGAAATGATCATCTGGGGTGGTCATGACGGTTCTAAAATTTTCAACACCGGGGGTAAATATAATCCGTCCACCAATTCCTGGACAGACACCAGCACCGGGCCAAATGTGCCTTCAGCAAGATATTCATATTCTACAGTTTGGACAGGGACGGAAATGATCATCTGGGGTGGTTATGGCGGTCCTGATATTTTTAACACCGGGGGGAAATATACACCTTGACGGGTTTCTGCAAATACGTTGAATCAACCTCCGGGAAAATCAGAGCTAATATGGAAGAAATTAATAATATTGCGATTGAGATTAGAAAATATGTCAATGAATTTCATTTATATGATAAACATTTTTTAGATAGGAATGATGATTGGAAATCTATTTGTGTTGGAATGGATTTATTAGAGGATTCTTGTTTAGCGCTTATATATTACGAAGAAAATGCCGTTGGAGGTAGTGATGGCGAAAAATACCTTAAATTATATGGATTCCTTCAAGCAGTTTTTTTACAGCAGGATTCAATAAAATTTATTTATGAAAATTTATTAGGACATAGTCTGAAGCCAGATCCTAATTCGGCCTGGGAAGAAATCAGAAATCTTAGGAATCTCACTACTGGTCATCCAATTAAACAAGGGTGGGACAATAAGATAAAAAGATGTTTTGTCCATAGAATAACGCTAAAAAAAGATAGCTTCAGCGTTACTGTATTTGATAATCAAAAATCCGCCCCGGAGAATAAAGATATTAATCTAAAAAATTTATTTGATAGATATAAATCAGAAGCAATTACTTGTCTCAAGAAAATATTAGAGACCCGCCGCAACGCTTAATTTATAAGTAGGTTTGTTCCACAAACGTGGAAACAATCTGCCGCAATTCCCCAATCCATCTTTAGACTAACCTGCTGATAATTCATCCATGAAACGAAATAAATCTCCCATCAAATTAGAGCTTGTCCGGCAATGGCATCCTACAAAGAATGGAAAACTAACGCCGAGAGATGTCACCGCTGGCTCACATAAAAAAGTATGGTGGTTATGTAAAAAAAACAATACACATGAATGGCAGGCAACGATCAAGGGCCGAAGTATTAGTCAAGGTTGTCCGTATTGTTCAGGTAGATTGGTAAGTAAAGATAACTGCCTTGCGACGGTTAATCCTGCTTTGGCCCGACAATGGCATCCAAAGAAAAATGGAAAACTAACGCCAAGAGATTTCACCGCCAAATCAACAGAAATTATTTGGTGGTTATGCCCAAAAAATAATGCACATGAATGGAAAGCAACTATTAACAGCCGAAATAGGGGAGACGGCTGTCCATATTGTTCAGGCAGACGGGTAAGTAAAGATAACTGCCTTGCAAAGGTTAATCCTGCTTTAGCCCGGCAATGGCATCCTACAAAGAATGGAAATCTGACGCCAAGCATGGTCACCGCTCACTCGAATGAAAAAGTTTGGTGGCAATGTCCAAAAAACAATACACACGAATGGAAAACAACTATTTCCGAGCGCAGTAGGGGATACGGTTGCCCATACTGTGTTGGTAGATTTGTGAGCAAAGATAACTGCCTTCAGACGGTTAATCCGGCTTTGGCCCGACAATGGCATCCAAAGAAAAATGGAAAACTAACGCCAAGAGATTTCACCGCCAAATCAGGTAAAACAGTCTGGTGGTTATGTCCCAAAAACAATACACATGAATGGAAAGCAACTATTAACAGTCGCAGTAGGGGCGACGGTTGTCCATATTGTTCAGGGAAACGGGTATGTAAAGAAAACTGCCTTGCGACGGTTAATCCTGCTTTGGCCCGACAATGGCATCCAAAGAAAAATGGAAAACTAACGCCAAGAGATTTCACCGCCAACTCAAATAAAAAGTTTTGGTGGCAATGCCCAAAATCAAAAAACCACGTTTGGCGGACATCAATCCTTAGTCGAAACTGGGATCGTAGAGGCTGTCCGTATTGTGCAAATCAATATGTAGATAAAGAAAACTGCCTTGCGACGGTTAATCCTGCTCTGGCCCGGCAATGGCATCCTACAAAAAATGGAAAATTGACGCCAAGAGATATCGTCGCTGGCTCTACCAAAAAAGCATGGTGGTTATGCTCAAGAGGACATGAATGGCAAGCAATGATCCTTAGTCGGAATAAGGGCGTTGGATGTCCCCAATGTCATTCAAATTCATCTCATTTAGAACTTTGTGTCCTAACTCAAATGCAATATCTCTTTGGTGATAATAATGTTAAGCATCGGAAAAAAATTATAAATGAAGAGTGCGATGTTTTTATTGAACGATTTAAAATTGCTATCGAAATAGATGGCGTTTATTGGCATAGGGAAAAAATTAGGAAGGAAAAGAAAAAGAATAAAATATTTCAAGAAACCGGAGTTATTTTAATAAGAATAAGAGAAGAAGGTCTTCCAAAATTATCGTCAACCGATATATTTTTCAAATCCACAGATAGGCCCTTTGATATAACATGTAGGGTAATTAAAAAAATTCTCAAGACCGAAAAACTTCATACCAAAGCAGAAAAAAAACTTAAAAATTATTTAAAAAGAAAAGACATTGCTAATAAAGAAAGGTATTTATATCTTTTATCCATTTTACCTTCGCCAATACCTGGCACCAGCTTGCAGGACCTGAATAAAAAGATAACCGCAGAATGGCACCCTACAAAAAATGGATCGCTTACCCCAAGGAATTTTTTGCCTTCTTCTCATCAAAAAATCTGGTGGCAATGTCCAAATAACCATCACCATGAATGGGAAGCAACTATTGATAGTCGCAATAGGGGGGGGCATGGGTGCCCATATTGCTCAGGCAACCGTGTAAGTAAAGATAATTGTCTTGCGACGGTTTTCCCAGCTTTAGCTCGGCAATGGCATCCTACGAAAAACGGAAAACTGACGCCCCAAGATTTCGTTGTTGGCTCACATAAAAAAGTATGGTGGTTATGCCCAAAAAACAATGAACATGAATGGGAAACAACTATTGGCGGTCGCAGTAGGGAAACCGGTTGCCCATATTGTTCAGGGAAATGGGTAAGTAAAGATAACTGCCTTGCGACGGTTAATCCTACTTTGGCTCGGGAATGGCATCTGACGAAGAATGGAAAGCTAACGCCAAGAGATTTCACTGCCAACTCAAATAAAAAGTTTTGGTGGCAATGCCCAAAATTTAAAAAACATGTATGGAAGGCATCAATCCTTAACCGAAATTGGAATGGTAGTGGCTGTCCATATTGTTCGGGCAACCGCGTAAGTGAAGAGAACTGCCTTGCGACGGTTAATCCTGCTTTGGCTTGGGAATGGCATCCGACGAAGAATGGAAAGCTGACACCAAGAGATGTCTTTCCTAACTCAGGTAAAAAAGTCTGGTGGCAATGCCCAAAATTTAAAAAACATGTATGGAAGGCATCAATCCTTAACCGAAATTATAGGGGTATCGGCTGTCCATATTGTGCAGAGGGAAATATAAATCCGGGGCAGATGGCCTTGGATATAAAAGAGATAAGAACTGCCCTAAGACGGTTAATCTGAAACTTTCTTTAGAAAAGAATGATTATTCTTTCTTCGTTCTTACCCCCCATTTAAAAGTTCGATCTCGCTTTCCCGGCTTTACCCAAAGGACTACCTCCTCAGATAACTCAAGCTCATATTCCCAAGGTTTTGCATCTTTGGGACGTGGATTAATAGAAGCAGGCAGATACTTTTTAATAATTTCATTTTCTTTCCAGTCTAAGCCAACTTGATCACAAGTAGACCAACCGAGGCCAATATCACATAATTCCCATAAACATCCATCTGCCGTCTCGAAAACAAGCGGTTTCTTTCCGTCTGGAAGATAAAATTCCCACGCTTTTACAACTCGTTCCCTATTTTTTATTTTTCTCCTGTCTGGTAATGGCTTGTCTGGTTTGCCTGAAATAACCTCAGCAAGAGCTTTCTCATGCATATCACTTGGAACACTAATCATTTTAGGTTTGAAATAATTCGACACCTTTTCATCAAGGTCATTAAAAAATGAAGAACATTCTTTAAGCTCCCCAATTAATTGATTAAGTCCAGCGATAGAGAACATCAAATGATTTTTTTCAAACCAGAAGCTGTGAGCAAGGAAGTTTCTTTTTGTTAATCCGATATCTAACTTATCTGAAAGTTCCTTCGGGACAAGATTTTTCATTTCTTCAATTAATTGACCCATTGTAAGTGAATAAGCATAAGCTAATTTCTCTTCAATTCGAGGCCGGGTAACATTTTTCGGATCACTGAAGGTCGCTAAAGCATGGGTATGACAAAGTTCTCGGTAAAGACATTCACTATGATAATAGGCCAAGCCAAAACAAGTGAATAATTCTTTAGTCAGATCGTTTTGAAGATCATCTTCAGAATCATCTTCAAGATCATCTCGTGAAGACATGAATACCTCCTTGAATCGGAACCTCACCAATGATGAGAGTTAATCCACAAATGTGGAATCTAAAGACGAAGGGTTTTATCTCGAATATTTTTTCCGCAGTAATTCAATCGCCTCGGTAACTAGACTGCTTTGGCTGGCGTCCCGACGGCTTCTCCCCTGGCGGATGAGTGCGATCCTAATATCTTCCAGGTCCTCCGCCGTTTTCCGGGGAAGGTAGAAGGCGATTTTGACCTTATCCTCTGGGTTCAGAGTATTCTCTTTGCCCCGCTTTTCTTTAACCGGATTCGCCATTCCGGGCCTCCTTCCAAACCGAATTATTTTGTTTACGATAATCCGGGTTTAAGTAAACATTCACTGGGCGGTCTCGGCTACCTTCCGGGCAACCTCCCCGCCTAAATCCTGCCGGTTATCGTCATAGGCGTTCAGTATCCTCAAATCCTTATGCCGGGAAAACCGCTGGACGGCCCGGAGATTGCCCTGGGTAATATCAAGCGCCAGGGTTACCGCCAAATGCCGAATCCCATGTGGTCTGGTCTTTATCCCGACCTTCGTTCCCAACTCCCTAACCATGTAATAAATCGCCTCCCCGGTGATCCGGCCATTTCCCTTCTTTGCCCGGTCGAGAGAAGTAAATAAAGGCCCAGGATCGCTCCCTCTGGCAGAAATCCAATCCTCCAATGTCTTCTTGGTCGGCTCCGGAAGGGTCAAGGGAATCCTGCCCGACCTTCCCTTCCCGAGGATGAGTATTTTTCCTCCCGCCAAGTCAACGTGCTCAAGGTCAAGGGAAACAATCTCTCCGCGCCGGAGTCCCAGGTCGTGGAGGAGTCTCAAGATGGCATAGTCCCGTATGCCCTTTTTATCCTTCCTGGCCTTTATTTTCTCCAGGATTTGTTTGAAACCATCCCGCCCCGGCCCAGAGGTATCCCGGCAAAGTTCCCGTTTCTCTCCCCCGATTTCCAGGGACCAGCTGATCCGCCCGAGAATCCGGGCCAGTTTGATGATCGACCGGATCGCCGAAATCCTCCTGTTGATGGTGTTGGACTTTAGTCCACGTTCCTTCAGGTTGTTCCGGTATTTCAGGGCCAGTTCATTGGCTCTTCCTGGTTCGTTTTGGAATAACCCCCGAATTGCATCTTCCGGCTTCTCCAGACCCAGAAATTTTGCAAAGTCCTTGAGATCGCCCAGGTAGGCCATCCGAGTCCTTGAACCCCGGCTTCTAAGCCAATCCTGGATCAACTCCCTGATATCACCCTTGCCTGGACTGGTCAGAGCCGATTCACCGGTGGGAACAGGTAGGGTTATCGAACTTGTCTTTCTCTGCTCAGTCATGGATTTCAATTTGTATTTTAATATTCTGGTATTATTATATTCTAATATTCTTACTTTATCAACTGGGATTCGTCGAAGATGGAAAGCGCGCTTTGCTATACCGAAAAACCGAATCCAAAGTCGCCGAGAAACTAGATGGGTCGGTTTGCCATATATTTCGGGGAGAAACCTCTCGGTTTTATTTAATATGTCTCATCAGGTATTATTTACTAAGGGGATAGGGGGTAATCCGAATGGCGCATAAAAAAGTTGGAGCACGAACGGAAGGTGATGTCTACCAAGGTCTGTTTTTCTGGAGGCAAGCGGTGGCATTACTTATCCCAAGTTCTCGTGTCATCAGGGTCGATCTCGAACACGACAAAACCGATGGAGTAGACGATGTCGCGGTTTTTTATGAACCGCCGGGTATCGATGCGGGTGGTTGGCCATGTTCAGTTGACTTCTATCAACTTAAATATCACGTAGATCAACGCGACTCGTATAGTGCTGATGCTTTAATAGACCCAGATTTCATTCAAGGAAAGTCTTCCTTGCTCCAGCGCTTTTATCATGCATATAAAAGTGCAATTACGAAATACCCTAAATTCCGTTTGCACCTCGCTTCTAATTGGCGATGGCGTGCTGATGATGCTCTGGCTTCTTGTCTTCGAGAATACGATGGAGCATTACCGGATAATTTCTTCTTCGACGGACCCAAGAGTGTTCTGGGAAAAGTTCGCGAAAAGTGGCGTGCCCATCTTGGCATTGCCAACGGTAAGTTGTTTGAAAACTTTGCCCGGACACTACGGTTCCAGCTTGATCACTTTGGACGAAGGTATTTTCGTGAATGGGTACACGCTGAAATCGCGCGTGCAGGTTTACAGCCCCCACCGCCAGAATCTTTGTCCAGTTCTTACGAAAGTCTTGTTCAACAGTTCCTGATGAATGGCCCTAACTCATTCGACAGTGATTCGCTCCGGGAAATATGTGAACGTGAAAAGCTGTTTGCTGAATCCCCGACGGCAAGTCCGTCGACGAAAGCCGTGAAAATCGCAATTCGGAGCTTTATGCGCTTTGCAGAAAACATCGAAGCGGAATGCTCGCAGTATGTGTGTGTCGTAAAATATTTTGATGGGCGGCATATTCGTGATAGTGCAGATTGGAGCAATTCAATAATCCCAGAAATAAGGGGATTTTTAGCTGATTCTCGTTTGCGATCGAAAGAACACCATTTGCTATTGGATTGTCATAGTTCGATCGCTTTCTTAGCCGGATACGAACTCGACCGTAAGTCAGGTGCACGGGTTTTTCCCGTCCAAAAAGGTATTTCTACGGAGGTCTGGAAACCCAATGGTAATACGGCCAATAACAGATTGAACTGTGATTGGAGTGCAAATCGCACTAAATTTTCCGAGAGTGGAATCGAGATTGCTATCGCAGTTTCAGTGACAAGAGATGTCCTTTCAGATGTACGGGATTATGTTCATAAGAAATCCCCTGCATTTAGTTCCTTGATTGACCTTCGTCCTGAAGGAGGAATTGGCACACAAAGCGTGATGGGGCCTGATCATGCGGTGGGTTTAGCGGACAAACTCGCGGATATTATTAGAAAAGAACGCCCCCCTAGCGGTGGTTCGGTGCACCTCTTCGTCGCTGCACCAAATGCATTGATGTTCTTCCTCGGACAGCATCGAGCGGCTTTAGGAAAGATACAGCTTTACGAATTTGACTTTGAGGGGAATCACGACAAAACGTATTCCCTCAGCATTTGTTTGCCAGAAAAGTAGAAGGAGGATGAGATGGATTTGAAACCCGATTTTGATGTTTTTATGAAGGAGATTAGGCCTACTGAGGATCAGCGTAAGGACCTTCAATCTGGGCATAGAATACTAAGGGAGCGTCTTAAGGCCGACGAAATACTCAAAGATATCATTGTGTCCGACTTCTTACAGGGAAGTTATAGACGTTCTACCGCTATCCGTCCGAAATCTGATCTTCGTGCTGACGTAGATATTGTTGTTGTAACCAAACTCGCCGAATCTAAATTCACCCCCGCAAAGGCGATGGATGTCTTTAAACCTTTTCTCGAAAAATACTACAAGGATAAATGGAAACCACAGGGACGTTCCTTTGGCATAGAGATGTCGTATGTTGAATTAGACCTCGTTCTAACCTCGGCGCCATCGGAGGTCGAATACGGTATTTTTGAATCGGCATCGGTCATGAGCGACAACGACCTCGTAGAAGCTCCCGACTGGAAGCTCCATAAATCCTGGATTCCAATTGAATTGCGGCAGAGACCTGATACTCGAGCATTTTTTACCGAGATGAAAGATCAACCGGAATGGAAACCAAAACCATTACGGATTCCGGACCGCGATACGAACAAATGGGAGGATACCCACCCGCTTGAGCAAATCCGGTGGACGCGCGATAAAAATGCTAAATGCAACGGCCACTTCGTCAATGTTGTTAAGGCCATCAAGTGGTGGCGCCTTGAGAAATATGAGGAGCCCCAACATCCTAAAGGTTTTCCTCTCGAACGCCTTATCGGTGAGTGTTGCCCCGATGGTATCGAATCCTTGGCCCTTGGGATCACATTAACACTTGAAAAAATCGTTTCCAATTACGGGTCGCCAGCCCCAATTAAGCCAAAGCTCCCAGACTATGGAGTGCCTAGTCATGATGTTTTTGCACGTGTCTCATTTGATGATTTCTCGATGTTTTATGATCAGACAGTTGAGGCTGCAAAGCTCGCACGTCGTGCCCTGGATTCAAAGGATCGGATAGAGAGCGGCAATCTATGGCGAGAATTGCTTGGAAACAAATTTCCGAAGCCACCCGAGGAAGGTTCTTCAAGTAGAGAAGGATTTACGCCGCCTCGAGGACCTGCCGTACCTGCAAGTGGTCGTTTTGCATGATAGATGCCTTACGGAAAGCATCGAGGGCAATTGAACTCGGTGTGAACGCTCTATATGATTTACCTGGTTGCGAGGTAATCGGCAGCTTAGTTTTCGACTTAGACAAACAACGATGGGTTTTAACGCTTACCCTCGAGATACAGAACCCCACAGAATTCGTTCCTAAACGAACCCGATGGGACGTCCTCGTCGACGTCGCATATCCTTTTGGAAGTATAGAGTTCCGGCCGAGCAACGAGGATGGCCTCACGGCTACATTCCCTCATCAGGAGAGGAAAGGGAAACTCTGTTTGGATTCGCCATATAAAAGCAAGCTATTCCCTATCTTGGCACGCGATCCTATTGGGGATGAGGAAACACGGCTTTGTTGGCATGCCAAGAGGGCGTTGGAGTGGTTGCATGCAGCTACAGAAGGAACGCTTCTTGGGAAGGATGACCCTTTTGAACTTCCATCGAAACCTGCTGCGATTGGATTAGACGAATCAAAACACATAATTGTTTATGACGAATCTATTATTACTTTTCCGGTTTGGAAGGGATTTGCTGGTTATGGTGTAGCAAAAATAATTCCTCTTCAAGATATAAGCTCAGCAATGGTTATTTCATGCTTTTTTGACCAGAATGGTAAAATTATCCGAAAGTGGACAGGACGATCTTCGGAATTGACGACTGGCATCGAATTAGATGCATTCTGGTGGCTTTGGCCAGCGCCAATCATTGTACCACCTTGGGAAGCTCCCGGAAGTTGGGGAGACCTCCGCTTCGCAGGACAAACTATAGGCATAGATGTTGATGCTGTTTTACGACAGATTGCCAGAAGAATTCGAGGAAAAGATACCCCAACTGCGCTATTGGTAGGCTACCCTATCCCCAAGCGTGTTGGGGAGAGCAATGTTGAAATTCATTGGGATGCGTTAGCTCTGCCACCTCTTTTAGCATCTGGGCCAGTTCCAAGCGGATTTCGACAAAATGAGATGGGGTTTTGGCAACGTGACCGTAATGAAGCATTTATGGACGGAGAGAATCTGAAATATATCGCTATGGAGAATTGGAGCACTGATAGGATTCAAGTACGAGGACACCTACCTGATGGTTCAGTTGCTGCAAATATCGCAATAATAGGAGTTGGTTCACTTGGTTCAAGTATTGGCGAGCTTTTGGTGCGGGCAGGTATAAAAACCATCGGCTTGATAGACGATGACATCATAGAAGCAGGAAATGTTTGCCGACATGTCGCGACACTTATTGATGTTGGGAAAAAGAAGGTTGAAGCATTGGGAAGCCGTCTCTTGCAGATTACTCCTCATGTGCAAGTTCAAATGCATGCCCAACGGCTCCCACTTATTAAGCAAAAATTACACGATCTGCTTGAGCCATATGATTTAATCATCGATTGCACCGCCTCTAACGAGGTGCTTGAAGGATTGGCACTTGGATGGTGGTCAATACCTAAGCTATTTTTGTCTGCTTCTGTTGGGCATCGGGCACGTCGAATGTTTATTTTTACTGCTTTTGGAAATCAATTCCCAGTAGCCGAATATCATAGGCAAATTGAGCCATGGCTCCGTAACGAGAGTGCCTCCTGGGCAGAGGAAGGCGAAATTCTCGAAGGACCCGGATGCTGGTCTCCGTTATTTCCTGCACGTTATGATGACATGATGCTGGCTGCCATTGTAACCGTAAAGATGCTGGAAAAATTTACCGCGACACCACCGACTGCACCGCTGCTGCACGTGTTCGAGCAGAAACATGATTCCAAGGGTTTTAGTTGCGTTGTTTGCCTCAATGAAATACCGGTTCCGGAAGATGCCAATTCGTCATGAGCAATGAAAATAGAGTTTGTTGGCGCACTCCTGATGCAATGTATTATCTGATTATCGAAAAATTGCAGATTAAACAGTTGGAGAAACTTTGCTCAGATGCCAGAGATGAAGAGACAGGTGGCATTCTCATAGGCCATTACACGGACGATTTCTCAACAGCCATTGTCACAGAGGTGACGCCACCTCCTGCTGACTCTCGGAAAGGACCATCATGGTTTATTCGGGGTATTTCGGGTTTGCGGCAATTACTGCGCAAAAGATGGATAGCATATAAACGCCGTTATTATATTGGTGAATGGCACTACCATCCCGCCTCAATTGTGGAACCAAGCAGTAATGATATGAGGCAAATGACTCGCATAGCCAACTCGAAGGATTATGAATGCAAGAATCCTATCATGCTAATTTTAGGACAAAAGGTTACGGCAGGAGATCGGTCAATGCGGGCTTTTGTGTTTTCGTCCAACAATAACGCAAAAGAAATGTTTCGGATTAATACTGAACCTATTATTTCTAATTCTCACATATCTCAAATGAGATTGGAAAACCCCACTTAAAATCTCCATGCAAGGCCCGGAACCGGGCTTTTTCCGAGCAATTTCCTGGATGGCAAGGCGCCCCCCTTATGGTTGGTCAGAACCGGCGGAAGGGGAACCCGCTTCGTCCAGTGGGGTTTAAACGGGCAGATGGGACGAAGCAACCGACCCTCTGGCTCGAAGGATGTAGGGGGTAGGGATGAAGATTCTACCGGGGAGTAATCACGGAAATTCATTTTACTTCTGACCCCCATTGGATAACTGACCGGCTGGTCGGAAGTCACATAATGTGACTTTTACTCCACAAATGTGGAAACGATCGGATTCTCATTGGATTCATGCGTAGGACTATTCCGTCGCTATCCTACCGATATCCCCTGCCCCGCATTGCTGGGAAACGATAAATAAGTTCTGGGTGGACAGCGGCAATCTGGTTCTCCTCCCCCTGGGATTTATAGGGTTAGTAATGACGTAGAGATTTCCTGAATTATTGATTTTGACGGGCATCTATATTTCCTGCTTCAAGCCGGAAAAAATCATCCCGAATCCGGAAAATGAGTTGAAATTTCCGAGTCGATAATTATTTTTTCTGATGGCCTTTGGCAGATTTATTTTTAATGAAGTTTATAAAGAAATCCCGTTTGGCCGGGTCCCCATTACGAACCCATTCCATAATTTTTTTAAATCTGATTGCAGGGTCTGGCTCCTCGAAAGGGTCTGATTCATAAAACCAAATCATAGCGAAATGCCTCATGCGTCTTTCATACTCAAGTTGATCGGATAATTCCATCATCTTTCTCAATCTTGCGTATCCATTCATCTTCCCCCCTTTTTTAAAATAATAATTATTTTTCTCCTGGCCCTTCATATCTTCGTATCTGGCTCAACTCAAGAGAAATTGATTTACGAACCTCGTCGGCCCCTGAAATAATCTTATCGAGCCCTTTCATAAGTTCCTCATTAACCTCATCTGCATGGTTCGGTATTTTAAATTTTAGAGTCTGCCGGGTTTTCCCAAGTGTTTCAGCCACCAACTGCAAGATACCGAATGACGATCTTGCAAGCAGGTCCGATATAAGTTCATCAAAAACAAGGCCAGTTAAGTTTGTGTCCCTGAGGACGTTTATCGTATGGGTCAGGGTCCTGCCGAGCGCCGCTAAATCACGATTATCAAGATTTCCATTTTCGATTTTGGAATTAATAATTAGCACCAATTTCTTGAGTGCCCTTCTGTTCTCGATTTCCTCATCGTTCTTTTTTTTCAAATAAATATTGACGAGCGAACGAAATCCCCGTGCGTTTTCCGATACCTCGGCTTCGTTCTTGGCAATCCGCGCCAGGGCCTCCTGCTCCACGTCCAGATGATTCCTACAATGTTGATAAAAAGATGATTGAAGGGGAGAAGTGAGTTTACGATCCTCGCAGAGTTTGATAATTTCTTTGTGGGTCTCCCGCCGGTTCAAACCTTTTTGGACTAAGAAAAAATAAATCTTTTCTTTAATATCCGCCGGAAGAGTGCACGTTGAACATTGTGCTGGCATGGCCTATATCCCCTCCTCTTTCATAAATATTCCGATTCGATTAAATCCCTCGATGCTTCCCTTGCCACCTTCCTGATCCGGCCCTGGCCGCTTCCCATCCCCCATTACCTACCTCCCTCGATATCCCTGCCTGTATTCCCCCCTCCATCTCCCCCAAGACGCACCAAGAGAGTCAAGACTCACCAAGAGAGTCAAGGACGTTTTCCGAGCCTGGCACCTCCTGGCACTCAGTCCGGGGCAATTACAAAGAAACATTTTCTGGGTTTGACCGGCCAATTGCCGAGCCGATCAAACCATTCTGGGGGAAACAATCATTCGCGCGGTCCCAATCCCCGCCGTGATCTATCTCGATCCCGTTTGGGATTCCCTTACATACATACTCGACAGCCATTTCCATATTTTGAATTTCTTCGATGACAGTGGACCCGAATCTAATTAGTTCAGCTATGGAATATAAATCGTCAATTTTAATATTTTCCGCACCTCTTCCACCGAGAACGATGTGAATGTCTGGCCCGCCCAGGCGTTGCTTTTCGATGGCCATCGCCCACCGTATGCCCTTCGTATGCTTTTTCCATTTTGGCCCGAATATTTTGTCATTGGTTTTGCCAATAAAGGTCCTACATTTTTTCTTAACCACTTCGGGAGGCAATGAGTCATGTCTGAGTGTGAACGTGCAGATAATTATCCAGCTTTTTCCTTCCAGCAATTCGAGCCAGGCTATATGCAAATCATGACTCTTGGACGATGGCGAAATAATCTCAGAATCTTTTATTTCTTCTGTCACCGGAATTGGCTGTTTCAGAGGGATGACCTCCGCCATCTTCCCGTCGGGATTCTGCTCCTGATCTACGACCGGGCTTGAATCGCCATCGGATGAAGAACCTTCCCGTTTTTTCTTTTGGATATCCGCTGATTTTAATGCGCGTCGTGGTTTGGCCCGACGGCGAGGCCTCGGCATCCTATAAAAATCATTTACACTCCTCGCCTCAACCCGTTTAGACATCACATATGCGTGAATGTCCTCGGGCAGAAATTTATCTCCCCCAAATTTAAAATGAACAATCTTTCCAGCGTGGACGAGGTTATGAAGTGATGGAACCGTTATTCCTAAATATTTGGCCGTCTGCTTAGAATTTAGATATCTGGGGAGTTTAATCTTTGAATCACCGATGATTCCACCGTCGTTGACATCTGTTTCCACTAATTTTGGATTTCCTTCATTTAATTTCATTTTCTCACCCAAAAAAAAGAGACCGAACCAAGGAACCGGGGAATTACCCCCCCGCAACTCAGTCGGTCTCAGACAATTCAGAATTAAACTACTCAGCTAAATCTGGTGATATGATACCGGACTTAAAAATCCTGTCAAATCCGGTTGACTACCGCTTATTGACCACCCCCTTTTTTTAGACCAGAATTTATTTATGGCAATCAGATTATGGAAGGGCTCTTGGCAAGCGGATGTTTCCGTCGGTGGAGAGCGCAGGCGCAAGAGTTTCCCGACCAAGCAAGCGGCCAAAGATTATGAGCACTGGGCCATCTCCGAGTTTCGTAAGGGCACATATCCTTTTGAACGCCCAATCCAGTTTAAGGATTTTTCCAAAATATATTTTGAACGCCGCTTCCCAGGGAGGACACCCCATTCCATCGAGACTGATAAAAGTAGGATGAAGCGGCTTATCGAATTTTTTGGAGACTATAAATTATCCCAAATTACGCCGGAGATGATCGAGGAATTCAAGTCCAATTATTTCGATCAAATCTCCGGCGCTTCTGTCAATCGGCATCTGGCTCTCTTGAGCAATCTATTGAACAAGGCGGTCGCTTGGGGCTATCTCCCCCGCTCTCCATATCGGGGAATTAACAAATACCCAGAACCAATGAAGCGAGGGGTAATCCTACCCGACGATAAACTTGAAATTTTAAAGAAATATACTTCTCCCAATCCGAACTTACATCTTTTGGTTCTTTTTGGCAGATACCAGGGAATTCGGGAAGGCGAGATATTGAATCTCAAGTGGTCGGATATTGATCTTGCGCATGAAATGATCACCATTCGGAGCTCGAAAATTTCCGAGGTCCGCGTAGTAAACCTTGCGACTGAAGTATTTGATGCGCTACAATCTTTTCCGAGGAATCTGAGGTCTGAGTATATATTCTTTAATCCTCGGACTGGTGAGAGATTAAAAAGTTTTAGAACGGCCTGGGAAAACGCTCTAAAACAGGCCGGGATTGAAAATTTCCGGTTCCATGATCTGAGGCATACTTTTTCAAGTATGCAAATGATGGAGGGGCGACCTGCCGAGGCAGTTATTAAATATACCGGGCATAAAAGCACACGCCAGCTCCAACGCTATGTTCATTTTGATAATGATTATTTGAAGAGCATGGTTTCAAAGTCTAAGGTTAAAAATCTTGGATTAAAGAAGGGTAAAAAGTGAAATCTCAATGTCTCCCATACGTCTCCCAGGGCCATTTCGGGAGAGTTTTAGAAATAAAGCTATTTGAAATTTTTCAAGAGTTTCAAATAGTTATCTGATTTGTGGACAGGTAGCTCAGTTGGTAGAGCATCGGACTGAAAATCCGAGGGTGGCCGGTTCAATTCCGGCCCTGTCCACCATATATATCCTTCGGATATAAAATCCCAAATTCCAATATCCAAATAATTCCCAATAACCAAAATAAATAAATTATTTCCCCCTCACCCTGCCCTCCCTGGCCGACGTGAGCGGCCGGCTCCCTGGGGCGAGCCTCAGGCAAGGCGTGCAAGCCGGGCAGGCTCCCATCGAATAATCCCGCTTCCCATGAGGAGTTCCTGCCCCTGGTGATTTTCGCCGCCTGGTTCTTTATCTCGCGGTTTTTTATCGGTAGGCGCAGGCTTTAGCCTGCGGGATTCATACCTTTGAAAAAGCGCAACCTAAAGGTTGCGGCTACCAAAAAAAGAAAGCCCGATAAATCGGGCAACTACAAAAACATCTTAAGAGAATCGAGATTCTTCGGTCGGTTCCCTCCCTCAGAATGACCAGGAAAAATAAAATCCAGGATGATCGGGGAAAGAAGGATAATTTATTTTCGTCCCGCCAGGGCGGGACGGCTACCTTATGCCTCCCCTCCCTCGAGGGGAGGGGACTAAGGGGAGGGTGGGAAAAGATACGATCACCCTCACCCTGCCCTCCCCCCTCAAGGGAGAGGGATATTTATGGTGCCCTCCGGGCAAAACATAAAGTAGGGATTTATTACCGGTGCTTCTGCAGGAATTCGGAGCGTTTCGCCAGCGTGGCCGGGCGAAGATAAGCATTCTTCCCCGGCAGATCACGGTAGATGAGGTCCCCCTTCGTCCTTCTTCTCGATAATTTATTTTGTGATTGACAAGTCAATCTTTCCGTATTATTGTCTATTAAATTGTTAACAAAAGAATTTACATAACCATCCAAATCAGAGGTAAAAGTATGGAACTGCCCCCCAAGGTGAACATCTGCGAATGTTGGGCCCGCGATGGAATACAAGGCGAGGACCATTTCGTGCCGACGGAAAAAAAGATCGCGATGATCAATCGGATGGCGGAGATCGGATTTAAGCGCATTGAGGTTACATCCTTTGCTCATCCGAAGCTGGTGACGCAATTCGCCGATTCGATCGAGGTCCTGAAGGGAATTTCCCGCCATAAAGATGTGACCTATATTGCGATAGTTCCCAACGATAAGGCGCTCGACCGGCTGCTTGACGCCTGCAACCAGGGTTACGGGGTTCAGGAAATCACCGCCATTATTTCCGCCAGCGAGGATCATCTTCTGGCCAATCTCGAAAAAACTTTCGCGGAGGTGATGCCGCCGCTGGCCAGCCTGGTCAGGCGCGCGCGCGCCGCCGGATTGAGCGTAATCGGGTGCATCGGAACTTCTTTCGGATGTCCCTTGGCGGGCGAAGTTCCGATCGAGAAGGTGTATGAGTTGACGGAATGGTATCTGGAGCAAGGGGCGACTTCGATCATGCCCGGAGACACCACCGGTGAAGCCAACCCGCTCCAGGTCAGTCAATTTTACGCCCGGATGAAAGCACGTTTTCCGAAAGTGGATTTCATCTCGCATTTTCACGACACCCGCGGAATGGGATTGGCCAACACGTTTGCGGCGCTCCAACAAGGCATCGTTTATCACGATTGTTCGTTGGGAAGCATCGGAGGCCAGCCGGCCACTAAACGGCCCAAGTACCATAAGGGTTTTTCCGGCAATACCTGCACCGAGGACATGGTCGTGATGATGAACGAGATGGGAATCCAAACCGGACTTAATGACGAGGATGTGATTCAAACCGCCCTGCTCGCCGAAAAAATGCTCGGCAAAGAGGCCAACGGCCACGTCACCAGAAGCGGAATCGTGCGGCATCGCAGCCGCGAAGTTTTGAATGGCAATAGCCTTTATACGGGAATGGAGATATTCCCCGGAATTCTGCTGTTAACTCCGGAGACGATAAAAGAGAACCCCAGCCTGAAGTTGCCGGAATTGGCTATCCGTAAAGCGCTCGAAAAGAACGGGCCATTGCCGGAAAAATTAACGTTCGATCTGGACAAGGTCAACGTGCACGGAAGCCTCAATGAGAGGGTGATTTTAGTGACGCGATTTAAGGTGGCGGCCGTTCTGAATCATGGCGAAAAAGCGGTGTTCGAGGTGTTAAGCCAGAAGTCGGACGGGCAAGTATATATGGACGGCGTGTTGACCATCGCCTTTGGCAAAAATTAAATATCGAGGGATAAAAATGACAGATGAAAAGCCAGAATTGTTGTTTTCCGATCTTCCCGTCGGAAGGTCGTTTCGTCCTCTGGCGTTTCAAGTCACCCAGCAATTGGTGGACGAGTTCATGGATACCGTCGGAGATCGCAACCCACTGTATTCGGCAGCGGGAACTTCCATCGCGCCACCCGGTTTCGCGGCCATTTACGCCCGGCTTTCGTATCTGCAGGATCACACCATGCCTCCCGGAGGGGTGCTCGCCAAACAGGAATTTGAGTTTCACAACTCCATTCGAGTGGGCGAAACCATGTATGTCACGGCGAAGGTAATCGAGAGCCGGATCGACGAAAAACAAAGGAAACGAGTCACATTTTTTATCGAGGCGAAAGGCCAGGACAACGTTCTGATCAGTGAAATTCGGCTTTACGCCATTTGGCCGAAATAGCGCATGGCGTTGCTGCGGCGCTTTCGCCCGCGGGACGGACAATCACCATGCGAACGGGAGAAAAAATGCTGAGAAACGCGAAATCGGGAGACAGCTTGCCCGTGATTGAAAAAGACATCGATCAGGATCGGATCAATCGTTGGGCCAAGCTTTCCGGCGATTTTAATTCTCTGCACGTGGACATCGAGTTCGCGAAAGCGTCGCGGTTCGGAGGAACGATCGCGCACGGCCCGATGTCGCTGGCGTTTCTGAACGAATTGATGATGGAGTGTTTCGGGAAAGGATGGGTTACCGGCGGAAAACTGCTCGAGGTGCGTTTCGTGGCCCCGACCCGGCCCGGGGACAAGATTCAAATCACGGGAACCGTGACCTCGGTCGAGAAAAAAGGCAACGACCTGGTCTGTAATTGCGACCTGTTCATCCAAAAACAAACCGGTGAAAAGACCGTGGTCGGAAAAAGCGTGGCCCGAACCAGCGAAGAGAACTAAAAATGAATATAAAACCATCGAAGAAGGTATCGGCGTCGGAAGCGATCGGGCAGATAAAATCAGATATGCGGGTTTCCTTGCCCTTATGCTGCGGACTTCCCCAGACGTTGATCGAAGCCCTGGTCGCGGACGGCCAGCGCCTGAAAAATGTCGAGATCGTCAGCGGGTTGCAGGTAAAATATCCGTTTCTGGAAGCGGGGCTCGAGGAGTCTTTCACCTACCGGACCTGGCAATGCGCTCCGTCAATCAGAGGGCTGCTTAAAAAAGGAACGGTCAAGTACATTCCGATGCGTCAGGGAGACGTGTTGCGCGTTTTTGGCAGACGGGGACCGTGGCCGGTGGATGCCGCCATGATTCAGGTGTCTCCGCCCGACCAGGACGGGTACATGAGTCTCGGAGTCTCGATCGGACATTCGTTGCCGTTGGCGCTCGAGGCCGATCTCGTCATCGCCGAAGTCAATCTGCAAATGCCGCGAGTATTGGGAAAAAGTTTCATCCATCTGTCGCAAGTGGATTATTTGGTCGAGTCGGATCGTCCGTTGCTCGAATATCCCTCGAACGATAAACCCGGAGCTAAGGAAATCGCGATCGGCAAGTACGCAGCGGAATTGATAACCGACGGGGCGACGCTGCAAATCGGCATCGGGTCCATCCCGGAGGCGATCCTGGATGCTCTTTCCAGCAAAAAAGATTTGCGGTTTTTCGCGATGGGGATCGATAAAATCGTGGATCTGGCCGAAAAGGGCGTTGTGGTTCGCGGCGGAGAACCGAAAATCACGGTCACGGAGATTTTGGGAACCAAAAAATTGTTCGATTTCGTCAATAACAACCCGTTGGTGGAAGGCCGAACCCTCGAAGCAACCATCAATCCCCGAATTGCCGGCCAAATTCCGGGATTTACCTCAGTGCTTTCGGCGATCGAAATCGATCTGACCGGACAAGTCAACGCCGAAACGCTCAAAGGCGAGCAATTCAGCGCGATCGGCGGCAGCTTCGATTTTCTTCAGGGGGCGCTATTCTCGGATGGCGGAAAATCGCTGATGGCGATCACTTCGACGACTCCGAACGAAAAGATATCCAGGATCGTCAGCCAGTTGCCCGCTGGAGCCGCCGTCACAACGCCGAGGCATTCCGTTCAATACGTTATCACCGAATACGGGGTCGCCAACCTTTGGGGAAAATCCTTGAAGGAGCGCGCCCAGGCGCTCATCGATATTGCGCATCCAAAATTCAGAGACGAGCTGACCCAAGCGGCGAATGGTTTATTTTGATTGATAACGGCCCCGGAAAATAAGGTGGAAATATGAAACCGATCGACGAGATAAAAACCGAACTCAAGAAATGGGAAGAGAAAAACAAGGTTAGCGAGTTGCCCGCCGCGGAAAGCGATTTGGGGCACCCGCTGGAGGTTCTCTACACGCCGGTGAACCTCGCGCAAACCGAATATCTGGAAAAGATCGGTTTTCCGGGAGCGTACCCCTTCACGCGCGGCATTTATCCGGGGATGTATCGGATCCGTCCCTGGGCCATGAGGTTATACTCGGGTTTCGGAACCGCCGAAGACACCAATAAAAGGTGGAAATTTCTTTTAAAAACCGGCAATAACGGAGTCGCCTGCGCGTTCGATTTGCCGACGCAGATGGGGCTCGATTCGGATCATCCGGAAGCCGAAGACGAAGTCGGGCGCGTCGGCGTGGCGATCGACACCATCCGAGATCTGGAAATTCTCTTCGAGGGTCTTCCGCTCGACCAGATCGTTTCATCCTTCAACATCAACGCGCCGGGAGCGATCATCCTCGCCATGTACGCGGCCTTGGGACAGAAACAAGGCATCGACCCGGAAAAGCTGAACGGAACCCTGTCGAACGACATATTATGCGAATACGTATCGCGCGGCCTTTGGGTGTTTCCCGTGCAACCGGCGCTTCGCCTGACGACCGATGTGGTCGAGTATTGCACCAAAAGCATGCCCAGGTTTTACCCGTTCAACATTCGAGGAATAATCATGCGGGAAGCCGGCGCGTCAATGGTGCAAGAAGCCGGATTCGCGTTCGCCAACGCCATCGCTTACATCGATGACGCCGTCAACCGAGGGTTGGACATCGATGCATTCGCGCCGCGGATAAGTTTCTTCTTTGCGACGGGAACTCAGATCTTCGAGGAAGCCGCTCGCTATCGGGCGGCGAGAAGAGTCTGGGCCCGGGTGATGAAAGAACGTTTCGGCGCCCAGAAGCCGTCCAGCATGCTTTTTAAATTTACGGGAACAGTGGGGGGAAGTTATTACCGGGCGCAGGAGCCGGAGAATAATTTGATTCGCGGTGCATACGGTGTGTTAGCAAACGTGCTCGGCGGGACGCAAGGCATGCTGCATCCGGCGATGGACGAGCCGTTCGCCATCCCCACGGAGGAAACCGCGAAACTCGCGCTGCGAACCCAACAGATCTGCGCCTACGAAACCGGAGTCGCCAAAGTCGCCGACCCGCTTGGAGGATCTTATTACATTGAGGCTCTGACGGATCAACTGGTGGACGAAATCGAGAAAGTGATAAAGACGATCGACGGTATGGGTGGAGCGGTCGCCGCGATCGAAAAGGGCTACATGCAACAACGAATCGCCGACGAAGCGCACCGCATGGCCATGGACGAAAAAGCGGGGAAACGCGTTGTCGTCGGGGTCAATAAGTTCGTGGACAAATCCGGCAAAAAGAGAAAAATGAGTTTCCACAAATTCAATTACCAAATGCTGACCAGACAGAAAAAGCGACTGGCGAAAATCAGAAAAGAGCGCGATAACGACGCCGTTCGAAAAGCTCTCGCGCGTCTCGCGGACGAGGCGAAGGGAAGGAATAATCTGGTCCCGCCTTTGATCGAAACGGTTAAGACTTACGCTTCGATCGGTGAAATCATGGGAGCGCTTAAAGAGGTTTTCGGGACCTTCCGCGAACCGCTAAATATTTGAGCTAGACGGGGAGATCGGATCAATGGCTAGAAAAATACGGGTGCTGATGGCCAAGCCGGGGCTGGATGGGCATGATCGAGGCGCGAAAGTGATCGCCAGGACTTTCCGCGACGCGGGGTTTGAGGTTATCTACACGGGCCTCCATCAGACGCCGGAGCGCATTGTCAGCGCGGCAATCCAGGAAAGTGTCGATGTCATCGCGCTGAGCATCCTTTCCGGCGCGCATCTGAGCATCTGCAAAAAAACGATGGCGGCTCTTAAAGAAACGAAAGCCAGCTCGGATATCATTTTGATTGTCGGCGGAACAATCACCGAAGCCGATATTCCGAAACTGAAGGCCATGGGAGTCGCGGAGGTGTTTCCTCCGGGATCGCCGATCGAAGCCGGGGTGGAATATCTCAAGACGTTTTTCAAGGATGAAACGAGCTGAGATTCAAATCGGCGTGGCGAGAGAGGATCCGACATGAAAAACAGCCCGCCGAAAGTCGTTAAGACCACCGCTTCCCAAACTGAGTTTGATCGAATCACGCGCAAGCTGCGAAACGAGATCTATTCCGGCGCCCTCATTCCCAGGGAAAGATTGTTGGAAAAAGCGATCGCGGAAACGTTCCAGGTCAACCGGATGGTCGTCCGTCAGGCCTTGAGTCAGTTATCGTCCGAGGGACTGGTGATGATTGAGCCCTATAAGGGCGCTTCGGTCGCGGAAATATCCCTTAATCGGATCTACGCTAATTATCAGATCATATCCACGCTGGAAGGCCTGGCTGCCTCCCTGGCGGCCGGCCGGGTTTCCTCTAAAGACATCGCGACGATGGACGATATCCTGAAAAAACAGATTAATATCGATGGCAGAAACGTTAATGACTGGCATGATCTAAACCGGAGATTTCATCGCACTTTCATTTATCAATGCGGAAACGAAAGGCTGATCGAATTGATCAAGGGAAACGTCCGCTTTACCAATTACTGGTTTTTCATCTTGTCCATGCCCGGCCGCATCCATGAAAGCATCGAGGAACACAAGGAAATATTAAGCGCTTTCAAGAAAAAAGAATCGAAAACCGTTAGGAACCTGGTGGAGCGGCACATCATGGGCGCGGGAGAATATTTGATGGAGACGATCCGCGGCAATCTGCCGACGGGCATGTTGATCGACTAAATAATCCGTAGGTCTGAAAGGATAACCCAAGTGGACCCATATTTCAGCAAAGAACATTACATTTTTCGAGAGCAAATCAGGCGCTTTTGCGAAACGGAACTCGCGCCGCTCGTCGAGGAAGCCGAGGAGAAACAATTGTTTCCCAAACAACTGTTCAAGAAAATGGGTGAGCTGGGTTATCTGTGCGTTCGTTACCCGGAGGAATACGGCGGAGCGGGCGTGGATAAAATCTCGGAGGTGATCCTGCGAGAGGAGATGTCGCGGATCTGCCAGGGATTTGCCACATCATGGTCGGGGCACAGCCACCTCGCCACCTACCCGATTTTCCGGGCGGGAACCCCCGAGCAAAAACAGAAATATCTGATTCCGGCGATCAAGGGCGACATTATCGGCGCCTTCGCTCTCACCGAGCCGGACGCCGGTTCGGATACGAAAAGCATCAAATCCTCTGCCGTCCGCGATGGGGATTTCTATGTCCTCAACGGCTCGAAAACATTCATCACCAACGCGCCGATCGCGGATTATTTCATGACCGCGTCTTACACCGACAAATCCAAGGGCTACCATGGGATCAGCCTTTTTATCGTTCCGAGCAATCTTCCGGGAATCACGGTCAGAAAACTTCATAAGGAAGGCGTCCGCTCGTCCGACACCGGCGAGATTTCCTTTGAGGATTGCCGCCTCCATAAAAGCCAGCTGGTCGGCACGGAGGAAGGAAATTTCGGGTTGATCATGGAAATGCTCAGCGAAAATCGAATCGGTGTGGCCGCCAACATGGTGGGAGTGGCTCAGGCGGCGTTCGAAGCGGCGTTGCAATATGCTCAGGAGCGGGTGCAGTTCGGACAGCCGATCGGGAAGTTTCAGGCGATCTCCCACAAAATAGCCGATATGGCCACCGGCATTCGGGGAGCGCGTCTGATGGTTTATTCCGCCGCGCTTCTCATCGACCAAGGAAAACCCTGTCCGCTCGAGGCGTCCGAGTGCAAACTTTTCGCGTCCGAAACCGCCGTGTCGGTGGCGCGGGAAGCGATCCAAATTTTTGGCGGATACGGGATCATGAGCGAATATCCCGTGTCCCGCTACCTGCGGGACGCGTTGGTTTACACCATCGGCGAAGGCACTTCGGAAATTCAACGAAACATCATCGCCAAGCAGCTCGGTTTATAAGCAAAAAATAAAAGAGATGTGATGACCAAAGCGGGAAACCTGAAGGGACCCAGGATGGCTAATCACCATCCACGGAAATAATCAGTTAGGAGGATTGATTATGGATTTTACAATTCCGGAAGAAATTCGGATGATGTGCGAAACAATTAAACGTTTTGTGGAAGAGGACATCGACCCCATTTGGCAAAAAATCGAAGAGGATGATGAAGTTCCCGAATATATTGTCCAGAAAATGCGCGAGTTGGGCATCTTCGGCATGTGTGTTCCCGAGGCGTACGGAGGCCTGGGGTTAGATACGCTGGGAGAATGCCTGATTTATGAAACGATCGGGAGAGCCAATACGTCAATTCGAACGCGATTCAGTACCAACAACGGCATCGGATCGCTCGGCATCCTTTATCACGGCACGGAAGCACAGAAAAAGAAATATTTGCCGGACATCGCCAGCGGCAAAAAGACGATCGCATTCGCTTTAACCGAACCGGGCGCGGGCTCCGATGCCTCCGCGATCAAAACCGTGGCGGAGCGGAAGGGAGACCATTTCGTAATCAACGGATCCAAGATGTTCATCACCAATGGCGCGATCGCGGATTTGGTGACGGTGATGGCGCTGACCGACCCTCAAAAGCGCGCCCGGGGTGGCATCACCGCCTTTATCGTCGAGAAAGGAACCCGTGGATTCTCCGTGGGAAAACATGAAAAGAAAATGGGACTTCGCGGAAGCACCACGACGGAACTAAATTTCGAGGACTGCGAAGTTCCGGTTGAAAATGTAATCGGCGGCGAAGCGAGGATCGGTCAAGGGTTTAAAACGGCGATGAGGGTTTTGGATAAAGGCCGCCTGACGCTGGCGGCGGCTTCGGTCGGGATGGCTCAAAAAGCTCTCGAATTGGCCACTCAATATTCCAAGGATCGGGTGCAGTTCGGCCAGCCGATCTGCCAGTTCCAGCTCATCCAGGGGATGCTGGCGCAAATGGCGACGGAAATATTCGCGGGCAGGCAGATGGTCTATCGAACCGCCTGGGAAAAAGATCAGGGTAAAGACGTAACGATGGAAGCGGCGATGTCCAAACTTTATTGCACCGAAATGTTGGGCCGAGTGGTGGATACGGCGCTGCAAATACACGGCGGAATGGGTTACATGAAAGAATTCGCCATCGAAAGAATGTATCGCGACGCCAGAGTCGTGCGGATTTACGAAGGCTCAAGTGAAATCCAGAAAATCGTCATCGCCAGGGAGTTACTCAAATGAGTTTTACCCTGGAACCCTCGAATCCTGAATCAGAGAGCTATTTTTTCGAAGCGAGAGTAACGAGCGCGTCCACCGCGACGGGATTGCCGTCCTTCCGGATGATCAGGGGGTTGATATCGATCTCGGCCACCTCGGGAAAATCCAGCCCGATCTGACCGATGGCTTTCAGGGCTTTCTTTAAAACCTCGCGGTTGGCCTTTTCCTCGCCCCGGAAGGGATCGAGGATTTTCTTGGCCTTGATTTCCTCGAGCATGTCGGCGGCGTCGTAATCCTCCAGGGGAGCGACCCGGAAAGCCACATCCTTCAGGATCTCGGTCATGATGCCGCCCAGGCCGAACATCACGCAGGGGCCGAACTGCGGGTCGCGGGTCAGGCCCACGATCAGTTCGCGCGCGCCCTTGACCATCTCCGCCACCAGGACCCCGTCGATTTCCTTCCCGGCATTTTTGGTGATTTCCGCGAAAGCCTGCTCCAGCTCTTTCTCGTCCCGGATGCCTACCTTGACCAGGTTCTTCTCGGTCTTGTGCATCAGCGCCCAGGCGCAGGCCTTTAAAACCACCGGGTAACCGATCTTCTCGGCGGCCTTTTTGGCCTCCTTGAGATCCTTGGCCAGGATTTCCTTCGTCACCGGGACGCCGAATGATTTCAGGAACTCCTTGGATTCGTATTCGGAAAGAGCCTTCTGCCCCTGTTTTAACGCCTTCGCGATCATTTCTTTTTCCCGTGCCATTTTTTCCTCCTTAATCAGACCCCGTGAAGGAATTATATAAACTTACATTCCGGATGCAAGAGGAAGGCCTCAAGTGGACCGCCGACCGCAGTCAGCAGACCGCAGCCTACCCGAGCTGATAGCTCATGCCGGTGAGGGATGGTCGAGCCGTATAGCCAGCTTTTTCTTTTTTTTGGGGGGGAAGGTTTCGCTGCCGAATTAGGTGTTGGGTGTTAGGTCATAGGTGATAGGTTTAAACCCAATACCATCACCCTCCCCTTCATCCCCTCCCCTCAAGGGAGGGGAAAATATTGTCGTTACTTTCTTTTAATAAGTTTTTAGCGCTTTGCCCTATGCCCTTTGCTCCCTGCGATTTCCCCCCCCGGGCTTCTTTAAAACCAAGAAAAGTCCCATTGCCGCCTGCTGCTTACTGTCTGCCGTTTATCCTTAATTCCGAGCGCTGAAAGCTGAAAAATGATATATAAATAAGGAAATAATAAATATAAATAAGGGGAGAAGGCCGAAGGGGGAGGAAAAAAATGTCCCAGACCGGAAATCTGAAAATTTTTCTTCCGCTTTTATTCCTGTTCTTCATCCCGCTCCTGGTTTTCACCCCCGGGACGGCCCGGTCCGCGGAATACTGCACCGCGGTCAGGATCATCGACGGCGACACCCTCGAGGCCGATTGCGAGCGCCGCCTCGAAAAGATCCGCCTGATCGGGGTGGACACGCCGGAGAGATACGGCCCGGAAAAGCCGGCCCAGTTCTTCTCCGAAGAGGCCGCGGATTTCACCCGGAAAATGGCCGAGGGCCGGCGGATCCGGGTCGACTCCGACGCGGAAAAAGAGGACCGCTACGGCCGCCGCCTGGGTTATGTCTACCTCCCCGACGGGACCTTCCTGAACGCCGAGCTGGTCCGCCAGGGCTACGGGTTTGTCTTCCGGCGCTTCCCGTTCCGCTTCCTGGACGAATTCAGCCAGCTGGAGGCGGAGGCCCGGGAGAACCGCCGCGGCCTCTGGCAGGAAAACGGGCTGGCGGAATTCCGGTGGCTCCAGAAAAACGAGGCTGATTCCTTCCAGGTCTTCCCCGCCGCCGGGAATCTCTGGATGGTCCGCTACCGGAAACTCCTGAAAACCCACCTGGACCAGAACGGGCTGGCGGCCGAGCTCCAGGAACTGCGGGTCAAGGCCCCGGAGCTGTCCCCCGGGGACCTCGAAAGCCACCTGCTTTCCCGGGGCTGGCGCCTCATCTCCGGGGAGGAGATAAAAACTCGGGCGGTTTCCTGGGAGGAGGCCGGCAGGTATGCCGGCAGCCTGGTTTCCGTCGAGGGAAAGATCGTCCTCGCCCACAACTCCGGAAAAGCGTGTTTTTTGAACTTCCATTCCAATTGGAAACGCTATTTCTCCGTGGTCATCTTCGCTTCCGATTTCCCCCGCTTCCCCTCCCCGCCGGAAAAAGCCTACCTCGGAAAGCAGGTCCGGGTGACCGGAATAGTCAAGGAATTCGAAGGCCGGCCGGAGATGGTGATCACCGGCCCGGAGCAGATCCAGATCCTGCCCGGCGCCGGGGAGTCCGCTCCTCGGAAATAGGCCCCTCGACTGAAAACCTTATTTCTCCCACCGCTCTTCCTTAAATATAGAGGCGGGATCCCCGATTTTCAGTCGAGTTTTGTTTTCGCCCACTATTATAAATTTTCAGTCCCGCTTCCGAGCCGAAATCAACCCGAAGGGAAAAATATATATTTTTATTGATAATCGGTAAGTTACGGAACTATTTTTTCCGGAGCAAATTGGGGTCTTGACAGGACTTGATTGGCCAGTGTATACAAAATGCGGAAAATTAACATGAATAAATAACCTTTTAAAAACCAAGGAGGAATCATGGCGGACGAGAAAAAAGGCATGATGTCGATGATGGACGAAAAGAGGAAATTTCCTCCCACGAAGGAAATGAGCGCTCAGGCTTACATCAAGAGCATGGACGAGTATAAAAAGCTTTGGAACGAGTCCAAAGACCATCTCGAAGATTTCTGGGCCAAGCAGGCTGCACAGCTCGACTGGTTCAAGAAATGGGACAAGGTCCTGGTGGAAGATTTCGCCAAGGGCAAACATGAGTGGTTCGTGGGCGGCAAGCTCAACGTCTCCTACAACTGCCTGGACCGGCACCTCAAGACCGAGAACAAGAACAAGGCCGCCATCATCTGGGAAGGCGAGCCCCTGGGCGAGACCAAGACCTTCACCTACCAGCAGCTTTACAGCGAGGTCTGCAAGTTCGCCAACGTCCTCAAGAAGAAGGGCGTCAAGAAGGGCGACCGGGTCACCATTTACCTCCCGATGATCCCCGAGCTCCCGATTTCCCTCCTGGCCTGCGCCCGGATCGGCGCCATCCACAGCGTGGTCTTCGGCGGCTTCTCGGCCGACGCCCTGAAAGACCGGATCCTGGACTGCGGTTCCAAGTTCCTGATCTGCTGCGACGGCTACTACCGGAGCGGCAAGGTGGTCAACGCCAAGACCAACGCCGACACCGCCATGAACCAGTGCCCGGACGTGACCCAGGCCATCGTGGTCAAGCGCGCCGGCAACGAGGTGACGATGAAGGCGGGCCGGGACACCTGGTGGCACGAAGAGGTCAACGCCGACGGCATCACCGCGGTCTGCCCGGCCGAACAGCTGGACTCCGAGGATCCGCTTTTCATCCTTTACACCAGCGGCTCGACCGGCAAGCCCAAGGGCGTGCTCCACACCCAGGCCGGCTATCTCACCTACGTGCTCACCACCTTCAAATGGATCTTCGATTACAAGCCCATTGACACCTTCTGGTGCACCGCCGACATCGGCTGGGTCACCGGTCACAGCTATATCGTGTACGGCCCCCTGGCCGCCGGCGCCACCAGCCTGATGTTCGAGGGCGTGCCCACCTTCCCGAAGCCCGACCGCTTCTGGGAAATCGTGGAAAAGCACCGCGTGAACATCTTCTATACCGCCCCGACCGCCCTCCGCGCCCTGATGAGAGAAGGCGACAAGTGGCCCAACGGCCGCGACCTTTCCTCCCTCAAGGTGCTCGGCACCGTGGGCGAGCCGATCAACCCCGAAGCCTGGATGTGGTACCACACCGTGATCGGGAAGGAAAAGTGCCCGATCGTGGACACCTGGTGGCAGACCGAGACCGGCGGGATCCTGATCACCCCGCTGCCGGGCGCGATACCCACCAAGCCGGGCTGCGCCACCGTGCCCTTCCCCGGCGTCTTCCCGGAAATCTACCGCGAGGACGGCTCCAAGTGCGACGTCAACGAAGGCGGCTGGCTCGTGATCAAGCGGCCCTGGCCGGGACTGATGCGGCGGGTGTACGGCGATCCCGAGCGCTTCTTCAACACTTATTTCGTCAAGTTCCCTGGCGTTTACACCACCGGTGACGGCTGCCGCCAGGACGAGGACGGCTATTACTGGCTGATGGGCCGGATCGACGACGTCATCAACGTCTCCGGTCACCGCATCGGCACCGCCGAGGTGGAAAGCGCCCTGGTGTCCAATACCAAGGTGGCCGAGGCCGCGGTGGTCGGGATGCCCCACGACCTGAAGGGCCAGGGCATCTACGCCTTCGTCACCCTGAAGACCGGGATCGAAAAGACCGAAGCTCTGAAAAAAGAGCTGGTCGCCCACGTGCGCAAGGAAATCGGCCCCATCGCCACCCCGGACAAGATCCAGTTCTCCGACGCCCTGCCCAAGACCCGGAGCGGCAAGATCATGCGCCGGATCCTGGTGAAGATCGCCGCCGGGGAGACCGGCAACCTGGGTGATACGAGCACCCTGGCCGATCCCAGCGTGGTCGACAGCCTGGTCAAGGAAAGAGTAAAGTAAAAACGAGGAGGACCACTCGTGATTAAGAAGGAATGGCCGCTGGCAATGCAGCTACTGGGGGTCGGGTTCTACGTGGCCTTCAGCATCGTGCTCCCCACCACGATCGGATTTTACCTGGATTCGCGGGGGGCGCACTCGATCCCGGTCTACACCCTGGGAGGGCTGGTGCTCGGCACCGTGGTCATGATCTTCGGGGTCTACAAGATGGTCCGCCCCTATCTCCAGGAAGCCAAGCGGGTCAACCAGGATAAGGAAAAAGCCAACTCTGAAAAAACGGAAAAGAAACCATGACGGAAAAACCAAGTCATAAAAGCCCGTTAAAGCTCATCCTTATTATTGTCGTGGCCCTGGTGGGGATGTCGGCGGTCAGCTTTATCGGCGGGGGCGTGGGCAAGATAATTTTCGGCGGCGGAGCACAGCCGACCGGGATCTTCGCCATCCACGCTCCCAAGCCGGAGCTGCCCGCGGAACGGCCCTTCTGCCCCCCCGGGGAGGAAGGCGCGGCCGCGGGAAAGTGCAAATACTCCTTCTTCACCAACACCATGATCACGGCCTGGATCAGCATCGCTTTTCTCCTGTTCCTTTTCATCACCGCCACCCGCAAAATCCGGCTGATCCCCAAGGGCCTGCAGAACTTCGTGGAATTCTTCATCGAGTCGGCCCAGAACTTCATTGACGACACCGCCGGGAAGGAATACGGACGCAAGTTTTTCCCGGTCTGCGTCACCCTTTTCCTGTTCGTCCTGCTCAACGCCTGGTTCAGCCTGGTCCCCGGTTTCGAAACCATCAAGCTCAACCACATGCCCCTGCTCCGGAACGCCAACACCGATATCAACACCCCCATGATGCTCGCGGTGGTCTCCTTCTGCTTCGTGGAATACTGGGGCTTCCGGGCCAACGGGTTCCACTACCTGAAAAAATTCGTCAACTTCTCCCCCGCCCTGAACGGGATCAAGCAGGTCTTCTCCGGCCAGGTCAAGGCCGGGCTGGGCGCCTTCGGGATGGGACTGATCACCCTCTTTACCTGCTTTCTGGAAACCATCAGCGAGCTGGTGCGGCTGATGAGTTTTACCTTCCGGCTTTTCGGCAACATGACCGCCGGGATGATCACCACCCTGGTCATTATGTATATCGTGCCCTGGGTGGTTCCCTCTATTTTTTACGGTTTGGAAACATTCCTGGGTTTTGTCCAGGCCTTGATCTTCGGGGGCTTAACCCTGTGTTTCCTGGCCTTGGCGGTAACACCGCATGAGGAGGAATCTCACTAACTTATTTTAAGGAAGGAGGAGTAAGCGTATGGAAGCTGAAGTCGCCAAAGTATTCGCCAGGCTGATTGGAGCGGGATTAGCTATCGGGATGGGAGCCATCGGACCGGGAGTCGGGGTTGGCCTGATCGGGATGGGAGCCCTCAACGCGCTCGGCCGCAATCCGGAAGCCCGCGGACTGGTCATGACCAGCATGATTCTGAGCATCGCTTTCGCCGAGGCGGTTTGTATCTACGCCTTGATCGTGGCAATTCTATTGATCTTCGTCGCATAAGGCTTTTTAAAGAAAGGGAAGTGGACAGTGGAAGGGCTTGGATTAGATCTACCTACTTTTATCGGTCAGCTGATCAGTTTCCTGATTTTGCTGGGCCTGATTTCGGCTTTCGGCTTCAAGCCGATCCGGAAGATGCTCGACGAGCGGTCCAAACGGATCCAGGAAAGCATGGAGATGGCCGAGGCCACCAAGAAGGAATATGAGCAGGCCCAGGCCGAGGTCCAGAAGCGCCTCGCCCAGTCCCAGAAGCAGGGCGAAGCCCTGATCGTGCAGGCCCGGGAAATCGGGGAAAAGGTCAAGGAAGAGGCGAAATCCGGGGCGCGCGCGGAAGCCCAGGCCATTATCGAGAAAACCCAGGTGGAAATGAAGCGGGACCAGGACAAGATCATCGACAACCTGCGCCGGGAATTCGCGGGCATCGCCATCCTGGCGGCGGAGAAGGTGATCAAGGAAAGCCTGGACAAGCAGAAGCACCTGCGGCTGATCGAGGAAACCCTCGAGCAGAGTTCCCTGCTCCGGAAACACTGATCGCGGGCGGAACCATGGCCAAAAAAGCTTCCGGCAAACGTTATGCCAAGGCGATTTTCGAGCTCGCCGTTGCGAAAGGCGAGCTGGAGCGCTGCCACTCCGATCTGAAAAAAGTCACGGCCGTTTTCCGGGAAGATAAATTCCTGAACGTCCTGGAGAACCCCAAATACACCTTCGCGGCCAAAAAGGAGGCGATCCTGACCCAGCAGCTGGGGGATATCAGCCCCCTGGTGATGAGCCTGGCCTCCCTCCTGGTGGTCAAAGGCCGCCCCGCCTCGGCCCCCGCGATCCTGCAGGATTTCGAGGAACTGCTGGACCGGCAACGGGGGATCGAGCACGCCGAGTTCACCACCGCCTTCCCCATCTCGGAAGAGGAACAGAAGGTTTTCGCCCAGAAGCTGGGGAAGATCCTGGATCGCCAGGTGGTCATCGAAGCGCAGGTGGACCCGGGACTGATCGGCGGATTCCGGGCCAAAATCAACGACCTCTTGATTGACGGCAGCATTCGCCAAAAATTGGAAGCCCTGAAGAAAAATCTGGCCGATTAATATTTCGGTCCGGCAGTAAATTTATTTTTACCAGGAGAGCGAGATGGCAACACGGGAACAAAACATTGTTTCAATCATCAAGGAGCAAATCGAGCATTTCGACGGCCAGGCCGCCCTGTCCAACGTCGGCACCGTGATCGAGGTGGGCGACGGCATCGCCCGGATCCACGGCCTGCGCAGCGTCGGATACAATGAGCTCCTCCAATTTCCCGGCGACATCATGGGACTGGCCCTGAACCTGGAAGAAGACAACGTCGGAGCCGCGGTCCTGGGTGAGACCACCCACATCAAGGAAGGCGACGAGGTCAAGGCCACCGGCCGGGTCATCGAGGTTCCGGTCGGCGACGCCCTGATCGGCCGGGTAGTCGACCCCCTGGGCCGCCCCCTCGACGGCAAGGGCCCGATCAAGACCAACAAGACCCGCCCGGTGGAAAGGGTGGCCCCCGACGTGACCAAGCGCAGCCCGGTCGATACCCCGGTCCTGACCGGGATCAAGGCCGTGGACGCCATGGTCCCGATCGGCCGCGGACAGCGCGAGCTGATCATCGGCGACCGCTTCACCGGCAAATCCATTGTTACCATCGACTCGATCATCGCCCAGAAAGGGCAGAACCTGATCTGCATTTACGTGGCCATCGGGCAGAAACGCTCCAAGGTGGCCCAGGTCATCGGCATCCTGGAGAAATACGGAGCCATGGAATACACCATCGTGGTGGAAGCCGATTCGGCCGAACCGGCCCCCCTCCAGTACATCGCCCCCTACTCCGGCTGCGCCATCGGGGAGGAGTTCATGGAACAGGGGAAGGATGCCCTGGTTATTTATGACGATCTTTACAAACACGCCTGGTCCTACCGCCAGCTCTCCCTCCTCCTCCGCCGTCCGCCCGGACGCGAAGCTTACCCGGGGGACGTCTTCTACATCCACAGCCGGCTCCTGGAACGGGCGGCCAAACTCGACAAAAAATACGGCGGCGGGTCCCTGACCGCCCTGCCGATTATCGAAACCCAGCTCGGCGACATGTCCGCCTACATCCCCACCAACGTCATTTCCATCACCGACGGCCAGATTTATCTGGAACCCGACCTTTTCAACGCCGGCGTCCGGCCCGCGATCAACGCCGGCCTTTCGGTCTCGCGCGTGGGCGGTTCGGCCCAGCGCAAGGCCATGCGCCAGGTGGCGGGCGGGCTCCGGATGCAGCTGGCCCAGTTCCGGGAACTCGAGGCCTTCGCCAAGTTCGGGGCCGAGGAACTGGACAAGGCCACCCGGCTCCTGCTCGAGCGCGGGAAACGGATCGTGGAAGTTCTGAAACAGCCCCAGTATTCCCCCATGTCCCTGGGCAAGCAGGTCAACATCCTCTACGCCGTCAGCAACGGCTACCTGGACGAGGTCCCGGTGGAAAAGGTGATGGAATGGGAGGCGAACTTCCACCAGCACATGGCCACCAGCCATCCCGAGATCGAGAAGCAGATCAACACCGATCTGGAGATAAAACCCGAAACCGAAGCAAAAATGAAATCGGCCATCGCCGAATACAAAACAAGGACTACTTTTTAAATGATCAGCCCCCAAGCCTTACGCCGCCGGATCCGGAGCGTTCAGAACATCGCCAAGATTTGCCGGGCGATGGAGATGATCGCGACGGTCAAATTGCGGAGAACCCAGCACCAGGCCCTGGCCAGCCGGCCTTATACCGAAAAGATCAGCCAGGTGATCTCCGACCTGGCTTCCCGCCCCCAGATGGACATGGACACCCCGCCCCTCCTCCTGAAAAGAAAGGAAATCAAGAAAATCGCCCTGGTGCACGTCGCCACCGACCGCGGGCTCTGCGGCGGGCTCAACGCCAACCTGAACCGGGCCGTGCTCACCTTCCTCCAGGAGCAGAAAGCGAAGAATATCCCGGTTTCGGTGATCACCGTCGGGCGCAAGGCCCGTTCCTTCGCCCGCTTCACCCGCCTGAATCTCCGGGCCGAGTTCAGCGGGATCAGCGACCAGCCCTCCCTGCGGGAAACCACCCCGATTTCGCGGGTGTTGATCGGCGATTACAGCAAGAAAGAAGTCGACCTCATCTATCTGGCTTACCCGAAGTTCCAGAGCGTGGTGATGCAGAAACCGGTGATTGAGCTTCTCCTCCCGGTTGAGCCCGCTCCCCCGACCTCGCCCACGGCCAAGGATTACATCTATGAACCCAACGAGGAGCTCATCCTGAACGAGCTTCTCCCCCGCTTCGTCGAGATCAAGGTTTATCACGCCATCCTGGAGCTGATCGCCAGCGAACAGGCGGCCCGGATGGTGGCGATGAAGAACGCCAGCGACAACTCCCGCGGGGTGACCGAAGACTTGACCATGAGTTTGAATAAATCCCGTCAGGAAACCATTACCAAGGAAATTTGTGATATGACCGGAGGCACAGAAGCCATCAAGAAATAAGGAGTCTATCCATGTCAAAAGGAAAGGTCGTACAGGTCATCGGCACGGTTATCGACATCGAGTTTCCCCCGCAGGAGCTTCCCGGGATCTTGAACCGCGTCGACATCCCGCTGCCCAATGGAAACCGGGTGGTGGTGGAGGTGCATTCCCACGTGGGCAATAACTGGGTCCGCGGGGTGGCTATGACCCCTACCGACGGCTTGGCCCGCGGGACCGAGGCCATCGACACCGGCGCCCCGATCTCGGTACCGGTCGGCCGGGCCTGTCTGGGCCGTCTTTTCAACGTTTTCGGCGAGCCCCTGGACGGACTCGGGGAAGTCAAGGCGGAGAAGAAACACTCGATTTACCGGATCGCCCCCCTCCTGACCGATCAGGAAACCACCCCCCAGGTCCTGGAAACCGGCCTCAAGGTCATGGACCTGGTCACCCCCTTCACCCGGGGCGGAAAGATCGGGGCCTACGGCGGCGCCGGCGTCGGCAAAACCGTCATCATCATGGAACTGATCCGGAACATCGCCAGCGAACACGGCGGGTTCTCGGTTTTCACCGGGGTCGGCGAGCGGTCGCGCGAAGGCAACGATCTCTGGCAGGAAATGCAGCGGTCGGGGGTTCTGGACCGGACCGTCCTGGTTTTCGGGCAGATGAACGAAAGCCCGGGAGTGCGCTCCCGGATCGCCCTGACCGGCGTGACCATGGCGGAATATTTCCGCGACTTCGAGAAACAGAACGTGCTGCTTTTCGTCGATAACATCTACCGTTACGTGCTCGCCAACATGGAGCTTTCCGCCCTCCTGGGCCGGATGCCCTCCGCCGTCGGCTATCAGCCCACCCTCGGCACCGACGTCGGCGAGCTCGAGGAACGGATCACCACCACCAAGGACGGGTCCATCACCTCCTTCCAGGCCATTTACGTGCCCGCGGACGACTACAGCGACCCGGGCATCGTCGCCACCTACGGGCACCTGGACGCGATCGTGGCCCTGGAGCGCTCGATCGCGGCCCTGGGCATTTACCCCGCCGTTGATCCCCTCACCTCCACCTCCCGGATCCTGGATCCCACCATCGTCGGGGAAGAGCATTACCGGGTGGCCCGCGGGGTCCAGTCCACCCTGCAGCGGTACAAGGAACTGCAGGACATCATCGCCATTCTGGGCATGGAAGAACTTTCGGAAGAGGACAAGCTCACGGTCAACCGGGCCCGCAAGATGCAGCGGTTCTGCTCCCAGCCTTTCCACGTGGCCGAGCAGTTCACCGGCACCCCGGGCCGCTACGTCCCGGTCAAGGAAACCGTCCGGGGCTTCAAGGAAATCCTGGAAGGCAAGCATGACGACCTTCCGGAAGGGGCTTTCTTCCTGGTCGGCGGCATCGACGAAGCGGTGGAAAAAGCCAAAAAGATGCGGGGATAGGAATGGCCAAATTCAGGCTCGAGATTGTTTCCGCGGAAAAGCAGGTCTTTTCCGAAGACGTCCAAGAGGTGATCGTGTGGGGGCTGGTCGGCCAGATGTGCGTTCTGCCCCACCACGCCCCGCTGATGACGGTGGTCAAACCGGGCTACATCCAGGTCAAGAAGGAGGACGGCGCGGATCTTTATCTGGCCGCCACCGGCGGTTTCCTCGAAGTCCTTCCCGACAAGGTCATCATCCTGGCCGACGCCTGCGACCGCGCCGACAAATATATCACCGATCAGGCGGAAGAAGCATTGAAGCGGGCCTCCTGGATGCTGGAGGAAACCATGAAATCCGCCGCCTCCATGGATTACTCGGCCGCGGAAGCGGCGCTCCTCCGCTCCCTGGAATGGCTCAAGGAAACCCGTTCCAAACGCCCGCGCAAAAGGGCGGTCTGATTCCGGGACCATTTGGTCCGGAAACGGCGTAAAACCTCATTATTCGGCTGCCGGTTAAGCACGTTTCGATTCGCAAGGGAGAACGACAATGGCAAAAGTGGTCATGATCGTGGATAACGAGCCTGAGGTGATTGCCTCCGTTTCCGCCGCCCTGGAAAAACTCGGCTGCCAGAACACCGTTTCCAGAAACGGGGAAGAAGCCCTGAACCGGATCAAGCAGAACAAGCCCGAGCTGATCGTGATGGACCTCCTCCTGCCCAAATACAGCGGAATCCGGCTTTACCAGGATTTAAAAACCACCGAGTCTCTGAAGAAAATCCCGGTGATCATCATTTCCGGGATTACCAAGAAAACCTTTCTCCGCTCCCTGGAAGAACTGTCCGATCTGGCCGACCAGGCCATCCCCGAGCCGGACGCTTACTTCGAAAAGCCCCTGAAGCTGGAAGAATTCGAGCCGACCCTTCAGAGACTCGTAAAGTAGGCCGTCTTCTCTAAAAAACGACCGCCGACCGCCGACCGCCGCCTGCAGAAAAGGCGGGTTATGGGTGTTAGGTCATAGGTAATAGGTCAAAACCCAACGCCTGAAACTCGTAACCCACAATCCAACATTGTCATTCCGAGCACATTCGCTTCGCTCAGTGTAAACCTCTGGCGACTTGTCCCGAGAATGATCGAGGGAAGAATCTCGCTTTCCCTGGTATTATTCGTCATTGCGAGCCCCGCCTCTGGCGGGACGTGGCAATCTCTCTTTTCGTTAGCTTTTTCTTCTTTTTGGGGGGAAGGTTTCGCTCCCCAATCAGGTGATGGGTTTTGGGTGTTAGGTGTTGGGCTAAAGTCGAAAAGAAAACATCTTCCCCCTTTGTTAAAAGGGGGATCGAGTCTCCGACCCGTAGGGTCTACGACCCGGAGGGAGGGATTTTCAATGCCCATCACCCATGACCCATGACCTAAAACCGTACAAACCCGAGAACCTCCCCCCCGGATTCTCTTAAAACCCAATAAACCCAAGAAACTCTACGAACCCACAAACTGTTATTGTGTGACACTACGGATTTATCCCGAAGGGTTTATCTGAGGGACTCTATGAACCCTACGAACACAATGGACCGTTATTTCGACACTATGAACACTATGAACGCCTTTACTCTTTGTCCTTTGCCCTATGCCCTATGCCCTATGCTCTCTGCTATTCATGGACACTATGGACGCCTTTACGCCTCACCCCTTACGCCTCACGACCTTTTACCTTTCACCTTTGAGCTTTGACCTTTGAGCTGCCTATCGTCTATCTGGTCTATCTAGTCTATCTGGTCTATCTAGTTCATCTCCATCGCATAGGGCATGGAGCATAGGGCATAGAGCATAAAGTTAAAAACGTCTATCTGGTTTTTCTGGTTTCCGAGCTCTGCGAGCCCGACGAAGCCCCGAAGTCCGCTGAAGCGAAGCGGAAGCTAACCGGGCGAAGTCTGGGGTGGTTTTTCTGGTTTTTCTAACCACCTATCCACCTAGCCACCTATCCACCCAGCCACCTTCTTTTTCCGGTTACCGGCTACCGGCTACTTGCTACCAGTTCTCTGCCCTCTGCCCTAGGCTCTCTGCGCTTTACCGCCTGCGGAAAGGCCTTCCTCTTTTTTCCAGGCTGAATTAGTCTTAACAGATAATACCGATAATAAGGAGGATGGAATGTCCGTGCTCCCGCAAGCCATTTCCAGGCAAATCCCGGGAAATCTTTTCTATGGGCTGCTCAAATACATGGGTCTCCGGATCAGGCTCGACCCGAAATTCCGCCGGCTGGTGAAATCCAACGGAGACGCCTTCTCCGCCCGCATCCAGATCGAGACCAAGGACCAGGCCGTCAAACTCTACTCCATCTTCGACCGCGGAAAAATGCGGACCCGGAAGGGGCGCATCGGGAGCCCGGACCTGACCCTCCGTTTCCAGAATCCCCGGATCCTGATGCGGATCCTGACCGAGAAGGACACCGCCGTCTTCATGAACCTCCTGCTTAAGAACGAGATCCAGTTCGACGGCAACCTGACCTACGCCTCCCGTTTCTTCTACCTCATCAACTGCCTCACGGCCCGGAACAGCCGGGGCAAACCGGACCGGTTCTCGGAATCCCCGCGGGGCGAGGTGCCGCCTCCGAAAATGCGCGGGCTTCCCCTGCCCCGGGTGGACGCGGTCAAATACCTGGAGGATCCGGCCCTCGCGGGCTTCGGACTCGAGGATTTTCCCCGGCTCCGGGCCTTCCGCGACGACTTTTTCAATGTTCCGCCCGAAATCTGCACTGAGCGCCCCCGGCTCCTGACCCGGTTTTTCCGGGACAATGGCTTCGAAACCGACCCCGCCGGAAAACCGCTTGATCCCGAGCTCCGGCAGGGCCGGGCGATCAACTACCTGCTCACCCATAAGCAGCCGCTGATCCGCGCCAACGACCTGATCGCCGGGACCACCACCTCCAAGCCGATCGGCGTGGTGATCTATCCCGAGTGCGGGGGAACGGCTCTCTGGCCCGAGCTCCAGACCCTGCCCTACCGCGCGCTCAATCCCTACCGGATCGCCAAAGAAGACGCCGATATCCTGAATTTCGAGGTTTTCCCCTATTGGATGGAGCGGAACGTCCGGGAATACGCCCGGACCAAATTCAACCGTCCCCGCGCCCAGCAGCTGGATGAACGTTTTGTCCTGTATTTCATGTGGAAAACCCAGGCGGTTTCCCATACCATTCCCAACTTCCCGGCGGTCCTTTCCCGCGGGCTCGCGGACATCGCCCGCGAGGCCCGCGAAAGAATGGAACAGACCCCGGACCAGAAAGCCAAAAACCTCTACCAGGCCATGGCCCTGAGCCTGGAAGGGGCAATGAAATACGCCGGGAATTTAAGCGCGCGCGCCCGCGAACTCGCCCAGGGCCCGGAAGGCTCGGACCCGGCCCGGAAAGCGGAGCTCCTCGAGCTGGCCCGGATCTGCGCCCGGGTCCCCGCGGGGCCCTCGGAAACCCTGGCCGAGGCGGTCAACGCCGTCTGGATCACCTGGCTCTGCCTCCACCAGGAGAACACCAACGCCGGTTTTTCCCTGGGCCGGCTGGATAAATGGTTTAATCCCTTTTTTCTGAAGGAAATGTCCCGGGCCCGGGATGAAGCCGAGCGCGGGGAAATCCTCCGGCGCTCGATCGAGCTCCTGGGCTGCCTTTTCCTCCGGATGACCGATCACCTGCCCATGGTGCCGGATGTCGGGAATTACCTTTTCGCCGGCAGCTCGAGCGACCAGGCCCTGACCGTCGGCGGCGTGAACGAGGACGGCTCCAACGCCGTCACCGACATGACCTACATCATCCTCAAGGTGGCGGAGATGCTCTGCCTGCGCGATCCCAACCTGAACGCCCGTTACCACCCCGGGATCAATTCCCCGGAATACCTGCGCCGGCTCTGCGAGGTCAACTGGATCACCGGTTCCACCCCTTCCATCCACAACGACCGCGCGATGATCGCCTCCCTGGAAAACCAGGGTTTCGCCCCCGGGCACGCCCGGGACTGGTGCGCCACCGGCTGCGTGGAGCCCACCAGCGCCGGCCGGCATTACGGGCACACCAACTGCATGCTTCTGAACCTGGTCGCCCCCCTGGAGATGACCTTCTACAACGGCGTCCACCCCCTGGTCCAGGAGAAAATCGGTCTGGAAACCGGCGCGCTCAACGGCCCGAACTTCTCGAGCTTCGATAATTTCCGGGACACCTATTACCGCCAGCTCCGCCATCTGATCGACCGGTCCGTCGAATGCAACAATCTCCTCGGCGAATCCCACAAATTCATCCGGCCCACGCCCTTCCTCTCCGCCCTGATTGACGGCCCGATGGAAAAGGGAAAAGACCTGATCGAAGGGGGAGCGATGTACAACAGCTCCGGAGCGGCCCTGGTCGCCTTGTCCGACGTGGTGGATTCCCTGACGGCAATCAAGAAACTGGTTTACGAGGAAAAACGCGTCGATCTCCCCACCCTGGTCAAAGCCCTGGAGCAGAATTTCGCCGGCTCCGAGAATCTCCACACCCGGATCCAGAACAAGATCCCCAAATTCGGGTCCAACGACCCGGAGGTCAAGGAGATCGCCGATCACCTGATCAGTTTCATTTACGACGCCTATCAGTCCCGGCAAAACTACCGGGGCGGGAAATACACCTCGGGTTTCTGGAGCATGTCCAACCACGTCGCCTTCGGCAACCTTTCCGGCGCCCTCCCCAGCGGCCGCCTCCGTTTCCAGCCTTTCACGCCCGGGATCACCCCCGCGCCCAATCCCCGCGATTCCTTCCTGGCCAATATCCAGACCATCGCCGGGCTCGACCCCCTGAAAATGCCCAACAATATCGCTTTTAACGTGAAAGTGGTCCCCGACCCCCGGGACAGCCAGGCCCAGACCCTGGATTACTTTACCGCCTACGCCAAGTCCTTCTTCGACCTGGGAGGCATGCAGATGCAGTTCAACGTGGTCTCCACCGAGACCCTCCGGGAAGCCCAGCGCCACCCTGAGAACTACCGGACCCTGATGGTCCGGATCTCCGGCTACAACGCCTACTTCACCGAACTGAATAAAAACATGCAGGAAGAACTTATCTCCCGGATCGAAAGGCAGCTGGGAAAATAAAGAAAATCCCAAGCTCCAAATATCAATTACCAAACAATGATGACTGGCCTTCATTTCAAATTTGCCGCCACTTTAAGATTCTGCGCTCGGGTTTTAGTGATTGGTCATTGGAACTTGTTTGGTAATTGGTACTTGGTCATTGGAACTTGATGGAGAAGCGCCGCCCCTTAATCGCCGATTTAAAGCGCAACGCCCTCGACGACGGCCCGGGGATCCGCACCACCATTTTTTTCAAGGGCTGCCCGCTTTCCTGCACCTGGTGCCATAATCCCGAGTGCCAGGAGGCCGGACCGGAGATTCTGTTCAACCCCGCCGAGTGCCGGAACTGCCGCGAGTGTCTCCGGGCCTGCCCCAACGGGGCGATGGCCCCGGACGACCCGGCGCGGATCGACCGGGAGCGCTGCCGGCGCTGCGGTCTCTGCGTGGAAGCCTGTCCCGGATCAGGGCGGACGATGGTCGGGAAATATTACCCGGCCGGGGAACTGGCCCGGATCCTGGCCCAGGACCTTGTCTTCTTTAAAAATTCCGGGGGCGGGGTGACTTTTTCCGGCGGAGAACCCGCGGTCTTTCTGGATTACCTGGGGGACCTGGCCCGGCTTTTAAAGGAAAAGGGCGTCCACCTGAACATCGAAACCACCGGCTTTTTCGACTTCCGGAAGTTCGCGGAAAAGGTCCTTCCTTTCCTGGATCTCATTTATTTTGATCTCAAGTTCATCGCTTCCTCCCTGCATTCCCGGTTCACCGGCCGGCCCAACGCGGAAATCCTGGATAATTTCCGGGAACTGGTCCGGAGCAATTCCGTTCCCGTTCTCCCCCGGGTTCCCCTGATCCCCGAGGTCACGGCCACCCGGGAGAATCTCCAGGCCATCGCCCGGTTCTTAAGGGAACTGGGCATTCAACATTTGGCCCTCCTCCCTTATAATCCCCTCTGGATCCCAAAAGCGAAAAACCTGGGGAGAAGTCCCGAATACCTGAGGGAGAGCTGGCTGACCGCGGCGGAGAAGCGGGAATATCTCGCGATTTTTGACGGTTTCACTTTCGAAAGGGAGCTTTGAAAGCAGAGTGAACCGGCCCGTTAAAATCTTCCTTTCAATTTTTCTGGCCGGCCTCCTGGTCTGCGGAGGGCTGCCCTCCGGACAATCGTGGGCCGGCGCGGATATCCATCCCCGGAGAATCCTGGTCAAATTCAAGTCCTCCCCGGCTGATTCCCCCGGCTATCCCGGATTGCTCGCCCTGGCCCAGGCCGCGCGGGCCCGGCGTTTCCGGATCGTTCCCAACCTTGAGCTTCTCACCATCCCGTCGGGAAAATCCCTGGAAGCTGTTCTGGAACTCTTCCGGTCCAGCCCCCTCGTCCTCTACGCCGAACCCGACTACCTGGTCAGCGCCATCGCCACCCCGGACGACCCGCTTTTCGGAGAGCTCTGGGGCTTGGCCAATACCGGCCAGAACGGCGGTCTCGCCGGAGCCGACATCAACGCCCGGGCCGCCTGGGACATCTCCACCGGCAGCCCGAACGTGGTGGTGATGGTGATCGACACGGGGGTGGATTACACGCATCCCGGCCTGGTCGACAACATCTGGAACAATCCCGGCGAGATCCCGGGGAACGACCTGGATGACGACGGCAACGGGTACGTGGACGACCTGCACGGCATCAACGCCGTGGGGCTGGGGGGCGAGGTCACCGCCCCCTCGGGTTACGCGGTCAACGACCCCGTGGATGACAACGGGCATGGCACCCACGTGGCCGGCACCATCGGCGCCGCCGGCAACGACGGCCTGGGCGTGGTCGGGGTCAACTGGACGGTCCGGATCGCGGCCTGCAAGTTTCTCGATTCCTCCGGCAACGGCTATCTTTCCGACGCCATCGCCTGCCTGCAATACGCCCGGGACCTGAAGAACCTGGGCATCCCGATCGTGGCCACCAGCAACAGCTGGAGCGGTCCGGGCTACTCGCGCTCCCTCGAAGAAGCGATTAAAAGCCACCTGGACGCCGATATCCTTTTCTTCGCCGCCGCCGGGAACTCGAGCGCGAACAGCGACGAAAGCCCCGAATACCCGGGGGCTTTTGACCTGCCCAACCTCGTCGCGGTGGCGGCCACCGACAACCAGGACCTGCTGGCCGGTTTCTCCAATTTCGGGCCGCGCTCGATCCATGTCGGGGCCCCGGGAGTCAACATCCTGAGCACCTGCACGTCCGGACTCCCGGAATGCACCAACGCCACCGTTTCCTATCCCTATGACTCATTTTCCGGGACCTCCATGGCCGCCCCCCACGCGGCCGGCCTGGCCGCCCTGCTCAAAGCCCAGGACCCGGGCCGGCCGGGGAAAACCATCCGCAACCTGATCCTGGCGGGGGGCGACCTCCTCGCCTCCCTGACCGGGACCACCCTGACCGGGAAAAGAATCGACGCCGCCGGTTCCATGCTCTGTTCCGGAAACAGCGTTTTCGAAATCCGCGCCCCGGCGCTGGAGCCCTTTTACGCGGTCAGCAATTCCCCGGTCACTCTCGAGGCCCTCAATATCAGCTGCGGCGACCCGGCCGGAGCCGTCCAGGTCCAGATCGGAGGGGATACCGTCACCCTCCATGACGACGGGGTCAGCCCGGACCCGCAATCCTCGGACGGCTATTATTCCGGCACCTGGACCCCCACCAGCGCCGGGAATTACACCCTTAATTTTCATAACGGTTCGGAAACCCGGTCCGCGACGGTCCGGGTCGGCCCGCTCCTGACCTACAATTCCGACGATACCTGGTCCTATTCCTGGGTGACGATCACGGGAACCAATCTCAACCTCCTCGATGACACCTATGCCCTGCTGACCCTGCCTTTCCCGCTCCGGTTCTACGGACTGCAGTACACCAAGCTCTACGTCGGAGACAACGGGGCCCTGAGTTTTTCCCGGGGACCGGTCTATTCCGCCAACGGTTCCCTCCCCGATCCGGACCAGGCCGGCCTGGCCGCCCCCCTGTGGGATGATCTCGTTCCCAATGGAAACCAGAACGTTTACTGGGGGGTGACGGGAAGCCTCCCGAACCGGCGGTTCGTCCTGGAATGGAGGAACCTGCCTCATTTTTATTATTCGTTCAATAATGTCACTTATGTCACTTCGGGCAGCGCAACCTTTCAAGTAATATTTCCCGAAGAATCCGACTGGATTTTATTCCAGTACAAGAAAACGACTTTTGGAATTCCTGCCTCGTATGATGGCGGTGTTTCCGCCAGCTCCGGCCTGCAAATGAACCCTGACTGGGGATCGCCGTACAGCTACAATCAGGCGGTTCTGACCAACAACCTGGCCATCAGGTGGACCCCCTCCTCCCTCCCGCCCACGCCGCGGCTGAAAGCCGAGGACAAATACGTGGTCTTCCCGAACACCCGGGTGGGACAGGACGCCCACCAAGGTCTTTTCCTGCACAACATCGGCAACGCCAATCTTTCAATCACCTCGCTTGCGATTTCCCCCTCGCAGTTCTCCCTCTCCTCCGCCCCCGTCCTCCCCCTGACCCTCCCGCCGGGGAGCCAGCAGGCCCTGGACCTGGTCTTCCATCCCGCTTCCACGGCCGCTCTTTCGGGGACCCTGACCGTTCAATCCAACTCCTCCGGCGGAGCCCTCGGCGTCCCGCTCCAGGGCCAGGGCGTGCTTTCCCCTGATCTGACCGTCAGCCCCGCCCCCGCGGCCGATTTCGGACCCGTGCTGACCGGTCATACCGCCACCCTCGCGCTTCATCTGGGAAACCAGGGAAACACCAACCTGACCATTAACTCGATCTCAATCGCGGGCGGTTCGCCCGCCTTTTACTGGACGGGCCCCGCCCTCCCCCTGGCCCTGGCCGGCGGCGGCAGCCGGATTTTCAGCCTCAGTTTTCATCCCACCGGGGTTTCCGCCTATTCGGACACCCTGGTCATTTCCTCGAACGATCCCCGGAAACCGGCCGTCCGCCTCGCCCTGACCGGATCGGGAATTGCCCCGCCGGAGATTCAACTTGCCCCCGTATTTTTGGATTTTCAGACGGTCAGCATCGGCGGATCAAAAAGCCTGGCTTTCGCAATCCTGAACACCGGCGGGAGTCTGCTCACGGTTAATTCCCTTTCCCTGACCGGGACCGGGTTCTCCCTGCCTTACCCTCCCTCCGCGACCTTCCAGATCAATCCGGGCGCGAGCCAGAACATCCAGGTGGACTTTTCCCCGCCCGTCACCGCGGCCTATTCCGGACAGGTTCAGGTCCTGTCCAACGCCCCCCTGAGCCCCACGGCCACGGTTTCACTTTCCGGAACCGGCGCGGTCCCGCCGCCGCCTTTGCCCCCCGCTCCCCCCTCGGCTTTCTTTGTCTCGCCCAATTCCCTGGACTTCGGCACGTTAACCACCGATTCGAGCACCGAGCTCACCTTCCAGATCGAAAACCGGGGAACCAAGGATCTGCAGATATCATCCTGCGTCTCCTCCGGGGCCGGGTTTTCCCTCGTTGATCCCCCCTCGCTGCCGTTGACGATCGGCGCCTCACTCCAACAGCAGATCCGGGTCCGTTTCTCCCCGGCCACCCCGGGAAGTTTCGAAGGTTCGATCGCGGTCAGCTCCAACGACCCCGATGTCCCCCTGCGGATAATCACACTTTCCGGGGCCGGGAAAGCCCCCCCGCCCCCGCCCCGGCCCCAGCTCGACTATGCTCCCGCCGAGATTGATTTCCACAACGTGGATGCCGGCACGGCCGTGATCATGGGCTTCTCCCTGGGCAACCTGGGCACCGCGGACCTGGTGATCGACGCGATTTCGGTGACCGGGGAAGGGTTCTCTTTCCCCCAACCGCCGACCCTGCCCCTGGTGATCGCCCCTCAGAGCGCCCGCGATTTCCAGGTCCGATTCCTCCCTTCCTCCGCGGGCGATTTCCCCGGGAGTATTTCCATCTCCTCCAACGACCCGGTTTTCCCGCTCGCGGAAATCCCCGCCCGGGGAACCGGCCTGGCCGCCCCCGCCGGTCCTCCCCATCTTCTGGTTTCCGCCCGGCAGCTGGATTTCGGGGAGGTTAATATCGGGGAATTCCTGGAAATGCCCCTGGCCGTCACCAACACCGCCCAGGGTGATCTCGTCATCTCCAATCTGAGCTGGAACGGGGACGGGGACTTCGCGATTACTCCCCCGCCCGATCTGCCTTTAACCTTAACCGCGGGAGAATCGCAGAGCCTGGTGATCCGTTTTTCCCCGGCCTGGATCGGAGCCCGCGCGGGAAATCTCCAGGTCGCTTCCAATGACCCCGATGAGCCCGGACTGGCGATCAGCCTTTCCGGCACCGGGGCGGTGGCCAGCGAAAAAACCTCGGGCTGCGCCTGCGCCACCCCAGGTACTGAAGCCGGACCCGATTCCGGCCTGACCGGATTGATTTTTCTGCTGGTCTTCGCGGTATTCCAATCCCGAAGAAAAAAGAAAAAACAAAACACAGCCTACTTGTCCTGAGCCTGTTGAAGGAAAGGCCGCGGCTGCCTTTGCAGAGCAATAGCTTGCGATTGCTTTGCTCACGGCTCAAAAAAATCGGGGCTGGTTCATGGGAACCAGCCCCGTTAATCCAGACAGCAAGATTATTTTTTTACTTCTTCGCGGCTATAGGTTTCAGCGTAGCCATCGCAATGATTATGCCGATCACGGCCAGGGCCGCTGTAGGATAAAAAGCAGGGGTATAACTACCCATGATGTCCTTGGCCTTGCCGGCGATAATGCTGCCAAACAGAGCTCCCATTCCATAAGCGGTGAATACGATTCCGTAGTTCTTGGCGTAGTATTGAGTTCCAAACAGGGTGGCGGTAGCCGTGGGGGCAATCGCGAGCCACCCGCCCAGGGCCAGCCAGAAACCGCAGAAGCAGAGAATATAGAGAATCGTTTTCCCTTCGCCGGCGAATTGCGCCATCCCGATCGAGGCGAGGAAAATAATCACGAAGGAGAGAACGGCAGCGTTTTTCGGGGAAATCTTATCGGTCAGCCAACCGAAAATCGGGCGGCCGCCGCCGTTAAAGATCGCGAAAACCGAAACCAGGGCCGCCGCGGTCGCCGGATCCAATTTTACGACTTCCTGCCCCACCGGGCTGGAAATCCCGATGGCCATCAGGCCGGCCAGGGTGCCGATAATGTAGCAGAACCACAGACCCCAGAAAGCGCCGGTTTTGAGCATATCCGTCCGGTTACAGTTCACGGCCGGGCAAGCGGTGCTGGCCGCCGGCGGTGTCCACCCTTTGGGTTTCCATCCGGACGGGGGGAACTTCAGGAAAAGGGCCGAGACAACCAGAATCACCAGAAAAATCACCCCCATGATTCCGAAGGTGCTGAGGCATCCGTTGGTTTCAATCAGTTTTCTCATCAAGGGGGCGGTAATCATCGCGGAAAGCCCGAACCCGGCTACGGTCAGGCCGACCGCGAGGCCCTTCTTATCCGGAAACCAACGGGTAGAAACCGCGATGGGACACCCGTAAGCGATGCCCACCCCGATGCCGGCGATCACCCCGTAGGTCAGGGTGAGGGCGTTGATATGGGGAGCGTAGCTGGAAAGGATCCATCCAAGCGCCACGATGATTCCCCCGATTACGGTGATCAAGCGGGGTCCATACTTATCCAGATACCCGCCGGTCAGCGGCATAAAAATCGCGAAAGCAATCAGGAAAACCATGAAAGGGTTTCCGCTCTCGGTCGCGGAACAGGACCAAAGTTGGATCAACGGCTTCTTGAAAACACTCCAGGCATAGACGCTGCCCAGGCAGAGATTGACCACGAACCCCCAGAAAATCATTATCCACCGGCCTGACTCGGCCGGCATTCCGAAAATTTTCACGTCTTCAGCCATACTTTTTTCCCTCCTTTGTTTTGAATCTTATCTCTTTAATCACCAGATGAAAATAAAATTTGCCATCATAAATTTTTTGTATACATTTACCTGCTTCGGGGCATTATGTCAAGGGTAATTTTCTTTTACAAATAAGCTTATTCTTGCTAAAAACGGCTGGTATGATATAAAAATATCCTTATGGATTACCGCGAAAACGTATACGTGGATAAAGACCACCCGGTTTTTAAAACCCCCCGTTTTCTTGATCACCAGGGCCAGCCCACCCAGAAACTGCTCGACCTGGCCGATCCCCACAAGAAGGACGGGCTGGTCTGGAGCGTTTTCATGACTTTCAACAAGCTGGACTATGATTTCTGGCTTCCCCGCCTGGGCGAGCTGGTTTACGGCCGTCCGATCGAAAACGTCTCGTACATCGCCCCTCATTTCTGGAGACCGGTCGCCCCGCCGCTCTCGCGCTATCTCTGGATCTACGACAATCTGAAGCATCCCCGGATCGCCGCGAGCCGCGGAGGCAAGAAAGAACCCAAGCGCCTGGCCGAGGTGGCCGAACACACGGATTACTGGAAGGACCTGGCCCGGGAAGGCATCCTCAACCCGGGCATGGATGGCTGCCTGGAGGAGCCGGCCGAGCTGGATCTCATCCTGGATTCACCCTCCTTCGTGATCGCGGTCATCGCCCGGAATTCCGAGGACATCTTCGGGGAAGAAACCTGGGACCGGGAACGGGATGAAATCGGCAAGGTGATCGACCTGGGGCTCAAATTCACCGAGGGTAAAAAAGCCTTCTATCTGATGCTGATCACGGATAAGGACAAACACGAGCCGGCGAAGCTTTACGATGAGCTTATCCCCCGTTACCGCAGCGATCCGGATTTCCTCAAGAACCGCCTCCCCCACCGGAGCGAGGCTGAACTTGACCGCCTGCGGGGGCACCTGGACCGGACCAGCTGGTCGGACATCATCAACATGCTCCGGGATTCGCGGGTGGAACTCCCCGCCGGGAAAAGAAAAATCATCAAGGGCTTGTTTGAGTATCTGGAAAAGAGAAACCTGGCCTGAGCCGGGCGATTTCATGAGCAGCAATAAAAACAACCGGACTTCCAAAATTCTGAAAAATTCCACCGCGGTGATCGGGGCGCTCAACCGCGCCCTGGTGAGGATCCCGCTCGTCGGAGAGAAAATGGTGGCCGGCCCGAGCAAGTCCCTGGGCCGGCTCACCGCCCGGAACAAGATCCTGGGCTTCAAAACCGATCCCTCCTATGAGAATGCCCTTTTCAACTGGGAGCTTTTCCTGGAGCTGATCGGGGCGGAATTCCAGAAGAAGGACCTGAGCCCCACCGTCAAGATCTATACCTTCCTGCGCTGTCCCGCCGGCTACACCGAACCCGGGCATCTGGGCGCCTGCGCCGCGACGATGGAGCTGGACCGGAGCCTGGTTTCCACCTCCGGGGGCCAGCTGATCATCGAGAAGCGGATCCCGATCGACGGGCTCTGCGCGGTCCGGATCGTACCAGCCTAGAATCAGTTTCTAGTTTCTAGTTGCGAGTTTCGAGTTAATTTCCCAAAATCAAAACATCGCGTTAATTTGCTATCTTTTTTATCAGTTAATTAATATTCTGTTTTCCCAACCCGAAACCAGAAACTAGAAACCCGAAACTATTTTTCGTTTTTTCCGCAATCGTCATTCGTCAATCGTCAATCTGCAATAACGAATTCCTCTCTTTTTAAGTTCCGCCTGCCAGTCCACCGGCACGCGGACCAGCTGGCCACCCTTCTCCAGCAGAAGGTAGCCGTATTTCAGCCCGAACTCGAAGAGCTCACGGGTCAGTTCGACATCTTTTTCGCAGTATTCGAAAAGCCGGTCGAAATCACCCTCCCGGAACCAGTCCAGGGCCTGCAGCCCGTCCCCGAGCTTGCCTTTTCCCAGGGTGGAGCCGGACAGGTTCTTCAGACTGATCCGCATCCCCACGGTCTTTTTGAGCTCGAGCAGGATATCCAGGGTCTTGATCTCAACGTCGGTAAATTCGGGATAGGCCGACAGCACCTGGTAGTCAAATCCCTCCAGGTTGAAACCCACCACCAGATCCGCCCCTTTCAGGGCCCGGGCCAGATCTTCCATCCCGGACTCCCGGAACCGGAGGCAGGCGTTCGCCAGCGAATCCCAGACCACCGCGATCGACATCCGCATCGCGTCCGCTTTATCCCAGCCTCCCACCTCGGCCGCTGATTTCTGCGTCTCCAGGTCGAAAAAGAGAATCCGGCCGGGTTTGTCGGGTTCATCGGGTTCATCGCGTTCATTGGGTTTATCGGGTTTATCTGGTGACCGGCGCACTGGTGCTCCGGTGGTCTGGTGCTCTGGTGCGCCCGCAAGCATTTCCACCAGAGCGTTGATCAGGAGCAAGGCCCCGGGCTTGTCCAGGGGACGATTGCCCGACCCGCACTTGGGGGACTGGACGCAGCTCGGGCACCCGGCCGGGCAGGGGCAGCGCCGGATGAGATCACGGGTGGCGCGGACCAGGTCCGGAAATTCGTGGAAACCCTTCCGGCAGAGGCCCACCCCGCCGGGATGACCGTCGTAAACAAAAATCGCCGGGCCCCGGACCTGGAGGTTGTAGGGATAGCTGACCCCGCCCAGGTCATTCCGGTCGCAGAGGGCGAAAAGGGGGAAAATGGCGATCAGGGCGTGCTCGACGGCGTGCAGGGCCCCGGAGAAATCCCGTTTCTCCCGTTCAATCCCGTCCCGCGCCTCCGCGGGAATCCCAAACCATAAAGCCTCCGTCTCAAACACGCTCTCGGGCATCTCCAGGGTAAACTCTCCAAACCTCTCGCCGGAAAAACGCTTCTGCTCGTAGCCCGTGACCCTTTCCGTCACCCGGACCCGGCCGAAGTGAACCCGGCCCCCGTTCCGGTCCGCCTCTTCCTTCAGGATCTCCACCTCTTCTTCCTTTTTCGGAACGGTGTAATAATCGGCCTCGACCTGCCGGACCAGGACCTCCTTCTTCCCCCAATCGATATCCTCGCCCCGGTACTGCCTGCCCCGGTGCAGATAGATCGCCCCCGGATGACACTCGGATTTGACCCGGACCTCGTCGATCATCCCCACCACCCCGCCCGTTACGGAGCGGATGGCGAATTCGTCCCCGGCCGAGCGCAGGCCGATCTTCCGCTGGGGATAGCGCCGGGAGGAAAACCAGCGCGAACCCTCGGCGTCGCGGAGAAGCCCCCCCTCTTTCTCCAGCTCGAGAACGATCTCCCGATGCGATTCCGGGTTCATGGGATCGCCGGCGGACCCCAGGGGGAGCTCGGCCGCCGCGCAGACAAGATGGCTTTTCACCACCACCGGGTTGTCCGGATCGGCGATCGCCGCCTCGGGCCTCCTCCGGAAAAATTCCTCCGGGTCATTCATGAAAAACTGGTCGAGGGCGTCGGCGGTGGCGACCAGCGCCACCAGCGACTCCGCCCCCCCGGCTTTCCCCTCCGCGTCCGGGGCGAGGATCTGCCTTCCCACCCGGCCCGACCTCTGCCAGGTGGTGGCGATCGTGCCCGGGTAGCCGACCAGCACCCCGACCTCGAGCCCCCCGATGTCGATCCCCAGCTCCAGGGCGCTGGTGGCGATCACCCCCTTCAATCTCCCCTCGAAAAGCCCCTTTTCGATCTCCCTCCGCTCCTCGGGCAGATAACCGGCCCGATAAGCCGCGATCTTATCCTTCCACCCGGGATAATCATCCAGCACCCACTGGTAAATCAGCTCGGTGATCTTGCGCGCCCGGGTAAAGGCGATCGTCCGGAGCCCCTGATTCACCGCCCGGGCGAAGATCCGGGCCGCGGCCGAGTAGGGGCTGGCGGAGGGATTGCAGAAAAGGAAATGCCGCCCGGCCCGGGGCGCCCCGCTCTCGCTCACTTCCCGGAAAGGCAGGCCGGAGAGCGCGCCCGCCAGCTCGCCGGGGTTCCCGATCGTGGCCGAGAAAAACAAAAACTGGGGCCGGGACCCGTAATGCTCCGCCACCCGGCGGAGCCGCCGGAGCACCTGCGATACGTGCGAGCCGAAGATGCCCCGGTAGGTGTGCAGTTCGTCCAGGACGACATATTTCAGGCCCGGCCAGAATTCCGACCAATTGGCATGGTAAGGAAGGATCCCGGCATGAAGCATGTCCGGGTTGGTCACCAGGACCCGGGGAAGCTTCTTCCGGATCCGGGTCCGCTGGCTCTGGGGGGTGTCGCCGTCATAAATATCGGCGGTCAGAATCCCGCCGAAGGTTTCACCCAGGGCCCTGACCTGGTCCTGTTCCAGGGCCTTGAGCGGAAACAGGTAAAGGGCCCGGGACCCCGGATCGGCCCGGGCCGCCTCCGCCGCCGCCAGGTTATAGATCAAACTTTTTCCGCTCGCGGTAGGGGTGGAAACCACGACATTTTCCCCGGAGCGGATCAGGTCGAGGGCCGCAACCTGGTGGGAAAAAAGCTTTTTGATCCCCTGGGCCTCCAGGCGCAGCCTGATTTCGGCGGAAACCCAGGGAGGAATTTCCCGAAACTCCCCCGCGAACCCGGGCAGGTGCCGGTGATAAATCGACCCCGGGGTTCTCCGCTCCTCGCTCTCCCGGATTTCCTGGATCAGTTTCCTCATTTGGCCTTAATTATAACCAAACCCCTCCTTGATAAATTCCCCTTCAGTTATAATTAAAATGTTATTAACCCGATCAGGAGGTTTGCGATGGCCGCTCTAGCCGAGCCCGCGGTAAGCTTGTGGTCTCCCTCTGACAAACTATCCCCGCGCATCCGGAAGCTCCGGGACGAATATTTCTCCTACTCCTCCCGGGATTACTTCCGGAACGAGGTCATGCCCTTCACCACCGGACAGCCGTGGGACGTGGTCTATTCCGAGCATACCTGGGGGGTCGCCCCCGAGGTCTATCCCTTTATGGACGCGTTCAAGACCTCCCTCCTGGTGGACGCCCGGACCGTTCCCCTGCAGCCGGAATTCTGGCGGGAGCCGGCCATCATCAGGCGCGCGCTCTTCTTCCGGGAAGTGGCGGAAAAGCATCTCCCCGTCCAGGTGCTCGAGGGCGAGCTGATCGCCGGGGGCCAGTTCAACACGGCCTCCTCGCGCACCCTGACCAAGTCGGAGGCCCGGAAATTCAAGAAGATGGAGAAACGCTACGTCCGGACGCTTAAGGAACTTGACTCCTACGGATACGGCAACGCCGGCGCCACCCCCGGACACCTGATCCCGGACTATCCCACCGTCCTGAAAATCGGGTTCCGGGGCCTGCGGGAAAAATTCGAGGCCCTCCTGGCCCAGGCCGCTTCCCCCTCCCACCGCGACTTCCTGCGGGCCCTGATCATCTGCGCCGAGGTTCCCCGGACGCTGGCCGGGCGCTACGCCCGGAAGCTCCGCGAGCTCTCCGCGCGGGAATCCGATCCCGGGCGGCGCCAGGAACTCCTCCGGATGGCGGAGATCTGCGCGCGGGTCCCCGAAGAGCCGGCCCGGAACTACTGGGAGGCCCTCCAAAGCCTCTGGTTCACCCACATCCTGGTGATGGCGGCGGAGTCCTACCCCGGGCCCGGGCTTTCCTACGGCAGGTTCGACCAGTACCTTGGTCCTTTCTATGAGCAGGACCTCAAGTCCGGAGCCCTGGACCGGGAAACCGCCAAGGAAATCCTGGAATCATTTTTCATCAAGAATAATTACGTCTATGACTTCCAGGGCCGGGTGGGGAACAACCAGGGGATCAACTCCTCCTTCGGCCAGCTCATCACCCTTTCCGGGATGGGCCCCGGGGGCGAGGACCTCACCAACGACTTCACCTACCTCTGCCTCGACGTGATCGAGGAGATCAATCTCCTCGAGCCCAAGCCCAATGTCCGCCTGCACAAAAACACCCCCGACCGGCTGCTCCGCCGGGTGGTGGAGATCGTCTCCCGGGCCCAGGGCGCCCCTTTCCTGATCAATTTCGACGAGATCAGCATCCGCGCCCTGGAGTGGATCGGCCTGCCCAAGGACAAGTTATGGGACTACGCCCCGGTGGGCTGCCTGGAAAACACCCTGCAGGGCAATGACCGCTCGGGCACGGTGGACGTGAACATCAACCTGGCCAAGGCGGTCGAGCTGGTCCTTTTCAACGGCCGGGACCAGGCCACCGGAAAGCAGGTCGGTCCCCGGACGGGCGACCCGCGCCAATTCCGGACCTTCGGGGAATTCTTCCAGGCCTACGAAAAGCAGACCCTCCACGTGATGGAGAAGCTGATCGGGCTCTACAATCTCTCGGATGAAATCCGGGCCCGGTTCGAGCCGGTGCCCTATCTCTCCGCCCTGGTGCGCGGCTGCGAGACCTCGGGAAAGGACGTCACCCAGGGAGGCCCCGAGTTCAACTTCATCACCATGGAAGCGGCGGCCCTCGCCACCACGGTGGATTCTCTCCTGGCGGTCAAGAAACTGGTTTTCGAGGAAAAGAAAATCGGGATGGATGAGCTGATCCGGGCGATTGCAGCCAATTACGAGGGGTACGACCTCCTCCGGCAGAAGCTCACCAACAAGGCCCCCAAGTACGGGAACGACGATCCCTCCTCCGACGAGCTCGCCCGCCGGGTTTCCCGGTTCTGGTCGGAGGCGGTCACCCGCTATACCTCCCCCTTCACCGGCCGGCGTTACCGCGCGGGCTACCTTTCCTGGAACTACTGGATCGCCTACGCCCCCAAGACCGCGGCCACGCCCGACGGCCGCCAGCGGGGAACCTTCCTTTCCAACGGGGTCTGCCCGGTCAACGGGGCCGACCGGCACGGCCCGACCGCGGTGATCAACTCGGTGGGCAACCTGAACCTCTCCACCATTCCCAACGGCTCCTCCCATACCATCAGTCTTTCCCCCTCGCTGGCCCGGGGCCGGGAGCACCAGGAAAAACTGATGGGGCTCCTGCGGGCGAACGTCGAGCACGGCAGCTCGGCCCTGCAGATCAATATTCTCGACCCGGAAACCCTGAAAAAGGCCCAGAAAAACCCGGATGAATACAAGAACCTGCTGGTCCGGGTCACCGGCTACAACGCCTACTTCGTGACCCTGGGAAAGGAAATCCAGGACGAAATCATCGCCCGCGAATCCCACCGGACCTGAAAATAAAACCTCCAAATTCCAAACAAATTCAAAGGGCCTAAACCGTTCTAATGACTTGCACAGCTACTCAATACCGTCATTCCCGCAACTTGTCCCGAGCATATTCGAGGGAAAGCGGGAATCCAGGCGTCGTCACCGTGGAATATATTGTTGTAGTGGCGGGGCTTGTCCCCGCCTGAAATTTCGGGAGGGCATAAAGCCCTCCCCTACGTTTCAGGAATATTAAAATTTTCTGTTTGTTTTGAATTTATATTTTATGGATGAATCTTCTGCAACCGGAATTGTCTTCAGCATCCAGAAATTCTCCACCGAGGACGGGCCCGGCATCCGCACCACCGTCTTCCTGAAAGGCTGCCCCCTGCACTGCCCCTGGTGCCATAACCCGGAAAGCCTTTCCCCCCGGCCCGAGCTCGTCTGGCACGCGCTCCGCTGCCTCGGGGATGGCGCCTGCCTCAAGGCCTGCCCGGAAAAGGCCCTGACCCGCGCCGGATCAGTTTTGCAGATTGACCGGAAGCGCTGCATCGCCTGCGGAATCTGTGTAGAGGAATGCCCTGCCGCCGCCCTGGAAATCCTGGGGAAAAAAATGACCGTGACCGAGGTGATGGCCGAGGTGCGGAAGGACTCCCGCTATTACGAAAAATCCGGAGGCGGGGTGACCTTTTCCGGTGGGGAACCCACCCTGCAGAGCGAATTCCTCCGGGAGCTCCTGGAGGCCTGCCGGGCCGCCGGCCTCCACACGGCCCTCGACACCTGCGGCCAGTGCCGCCCGGAAACCCTGGCCGCCCTCCTGCCCGGGGTGAACCTGGTTTTGTTCGACCTGAAAACCCTGGACCGCGACGCGCTCAAGCGGTTCACCGGGGGCCAGCTCGACTTGATTCTCGACAACCTTCGCCTGGCCGACTCCCGGGGCATACCAATCTGGGTCCGCGTCCCGGTGATCCCCGGCTACACCGATTCCCCCGCCAACATCGAGGCCATCGCCCGTCTCGTCGGTTCCGATCTCCGGCACGTCGAGCGCCTGGATCTCCTCGCCTTCAGCAATCTCTGCCTCGCCAAATATGAACAGTTGGGAATGGAGTTCGCCCTCAAGGGCTCCCCGCTTTTTTCTCCAGAGGAAATGCTGGCCCTGCGGGAGGCGGCGGAGCGGGCGGGGGCGAAGAACGCGGTGGTTTCCGGTCCGATGAGGAGTAATGGACCGGCGTAAGGCGTAAGGGGTTAGAGGTAAGGGGCAAGAATAATAAACCCTTGATAAACGAAGGCGTCATTGCGAGGTCGCTTAAAGCGACCGTGGCAATCTCGGTTTCCAAAAGCCATAATTAATTTGGATAGTTACGTAGTTGGGAAAAATATTTTCAATATCATCTTCTTTGTACTTGGCAACTTGGCTTCTTAGTACTTGGCTTCCGGCCAGGAAGGCATGATGACCGCGCAATTGGATGACCGGCTTTTTGAGGCCCTGAAGGGGGAGATGGTCCCCAAGTTCCTGGCTACCCAGGACGAATCGGGGGTTCCCAATGTCGTCCCGATCATCACGATCCAGCCCTATGACCGGGAAACCCTGATTTTCGGCAACTTCCTGATGGATAAAACCGAGAAAAACCTTCAGCAAAGCAAGGACGTCAGCGTTACGTTTATTACCGAGAACCTTTTCGGCGCCACGATCCACGGCCGCTTTCAGGGCTTTCAGAAAGTCGGGGAATACGCCGACATGATCAGTTCCGGCGCTTTTATCCGCTACAACGCCTATACCGGCATCCGGAACGCCGGTTCGATCAAGATCTCCGACATCTCCGAAGTTTTCCAGCTTTCCAAACTTGATGTCCTGTTCGGCAATCTCGCCTCCAAACTGCGCCGGGGCCCGGGCCGGAGACAGACCCGAAACCAGGCGGTCATGCATCCCCTGGTAATGAAAAAATTCGGGCTGATCCCGGCGGTCAAGGTGATCGCATTCCGGGATGACCGGGGATTCCCTTCTGCCGTCCCGGTCATGTCCGTGCAGCCCGCCGCCCCCGACGTGCTGGTCTTTCAGAAAAAACCGATGGGGCCCTATCTGAAAGACCTCCGTGAAAACGCCCGGGTGGCCGCCTGCGTGATCACCATGGAGCCGGTGGCCTTCCAGGTTAAAGGAACCTACCGGGATCTCAGCCCAAAGCAGGGCGCAATCGTCCTGGACCAGGCCTTTCACGCCTCCCCGCCGTTTGTGGGGAAAGAGATCATCCCAAAAAAAATGACGATTGTCGACCTGTCCTGAGCAGAGTCGAAGGATTGACGATTGACGAATAAATAACTCCGTAAGACGCTAAATGTTTTACGAAACGAGCCGCGCAACCGCAACCGATAAACCAAATTATATGGAGGTTTGCTTATGACCCCGGCAAGCGTGCAGGCCTTAAGCGTATTAAGGCAGATGGGCCATTTCCAGTGGTACCTGGTCCCCCTCCTGGCCTTCGTCATTTACGTCTACGCGGCCGAGATCGAAAGAAAAAACTGGAAGGGGATCCTGATCGGCCTCATTTTATACACCAGTGAGTTCTGCTGGGAGATGCTCAATGCCCTGGTGCTTCACTTCACCCGGCACTCCGCGGTCTGGACCACCCCGGAGGATTCCGCCTACCTGATCCTGGTCGGCCTCACCGTTGAAATCAGCATGATGTTTCTGGTCGCCGGGGTGATCGTCACCAAGACCCTGCCGGCGGACCGGGAAATGAAGATCCTGGGCCTCCCCAACCGGATCCTGATCCCGATAATCTGGGGGATCTTCTGCACCCTGGCCGAGATCATCCTCAACCGGTGGGGCGCCCTGGTCTGGGAATATGCCTGGTGGCGCTGGCCGAATGTTTTCATCCTCTTTGTGGGTTACACCGCGCCCTTCCTGGCGATCACCTGGCTTTACGATCGAGCCACCTTGAAATTACAGGCCCGGCTTCTCGGGATCTTCGTCCTGATCGATGTCATCATGTGGGTTGCTTTCGTCAACATCCTGAAATGGATCTGATTAGTTTTATCGCCGGCTGGGATCAGGCATCGATCACGGCCGGGCCGAAAAATAACTTAACCCAAGGAGGTTCAAGATCATGACCCCCGAAAGCCTGCAGACCCTAGGCGCCCTGAGAAACCTGGGTTATTTCAAATGGTACCTGGTCCCCCTCCTGACCTTTGTCATTTACATCTACGCGGTGGAAATCGAGAGGAAGAACTGGAACGGGATCCTGATCGGACTCCTCTTTTCCGCCGGGGAATTCTGCTGGGAGATGATCAACGGACTGGTCCTCTTCTTCACCCAGCGCTCCGCGATCTGGACCACCCCGGCGGATTCCGCCTACATAATCATGGCCGGCCTCAACATCGAGATCTTCTTGATGTTTTTCGTCGCCGGGGTGATCTTCACCAAGACCCTGCCGGCGGACCGGGAGATGAAAATCCTGGGCATCCCCAACCGGATCCTGATCCCGGTGTTCTGGGGGATCTTCTGCACCCTGGTCGAAGTCCTGCTGAACCGGATGAACGTCCTGATCTGGGAATACAGCTGGTGGCGCTGGCCTCACATCTACTTAATCATTGTCAACTACACCGCGCCCTTCCTGCTCATTGCCTGGGCCTACGACCGGCTTTCCCTGAGATTCAAGGCCCGGGCACTCGGGCTGTTTGTCCTGGTTGACGTTATCATGTGGGTGGTTTTCTCCACTATCCTCAAATGGATTTGAAAATTGAAAGTAACTGACCTCACCCCCGAGTTCGAAAATCTATACTTCCTCTGCCTCGAAGACTGGTCCGACGAAATAAAAGAAGCCGGAAATCACAAGGAAACCTGGTACCGAAAAATGAAGGACCGGGGACTCGGGGTCAAACTCACCCTCGATGACCGCGGCCGGGTGGGCGGGATGATCCAGTACATCCCCGTCGAATATTCCCCCGCGGAGGGGACGGATCTTTATTTCATTAACTGCATCTGGGTCCACGGGCACAAGAAGGGGCGGGGCAACTTTCAAAAAAAAGGGATGGGCAAAGCCCTCCTCCAGGCCGCCGAAGAGGATGTGAAAGCCCTCGGGGCCAAAGGGCTGGCCGCCTGGGGACTGGCCTTGCCCGTCTGGATGAAAGCCTCCTGGTTCAAGAAGCATGGCTACACCCAGGCCGACCGGCTGGGTTTGACGTCCCTCGTCTGGAAATCTTTCACCCCGGAGGCAGCCCCTCCCCGCTGGATCAGGCCCCGGAAAAAACCGGGGACCATGCCCGGAAAGGTGACGGTCACCTCTTTTCTGAATGGATGGTGCCCGGCCCAGAATCTTGCCTCGGAAAGGGCAAAAAAGGCGGCTTCCGGTTTCGGGGACAAGGTGGACTTCCGGGAGATCAACACCTTCGACCGGGAAACGTTTCTGGAATGGGGGTATTCCGACGCGCTTTTCATTGATGAGAAGCAGGTTCGGACCGGGCCTCCTCCCAGCGAAGAAAAGATCAGGAAAATCATCGCCCGGAAGATGAAAAAATTGTCCTGATTTAATTTTTCAAAGCCCCGGGGGTTGGTCCCTGCGGCCAAAAACGGATCAGACATTAGAATTTATCCTATCCAAGTCGAAAAATGAGATCTTCATTGATCAATTGTTCATTACCAGTCGTTCGTCTCTCTCTCCTCGTTGCTCATTGCTCATTGCTCATTGCTTTTTTCCCCTCCTGCTCGGACCATAAGGCCCCGGGATTGATCCAGATTTCCACTTATCAGATCGTCAACACCTTTCCCCACAATCCGAAAAATTTCACCCAGGGCCTGGTTTACGAAAACGGCTTCATCTACGAGGGCACCGGCCGCAACGGGACTTCCAGCCTCCAGCAGGTGGACCTGGCCACCGGAAACGCCCGGAAGACCCTGGACCTCTCCGCCCAATATTTCGGAGAAGGCATAGCCGTTTATCAGGACAAGATATTTCAGCTGACCTGGGAATCCCATGTAGGATTCATTTACGATAAGGAAAGCTTCGCCAAAATCGGGGATTTCACTTATTCCACCGAGGGATGGGGCCTCACTTTCGACGGGGAACACCTGATTATGAGCGACGGCACCTCAACCCTGCACCTCTTGGACCCCGGGACTCTCACCGAAACCGGGACCATCCTGGTTACGGACAACAGCGGTCCGATCGATAACCTGAACGAACTCGAGTTTATCCGCGGAGAGATTTTCGCCAACATCTGGCCGACGGATAAAATCGTGCGGATCGACCCGCAAACCGGGCAGGTCAAAGGCTGGGTTGATCTCGACGGGATCCTGAGCCCCGAAGCCACGACCCGGCCGGTCGACTGCTTAAACGGGATCGCCTACGACAGCGAAAATGACCGGCTCTTCGTGACCGGCAAATACTGGCCCAGTCTTTTCGAAATCAAGCTGGTACCCGCCGTTCCCTGAAACCAAAACAGGTCATAGGTGATGGGTCTTAGGTTAAGAAGTTCAACGTTCACAGTTCAAGGTTATTAATAAAAATATTGTCATTCTGAAGACTCTGGCGAAGAATGACAGAAAAAACAGCAGACTGCCGTCGTAAAAGCGAGATTGCTTCGCTATCGCTCGCAATGACAAGAAAGGTTCATCGTATTTTTTGGGTTTTCGGAAGCTCGGGGGGTTGGTTCTCGCGACACAAACCTCTTGATGTCCGGATACCGAAAAACTCGACGACTCCTGATAATTGGATCCAACGAAGGCGAGCTCCTGTGGAGCCGCCGCCGCGGATTACGTTTTCGCGCACATTGGTTTGGGAAGCGAAACCAACCCCCCAAAAAGAATAAAAGGACAACGAAAAGCAAGCTTGCCACGTCCCGCCAGAGGCGGGCCTTTCTGGCCGAGCTCGGGCAAGACGCAATGACGAATACTAACGAAGAATCTCGGTTTTCCCCCGTCTACCGTATGCCGTCTACCGTCTACTATTTGAAATTGACACTTTTCAGGCTCCTTATCTATACTTATCCGGTGCAATCCGCCGACGAACGGCTGGATTGATATCAAGGCAATTTTAAAGGAGGACAAAATGGTCAACAAACCCAGCACCAAAGAAGAAGAATATTTCGCCCGACAGGAATTCGAAAAACGCAAAAAGGCCGAAGAAGAGAAACAGAATAAACTCGCGGCCGATGAGAAGAAGCATCTTAAGAGCCTCCACTACATGCGCTGTCCCAAGTGCGGGATGCAGCTGGTGGAAATTGATTTTCAGGGAATCAAGATCGACAAGTGCACCAATTGTTCCGGTTCCTGGTTCGATGCCGGCGAGGTCGAGGATCTCCTCAACCAGGATAAGTCGGTCCTGACCAAGATTTTCCTGATAATCAAGAAATAACCCGGCGGCCCCGTCGCCTTCCGGTGGCAGCCCGGGCCGGGTAAGGCCAAACCCGGGGGAAATCCATCCCCTGGCGCTCTTGATTTGCCGTTTAAATGAAGCGTATTTCTCTTCCCACGATCGCCCTCATTACCACCTCTCTGGCTTCATTTCTGACCGCCTTTACCGGCTCCTCGATCAATATCGCCCTGCCCACCATCGGGCACGAGCTGTCCATCCACGCCGTCCGTCTCAGCTGGATCACCTTCGCTTATATCCTCTCCGCCAACGTTTTTCTCCTCCCCATGGGCAGGCTCGCCGATATCTGGGGCCGCGCCCGGGTTTTCACCCTGGGCACCCTCATTTTCGCGATGGCCTCGCTGGCCTGCTCCCTCTCCTCCGGCGCTTTCATGCTGATCGGCTTCCGCGTCCTGCAGGGTTTGGGAGGCGCCATGCTCTTCGGCACCGGGGTAGCCATCCTTTCCGACATCTTCCCTGCGGAGGAGCGCGGAAGGGTCCTCGGGATCAATGTCGCCGCGGTTTACATCGGGCTTTCCCTGGGCCCGCCCCTCTCCGGCCTGATCACCAACAGCCTGGGCTGGAGAAACATCTTTGTCCTTTCCGCCGGTGTCGGCCTGGTAACTTTCGGGCTCGCCTTCCGGAGACTGGAGGCGCGGAAAATCCCGGCGACCGGCGGACATTTCGATTTGAGCGGGGCCTGCCTCTGGGGCTCGGCCCTGACCGCCACGGTCTACGGGTTTTCCCGCCTGCCCGCGGTCCCGGGACTGGTTCTGGTTTTCCTGGGCCTGATTCTATTTTCCGTTTTCATCCGCGGCGAAGTCCGGAAGGAAAACCCCCTCCTGGATCTCGCCCTTTTCCGGGGAAACCGGGCCTTCACCTTCTCCAACCTGGCGGCCCTGATCAACTACAGCTCCACCCACGGGGTCGGGTTCCTGTTCAGCCTCTATCTCCAGTATCTCAAGGGCTTCACCCCTGAAACCGCCGGGCTGGTCATGATCTCCCAGCCGGTGGTGATGGCCGTCTGCTCCCCGTTTGCCGGCCGCCTTTCCGACCGGACCGAACCCCGGATCGTCGCTTCCATCGGCATGGCCCTGACCGTGATCGGTCTGGTCATTGCCCTTTTCCTGCGCCGCGATTCTTCCTTCCTTCTCGTGATCGCCGCCCTGGTCACCCTGGGGCTGGGGTTCGCCTTCTTTTCCTCCCCCAACACCAACGCCATCATGAGCACGGTGGAGAAAAAGTCATACGGCGTGGCCTCGGCGCTGGTGGCGACCATGAGGCTTTCGGGCCAGACCCTGAGCATGACCATCGTCACCCTGGTTTTCGCCACCGTCATCGGCCGGCACGAGATCACCCCCGAATTTTATCCCGCTTTCCTGAGCAGCCTGCGGATCATCCTGGCGATCTTTACCGTCCTCTGCCTGGCCGGGGTTTTCGCCTCCATGATCAGGGGCAAAATCAGAGCATAGGGCATAGGGCATAGCGCAAAGGTCAAAGGTCAAAGCTCAAAGGTGAAAGGTAAAAGGTCGTGAGGCGTAAGGGGTGAAGAGCAAAGGCGTCCATTGAGTTCGTTGTGTCCATTGTGTCCATAGTGTCGAAAGAGATAAAAGCAATCCATTAAGTCCATTGGGTTTTTTGGGTGTTCAGAAGCCCGGGGGGTAGGTTCTCGCGACGCAAACTCTTAGAAAATCAGGATGCGATATACTCGAAGATAAAGTATTTATCGATACTGGCTAGACCCTGCGGGTCAGCCTGCCAGGACAACGTCACCGCACCTATTGTGCGCGGAGCGAAACCTGCCCCCCAAAAAGAAAAAAAGGCTAACAAAATAAGTAATGTGTGATAGGTCATAGGGAAGGAGATTATTAATGCCTAATATTTTTTCCCCCGCCAAACTGATCCGGAAAGAAGAAAGCATCCTGGTCGTCATTGACGTCCAGGAAAAGCTGATGCCGGCGATCCATAACCGGAAGCAGGTGACTGATAATGTCATCCGGCTCCTCAAGTTCGCCCGGATCATCGGCCTGCCCGTCATTCTGACCGAGCAGGACAAGCTCGGGCCGACCCTGCCGGAACTTAAAAAGGAAATTCCCGGGGTAAATCCGATTATCAAAAACTCGTTTAACTGCTTTTTATGTCCCACGTTTTCCGAACAGGTCAAGAAACCGGGAAGAAACGCCCTGGTTCTGGCCGGGGTGGAAAACCACATCTGCGTGGCCCAGACCGCCCTCCACGCCCTGCCCGGTTTCAACGTTCATGTGGTCAGCGACGCCGTCTCCTCCCGGACCCCGGAAAACCGGAACGTGGGGATCGAGCGGATGCGCCAGTTCGGCGCCGTCATCACCTCCACCGAGATGCTGATTTTCGAGCTTCTGAAACAGGCGGGGACCGAGGAATTTAAAGCCGTCCTGCCGCTGGTCAAATAAAAACACCAGGGTTCCAGGGGCCAAGCGATGTTCCCCTCCCTGTCAGGGAGGGGCAAGGGGAGAGTGAAATAACTTTCTACCACCCTCTCCCCTGCCCTCCCCCCTCAAGGGGGAGGGAAAATGTGAGAGGGCTGTCCCCGCAATTGACAAGTTGACCACTTATAGTCATCATATGACCATGAAAGCAAATCCAGAAGATTCGGTTCGAATTGCGGAATTTAAATCCCGGCTCAGCCATCATCTGCGCAAGGTGCGCCAAGGTCATCCCCTGATCCTGTTGGATCGGGATACACCCATCGCCCGGGTTTTACCTTACCCCTCCGGACCGGGGAAACTCCGGTCCCGAAAGCCGACACGGGAATCGCGTGATATCAGCCTGCCCCCGCCCCTATCCAAAAAAATCAATAGTTTGAGCGCCCTTCTTAAAGAAAGGCAGCCGGGGCGTTGAACGCCTATTTTGATTCCTCGGTATTTCTCCGTTTGGTCCTGGGGGAACCCGGGAAGCTTCCCGCTTGGCAGGATTACGATCTGCGGATCACCAGCGATCTGGCCGAAGTGGAATGTCTGAGAACCCTGGACCGTCTGAGAATCAGGCACGGTCTCTCCCAAGAAGAGATTACCAATCGGCGGGAAGCCTTATACCTGCTTTTGGAAACCACGGAAAGGATTGAGATCACCCGCTCCATCCTCAATCGGGCCTCCCAGACTTTCCCCGTAGAACTGGGCACGCTTGACGCCATTCATCTCTCCACCGCTCTTGTCTGGCGGGATGAACAAGAATCGGAGCTGGTCTTTGCCACCCATGACAAAGCCCTCGCCTTGGCCGCCCGGTCACTCGGTTTTAAGGTCGCCGGCGCCTGAATATTTTTGAATTAAACTGATCCGATTCAACCAGGGAATTCCAAGTTTCTGATTTGGAATTTGGTATTTATTTATTGGAACTTGGAAATTGGCATTTAGTCATTAATGTTTGGTAATTGGAATTTGGTTGTTGGTTATTGGTTTATCCAGTCCCTGGGCCCGCCGCTTCGCCATCACGCTGTGATATCGGCCGTAGAGGAAGTAAATCAGCATCCCGATCATCATCCAGACGAAGAGCCGCAGCCAGTTCTGCGAAGGCAGGGAAAACATCAGCAAGAGGCAGAGCAGCACCCCCAGGATCGGGACCACCGGCACCATCGGGCAGCGGAAAGGCCGCTCCGCGTTGGGATTCCGGTAGCGCATGATCAGCACCGCGGTGCAGACGATCACGAAGGCCAGGAGTGTGCCGATGTTCACCAGCTCGGCCAGGATCCCGAGCGGGATGAAGGAGGCCATCAGCCCGACGAAGATACCGGTCACGATGGTGGATTTCCAGGGGGTCCGGAAGCGCGGATGCACGGAGCCGAAGAAGCTCGGAGGCAGAAGCCCGTCCCGCGCCATGGCCAGGAGCACCCGCGGCTGGCTGAGCATGAGCACAAGCAGGACCGAGGTTATTCCCACCACCGCCCCGATCGAGATAATAAACTGGGCCCAGGTCAGGCCGACCCGCTGGAAGGCGGAGGCCACCGGGGCGTGAATGTCGATCTGGTCGTAGGGAACCATGCCGGTCAGGACGATCGTGACCGCGATGTAAAGCACCGTGCAGATCAGGAGCGAGGCGATGATGCCGAAGGGAACGTCGCGCTGGGGGTTTTTCGCCTCCTCCGCCTGGGTGGAAACCGAGTCGAAGCCGATGTAGGCGAAAAAGATCACCGCGGCCCCGGCCAGGACCCCGATCGGGGAGCCGTCCGCGCTGGTCTGCCCGAGAATCGTTTTTCCGAAGATGGAAAGACCCGACCAGCCGAAGGGGGCGAACGGGTGCCAGTTGGCGGTGTCGATGTAGAAAACCCCCACCCCGATCACCAGGAGCACCACCGCGAGCTTGATGAAAACCATGATGTTGTTGAAGCGGGAGCTTTCCCGGATCCCGATGACCAGGACTATCGTCAGGCCGGCCACGATCAGGAGCGCCATGAGGTCAAACATGCTCCCGGTGGCGATGAACTGCCCCGCCGCCGGGTCAAAATCAAAGGGGGCATCGGCCAAAAGATGCGGAATCTTCAGATGGAAGATGCCGATCAGGTTCTGGAAGTATTTTGACCAACCGTGGGCCACGGAAGCGGAGGCGACGCTGTATTCCAGGATGAGGTCCCAGCCGATGATCCAGGCCATCAGCTCCCCGAGCGTGGCGTAGGCGTAGGTATAGGCCGAACCGGCCACCGGGGTCATCGAGACGAACTCCGCGTAGCAGAGGGCGGCGAAAACGCAAGCCGTTCCCGCGACGATGAACGATACCGTCAGGGCCGGGCCGGCCTTGTAATGGGCGGCCAGGCCGGTGAGAACGAAGATCCCCGCCCCGATAATGCACCCGATCCCCAGGCTGGTCAGGGACCAGCGCCCCAGGACGCGGTGGAGCCGGTTTTCACCCTGCATCTCCTCATGAAAAAGGTGCAGGGGCTTATGCGCGAACATGTCTTTCCACATGCTTTTTTGCCTCCTCTGAATTTGCATCAATTTATCATAAGAAAACCGGGGAGACAAACCGCGGAAAGAAATAAAGGTCATGGGTCATGGGTGATAGGTCATAGGCAAGAGGCTAGAGCCTAGAGCGTAGAGAAAAAGAAATTATTTGGTTTATCGAGTTACTTAGTTTATTGGGTTTGAAAAAGACAGGGGGAAGTCGCAGGGAGCAAAGGGCAGGGAGCAAGGAGCAGGAGGTAGTAAACCGGTCATGGGTCTTAGGTTATGGGTAAAACCCAACACCTAACACCCAGCACCCAACACCTGATTTTACTTAATCAGCATCAGGGAGAGCTGAGGGATATACGTGATCAGCATGAGGGCGATGAGCAGGATACCCACGAAAGGCAGCGCGGCCGAGAACAGCTTCGTGATCGGCTGCTGGAAGCGGAAGCTCGAAATGTAAAGATTGATCCCGAACGGCGGCATCAGGTAGCCGATTTCCAGGTTGGCGATGAAAACGATACCCAGGTGAATCGGGTTGATCCCGTAGCCATGAGCGATCGGGATGATCAGCGGAACAATGACGATAATGGCGGAAAAGATCTCCATCAGACCCCCGACCATCAGGAGAAACACGTTGAGGATCAGGAGGAAGGTCAGCTTGCTGTGGACGAACTGCTGGATGAAGGCCAGGGCCTTCATCGGGATCTGCTGGTCGATGAGGAAATTGGTCAGGCCCAGGGCGGTTCCAACCAGGAGGAAGATCGCCCCCACCAGAAGCATGCTCCCCACCATGATTTTCGGGAGACTGGATACCTTGATGTCCCGCTTGATCAGAACCTCCACGATCACAACATAAAAGGCCGTGACCGCCGCCGATTCACTGGCGGTGAAGAGGCCGGAATAAATGCCCCCTAGGATAACGATCGGGATCGGGATTTCCCAGGCCACGTCCTTCAGCGCCTTCATGGATTCCCGGAAGTTCGGGCGGACCCTGTTCTTATGGAACTTGAGTCCCTTGATCACCCCGTAAGCCGAGAGGATCACGACCAGGACAATCCCGGGAATAATCCCGGCGATGAACAGCTGATCAATGCTGACCTGTGAGACAACTCCATAAATAATGATGGAAAGGGCCGGGGGGAAGAGAAACCCGAGACTCCCCCCGCAGGTGAGCAGTCCCAGGGTAAACTTTTCGTCATACCCCTCTTCCGTCAGCGCGGGGTAGAGAAAAGCCCCCAAGGCGATGATCGTTACCCCCGAGGCTCCGGTCAGGGCCGTAAAAATGGCGCAGGCCACCAGGGCGACGATGGAAACCCCTCCGGGCATCCACCCGAAAAAGGCCCGGGTGATGTTCACCAGCCGGATCGGGGCCTTGCTCTCCGCCAGCGCGTAGCCCGCGAAAATGAAGAGCGGGAGGGTAATCATGCCGGGCGCGGAGGCCAGGCGGTACATCTCCCCGAATATACAAGCCGGGTCCAGCCCGGACACGAAAACCAGCCCGAGCAGGGTCGCCGTGCCGATCACCACGAACAAGGGCATCCCGAAAACGGCCGCCACGAGGCAAAGAATGAATCCGATAGTTACCATGCCCGCTTATTCTTCTTTCCGGTAAAATATTTCCACCAGCTTGATCGTAAATCTGATCATGAGCAGGCAGAAAGTGATCGGGAAGACCAGTTCCATGACCCAGAGCGGCGTATGCAGAGGTTCGCACATCTGCCCGAACTCCTTTTCGACCGCCACGAAATGCACCGCGACTTTAAAAAGAAAGCCGGAAAACAATATGGCGAGGAAAGTCAGGACCATCTCGCTCGATTTTCTCAGATACTGGGGGAGGGTCCGGGACATGACGTCGATGGCGATATGCCGGCCCTGCTTGGTCACCATGCTGCCGGCGATGAAGCCGGTCCAAAGGACCAGGTGGCGGAGGATCTCGTCGGCCCAGCCGAACCCCATGGAGAAGAAATCCCGCATGACGACCTGAACGAAAGACAGGCTCACCATGACGGTCAGGGCCACAATGACGAAACCCTGTTCCAGGAAGGAAACAATCCGGTCGATCGGCGCAATCAGGCGCATGGCCTGGTAACCGGGTTCCTGCTGGGGATGAGATTTCTTAGTCGTCATTCTTATAATAAAAATTTGAAAAACCCTTATCTTATGTCACTTATGAAAGAATAAGTCAAGATGTCCGGGGGGAGGGAAGAAATATGTTCCGGGTCCGGAATCAATTCCGTTTTTCTGCCCTCACTATTTGCAACAACTCGGAATCCGGACTGACGGTTGTTTCTCTTTGTATCACTCCTGCTGAGCCAGACATCCGGCCGGTATCAAAATTACCAGCTGATGTATAATTTAGCCGGTCCTCAAATATACAGTTGCTGATTTGCAACATTTATTGTGGTGTGGCAATGTCTCGCGGACGGCCGCCCAGGTTGACGGCCTTCTTCTCCCCCACGATGATGCCGAGAGGGTAGGCGGGGATATCCAGGATTTCCTTCAACAACTTGAGATCTATCCCTTCCGGACGGTAGAAGTCATAAGGAATGCAACCGAAGGTTTCAATCCGGTAAGATCCGGAAGAAAGACCCTTGATCACCAGCTGGTCGGCGGCCGAGCCGATATCCCCCGGGAAATTCTCGGGCGGATGGGGGTCGCCCTCATCATCATTGTAGGTCGAAGAAGATTTTCCCTTGGCTAAAAACTTGGGATCAAAACTGGTTTTCTGGATCTGGGTCCCCTGGGGTCCGGTGATCAGGCGCCAATCCTCCTTGGCGGTGTTGAATTTCTTTTCATTTTCGTCCGTCCGGCCATCGATCAGGTAACCTTGCTGGTTGACCGAATCATAAAACTTCATTCCCTTGGCCGCGGGGGTAAGATCGGTGCTGAAAGAGAGAGTCATGTCGTGGATCAGGGCGCCCGGATCAAAGGGCACAGACACGATGGTGGTGGTCATCGTCAAAGTGTCGGCCATGATGGAATCGATGTAAAATTTCGGGCCCTTGATCCCCAGGGGGAAAATCGGATACATGGTGGAATGAGTCAGGATCCGGACGGGTCCCGGCTGATAGGCGACCACCCCTCCGTTGACGATGCTCTCGTTGAAGGGAACCTTGATCAGACCGCCCAGGAAGCGGATGGATCCCCGGATTTTCTGCCGGTCGATGATATTGTCCGCGGTTCCCCCCGCCTCCGGCAGGATCTGCAGCTGGTTGATAAAAATGGTCGGGATCTTCTTTTTTCCCGCCTGGTTCACCAGCGCGCGGTAAACGTACGTAGAAAATTTGAAAAAGAATCCTTCCTCTATTTCCCGCAAGTCGGAGATGGGCGGGAGATGAAAATCGGGCGCTTCGGTTTTATATGAAACCGGATACACCCAGGATCGGTTCCCGGAAACCGGGTCCGCCAACTCAGCGGAAACCATCCGGTCCACGCCTTCGGGGATTTTCCCTGCCGGGGCCTTTTCCCCCGAATCCCGGGCCATGAACACCACCAGGTCCTGAGGATCAAGGAGGCCATTGCCGAGTTTGCCGTTGGCTTCCGGACCGCGGGTCAGAATGAATTGTCCGGCAGGGGTGCGCTCATCCACCTGGAAAAGGACCGGTTTCCACTCCCCTCCCTGCCAGGAAAAAACCGACAGGCGGCTGATCTTCTGGCCCAGCAGGGGGGTAAGCATCTCGCCGGGAACTTCGACCGGCTCGTAATAGCGTCCGCCCCACTTTTCCCTTTCGGCAGCTCCGGCGTAAGCGGGGCCTGACAATACCCAGGTGGAAATCGCCAGGAACAGGCTTGCCAGCCAGACATATTTCTTAGTTTTACTCATTTTTAAGAACATTCCGTTTTCCGGAGGGGCGGCATCCCGTGGCCGCCCGAATAAGGGAGCCCACTAGGGGCTCCCTACTTTTTGGGGATCTACTTCGCCCGATAAATCGGGCAACTACAATCAACCCAGCCTTCCCTCGGCCAAAATGCCTCGGGAACTAATTGGAAAGGCTGCGGCTACCGGTTTTTTCTGGAGCGCTTTGCCCTATGCTCCCTGCCCTATGCGCTTTAAACCTTGAACCTTACCTATTTATCCTCTCTCGTATACCACCCCGTAGCCGGCGGGGGGAAAGGTAAACTCGATCGCGTCATAACTGCACACGGTGAAGCAGGAAGCGCACTCCAGGCAGTATTTCTTATAATCCTTGTCCAGCGCGGCTTTCCCGTTGCGGATCTTCCAGAGGTTCATTCCGCAGATAATCGCGCAGTTCTTGCAGCCCACACACTTCTCCCGGTCCACCGAGATGAAATCCACCGGGGATTCAATCACCTTGACCAGTTTCTTTTTGTCGATCGGTTTATCCGCCATGATTAGTTACCTCCTGAATTCTGGTTCATCATACCCTGAAGCATGGGGGCCATCGTTTTCATCCCGTTGATGAAATTCGTCACTTTTCCCCGGGCGGCTTCCTCGGCAATGGGGAAATAATAGCGGGTCAGGAACGCGATCTGGGGCAGCATCTCGAGCAGGATCCCCGGCACCCGGAGCATCCCCTCCGCGTGGGGCTCGGCCATGGTCAGCATACCGTAGAACATGATATCGGCCAGGTTATCAAACATCTGGTAGAAGGTGTCCGAGGTCCACTGCTCGAAGAAATCCCGGAGGATGGGGCCGGAGGTGAAATCCACCCCCACCGGGGAAACCTTGAGTTCGTCCATGTACTGCTTCAGGAAACCCGCGGAAAAATCCTTTTCCTTGTGGGCCCGGACCGCCACCTGGGCGGCCAGGCGCGAGGAATACATGGCCTGCCAGACCCCTTCGGCCATGAAGGGCTCCGGAACCCCCGCCGCGTCGCCGGTCAGCATCAGGCCGTTGGCATAGATCCTCTCATTGAAGCTCTTCAGCCAGGGCAGGAAATGGAGCTGGAATTCCGCGGGCTTGGCGCGGGTGGCCCTGATCAATTTCTGGATGAAGTCGAGCTGGGCATTCTCCAGCGCCGAGCGGGTGGAAAGGTTCTTACCCGCGTCGATCTCGCTCTGCAGGGTTTTCGCCGGGCGGGAGCCGATGTGGAAGCCGTCCCGGAAGGCGCAGACGTATCCGCCCCGGTCCGGGCCCATGAAGATATGAACGTTGGTGTCACCCAGGTATTCCTGGACCCTCTTCGGGTCCGCCTTGTAATCCAGGGTCGCGAGGACGGTGACCTGGTCCTTATCCCAGCGCTTCCGGAGCCCGGCCTTCCGGGCAATGAGGGAATGCGCACCGTCCGCCGCGATCACGACCGGGGCCCGGTATTCCTGGCCCTTCCCGTCGACCACTCCGACGATATTCTCCCCGTCCCGGATCACGTCCGTCGCCAGGGTGGTGAGCTTGATCTCGGCCCCGGCCTTCTTGGCCAGCCTGGACATCCACTGGTCGAAATCCGGCCGGTACATCATCTGCACCATGTATTCGCTGGCCTGCGGGTAGCCGGCCCGCCGGGGCGGGGTAAAGCCCCAGATCATCCGGTCCTCGTTGGAGGGCTTGGGCTTGATGATGTGCATCGCCCCGAACTTGGTCGGCCAGAGCGAAGGCACATCCAGGTCCTTGATGTAGTCAAAATCGCGCGCGGCTTTGGGGGAAAGCCCGAAGCCGGAAGAATTTTTCTCGCCGCAGAAATGCCCGCGCTCCAGGACGACGGTCTTCAGGCCGGCATCCGAGGCTTCCTTGGCGGCGGCGCTTCCCCCCGGACCGCCACCCACAACGATCAGATCGTAACTCTTCATTTTTACTCCTCCTTCTCGCTTTTTAAGGTGTTGGGTGGTAGGTCATAGGTGATAGGTTCAAACCCAGTACCATCACCCTCCCCTTCATCCCCTCAAGGGAGGGGAAAACATTGTTGTTCCTTTCTTATCTTATTTCTTGACGCTTTGCCATATGTTTTTTTCTCCCTGCAACCCACCTCTCGATCTTCTGCAAACCCAATAATTTCTTTTGCTCTAAGCTCTAACCTTACGCCTCTAGCCACCTAACCACCCAGCTACCTAACCAACTTATTTTTTTGGCTCGGTATACGCGGTCGGGTCACCGGTATTGTTCGGATCGAAAACCCTTTTGATTTCCTTCTGCCACTTGTCGTAATTGAAACAGGCCGGGCTGAAGAGCCCGTGCTTGCCCGTTCCCACCTGGGAGAGCTGGAAGATGGGCGTGCCCAGGGATTTTTTCAGGCAGGCCTGGTTGGAATCCCCGATATAAGCCATCGCGCCTTCGGTGGATTTATCGTCATGATTGTCATACATCAGGAGAACCTCGGTGTAAGCCATGTGGCCCTGGTCGAAAACCAGGGTGGCGGAATTGTCTCCGCCGTCCTCCATGAGCACGCCTTTCTTTATATAACTGTTCTTGAGTTCCGTGCCGGCCCTGACCTGATTTAAGGCCAGGTCGATCGTATCCATCGCCCCGAAGGAGGTGTTGAACCCCCCCGCGCTCCGGAAGCAGGAACGGGTCACCGCGTCGACCTTGATCACGGAGATGGCGGTCAGTCCCTGCATCTCCTCGGTCTCCGCCAGGGGAGAGGCCTCTCCCCCGGTCTCTTCCAGGATCTGGTCCAGAACCTTCTGCTGATAGGCGAATTCCCCTTCGGAATTGGCGAAGATAACGAACAGCAAAGCGTATTTCAGCATTTCCTGGGGCATCCCCGACTCCCAGAGCCTGACGAAATTCATTCCCCCCGCCATCTGCAGGCCGACAAAGGCCGGGCTGAGCCGGGTAATGAAATATCCCACCTCGGATTCCCCCAGCTTATAGGCCGCTTCCCCCAGCTTCTCCAGGCTGGGGAAGTTGAAAAGCGAGGCCCGGAAATATTTAATCGGTTCCTTGAGCGTGTAGTTGGGCTGGGCGTTCTTCATCTCCAGCTCCGCCGGTCCGGGCCAATGGAAGAGCTTGACCGCGCACTTGGTGATCACCCCCAGCCCGCCCCAGGCGCCCTCCCAGCCGCGGAGGATGCCCCGGAGGCTCGGGCCCGGTCCGTCCCCACAGAACCAGCCGTCGCCGGAGCCGAGAGAACCCAGCTTCAGCACCTCCCCGGTCGGAAGCACCCACTCGACCCCCAGCAGGTTCCTTCCGGAGAAACCCATGGACAGCCCGTCCGGGCCGTACCCCACCACCGAGGTGGCGCTGGCCAGGACCGAGGTGTTGGAACCGGCCCCGATAATGTGACAGTTGAGGCCCTTCCGCAGGGCTTCCACCTGGAGCTGCATGCAGATCACGGACGGCTCCACCACCGCGAACATGTTTTTCTCGTCGATCTCCAGGATGCTGTTCATCCGGCGCAGGTCCAGAACGATCGCGCCCTTCACCCCGGGCAGGTTATGAATGCCCCAGCCGGTGCTCATCGCCTTGAAAACAATATGGTGCCGGTTGCAGATCTTGGCGATCGCCACCACTTCCTCCGTGCTCTTGGGCAGGAGCACGGCCTCCGGCAGGGTTTCGGCCCAGACCCCCTTGGTATTTCCGAAGGGCTGGTACATATAGGACCAGATCACCGCCGAGCTCCCGGAAATATTCTCCGGGCCCACCACCGCTTCCAATTGCTGATAAATATCTTTTGCCAGGGCCATTTTCGCCTCCACGCCGGTTGTTACCGGGCCTGTTTAACCAATTCCACGATATCCAGGACCTGCATCTTCTTTCCCTGCGCGGCCGCCGCGTCTCTCAGGTTCCGCTCGCACCAGGAGCAGGCCGTCACGATGGCCTCCGCCCCGACCGACTGGGCCTCCGCGATCCTCTCCCCCGCGGTCCAGAGGGCGAAATCATCCATGGTGGTCTTCACCCCGCCGCCGGCCCCGCAGCACCAGGCGTATTCCCGGATCCTTTCCATTTCCACGAAATTGATCCCGGGAACGGCCCGGATGACGTCCCGGGGCGGATCGTAAACCCCCTCCCAGCCGCGGTGGACCGTCTTCTCCGGTTCCCGGACAATCAGCTGTCCCAGGACCTTTTTCTCGGTCCCCTTCCAGGGCACGTACTCTTCGGACTTCCGGCCCAGGTTGCAGGGATCGTGATAGGTGACCCGGAGGGGAATTTTTTTCGAGAGCTGGAGCTTGCCCTCCCGGATCAGCTCGTCCAGGTACTGGCTGATATGCACAACCTCGAACTTCATTTTCTTTCCCAGCAGGGGGTAGACCGCCTTCATGATCCCAAACCCGCAGGCGCAGGAGGTGACCACCTTCCGGGCGCCCAGGGCGTTCCAGTCGTCGATATTGCTCTCGGCGAATTTGATGAATTCCCCCTGGAAGCCCAGCTGGAAGGCCATGCTCCCGCAGCAGGACTCCTGGGCTCCCCGGATCCCGACCTCCACCCCCGCCGAGCGGAGAAGGGTCACCGTCTCCCGGGCGACCTTCGAAAGCTCCGGGTCGAAGGAGTAAAGGCAGCCGGCGTGGTAAATCACCTCCGCCTGCCCTCCCTTGGAAAGGTCCTTCACGTCCAGGCCCTCGGCCCAGCGGCCGCGCTCGGACTTGGATTTCATCAGGGGATTGTCTTCCCGGCGCAGGCTTTCAATGATCGGGCCGTGTTCCTCCCGGAAACAGCCGGCGCCCACCAGGCGGGCCCGGGTGGCGTAAATCGGCCAGAGCACCTCGAGCTCCGAATTGTACTTGCAGGAGGAGTCGCAGGCCCCGCAGGCGGTGCAGCGGTAAACGATATTGGAAAGCTCCTCGTCGGCCTCATCCAGCTTGCCTTCGGCCAGGGCCAGGCCCAGGGCCATTCTCCCCCCCCCGGAGTAGGCGTGGAAGTTGAAGCGGGAAATGGCGGGGCAATTCTGGGAAAACCTCCAGCTTTTCATCTGGGCCAGTGGCGGCCATTTGCAGATGGAGCAGCGGGCGCACCTCTTCATATCATTTCGGTAATCGTTGAGATCAAGCAGCATGTTTTTCCTCCTTTAGTCTTTCGGTCCCTTGCGAACCTGTTTGAGCCGCTCAATTAAGGGGGGAAGGATCCGCCGGTAATCGCCGACCACCCCGTAATTCGCGAAGGAAAATATATTGGCTTCGGGATCCTTGTTGATGGCCACGATCATTTTCGAATTCCCGCAGCCCGCCATGTGCTGGGACGACCCGGACAGCGCCACCGCGAGATAGAGGTTGGGGCTGACGATCTTCCCGGTCAACCCGATCTGGCGGGCGGAGGAGACCCAGCCTGAGTCGCAGGCCGGCCGGGTGGCGCCCACGGCCCCCCCCCAGAACTGCGCCAGCTCCTCGAGCAGCGCGTACGCTTCCGCCCCGCCCATGCCCCGGCCCCCGCAAGCCACCACCCGGGCATTCTCCAGGGGCACGCCTTTCACCTCTTCCACCACCTTTTCGATAAATTTGGATTTTATTTTCGACTGGTCCAGCTCCGGGGTCACGGGCTTGATCTCTCCCGGGCGGGACGGGTCGGGTTCCCGGGACTTGAGGGCCCGGAACCTGACCGTAGCCATCTGCGGCCTGGTTTTACATACAAGGACCGCCAGGGCCCGGCCCCCGTAGACCGGGCGGGTCATGCGCAGGAGGCCGGAGTCCGGGTCAATCGCGAGGGCCACGCAATCCGGGGCCAGGGCGGTTTTCAGCCGGCAGGCCAGCCGGGGAGCGAGGTCCCGCCCCGTCGCGGTCTGGGCCAGGAGCAGGATTTCCGGCCCGACCTTCTTCACGATTTTTTCCAGCACCTGGAGATAAACCTCGGGCTGATAGTTTTTCAAAAACGCGGCTTCAGCTTGGTAAACCTCGTCCGCGCCGTAAGCGATGGCCTCGGCGCCGGTTTTCCCCGCGCTTTCGGACAGAAGCACAATCCCCACCCTGGCCCCCAGACTGTCGGCCAGGTCCCGGCCTCCCCCGAGCAGTTCCCGGGTGCCGGGCGAGAGCTGATTTCCCGCCAGCTCTCCGATTGCCAAAACTTTTATTTTTTTTGCCATGGTTAAAGTTGCCCGCCTACGCCGGGCATTTTTCGAGTAATTTGTCCGCTAGTTTCAGGGCCGCTTCCTCCGGGCTTTCCCCCCCGATGATCTCGCAAACCGTTTCCCGCTTCGGGAGGTAAAGATCGACCAGCTCGCAGCGGGCCGGCGCCGGGGAAGCAAGTTTCAGGTCCGCCGGTTTCCATTCCTGGATGGGCTTTTTCTTGGCCGCGAAAATCCCCGGCATGGTGATCTGGCGCAGTTCCCCCAGTTCGCTGTCCACGGTGACAACGCAGGGCCGCAGCGCTTCCACCACCTCGTAGCCGTCCGGGGCCACCCGCTCGACCCTGACCTTGTCCTTGACCACCTCGATCTTCCGGGCCAGGGTGACGCAGCCCAGGCCGAGCTCTTCGGCGAGGGCCGATCCCACCAGGCCCGCGTCCCAGTCCGCCGCCTGACGCCCGGTCAGGATCAGGTCGAACTCGCCGATTTTCCTGATCGCCGCGGCCAGGACCCGCGCGCTGGCGAAATGGTCCAGGTCCTCCCACTCCGGGTCTTCAAGCAGGACCAGTTCGTCCGCGCCCGCGGAGAGGGGTTTTTTCACGACCGCCCGGGCCAGCTTGTCCCCCAGGCTGACCGCGATCACCTTCGCCCCCTGCCCGTCTTTCAGGCGCAGCGCGGCCTCCAGGGCGTTTTCGTCGAAGGGAGAAAGCACCGGGGGGGTGCCGGGGGGCGGAACCGCCCGTTTCCGGTTCGGGTCCAGATGAAACGAGCCCGAGGGCATCTCCGGGTCGAGGATCTGTTTCAGGCAGACGATGACCTGCATGCTTGGCCCCCTAGAAGAAAAGTTTGCCCGGGTTCATGACGTTCCGCGGGTCAAAAATATTTTTCACCTTTTTCAGCGCGGTCACGCTCTCCGGGTCCCGGCGGCGGACCATCTCCGTCCAGGAACCGTAGGGCCGGGAGAAAAACGCCCCCTGCGTTAACAGGGCCAGGCCGGCCCGGTCAAAGGTCTCCCGGGCGCGCTTGACCCCGGCCGGGTCGTCCGGGGCAAAGACGAGGCTGAACTCGAGATGGCAGGACCGGCCCTGCTGGACGGGCTGGATATAAACGCCCAGATCGGAGGCCGGGAAACCGGTTTTGTCCATCACCTCGCCCATCACCTTGATGAAGCCGGGGGTGCGATCGAGAGTGGTGAGGAAAAAGATGTCGGCGCAATTACCCCGGGGCCGAAGTTTCCAATAGGGCTCTGCGCTGGGGCCCGAAAGCGCCCGCAGCAGCTTTCCCGCGTCCACCCCGGGGAGACCGGTGACCGGCTGGACCCCGTGTTTCCGGGCCAGCTCCATGATGTCCTTGGTTTGGTAATCCACCCGCTCCTCGGGAAATCGGTCGTAGCCGGCCACCACGAAAATCAAAATATAAGGAGGAAGCCCGGCCAGGACCTTATTGATTTCCGCCGGCCGGGTTTCAAGAATCGCGGCCAGATCCAAACGATTGAGAATCAGGCATTCGTCGCCCAGTTTCAGGCGCTGCATCCCGTAGACCAGGTCGATAAGTTCCTCCACCTTCCCGGCCCCCGCCAGGTAGAGCTTCTGGATGGAAGGCAGGAGTTCCAGCCTCACTGTGGCCCAGGTCAGGATTCCCAGGGTTCCCTGGGCCCCCTGCACCACCCGGAAAAGATCGGTCTGGCCGGGCCCGAGGGGGCTTTTCTGGGCCTGGCCCGCGGCCCACTGCTGCTCCAGCGTGCCCGGGCCGGCGGCAGCTCCGGTCCGGAAAATATCTCCCGTCCCGAACACCACCTCCGTGCAGCCGAGCGGATCAGACATATCCCAGTGGTACTTGGGCACCAGGATGGGCTCCCGCTCGAGGCAGCTGCCGATCACCGATTTGGTCGCCCGGGGGGCCAGCGGCAACATCAGTTTCATTCCCAGTTTTTCCGCTTCGGGCTTCAGTTCCTGAAAGGTCACCCCGGGTTCGATCATGGCCACCCGGTTCCGCCGGTCGAGGCGCAGAATCTTTTTCATCCCCGAAAGATCCACCACCACCCCGCCTTCCCGGCCGGGAACCGTATCGCCGCGGAAATGCGGGGGGCCGGAGCTGACCGGCACCAGGGAGGCCGCCGTCCGGTTGGCCCATTCCACCAGGGCTTTAACTTCCTCGGCCCGGCTCGGGCGCACCACGAAAGCCGGGGTCTTCGCCGGGGAGAAACTCAGGTCGGCTTCAAACTGCCGCAGGACCAATGGATCCTGGCTGACCCGGGCGGCCCCGAAGATTTTGATCAGCTGGTCCCCTCCCGCCGACGGGCGGGTTTTCCCCGGCCGGGCCGCCGGTTTCAGGGTTTTTTTCGGCTTGGCCGCCGAAGTGAGTTTTTGCTTCGGCCGGGCCGCAGCTTTCCGGGGTTTCACCGGCTGGGCCGAGGTCTTCCGTTTTTTCTTCGGCTGGGGCGCCGGTTTCCGGGTTTTCTTCGACTTGGCCGCCACCTGGCGTTTTTTCTTTCTTTTTGCCTCCGCTTTGCCCATGTTTAACCCTTCCTTCCTGATGACTGGAATCCGCTCTTTCTTGCGAGAATCCGCGATGTCACTTCCTTGGTATGACTTTTCAAACGTTCGAGATATTCAGGGGATTCCGGATTCAATCCCAGAAACTTTCCGATAAATACCGGGTTGGAAAACAAACCCCAGTAAATAAAGCTCAGGGAGATGAAAGCCAGCGGCAGATCAATGCCCTGGAGCCTTTTACGATCGACTTTTTTCTCCGCCTGCTGGATCCATTTTCGGAGAAAAGGAACCAACTGCTCCCATTCCACCTGGCGCAGTTTCGGATCACGCTCCAACCATTGGCGGAAAAAAAGGAGGGGAAGGTTGGGATTCTGATGAAGAACCTCGAGCAGCTCATCCATGATTATTTCCAGGGATTTCTTCAGGACTTCATCATCGCTCAAATCCCCGGTCATCATGTCTTCGATATGGCGGTTAATCATCTTCGTGAGGGGGACGATGGATCGCTGCAGCACCTGGCTGTAGAGATCCAACTTGCTCCCGCCGTGATAATGCAGGGTCTGGATGGATATGCCCGCAGCCGAGGCGATCCGCCGGGTGGTGGTTCCCTCGTAACCGCGCTGGGCGAAGAGAACCTCGGCGGCGTCAAGCACTCTTTCGGAGGTTTCTTTTTTCTGTTTTTTCATTAAAGGTGATTTGGAATATTTTTCAATCAATCGATTGATTTATAAACGATCGGGAATTTGATGTCAAGCAATATTTTTCTCCGATGAGCCTCCCCGGTCAGGCCGCAGAGGGCAAAGGACGTGAGACGTGAGACGTGAGGCGTAAGGGGTAAGGCGCAAGAAAAAGTAAGCTGTAAGCAGTAAAGAGCAAAAGCAAGATTGCTTCGCTGGCGCTCGCAATGACAAGATTATTTATTGGTTTATCGAAAAACTGGGGGGCTCGCGACGCTCACGCCTTTGGCGGGCAAACAAAACATCATTAATAGACTACTCCTGATTGCTCTCTTTGGTTTTACCGAAGACCGGGGAGTTGGTCCTCGCAACTATCGTGTCTATCGTGTCATCGGGTTCATTGTGTCCATTGTGTCGAATCATTCAATCTTTTTCTTTGACGCAACGAACGCTATGAACTCAATGGACTGTCTTTTCGACACTACGGATTTATTCCGAAGGGTTTATCTGAGGGACACAATGGACACAATGGACGCTATGGACGCCTTTGCTCTATGCCCTCTGCCCTCTGCCCTATGCTGTGCCCTTTTATCGACACAAAAATGGTATAGAGCCGGCCGATTTCAATTTCTTCGATTAACTTCATCCCGGATTCCCCGATCCCCCGCCGGAGGGCCTCCCTCGTCGCCCGGGGCGCGTAACGCGGGATAATCCCCGTCTCGGAAAGCACCATCGCCTTCCCCCCGGGCCGCAGGACCCGCTCAGCTTCCCGGAAAAATTCCTTCGGATCGACGCAATGGATCGCCCCCAGGGAAACGCAAAGATCGAAGACCCCGCCCCGGAACGGCACCCGGGTCATATCCCCCGCCACGTAAGCGACCCGGCCTCCATAACGGGAAGCCTTTTTCAGCATCGGCTTCTCCAGTTCCAGCCCGGTCATCCTTCCCCCCCGGCGCGACAGCCGGCGGGACAGGTACCCGGTACCGGCTCCCAGTTCCAGGACCCGGTCTCCCGGGTTAACTATTTTTTCAAAATAATCCTCGCCGAAATAGAAAAACGGCCGCCCCAGCTGGTAGACCGCGGACATCTTCCGATAAAGCGGCCGGGCGAAACCTCGTCGGACCGAAAGCCCTTCCAGGGCGTGGATCGGAGCCATAAATATTTCGGTGGTGAGCAGACGGAGATTCATTTCTTTATAAAAGGTAGACCGCGGGGGATTTTTATTTCCCGTTACCTTTGACCTTTCACCTTTGAACTGTTTACTCCCTGCCCTATGCTCCGTGCTCTCTGCACCATGCCATAGATCTACTGATCCGCCGCCTTTTGATAGACCAGGATCCGGAAACCGGAATATTCCCGAAAGAAAAGACCCGCCCATTTTTCCCAGAACGGGTCGGGCGAGAATTCCGCCCGGGGCCGGTAGCCGGGGATTTCACCGGTTTTAATCCCCCGTAAAAGCTTTTCATACGGTCCCAGCGCCCGGGCGAAAACCGGATCATGAAAAACGTCGGAGTCAACCAAAACCGCCCAGTCCGGATCCGCTTTCTGGAATTTCTCTGCGGACAGCTCACTTGCCTTCGGAAAATGTATTTCCCGGCTGAAGCCGAAATGATCGGTAGGCTGATAAACCCACCAGTGGGTCAGGACCCGGCTGTCGCGGGGGATGTTTTCCCCCACCCATTTCCCCGCCTCCCGGTAGGGGTGGTGGATTCCGCTAAAATGCGGATATTTCAGGTCGGAAAGAAAAAATACGGTCGAGAGCAGCAAAATCCCCCAGCCGAGAAACCTCCCCGCTCCGGAGCGGGATTGGCAAAGGGAAACCAGGACCCAGGACCCCGCCAGGACCACGAATGGAAAAATCGGGAACTGGTACTGCGGGTACAGGTCCCGCGTGTACCAGGTGGACGAAAGGAAATATCCCGCCGGTAAAATCCAGAATAAAACCGCCCGGCGCCAGTCCGTTAGGACCATCCGGACCCCTCCCCACAATGAAGTTACAAAAATCAGGGGCCCGAAAAATAACGGGAAAATATAAGCCAGCCGGTGGAAACCGATGGAGAGGAAGGACAAGGTCTCCACCCTTCCGTAAACAAGGTGATTGATATTATCGGTCATGAAATCCATTTGCTGCTTGAAGTCCGGCCAGTCCAGGACGGCAAACGGGCAGGTCGCCAGCAAAATCAGCAGGGCCAGGTATAAAACCAGCCCGCCCTTGACCAGCTCTTTTATCCGGGGAACCCCCGGCCGGAATAAAACCGCGAATAAGGGAAAAGAAACAACATAAAAATATTTCGTCCCCAGGGCCAGACCCATGAAAACCCCGGCCCAGAGATAATCCCGGAATTTTCCCCCTTCGAGAATATTGAGGAAAAAATAAAAAGCGAGCAGGGTAAAAAACAGGAGCGAGATATCCACTTTGAAAATCTGGGAAAAATAGATATGCAGAGGGGCAAGGGCGAAAAACCAGGCGGAGAGAATCCCGGTCTCCCGGTTGAATAATCTCCGGCCCAAAACGTAGACCAGGTAGATCGTGGCCAGGCCGAAGGCGATGGAGGTGACCCGGCCGAGGTAGAAAAGCTCGAAGCCGTGATCGTAAGCACCGAAATCCGCCAGGCATTTCCCGATTGTGTTTATCCCGCCACCCGCCCAGCACCCGATCCCCAGCACCAATCCGTAAATGACGGTAATCCAGTAGATCGGGAATGACCCGTACCAGAAAAAGTGCGGGTTCAGGTCCCCGGTTTTCAAAATGTGCAGGGCCGGGTCGATGAGATATCTTTCGTCCGGACCGCTTTCGAAATAGGGCAGGAGCAGGCTGATTCCCCGGAGGCGCAAAATGAGCGCCAGGAATAATATCAGGAAAACAAGCCAGCGGTCTTTTTGAAAAAACGGGTCCTGATTCCGGGTCCCGATCAGATCCCGGCTTTTATCCTGGGAACAGGCCTTTTCGTCGTCCCTTTGCGATTCCAAACTTCTCCTCTTGGAATATTTTTACCCCCACCCCGGACGGTTTCCCCCGGATCCGGAGCGGAAAATCTCAGGACCGGTTCCGGTGAAAAGCCCGGCGAAAAAATATCCTCAATCCCCGGACAAACAGGAAATTTCTCCGGATCGGACGGGAAAAAAACCGGGGAAAATGCCGAAGATAAAACAGCCGGTAGGCCTTCCGGAAAAGGCGGGCCAGCTGGCGTTCAGAAACCGTGCTCAGGTCCCAATTGGTGCTGAAATAACCAAACCTTTCCTTCCCCTCCCCTTCCGGCGGAAAACCCCCGGACCGGACAAACTTTTTATGAATTTCCGTTCCCTGAAACGGGTTGAGGAGAAAAAAGATCGCCAAGTCGAGTTTGGATTTGACCGCCCACCGGATCGTCATCTGCACCTCTTCCCGGGTTTCGGTCGGGAACCCGAACATGAAAAATCCCATGGTCGCGATCCCCAGGCGGCGGCATTCCCGGATGGTTTCCGCCACCCGCTCCAGATCCAGGTTTTTCCCGATCAATTTCTGGAGCCGGGGGGACACGGTTTCCACCGCCACCGCGATCATCTCCGTCCCGGCCTTCCGCATCGCCCCCAATTCCTCGTTCGTCAAGATATCCGTCCGGAGACCGTTGGGGAATACAAAACTGGCCCGGAGTTTTTCCTTCTCGACCCGCTCGCAATAATCAAGCACCCGTTTCTGATAAAGGTTGAAGCAGTCGTCTTCAATCTGAAACTCCTCGATTCCATACCTGTCCACCAGCCATAACATCTCCGAGAAAATATTATCCAGGGAACGGGACCGGAATTTTCTTCCCATCAGTCCGTGGCAGAAACTGCACTGGTAGGGGCAACCCCGGCTGGTGGAGATGCAGGCGTACCGTTTCGGCCTGAGGGTCGCGCTCCGGCGGGCGGTGAAATACCTGGGCAAATCGATCAAATCCCAGGCCGGCAGGGGAAGCTCGTCCAGATCCTTGATAAAATCCCGTTGCGCCCCCAGAAAAATATTCCCCCCGCTCTGCCAACCCGTCCCGGGGATGGCGATCTCCCGGTCCCGGCCCGAATCGATGGCCCGGACCAGCTCCGAGAAAGTCCTCTCCCCTTCGCCAAGGACCAAATATTTGAAATTGGGATCCTTGAGAATGGATTCCGGATAGGCGCTGGCGTGGGGTCCCCCGCAGATCACCGTGCGGACTGAAGCGAGGGATTTCGCCAGGGCCGCGGTCCGATGCAGGGAAACCGCCTCGGGAGTGCAGGCGGAAAGGCCCACGATTTCAGGCTGGAATTCCCTGAGCCCGGCTTCCATCCGGGAAAATTCGCCGGGCGCCAGCCGCAGATCCCAGATTTTCGGGTCGTGCCCTTCCTTCCGGAGCAAAGCCGCCAGGCGCATGATCCCGAGCGGGGGCCCCGTGGTCAGGTTGATGCTCCACGGCATCGTGCATTTGATCAGGGCCACGCGGGCCATATTTAAATCACCGCTCCAGCTGGAAAGCCGACAGATTTTCCCGGAATCATTTCCTCTGCGATTTGACCGCCATATTTAAATAATAAACACAAACCCGGCGGGAGGGAATATAAATTATTTTCTGAATGATTAATTAAACGCGCGGGGAAATAACCGGTGACCGGAAAAAGTTTTCCGTGTTCACCTTTTCCGGATGTGCAATTCCCGGAGCTGCAGCTCGGTCACATCGGAAGGGGCATCCGTCATCAGGCACACCGCCTTCTGGGTCTTGGGAAAGGCGATCACCTCGCGGAGGGAATCGGTTCCGGAAAGAACCATCACCAAGCGGTCAAACCCGAGGGCCAGGCCGCCGTGGGGAGGGGCCCCGTACTGCAGGGCTTCCAGCAAAAACCCGAATTTTTCCTGCGCCGCTTCCGGGCTGATGCCCAGCAGCTTGAAGACCCGGCTCTGGGTTTCCTGCCGGTGAATTCGAATCGAGCCGCCGCCGATCTCCATTCCGTTCAGGACGATATCGTAGGCCTTGGCCCGGACTTCCCCGGTGCGGGATTCGAGTTTGTCCAGATCCTCGTCCCGGGGGGAAGTGAAGGGATGATGCATGGCCATGAACCGCTTTTCCTCCTCGCTCCATTCGAACAGGGGAAAATCGTTGACCCAGAGAAACCGGAATTCCCCGGGGGGAATCAGGCCCAGTTTTTCCGCCAGGTGGACCCGGAGCCGGCCCAGGGATTCCAGGGCGACCTTCGGGCTCAAATCCGCCACGAGCACGAGCAGATCCCCTTCCGCCATTCCCATTTTTTTGAAGATGGAATCAACCTCGGCAGGATCCAGATATTTCAGGATCGGGGAAACCGGCTTCCCCCCCTCCGCCTTGATCCAGCCCATCCCCTTGGCGCCGAACTGCCCGATCCAGACGGTCAGGTCGTCCAGGTCCTTGCGGGAAAAGCGGCTCGCGCCCTTGAAGTTAATGGCCTTGATCCCTCCCCCGCCGCTGACCACCTCGGAGAAGCGGTTGAACTTGCTCTGGGGAAAATCCCGGGTCAGGTCGGATATTTCCAGGCCGTAGCGGAGATCCGGCTTGTCGCTCCCGAAACGCTCCATCGCCTCCCGGTAGGACAAACGGGGGAAAGGCAGGGGCACGTTTATCCCCAGGGTCTGCTTAAAAACCCGGGCGATCAGGCCCTCGACGATCTGGTAGATGTCCTCCTGGTCCACAAAGGAAAGCTCGAGGTCGATCTGGGTGAATTCGGGCTGGCGGTCGGCCCGGAGATCCTCGTCCCGGAAGCAGCGGACGATCTGAAAGTAACGGTCAAAACCGGCCACCATCAGAATCTGCTTGAAGAGCTGGGGGGATTGGGGCAGGGCGTAAAACTTCCCCGGGTTCAGGCGGGAAGGCACCAGGAAGTCCCGGGCCCCTTCCGGGGTGCTGCTGGTTAAAAACGGCGTTTCGATCTCGACAAAGCCCTGCTGATCCAGAAACTCCCGGGTCACCATGGCCGCCCGGTGCCGGAGGAGGAGATTGGACTGCAGTTTCTCCCGGCGCAGGTCCAGGTACCGGTAGCGCAGGCGGACCTGTTCATCCACCTCCACCTTCCCGTCCAGCAGAAACGGCGGGGTCTTGGCGGGGTTGAGGACCTCCATCCCGTCCGCGGAAACCTCAACCGCCCCGGTTTTGATCTCCGGGTTTTCCGTCCCGGCCGGCCGGTTCCGGACCGAACCCCAGGCCGAAAGCACATACCCGGCCCGCAATTCCTTGGCCTGTTCGTAAGTGACCTGATTCTGCTCCGGGCTGAAAACGATCTGGACCACGCCCTCCCGGTCCCGGAGGTCCACGAAAATCAGCCCCCCGTGGTCGCGCTGTCTCTGCACCCATCCCTGGAGAAAAACCTTTTTCCCGATGTCCGAGGCGGTGATTTTCCCGCAATAATCAGTTCGTTTCATGGACTCTGGTTTCTCTGGTTTCTTTAGTTTCTTTGGTTTAACTCGAAATCTGAATCTTTTTTCCAACCATTAATCGTCAATCGTCATTCGTCAATCGTAAATTTTTCTTGTTTCGCATTCGTTTGGATGGCTACTTTTCCTGTTCCTTGGTCTTCTTGTACGCCTCGATGATCTTGCCGGCGATCTGGCCGGGAACCTCCTCGTAATGGGAATATTCATAAGTGAAAGTCCCCCGGCCCTGGGTAATCGAGCGGAGATCGGCCGCGTACCTGACCACCTCGGACATCGGCACCAACGCCTTGATCACCTGGGAAGTGTTCTCCACTTCCATCCCGGCGATCCGGCCCCGCCGGCTGTTCAGATCGCCGATGACATCCCCCATGTATTCATCGGTAACGAAAACCTTCATTTTCAGGATCGGCTCCAGGAGCACCGGGTCGCCGTCGGCGAAAGCCTTTTTGAAGCCCATCGAGGCCGCGATCCGGAAGGCCATGTCCGAGGAATCCACCACGTGAAAGCCGCCGTCATAGAGGCTGGCCCGGATATCCACCACCGGATAGCCCGCGAGCGGTCCTACCTCGCAGGCCTCGACAATCCCTTTCTCGACGGCGGGAATAAAATTCCGGGGAATGGCGCCCCCGGTGATCCGGTCCACGAATTCAAATCCCTTCTCCCGGCCGAGCGGCTCGAGCTCGATCCAGGTATCCGCAAACTGGCCCCGGCCCCCGGACTGACGCTTGTATTTCCCCTGGGCGCTGATTTTTTTGCGGATGGTTTCCCGGTAGGGAATCAGGGGAGGCTGGAGATCCACCGACACCTCATACTTCCGCTGCAGTTTCTCCACGGTCACGTCGATATGAGCCTGGCCCATTCCGGAAATAATCAGCTCCTTGGTTTGGGCTTCCCGGCGGAACTCCAGGGAGGGATCCTCCTCCACCAGTTTGGACATGGCGGGGGAGATCCGCTCTTCGTCCGCGCGGGTTTTCGGTTTCAATGAATAACTGACCAATCTCTGGGTGGACTTGTAACTCTGGATCCGAATGGGGCTGGATTCGTCGGTCAGGGTGTCGCCGGTCTGGGCCTCTTTCATTTTGGACAGGACCACGATCATCCCGGCCTCGCCGGTGCCCACCGAATGCAGCTCTTTCCCCAGCGGGCGGGAAACCACCCCGACTTTTTCCTTGAGCCCCCGGCCGGGATTGAAGACCACGGCGTCCGACTGGAGATTGCCGGAAACAATTTTCACGAAGGAAAGCTTCCCGGTGAAATGCTCGACCTGGGTTTTGAAAACCAGTCCGGCGAAGGGCGCCTCGGGGGCGCGGGCTATTTCCTTACTGCTGGCCGGATCGATTCCCTTCCATTGCCGGCTTTCCCGCGGAGGAGCGAACAGCTTGAAGGTCATATCCATCAAATTGACGATGCCCATGTTCTTCGCGGCCGCCCCGAAAACCACCGGGGCGAGTTTGCGATTCCGGACCCCCGCCTCCAGGGCCTTTTCCAGCTCCGCCTCGCTGACTTCGCCCTTTTCCAGGTATTTTTCCAGGATCTGGTCGTCCTGCTCCACAATCGCTTCCAGGACGCCCGGCCGGATTTCCTTCACCTGTTTCTGCAGATCCGCCGGGATTTCTTCCTCGCTGACCTTCCCTTTCCCGTCGGGGGTAAAGATCTGGGCCTGGTTGCGGATAAGGTCAACCACACCGCGGAACCCGGATTCCTTCCCGATCGGATACTGGATCAGGACCGGCTTGGCCCCCTTGAAGCTCTCCAGTTCGCCCATGATTTCATCCAGGTTAGCCTTTTCCCGATCCATCCCGTTCACGAACAGGATGCGGGGAACCCCCAGCTCTTCCAGGATCTGCCAGGCCCGGACGGCCTCGAAACGCAGAGGCGGGACCGGATTCATGACCAGGACCGCGCCGTCCGCCACCAGCGCCGCGTTGTAAGCGTCAAAAATAAAATCCACTTCCCCCGGAGTATCGATCAGGGTCAGTTCCCCTTTTTTCCACTTGGTCCCGAAAACCGCCGAGCTCAGGGTTATGTTCCGTTTGGCTTCTTCCGGGTCGGTACCCAGGATCGCGGGCCCTCCCTCCACCGGCCGGAAACGATTGATCGCCTTCCCGTTATACAGAGCCGCCTCGATCACCGTGGTTTTCCCGCTCCCGTCGGCCCCGACCATCGCCACATTTCGAATGTCATCCATAAGCGCTTAACCCCCTTATCTTTCCAAACTGGTTATCCCGAATTCCATTGCCAAACGCGGAATAATAATCTCTTTTCTCGGGTTTCTTGGCAAGCCCGCGCGGGAATATTTTTTTCCCTAGAACGGCCCGCCTCCGCGCCTCGATCTTCGGAGCCAGGGGAACCCGATCATCAGGAGGGGCAGGACTCCCATCCCTTCCAGGGAGTTGCAGCCGCAGCCCTGGCTTTTTCCCTTTTCTTCTTCCGGGAGGGTGTAGGTAACAATGAGTTCCCAGGTCTGGTTATATTTTCCCCAGCAATTCTCCGCCGTAACCGTCAAATGATTGCCGCCGATCTGGGTATCATTGGGGACCCAGGTTAACAGTCCGGACTCCGCGTTCAGGGTAACCCCGGTGGGATAATTAACCAGGGAATACTCGACGGGCAGGGTCCCCTCGGTGCCCAGCTGGTACTGGTACAGTTCGTCTATCTCGGTTTCCTGGACCGGGATCGAGGTGATCACGGGCGGATAGATCGGATTAAGATCGGGATCCACGACCAGGGCGAATAGCATCCGCTCGGAATCGGAGGGATCCACCTTGATGTTATCCAGGGAGATGGCGCTTCCCCCGCCGCAATAGGTTTTGCTCCCGGGGGTAGTGCTCTCGGTAAAATACGCCCCCGCGCTCCAGTAATCCTGCGCATCGCAGAAATAACCGGTAGTAATGGGACAGGGGTGGGCGGCGCTGTCGACATAGTAGGTCCCGGGGATTTCAAGGTTATAGGCGTCATCCGCCTGTTCGAGCGCCACCAGGAAATGACTGGAACAGCAATCGGCGCTGCCCGGGGGGTAGCAGGATTCGTTATTGGGGGTTCCGGAGGATTCCCCGCCCCACTTGGCCTCATCCACGTGCCAGATCAGGACCCCGCGGGCCGGGAGCAGTTCGTCATTGCCTTCCCGGGTATTGAAGGTGACCAGGAAGTATTCGTTCCCGGCGGTACCGTTGGGATAGAGAACATATCCCTCTCCGGAGCTCTCCACCGGGGCCAGCTCCGCCGGGCAGAGATTGACATCCGCCGGTTTTTCCTTCAGCCAGCCGAGCTTATGCCGCGGCCAGGCGGAGAGGTAAACCGGGGGATTCAGGTAAAGGCCGTAAGACATCAAATCATAAAAACCCAGTCCCCGGGATTGAGTGGTGTTGGGATCGTAAAGGTCGGGAATCCCCCAGTTATGGGTGTATTCATGGGCGTAAATCCCGATCCCGCTGAACCCCTTGAGGCCCTGGTCTTTTTCCGGCCCCAGAGCGTATTTAACCCCGACCCCGTCAAGCGAAAAATTGGGCAGATCGACACTGTGAGACCAGATATCCAATGTGTTCTCGCCGGTCTGCTCGGCCCCGAAGCCGGGATGAATGATGATAATCGACTCGGCAACCCCGTCGCCGTTGTTGTCAAAATTGGACAGGTTTATGCCATGGTTATGCGCGCAGTTGACCGCTTCCTTCGCGAAGTCCGGTCCGCGCCGGGCCATGGTATCGCCTCCGGTCCCGTAATAGTTGTGCGTCTGAGTCGCCGTCTCCGGATAGCAGGAAAAGAGTTCGCTGTGGCCGTTCGCTTCCCCGGGACGATTGAATCGGAAAACTCCGGCAGCCATGTCCTCGTAATAGAGGACAAAGGATCTTCCGTCATACGCCCCGCTGTCTCCGTTTCCGAAAAAAAGATCCTGGAAATATGCCTGGGCCCCGCTGGAAAAGGCGGCATCCGAAAAATTCATCATGATTACCAGGAGATTGTAGCTGCCCTGGGGTTGGATCACCGCTTCGGGGAAGAAACCCTTTAAACCGATCGCGGCGGCGTGGGATTTCAGATAATTCAGTTCAAAACCGATTCCCGCCTCCGGAAAGCGGGGATCGGGAGGCGGCAGGGCCAGGGCCGGCCCGGTAAAAACCAGGATTAAAAATAACAGCGAAAATTTTTCAATTATTTTTCGCATCATTATTAATATCCGGCACCGCCGTTCTCACTAAAAGTTTGACGGGCTTCCGGTCCCGGATCAATAAAAGCCTAACTTATTGAGGATACCCGGTCTCTGATTAGGGGGCAACCCTCGCATCGGGGATTCTTGCGGCAATGCGTTTTCCCTAAATGGACCAGGAGGGCGTGGAACTCATTGAACAGACGCTCATCCGGTTCCAGGCCGGCCATTACCATCCCCTGGATTTCCGCGTACTTCGCGCCTTCCGCGATCAAACCTTGGCAGCGGAAAATCCGTCCGGTGTAGGCGTCGACCACAAAGACGGGATAATGACCGGCGTATAAAACAATTGAGTCCGCGGTTTCCGGACCGATCCCCCGCACCCCCAAAAGCCCGGCCCGGAGTTTTTCCTGTCCGGAGGCCAGCATATCCTCCAGATTCCCCCGGTAACCCTCCCGCAAAAACCGGAGGAATTCCTTCAGGGTTCTCGATTTCTGCCGGAAATACCCGGCCGGCCTGATATGTCCGCCCAGTTCCACCGCCGCCAACCCTGCCATTTTTTTCGGAGTCAGCAGCCCCGCCCGCTGAAGATTATCCAGAGCCCGGGTGACATTGGCCCAGCTGGTATTCTGGGTCAGGATCGCCCCCACGATCATTTCGAAGTCCCCTTTGGCCGGCCACCATCCCTGGGGGCCATAGGCTTTTTCCAAGCGGCGATAGATTTTCAGCAATCTCTGCCGGGGCCGTGGGCTCCGGTCATTTTTTTTCTTCATTAATTAAATCTGAATTTCAGGTGGGCACGAGCGAAGCAAATTTTATCTGCAAATAATCTGTCCTGGTTTTTAAAATTCTTCAGGTAGCCGCAGGCTTCAGCCTGCGTTCTGAAACAAGAAATATCTAATTGAACTGTTTACTCGCAACCTAAAGGTTGCGGCTACAATTATTTTTAAAATTTGGGATCTTGGACTTTGGAATTGTTTATTTCTTATCCGGCTTTTCCCTCGACCCGAAACTCCAGGGTAACCGGATCAAACACCAGAAAATAACTGCGCTGGTTATCGATACTTTTGAATTCCATCTTCCGGTCGAAGTTGGTCTTGGCGCTGGTAATTAGAAACTTCAGGTATTCAACCTTCTTTTCTTTGATTTCCCGGAGATCCTCGAGTCCCCGGGGGTCTCCGGTAAGTTTCAAGCCCTTCCCTAATCAACCTGCGCCACAAATCCCCGGAGATGGATCTGATTTTCCAGCTCCTTCTGGTAGCGGGCGGCGATTTCCTTGGTGGCGAACTTCCCCACCCTGACCCGGTGCCAGGTCCCTTTCCCGGTAATTTCCGCCGTGGCCAGGTAAGCCGGGTATTTCCTTTCCCGGAGCCAGCGGACCAGGTTCTGGGCCTGGTCCCGTTCCAGGAAAGAGGAAATCTGGATGGTATATTTGCCTTCTTCCGCATCGGCGGATGTGGCTTTTTTCATGGCCACCTTGGCGGGTGCCGCCTTGGCAGTGGCCTTCTTGGCTTTCTTCTGGGCCTTGGGCGCCGGGGCCGCGGGTTCCGTTTCCTCCGGGGCCGCGGGAGCCACTTGCTGAGGCTCGCTTTCGGGCTGACTTCCGGGCTGGACTCCGGGCTGAACCCCGGGCTGGCCTTCGGGTTGGGCCTGGATTCCCACCCCCTTGCCCTTCACCAGGGAATCATAATAGGTATACTGCACGTTATCCTTACCGGCCGCGGTTTTTCCCGGCGCGTTCGCCGCGTTTTTTTCCGCGGACGGGTTCGGAGGCAGGGCCGCCTCGCTTTCACCGGCGGGATAAGCCCCGGGGCTTCCGGCTCCCGGGCCGCCGGCGAGATCCTCGCCTTCCGCTTTTTCCCCGGAAGGGGCTGCCAGGTCGGCGGCCGCCACCGGATGGGTCTGGGATCTCTCGATCCTCCGGCCCACAAAAACCCCCAGGATAAAGACCAGGATCGCGAACAGGAGCAGGCCGGCGATAATCAGGTACAGCTCCCTCGCCTCCAAACTGACTTCATACTGATTGCCCATCTTTTTCGCTCCATCCATATTTTGCCTCCTTTTACCCGCATTGGCATGATACCATAGATTTTCGTCCCGGTATCAGCTTTTTTCGCGGGTAGCCCTTCCCGTCCGGTTTTACATCTTTTCCGGAACCTGAATCCCTAATATTTCCAGACCTTTCCTGATGACCACCTGGACAGAATCGCAAAGCGCCAGGCGGGCCTGGCTCAGTTTCAATTCCTCGGGTTCGAAATTCCCTTCTTCCCTATCATTTTGATTTTCACCTTTGAGCTTTGAGCTTTGACCTTCCCCCGAACTTTGACCTTCCCTTGCCCCTTGCTCTTCGCTGCTCCTTTTGGGGGGCAAAACCCGGTAGTCATGATAATAACGGTGAAAATTCCCGGCCAGCTCCAGAAGATAAGCGGTCAGGTGGTGAGGCTCAAGCGCCTGCGCGCTCTCCCGGATCAGGTTGGGAAACCAGACCAGCTGCCGGAGCAGCGTCAGTTCCTCCGGAAGGGTGAGCAGGTCCGGGTCCCATTCCGGAACGGGGAGGGTAATTCCCATCCGGCGGGCTTCCTCGCGAATGCTGGAAACCCGCGCGTAGGCATACTGCACGTAAAAAACCGGGTTCTCCGGGGCCTGTTTTTTCGCGAGCTCGAGGTCGAAATCCAGGTGGCTGTCCGCCTTCCGGAAAAGAAAGAAAAACCGGGCGGCGTCGCGGCCGACCTCGGCGACGAGATCGGCGAGCGTGATGAATTCACCCGAGCGGGTGGACATGGAAACCTGCTTTCCCGCCCGGAGCAGATTGACGAACTGGATCAGGATCACCCGCAATTTTTCCTCCGGGTAGCCCAGGGCCTGGATCGCCGCCCGGACCCGGGGAATGTACCCGTGGTGATCCGAGCCCCAGATATTGACGATCTGGTCAAAACCCCGCGCGTATTTTTCCCGGTGGTAGGCAATATCGGAGGCGAAGTAGGTTTTTTCGCCTGTGCTCCGGATCAGGACCCGGTCTTTCTCTTCCCCGAAGGTATCCTTGGATTTGAACCAGGTGGCCCCTTCATGCCTTTCCAGGTATCCCCGGTTTTCGAGATCGGCCAGGGCCTGGTCCACCTTCCCGGACTTGTACATTTCCTGCTCGCTGGCCCAGAGGTCGAAAGTAACCCCGAATTTCTCCAGGTCGGCCTTGATCCCCTCCAGGACCCGGTTGCCGGCATAAATCCCGACGGCGCGAATCCATTCCTCCCGGGCCTTTTCAGAGGAAGGCCAGAAGTCGGCCGGCTGTTGGGCCAGCCCTTTCGCCAGATCAAGGATGTAACCGCCTTGATAGCCATCGGCGGGAAACTCGACCGCGGGCATCCCGGTGATTACCTTGTCCAATCCCGAGCCGGGATAAACCTTCTCCTGGAAACGCGCCAGCACCGATTGCCCCAGCAGGTTGATCTGCCTCCCGATATTGTTGACGTAGTATTCCTTCCAAACCTGGAAACCGCTGACTTTCATCAGGTTGGCCAGGCTGTCCCCGACCGCCGCGCCCCGGCCGTGGCCGACATGCAGGGGGCCGGTGGGGTTGGCGCTGACAAACTCAATGATGACCCGCCGCCCCTGGCCCAGCCGGGAATCGCCGTAAGCCTGGCGCTCGGCCTGGATCCGCTCGAGGACCGAACCCCAGACCCGTTTCTTCAGCAGGAAATTCAGGAACCCGCCGCCGGCCGCTTCGACCCGGTCCAGCTCGCCTTCCGGTTCCAGCGAGATCCGGGAGGCGATCAGCTCCGCCAGCTTCCGGGGAGGCATCCGGAGCTTTCCGGCCAGGCGGAAAGCCACGTTGCAGGCCAGATCCCCGAATTCCGATCTTCGGGGAAGCTCGATGGTCACTTCATATTCCGGGAGCTCGGCCGGAAACACCGCTTCCGCCTGTCCCCGGGCCAGGGCGTCCCGAATCAACCCAGTGATTTTTTCCTTGAGGGCTTCGAAGTCGAACTGCGATCCCATGGTTTTGATTCTAACAACGGTGATTTCCGTGTCAATTTAGCCGGCCGCCCCCTCTTCCTTTCCCTCGAACCCTTGAACCTCTGAAGGAAAAATGGTTAATTTCTACAAATGAATCATACGGGTGGACGGTTGTTCAGCCGGGAGGAAGTCCGTTCCATATTCGGAACCAGCTCGGTCTTCGCGCTCCGGATGCTGGGGATGGCCATGGTTCTCCCGGTCTTTACCATTTTCTCCAATCAGCTTTACGGGGCCAACCATTTCCTTTCCGGCCTGGCCCTGGGAGCCTACGGCCTGACCCAGGCCGCGACCCAGGTGCCCATGGGCCGCTGGAGTGACCGCCTGGGGCGCAAGCCGGTGGTGCTCTTATGCCTGTCCCTTTTCTGCGGCGGCAGCGTCCTGGCCGCCCTGGCCCACAATATTTATCTCCTGATTTTTGCCCGCCTCCTCCAGGGAACCGGGGCCATCTCATCCGTAGCCTACGCCTGGATCGCCGACACGATCGGGGCGGACCGGCGCAGCCGAGCCATCGCTTACATCGGGATGGGCATCGGAATTTCCCTGGCCTTCGGCCTGATCGTGGGGCCGATCGTCGGGGGTATTTTCGGCCTGCGCTCGCTTTTCTGGATCTGCGCATTCACCTCGTTCCTCTCAATTCTCTACATGATTTTTTTCATGGAAAACCCGCCGCGCAAGGAGCCCCACCGGGATATTGATTTTGACACCACCCAGTTCCGCTCGGTCCTCGGCAACCGGGACCTCTGGGCCCTTTATCTCTGCGGATTTTTAAGTTATTCCACCCTGACCGCGGTTTTTTTCATGCTCCCGCTCCTCCTGAAAAACTACCTGGAACCGGTGAACTACTGGATGCTCCTGCTCCCGATTGCCATTCTGGGAATGGTGACAATGATCACCAGCTCGCACCTGGCCGACCAGGGAAAGACCCGGATCGTCCTGGTCGTGGGATTCCTCCTGGTTGTCTACACCGGGACCTCGCTGATTTACAGCGCTTCTTACCTGGTCGTCTACTTGGCCATTTTCGCCTACTATATCGGCTATTCCATTCTCGAACCCATCCTGGCCACCGCTGTGACGAAATTCGCCCGCCCCGATATCCGCGGGACCACCGTGGGGATCTTCAACATGTTCCAGGCCATCGGAAACTTTTTCGGGGGCGTCCTGGCCGGGGGGCTCTACCTGCTCCACCGGGACCTCCTCTTCGGCGCCATCGCCTTTATCGGGTTTCTGGGGCTGATCGCGATCCTCTCCCTCCGGCTCAAGCACAAGCCTGGTTTTTAAACTCGAGCTGGTATAGGTTATTAATAAATCCCAATTACCAAGCTCCAATTACCAAACAGATGTAAAATAATAGATGTTCTTTTTTAGCCGAGGGGAGGAGGTGACCAGGCTATGATCAGAAATCCTGTCGTCGCCAATCAATTTTATCCCGGAAAGCCGGAGGCCCTGACCCGGGAACTGAAAACCCTGGTCGAACCCGCGGATAAAAAGGCGAAAAAAGAACCCGCCCTGGGGATCGTGGTCCCGCACGCCGGGTATGTCTATTCGGGGCGGGTGGCCGGGCAGGTTTATTCCCGGATCGAGGTTCCCCCCGCGGCCGTCATCCTGGGCCCCAACCACACCGGCCAGGGAAGCCCCGCATCCCTTTTTGCCGAGGGGGAATGGCGGATGCCCCTGGGCCCCGTCCGGATCGACCGGGAGCTGGCGCAGAAAATCCTTTCCCATTCCCGTCTCCTGACCCCCGATCCCCGGGCCCATCAGCAGGAGCACTCCCTGGAGGTCCAGGTTCCGTTTCTCCAGTACTTCAATCCCGGGATCGCCATTGTCCCCATCTGCCTGGGCTGGCTGGATTACGAGGAATGCCGGGAAATCGGCCAGGCCCTGGCCCGGGCCCTGGAGGGCCTGGAACCCCGCCCCTTGATCGTCGCCAGTTCGGATATGACCCATTACGAAACCCAGAAATCCGCGGAGAAAAAAGATAAGACGGCGATCGACAAAATCCTCAAACTCGACCCTGAAGGTCTGCTCAACGTGGTGGAAAGAGACAACATTTCCATGTGCGGGGTCATCCCCACCACCGTCATGCTGATCGCGGCCCTGGCCATGGGGGCGAAAAAAGCCGAGCTCGTGGTTTACGCCAACTCGGGGGACGTGAGCGGGGATTACGCCAAGGTGGTCGGCTACGCCGGGTTAATAGTCGCATAGAACAAAGAGCATAGAGCATAGGGCATAGAGCTAAGAGCAAAGAGCTAAGAACTTCGAATACATTGTGTCTATTGTGTCATCGTGTCTATTGTGTTCTTTGTGTCCCTTTAGACACTATGGACACCACGAACACTAAGAACCCGATAGACTTTTTTTCTTGCTCTATGCCCTATGCCCTATACGCTTTGCGCTCTGCTTTTTGCGAAAAAGGTTGACATCTTCCGATAAATTATTTAATTTGCATGCGAAACAATTTAAATCTTTAAAAGAGGAGGAATCATGGGGTTAGAGAACAAATGCATCGTTACCTGCGCCATGGCGGGAGCCGCTACCCGCAAACAACAGAATGAGGCCGTGCCTTACGGGATCAAGGAAACCATTGATGCCGCGGTAGAGTGCTACAAGGCGGGCGCCGCCATCGTCCACATCCATGTCCGGGACGAGAACGGCATCCCCAGCAACGACCCGAACTATATTAAGCCGGTGGTCCAGGGGATCAGGGAAAAATGCCCGGTCCTGGTTAATCTCTCCACCGCCATCCGCCCGGGCCTGGCCCCGGAGGAAAGAATCACCGTGGTTACCGACGGCAAACCCGACATGGCCTCCCTGAACTGCGGGACCATGGATTTCGGCCTGGCCAACTGGGAGGCCGGAACCGTGGCCGCCATCATCTTCGACAATTCCTTCGATACCATGATCATGTTCAACGACAAAATGAAGGAAGTCGGCTGCAAGCCGGAGCTCGAGGTTTACGACAACGCGATGGTGGACAACATCAAGCTGATCCGGAAACAGGGGATCTTCGAGGAGCCCCTCCACTTCCAGTTCGTCTTCGGGATTGCCGGCGGCGTTCTGCTCGATCCCTCCAGTTTCGCCGACTTCGTCCAGCGGATTCCCAAGGGTTCCACCTGGTCGGCCTGCGGAGCCGGCCCTAACTCCTTCAAATCGGCCTACCTCGGCTCGATTTTCGGGGGAAATGTCCGGGTCGGCCTGGAAGACAATATCTACATCTCCGGTAAGACCCTGGCGAAGAGCAACGCCCAGCTGGTCGAGAAAGCGGTCAAGATCGTCCAGATGGCCGACCGCGAACCGGCCACCCCGGAAGAAGCCCGGCAGATCCTGAGTCTGCCCAAGAGAAAATAAGGCTGATCATCTGAATTGATTGGGTGCTGGGTGCTGGGTGTTGGGTGTTAGGAGTTAGAAGTTAGGAGGACATTAATGAGAAAGCCCCTTTGGGAACCTTCGGCGGAAAGAAAAAAACAGGCCAATATCACCAGGTTCATCGAACTGGTCAACAAGAAACACGGCCTCAAGATCAAATCCTATTCCGAACTCCATAAGTGGTCGGTCGAAAGCATCCAGGATTTCTGGGCCGCGGTCTGGGAATTCGTGGACATCAAGGCCTCCCAGAAATACACGAAGGTGGTGGAAGACCTTTCCGTTTTTCCTGGGACCAAATGGTTTCCGGGCGCCAAGCTCAACTTCGCCGAGAACCTGCTCCGTTACAAGGACGACCGCCTGGCCTTTGTTTTCAACGGCGAAGGCCAGAAATCCAAGAAACTGACCTATGCCGAGCTCAATGATCTGGTGGCCCGCCTGGCCAAGTCCCTTCGGGACCTAGGCATCAAACCGGGCGACCGGGTAGTGGGCTACATGCCCAACATGATCGAGACCGCCGTGGGGATGCTGGCCGCCACCGCGATCGGCGCCACCTGGTCTTCCTGCGCCACCGACATCGGACCTTCCGCGGCCCTCGACCGGCTCGGGCAGGTCGAGCCCAAGGTCCTGATCACCGTCAATGGCTATTTCTACAAGGGCAAGGATTTTAATACCCTGGCCAACGCCGCCGAGATCGCCAAGGGCCTCCCCTCGCTCAAGAAGGTCGTCATCGTGTCCTACACCCAGGACAAGCCGGATATCAGCTCCGTTCCCAACTCGGTCCACTTCCAGGATTTTCTGGCCAAGGACAATTACCTCCCGATAAAATTCGAGCAGCTGCCCTTCGACCATCCGGTGTTCATCATGTTTTCCTCCGGCACCACCGGCAAGCCCAAGTGCATGGTCCAGGGCGCGGGCGGGATCCTGATCAACCACCAGAAGGAACTGATCATCCACAGCGACCTCAAGCGGGAAGATAAAATCTTTTACATCACCACCTGCAGCTGGATGATGTGGAACTGGCTCCTCTCCTCCCTGGCCGGCGGGGCCACGATCCTGCTCTACGACGGCAACCCCATGCACCCCGACCCCGGGGCGATGTGGAAGCTGGTCCAGGATGAGAAGGTCACCATCTTCGGCCTTTCCGCCAGCTATGTGAATTTCCTCCGGAGCCAGAACCTGGAACCGGGAAAGAAATACGATCTCTCCGCCCTCAAGGAGATTTCCCAGACCGGTTCGCCCCTCTCGGCCGAGGGGTTCGCCTGGGTTTACGAAGCCGTGAAAAAGGACCTGCATTTCAACTCGATCGCGGGCGGCACCGATATCAACGGCTGCTTCGCCATCGGGAGCCCGATCCAGCCGGTCTACGCGGGTGAACTTCAGTCCGCGGGCCTGGGGATGAAGGTCAATTCTTACAATGAAAAAGGCCAGCAGGTTCACGACCAGGAGATGGAACTGGTCTGCGAGGCCCCGGCCCCCCCGATGCCGCTTTATTTCTGGAATGACCCGAAAATGGAAAAATACATGGACGCCTATTTCCGATTCTACAAGGATAAGCGGGTCTGGCGGCACGGCGATTATGTCTTCATCCACAGCGACACCGGCGGGATCACCTTCTGCGGACGGTCGGACGCGGTCCTGAAACCTTCCGGAGTCCGGATCGGCACCGCCGAAATCTACAACACCGTGGAGGCGCTCACGGAAATCGCCGACAGCCTGGCCATCGGGCAGGACTTCCAGGGCGACCAGCGGGTCCTCCTCTTCGTCAAGCTCGCCCCGGGGGCCAAGCTCGACGACGCGCTGATGAAAAAGATCAACAAGACCCTGCGCGACAACGCCTCGCCCCGGCATGTCCCGTCCAGGATCATCGAGGTCCCGGACATCCCCTACACCCTGAACATGAAAAAGGTGGAAAGCTCCATCACCAACATCGTCAACGGCCGGCCGGTCACGAACCGCGACGCCCTCTCCAATCCCCAGTGCCTGGATTTCTACGAAAAGATCCTTCCGGATCTGCAGAAGAAATAAATTTCCTGGAATTATTCTTCCACATAAACTAAAAGGGGTTCGATCAGTATCGAACCCCTTTTTTCTGGTATTCGTGTAGTTGCCCGATTTATCGGGCTATTTTAAAACCGCCGATGAATCGGCAAACTACATTTTCTTTGGGGAGGCTCTCCGCAGCCTCCCTTTCTTTTTTGGACTGCATCAGCTTGTTTATCCTGAGCTCTGTCGAAGGACTGATGCATTGCAATAGCAATCCTTCGCTTCGCTCGAGGACAAGGCTATTGCGCTCCATAAAAACATATGTCATTGCGAGGATCCCGACGTTACATCGGGAGACGCTTGCCCTGTAAGGGAAGCAATCTCAAGGGGTTCGATGCAAGTCGAGCCCCTTTTCTTTTATTCGTCATTCCGGCGACTTGTCCCGAGTCTATTCGAGGGAAAGCCAGAATCCAGAAATATCAATAAATTCTTGAACTAATTCTTTTCGTAGGGGAGGCTCTCCCTGGCCGACGCGAGCGTCAGCTCGGGCAGGCCGCAGCCTCCCCTCCTTTTTTAGACCGCATCAACTCCGTATTGTAGGGGAGGGCCTCGCGCCCTCCCGCATTTGGGCGGGGATCCTTCGACTTCACTCAGGACAAGTAAACCCCGCCCCTACATTTAATTTGGACTGCATCAGCTTGTTTATCCTGAGCTCTGTCGAAGGACTGATGCATTGCAATAGCAATCCTTCGCTTCGCTCGAGGACAAGGCTATTGCGCTCCATAAAAACATATGTCATTGCGAGGATCCCGACGTTACATCGGGAGACGCTTGCCCTGTAAGGGAAGCAATCTCGGTCTGGATCCCGGCTTTCGCCGGGATGACAGACGGGACTCTGGATCCTGGCTTTCCCTCGAACTTCCTCGGGATAAATCGCGGGGATGACATATTAATGAGGGGCGGATTATAATTTTTTGCATGCCGACCAACTCTAAACTTTGGAAAGAAATATCCAAACTTGCCGACTCGGCCGGAATTGATTTTATCGGTGTGGCCGATCTTTCTTCTGCGAAATCTTTTATCAAAGAACAGGGAGGGGATGTCGTTACCGGTTTTCCCCTGGCTATCTCGATCGGGATCAGGCTGCCTGACCCGATTGTCGACATGCTCCCCAAAAGATTCGATCGGGCTGTCACGGTCAATTACCGAAACCACGCGTATGTAACCATTAACTATAGATTAGATGTTTTCACGTCTCGGCTGGCCGGGCTTATCCAGCGGGAGGGCTTCCGGGCCCTGCCGATCCCGGCGGCGGAGCGAAGCAGCGGGGATTACAATCTTTCGAATGCTAAAAAAATATCCGCAGTCTTTTCACACAAGCTCGCGGCCCATCTGGCCGGATTCGGATGGATCGGCAAGAGCTGTCTCCTGGTAACCCCTCAATACGGCCCCCGGGTCCGCTGGTCATCCGTTCTGACGAATGCCCCGTTGAAAGTGACCGGGAAACCGATAAAAAGAAAATGCGGCAAATGCCGGGAGTGCGTCGACATCTGCCCGGTTAAGGCATTTAAAGGAAGGGAGTTTGACCCAAAGGAATCAAGAGAAATGCGCTATGACGCGAAAAAGTGCCAGGACTACCATCATAAAATGGAAACCAAAATCGGCCTGCCGGTATGCGGAATGTGTTTATTCGTTTGTCCAACGGGAAGGAAATCAATAATATCAAAAGTAAGTATCCAAACATCAAAGTAAAGACCTAGCCCTGGAATTTTCCTGGTTGCCTGGATTTCTACGAAAAGATCCTTCCGGATCTTCAGAAAAAGTAATCGGGAGTGTCATTGCGAGGAGTCCCACCAAGGCGGGACGACGAAGCAATCTCAAGAGGTTCGATCCACATCGAACCCATCTTTTCTTAACAAAATAATTTTATGATTCAAGGAATCATTTGTGTACTCCATTATTTTCGTTCAAAATAGTTTTGATCTCATAAATATTATAAAAATATTTATTCTTATCATAATTTTTATCAAAAACTACTACCCCATCTTCTTTTGGGAGCCAAACTGGCGACCCGCCGTACCATGGCCATTCAAACCTGTGGCCAACAGGAGCGCTGTTAAAAACAATTGGTATAATGGTTACTAAATCACCATTTGATTTCCATATGTATAATTTATGACCATCATCATATGTAAAACTCGCGATAAACTTTCCAGTTGGCGACCATGACAAATCATGAAAATAAGTCTCACTGCGTAATAATGTTTTAAATGTTTCTAAATTATTTATTAATTGGACAACTAAATATGTTTCATTTACTACATGATCTTCACCGAAAAAAGCATATCGGGAACCGTCTGGAGAAAAACGAGGGTAATTTACTTGGAACTCAGGGATAATATTTGTTTTATTGTTATTCGTTAATTCAACTAAAATTGCCCCCCTATCGAATTGGTTTTTATGAGAAATTATCAAATGTTCATCATAACTTATGCCGGATCCTCCAATAAATGACCCGCTTCCATTTTCTTTATATAAATGGAAGCTATTACTCTTAATATTCCAGACTCCGATATTATTATGTTCAAAATCATTTAAGTCACACACGATTCTTTTAGTATCTAAAGGATAGATAAATACTAAACGTCCAATTTCATATTTGTCGAATTTTAATTTAGAAATATTTTTCTTTGTTTCAAAATCGACCAGAGACAAACCAACTTGTTTATCGATAAAACACGGTACTATGGGGGGACTACCACAAAGGCTTATCATTTTAAAATAATTTAAATCTATTTGTAAAAATTTTCCGCTTTCATCTATCATAAAATCTAATGCCTTGGCTCTGGGAATAAATATATAAACACATAGTAAAATTAAAGTTATTAAAAATAACGATTTAATCCAAAATTTGAATAAACGGTTTTTAAAATACTTTTTCCAAAAATTAATCATATAAATGCCCACTTTCAGTCTTGAGGAACTCTAATCTTCAAGTTAATCTGTGAATCAGAAATTATGAATTCCAAGACCATTGTCGGTTGATTTTAATTATATATCAACGATAGGTTTTTCCTTCTCACCTATTTTCCCCTAGGCGAAGGTTATGTCAAGACGTAGGGGCGGGGTTTACCTGTCCTGAGTGAAGTCGAAGGATCCCCGCCCAAATGCAGGAGGGCACAAGGCCCTCCCCTACTAACAGCGAGATTGCTTCGTCGTCCCGCCCTTGGCAGGACTTCTCGCAATGACGTTCTGCTTGGAAAGACTCTCGCCCGATCCTTCCGATGTCAGGATAAACCCTTCTGAAGTCAGGTCAAGCAAATCGGGCAACTACATGAGCAATTGAGGTCTTTTTTCGGGCGGCCGCGGAGGGCCGCCCCTACGCCATATGGGATGCCCCCCTCTCCTCTCCGAGCCCGCTTCCAGCCCGTAGGGCTTACAGGCCGGAGGGTAGGTTCCTACGAGCCGGAGGCCCCACCCTCCCCTTCAGGGTGAATCCCTTCAGGATGAACCCCTCGAGGGGGGAGGGAAAGGGTGAGGGTGAAAGTACTTTATTGTTTGACGTGAAGGAACTACATTGGTAGACTACATATGTAGTTACATTATCTCAAGGAGGCCCTTATGATTTTCGTCAATGTCCGGGAATTGAAGGCCAAGGCGTCCGAATACCTTCTCGCGGCCGAGCAGGGGGAAAACGTGATCATCCTTTCCCGGGGCAAGCCCCGGGCCACGCTTCTTCCCCTGCGGGGAGATGATCTTGAGGATTTTATCCTGGCCCACAACCCGAAGTTCCGCCGGCTGATCGAAAAAGCAGCGGCGGACTATCAGGAAAAAGGGGAAGGGACAGATCTGGATCAAATGATTCGGGAAACCCGGGTAGAACTTGAAAATAAAAATCGCAAGGCACGCCGCCAAAAGCCTTGAGAAAATTCCCGCCGAAACCAGGATGGCGATCCTGACCTCCATCAAAGGTCTGGAAACCGAACCTTTTCCCCCGCCGCCAAAAGGTAAACGTCTGGTGGGGATGAAACCAGCCACGTACCGGCTCCGGGTTGGCGATTATCGGGTTTTTTATCGGGAAATGGAGTCGGATCTGGTGATTCTTTCTGTTATCAACCGTAAGGACTTGGAGACAGAAATAAAGAAAATGAAATAATGTAGAATCATTATGAAGGGATTGCTTCGTCGTCCTGCCTTTGGCGGGACTCCTCGCAATGACATTTTCATTATTTCGGAAAATGGATATTGATCATTACGCTAAGGTCATGAAAATAATGGCGCGGCTCTCATTAATCGTTCTCTTACTGCTGACCTCCGCCGGCACGCTCATGGCCGGCGAAGCCCCGCCGCCGGTTGAGCCGGCGGCAGCCGCGAGCTCAACCGGCGCGCAAAGTCTACTGGTTTTTCACGGTAACATTGTCCTTCCCGATGAGGTTTACCTAGCGGCTATCAAATTGCCGGAAGCAAGCGCCGTCAGCGACGACACAGCCCGGAGCGTCCGCGAACAATGCCAGGCCTTTCTCTTGAGCGCCGGCTACGAACTCGCTCAGGTCGGGACCGCGATAGAAGGTGATCATATCCGGGTCGACATCGACGAAGGTCATCTCCAAAAAATCGTTTTTCGCGGCACCAGCTCGCTGCGCACCGTACAGGCACTCATTGTTCTGAACCTGCCCCATGATGTTTTCAATCGGCCCTATCTCGAACGCCAGATCGCGCGCTCAAAACGCGAGTACAACATTGATGTCGAGGATTGGAAGTTGATCAAGAGCGAAGAGCCCAAGCAAATCATTCCCGATATTGAAAGCATAGAGCGGTTGGCCAAGCCGCCGAGTTACCCCGGCGGGCTGACAGAAAGCGCAATCATAAAATTCGGCACCTTGATCGGCCGTTCGCTGATCCCGCCCCGCGCCGAATACGAATTGCATATTTATTTTCGGCGGCACGCCTGGTCCCCGGGGCTGGGGCTGGATGCCAGCCTCACCGGCCCCGACGGATTTAAGCTCGGTCTCAAATATAAAAACGAGGACCTGTTATTCGCGGCCGATCGTTGGGTAACAGAGGGGACGCTGGGTTTGACGATCCGCGACAGTCTGCGCGATCAGCACTCCTACCTGGCTCTCCAGCGGGTCGCGGCCGCGGCCGCCTGGTTTTCTCCGCCATTTCTGGGTGAGCTTCGTCCGGCATTGGGTGTCCGCGGGGATCTCACCAGCCGCCAACGACCCGACCTGAACCTGGAAAGCTACATGGTGGCACGCACCCAGGCCGGATTGGCACTGAACTACGATCTGTTCGCCGGCGGAAACATATTGTTCGGGTTCGGCGCAGATAGATATGACGTCTTTAACCTGGAGCAGGTCGATCCCCTGGCCGTGCCGTTAGTCTCGCCCGGCAACAACACCCATCCGTTTCTCGAAACAGTTCTCCAGCTTACATTTAACCCCGACGAGATCCGCGCCGACCGCAAACACGAATTCGCGGCGAACGGCCGGGAACGTTTGGGCAACGGTGACTACGGCGTTGCGACCTACCGCTATCAATACGTCATCCCCATTGGCTGGCACGACATCTGGCTCACCAGCCACGGGGCTTATGTCTGGGGGCAGGCCCCGTTTTTCGAAGAGCAGGCCGTCGGCGGGACGCACATCCGGGGTGTCTTTGGATCGCGTTATTTCACCCGCCGGGTCGTGAGCGGCGGGTTGGAATTTCGCTATTCCGTGATCCGCGACGTGTACAAAGTGGGCGTTTTCGCGGATTCCGCGCTCTTCAGCGAAATTACGGCCGACCGCCGGGACGATCATGCCCGCGCGGTGGCCGGTTTCGGCCCGAGCTTCCACATCCTTATTGCTTCCTCTTTTCAGCTCGATATATTCATGGCTTTCGGCCTGGCTGATCATGTTTCCAATGAGCGTGGTTTCGGCGCGACGCTGAACCAGGCATTTTAAAGAACGATTCGGTATGATAAATTGGGAGCACCAAACAACGCCAAGTTTTTTTAGATGAAATATGTGGATTTTTAACCGTCATTCCCGCGACTTGTCCTGAGTATGGTCGAAGGAAAGCGGGAATCTAGGAAAGGAATCTGGATTCCCCCGGATCAAGTCCGGGGCAGGCTTGGTCAAGCCCGGAATGACAATCAAAGAAAAGGGATTTATGAAAAAATATTCTAAAATCGTACTGGTTTTTCTTTCCCTGGTCCTGCTTTCTCCCGCCTCCGCTTCTGAAAACAAGGGAACCTCCCCGACTTTTTCCCGGACCGAAGACCCGGTCTCCATCACCGCTGAAGAACTTCAGTCTTTTCTGGGCCAGGAAACCTCCCGCCTCGGCCTCTTCGCGGCCAAAGCCGGAAAACTCTCCCCCATTCCCTTCCAGGTCGACAAAAAGGATAAAGACGGCCAGTACATCCTGGAAATGATCAAGTCCGGGGACAAATGGCAGAGAAACCCCCAGCTGCCCTCCCCGGTGAAGCTGGAGAAAAACGACGAAGTCACCCTTCGAGCTCGGGACCTGGGGGAAAAGGTTTCCCCGGATAAATGGCCATCACCCCAGGGTCTGGAAATCGAGGTGACGGACCCGATCAACCAGGGCAAGGCCTATGCTTACCTCCTCGCTTTTTCCGAACCCGCCCCGCGCTCGCCTGTCGACCTCATCGAATTCACCCCCGAGCCGAGCTTTTTTCGCTCGGACGATATCACTTACGGTTTCACCGACCCCAAGCACCCGGCCCTGATCAACTACATCGCCTTCGGCCGCGATCCCAAGTCTCCTACCCTCCTGGACCGGTTCAAGATGCGAATGGGCATTTCCATTTTTTTCGGTAAATTCAAAGTCGAAAAAAACGAAGAGGATATAAAGGTCCGGCTGCTGGCTTATACCGACGGCCCCCTCCGGGTGATTATCCTCCAGGAGTTCGCGATCGATATCATGTCCGGGATCAAATCCCCCTGGGTGAAACGGGTTTCGATCAGCTATCCCAACCGGATCGAGTTCCCCAACGATGTCTACATCCCCTTCCGACCCGGGCTGGTCATCAGCGAGGCCCATGCCACCGCAACTTTTGATTTCTCCGAAAATGTGTCCGGATCGATTCTTTACCATCCCGCCCTCCCGGCGCCCCTGGTGGTGGACGGAGCCATGTCCCCGGCTGAGCTTAACGCTCCCCCTGAGTATGCCCCCTGGTGCGCCCTGGCCGGGAAAGCCGGCGGGTTCGTGGAAACCCTGAAATATGACGACCGGATCGCCAAGGCTAATATCAAGAAAACCTTTTTCTACCGCGATGACAGTACTTATCGAGATCAATACGAGTACAGACCCGGAAGTTTCGGGGAGATGGGAATGAAGATCACCGGGATGGAAAGGCTGACCGGAGGAACTTATCAATTCACTTTCGCGCTCTACGGCCGGAAGAATTTCCGGCCGGGGGATGAGAAGGAATTCCTGCAGATTGAGGCCCATCCGCTGGAGGTTAAAATCCGCCCCCGGGAGTGAGAGGCGGGTGCTGGTCGCACTCCGCACAAGGCTTCCCTCGGCCACAATGCCTCGGGATCTGATCGAAAAGCCTTGCCTTAATTCATTGGTTTCAAGTCTCTAGTCTCTGGTTTCTGGTTACAATCAATAACTCGAAACCCGAAACTCTAAACTCGAAACTTTTTATATTCCGCAATCCGCAATTGTTAATTATCCCCCGATCAGGTCCATCGTTCGCGTGCATTTTCTGGAGGAGTCGGAGAAATTCGGCCGGCGCTCGGGTTTCGTCTGGACCGAACGGCGGATGATCTCCGCCAGCTCCGGATCGGAAACCCCGCCCCGTAAAGGACCCCGGAGATCGATTTCCTCATCGGAATAAAGGCAATTCCGGAGTTTCCCGTCTGAGGTCAAACGAATCCGATTGCAGCGCCCGCAGAAGTGCCGGCTGATCGAAGAGATAAATCCGATCGTGCCCCGGCCGCCTTTCATTCGATACATCTCCGCCACGCCGGGCTTCTCCTGCGGTTCGACCGGTCCCAGGCTGAAACGACTGTTAATCACCTTTTTCACTTCTTCCGCCTTCAGAAAAAGATCTTTCTGCCACTCCTTCCCGTTTAAATAGGGCATGTACTCAATGAACCTGACTTCCAGCCCGCGGGAAAAAGCCAGTTCGGCAAAATTCAGGATCTCGGTCTCGTTGTTTTCCCGGAGTAAAACCGTGTTGATTTTGATTTTATTGAATCCCGCTTCCTCGGCCGACTCGATCCCCGCCAGAACTTCTTTCAGCCTGTCGCTCCCGGTAATCCGCTGATAATTCCGCGGATCCAGGGAATCCAGGCTGATGTTGACGCGGCTCAAACCGGCCTCCCGCAGGGGCCGGGCAAAATCCTTAAGCAGGATCCCGTTGGTGGTCAGGCCCAGGTCTTCGAGCCCGGCGCAGGAAAGACGGGAGATGAAATCCACCACCCCTCTGCGCATCAACGGCTCGCCCCCGGTAACCCGGGCTTTTCTTACCCCCAGTTCGACCGCCACTTTGACCACCCGCAGGATTTCCTCGTATCTCAAAATCATTTCATGCGGAATAAAGGGGAGACCTCCGAGCGGGCGGCAATAAAAGCAATTCAGGTTGCAGCGGTCGGTAATGGAAATCCGGAGATAATCAATCCGGCGCTGGTAGGAATCGATGAGGGGCATTTTCCGGTTTCTAGTTTCGGGTTTCTAGTTTCGAGTTAGAAATAAAACTTGTGTTAACGGCTTCTAACCTTCTAGCGGCAAGTGTTAAGTGATCCTCCTACGCCAAGGCTTCGGAGGACAAGTAGGTCATGGGTCATGGGTAATGGAGTTTGGTAATTGGCGTTTGGTAATTGGTGCTTGGTTATTGGTTATTGTTTTTCACATGTCCGGTGCTTCCGGAGGAGCGGTTTCTTCCTCCGAATCCATTCGGAAGAAATCATCCTGAGGCCCGGCCGCCGGCCCCGGGGAAGGATCCTTGGGTTCGGTGCCCTCCTGGAAAGCCTCGAAAACCGGCCGCAAGGTTTCCGGGGTGGCCAGGAGGCCGTTTTCCGGATCGATCTTGGCGAAAACAATCCCGGGGGGAACCGGGAAATCGCGGGGCGGTTTGCCGCTCATGATCTGGGTCATGTACTCGATCCAGATGGGAATCGCGGCCTGGGCCCCGGTGGCGAATTTTCCCAGGGATCTTTCATCGTCAAAACCCACCCAGACCCCCGCCACCAGATCCGGGGTATAGCCCACGAACCAGGCATCCTTGTTGTTGTCGCTGGTGCCGGTCTTTCCCGCCACCGGCCGGTTCAGAACCTTCGCCCGATAGCCCGTACCGTGCTGGACCACCCCCTCAAGCAGGTAGGTGATCAGAAAGGCGATGTCCGGCTCAACCACCTGGTCCGATTCCAACAGCAGCGCTTCGTTTTGCGCCGGGGCCGTCCCTCCCGCCACCGGCGGGACGGCTTTCTCCTGGTCGGGCCGGACCCGGGGAGCAATCTCGTCAGCCGTAAGATAGGGAACCAGGAAAAGCCCTCCCCCGCCGAGGCCGTTTTCAAAGGTGGGGGGCAGGTTCTGTTCCAGGATCTTCCCCTCGCGATCGCGGATTTCCTTGATGAAAATCGGTTCCACCTTCCGGCCCTGATTGGCGAAAACACTGTAGGCGGAGATCAGCTCCAGGGGGGTGACCCCCGAAGAACCCAGGGCCAGGGAAAGGTCCTCCGCCAGCTCCGACCTGATCCCGATGCGCCGGGCGAAATCAATCGCGGTATTGACCCCGATATCCTGCAGAATCCGGATGGAAACGTTGTTGACCGACTTGGCCAGGGCTTCCCGCAGCGTGATCGGGCCGTAGAATTTCTCGTCGTAATTTTTCGGTTTCCAGATCTCGGCCGTATCCGACTGTTCGTACATCATCGGGGAATCCACCACGATGCTCGCCGGGGTGTATCCGTTTTCCAGGGCGGCCGCGTAGAAAATGGGTTTAAAAGCCGAGCCGGGCGAGCGCAGGGCCTGGATCGCCCGGTTGAACTCGCTCCGGTTATAATCGTAACCTCCGACCAGGGCCAAGACGAAACCGGTATCCGGTTCCATCGAAACCAGGGCCCCTTCCACCAGGGGCTCTTGTTGAAGACTGAACTGGTATTTCGGATTGATCCCGGAAGAATCCGGGCTGATCCCGATTACCTCGACCTGGACCACGTCCCCCGGCTTCAACCCCCGCTGGATCCAGGAAAAATCCCGGGCGGCGATTTTACCGGAAGCGGAACCCACCTTGACCTCCGCGGCGCCGCTCCCCGGATCGATCCGGGTCACCAGTCCCCGGTAAATCTGTTTATCCTTTAACGGCCCGGTCCGCGGGTCGGAAACCGGCTTGATTATGTATCCCTTGCCATTGGGATTCCGGATCAGGACCGAAACCGACACGGAACTGTTGTTTCTTTCCGCTTCCGCCTCCCGGATAAAAGCGTCATATTCCGAGGGAGCGAGCCGCTTGATCGGCCCACGGTATCCCTGAAGCTTGTCCAGCTCGCGCAAACCCCGCTGGACCGCGTTCTCGGCCGTGAGCTGCATCGGAAGACTCATCGTGGTATAGACCTTCAGCCCCCCCTGATAGAGAACCTCGTCTCCGTAGCGGGACTGGAGATAACGGCGGATGTGCTCGGCGAAATAGGGCGCCTGGTGCAGGGGAAACTGCTGGCGGCGGAAGGAAAGCGGCTGATCGACGGCTTCTTCCTCCTCTTTCTTGGTGATATGGCCGTCCTCCACCATCCGGTTCAGCACGTAGATCTGTCTTTCCTTGACCCTCTGGGGATAGGCATAGGGGGAATAACGTCCCGGGGCCCGGGGCAGCGCCGCCAGGAAGGCGATCTCGGACAGGTTCAGTTCCTCCACCCGCTTTCCGAAATAGACCTCGGCCGCCGCCACGATTCCATAGGCCCCCTGCCCGAAATAAATCTGGTTCAGGTAAATGGCCAGGATCTCTTCCTTATTCAAGTTCCGCTCAATCCGGTAGGCGAGAATCGCCTCCCGGATCTTGCGCGAAATCTTGCGTTCCGGGGTCAGGAGCAGGGTTTTGGCCACCTGCTGGGTGATCGTGCTTCCTCCCTGCACGATCCGGCGCTCCTTCAGGTTGATCAGGAAGGCCCGGATGATATCGCCGAAACTGATCCCTTCGTGCCGATAAAAGGAAGCGTCCTCCGCGGAGACAAAGGCCCGCTTGATCTGGAGGGGGATCAGGTCGGGGGTGATCAGCTTGCGCCGCTGCAGATAATACTCGGCGAAAGGCTCCCCCTGCCCGTCGTAAAGGGTGGTCATCAGCGGGGGCCGGTAATCCAGGATATTGCTGAGTTTCGGGAGATCCCGGGTAAAGTAGTAGAAAATCCCGATCAGGAACAAAACCAGGACAAAAGCCAGGATTTCGAACCAGATTAAAAGGGAATACCGGCGTTTCTCGGGCGTATCCTGGGACAGGGAAATTTTTTTAACTTTCATGACCGATCGTCCAGCTGTTTAAGTATAAATGATTGCTTCCCGCGCACAAATTTCATTCCGGAAATCCGGTTGTTGCGATTTGGTCATTGGGATTCTGTTTTATCAATTCGGTTTTTTGTTTGGTAATTGGAGCTTGGTCATTGGGATTTGATTTTATAATGGATCTCGTCGCCGGAAACCGCTTCCACCTTGCCTTCATGCTCCAGTTTATTCAGGTAGCCGGCTGCGGTCAGGAGCGCCGGCAGGCGGAACCTTTCTTCGAGCACCGGGTAGATTTCCCTGACCAGTTCGGAAAGGGAAAGCTCGGCTTTCTTCAGGCAGGCGAGGATCTGCTCTTCCCGCATATGCCGATGCCGGATCAGGGTGGCGATTTTTTTCCGGGGATGCCTGATCTCCTGCCCATGACCGGGCAGAATTTGGGCGATCTCCAGCTCCTGCAGCCGTTCCAGCGAGGCCAGATAGTCCCGGCCGTCGCCGTCGGGAGGGCCCACCCAGGTGGTGCTGCCTCCCACCACCAGATCCCCCGAGAACAGGATTTTTTCTTCTTTCCAGAAAAAGGCCAGGTGGCCCCGGGTATGCCCGGGGGTGCCCAGGACCTGGAGCTCACCGCCGGAAAATTCAATGATTTCCCCGTCCGTCAGCGTTTTCACCTCGGTCCCCTCAAACCAGTTTTTGACGGTCGGGATTTCTTCGGGGTGCGCGAAAATCTCCGCGCCGGTCTCCCGGGCGATGGCCTCCCCGGCCTGGGAGTGATCGGGATGATAGTGGGAGATCAGGATCCGGGAGATCCGGCCCCCGGCCGCCTGCGCCGTCACTTCCCGGGCGGTTTCGCGGTAACCGGTGTCAATCAGGAGGGCATCCTTGCCCTCCCCCAGCAGGTAGATATTGACCGGGTAATGCGCCTTGCCCGGGAGGGTAATTCTTTTAACCTGGTTTGGTAATTTCTTTTCCACCGGATTCAGAGATTGTGCTGGAAACTGGAATTCCGAATTTGGTATTTGGGGCTTGGTTTATAAAATGGAGCCGAGAGGGGGACTCGAACCCCCGACCTGCTGATTACGAATCAGCTGCTCTACCGACTGAGCTATCTCGGCCCTTGGGACGACGTTTAAAAAGCAAATACCGGGTATCTTTTCCATCCTGGACCGTCACCAGAAAGCGCTCCTTCTCCTTGACCTTCGCGATGGCTTTCCGGAAATCCTCCAGGGCTTTGATCTTCTGCCCCTCGATTTCCAGGATCACCTGGGCCTGGCCCAGCCCGGCCTCGCCCGCCACCGAGCCCGATTCCACGAATGAAACGAACACCCCTTCCCGGGCCTCCACCCGGTATTGAAACCGGAAAAGGTCGGTCAGGGGTTTGACATAAAAGCCCAGGTCGGTTTCCACCTCTTCCGGCTCGATCTCGGGTTGTTCCCCCACCTTGAGCTTGACCATTTTTTCCTTGCCCTGCCGGATCAGGCCGACCTCCGCTTCCTTTCCCACCCCGGTTTTCGACACCATCCGGACGAAATTCTTGATATCCTCGTCGTTTTCGCATTCGACCGGGCTGCCCGCGAACTCGAAGATGATGTCCCCCGGCGCGAGCCCCGCCCTCTCGGCGGGAGAACCGCTGAAAACCGCGTTCACCACCACCCCGCTCCGCGAGGGAATCCCGAAGTATTCGGCCAGGTCGCGGTTCAAGGGCTGGAAAGTCACCCCGATCCAGCCCCGGTCAATCTTGCCGGAGGCGAGGATCTTGTCCCTGACCTCGAGCACGGTGTTGACCGGGATGGTAAAACCGATCCCCCGCCCCTGCATCATCGAGTTGATCCCGATGACCTCCTTGTTCAGGTTGACCAGAGGTCCCCCGCTGGAGCCGAAATCAATCATGGCGTCGGTCTGGAGAAAGTCCGTGATCAGGGGCCCGTTCTCCACGTTTCTTCCCCGCCCGCTGACGATCCCCAGGGTGACCGTCCCGTCCAGGCCGTAGGGGTTGCCGATGGCCAGCACCCACTGCCCGACCTGCACCTGATCGGAATTCCCCAGCTGGGCCACCGGCATCTGACCTTCCGGCTGGATCTGGATCACGGCGAGATCGGTTTGCTTGTCGGTGCCCAGAACCTTGGCCGGGAATTTCTTCTTGAAATTGGGAATGGTCACCGTCACCTTCACCGCCTTGGAAACGACATGATCGTTGGTGATGATGTAACCCTTGGGATCGACAATCACCCCGGAACCGACCACGGTGATCTTGCGGTTTTCCTGCTTCAGAATCGCCTGGATATGCACCACGGCGGGCTGCACCGCCTGGGAAACCTCGGTGATCACCTTCTGCAGGGCGGTGAAATCACCCTGCGGGTTTTCCGCCCGGGCGGAAAGCGGAGAAAGAATCAGGAAAAGCCCGACCCCCAGAAGCCAGATCCGTTTTTTCATCATTCAACCTGAAAGGAAGAAATTGGAAGCCATCGAAAAAAACATCACGGCGAAAATCATGACCAGGAAAATCATCAGCAGGCCCGGCATGATCACCACCATGGTGGCCCGCGCGGTCGAGAAGCCCTGGGATTCCCGGAGTCCCCAGATTAAAAGGATGGGTTTGTAGACCGCCTTGATCAGGTCGCCGAGGACCGGGATCACGCTCAGGACATCCGGGCTTTCGGAATATGAGACCGCGCTCAAGGTATTTTTAAAATCCCTTTTCCCGCCGAAAAAGCGGACAAAAATGTGAAAAACCACGCAAAACAACAAGGTCCGGAAAAAACTGAAAACCGGCGCGAAAAACAGCATCCCGACGATCAGGTTCCCGGTGATCTCCCCTTCCCCCAGACCCAGGGCTGTAATCCATGATGTTCCATACAGATAGAGACCCGGCAGGCTCAAAATGGTTCCGAGGGTGCCCAGGATCACCGCGTAGGTAAGGGGGGCGATCCATCCCGGCACGGGGTCCCGGAGATTTTGAAAAAACTGGCGGGGCGAAAACATCACTTCCGCCCAGGTCTCGGCCAGGGCCCGAAACAATCCCCGGGATTTCAGACTCTCCCAGGGAATACCCCCATTCCCCGCTTTTGCCCCCGAAGGGGGTGAAAACAGGGGATCAGGCACGGGCTGGTCGGGCAGGATCACCGGTCCCGACTGGCCGGGAATGTTTTCCGGCGGTTTCGGTTCTTCTTCCACGTCTCAATAATATTCGTTTTGCCGTCTCTTTGTAAACCCGAAGGGCAAAGCGCATGGCGCATAGGGCATAGGGCATAGAGCAAGGAGCAAGGAGCAGAGAGTATAGAGTAAGCGGTAGGCAGCTCAAAGCTCAAAGGTAAAAGCCTAAGGTGGTTCACCGGTTACCTGTTTTCGGCTACCGGCTACCTGCTTTTAAATTATCGCAGCGCCGCGATGCTGACCTTGCCCTGCTGACCGAACTCGGAGGCCGCCAGGTCGCACTTGGTGCGGAGGAGATAGGCGATCGGGGCGGGGATTTCCCGGCGGTGCTCGGAAAGCACATAATAATTCGCCTGGCCCTTGCTGAAGATCAGGTCGGCCCCGGCCAGAGCTTTTTTCAGATCGGAAGACATCTCCTCGAAAGAGATCCCGAGCGTGTCCGGCCCGGCCTCGATCACCCGCGCGACCTGGTCCAATCCCACCGTCTTTCCATCCTCAACCGTGGCGTCGGAGGTAATCGGCCCGCCCCGGAGCACGGAAGCGACCCGCGCTCCCATCCTTTTCAGCTCTTCGATCAGCAGGCGGTCAAGGGCGATCTCCCCGACGTTGTCATGGATGAAAAGGATATTTTTCGCTTTCCGGGCCGCCTGGTGGATTTTCCCGATTTCATCCACCGCGAGAGAACGGGAAACGGCCTCCCGGAGCCGGAGTTCCAGGGCCGTTTCGGTCACCCGGTATCCCGTTCCGACGGTGCGGAAATCCAGCTCGTTCCCGGCCACCGCGAGACGGACCAGCCGGTGAAAACGTTCCTTCTCCGGCACGCTTTTAAGTTCCGTTCTGACCTTGTCCGCCAGTTTTACCCCGGCGTGGTTGGCCCGCTCCCGGATATCGGCAAAGGGAACCAGGATCCCGGTCACCTTTTTCAGGATCCGGTGAACCCCGGTGATGTAAAAGGAAGGGGGACGCGCGCCGTCATAATTTTTCGCCAGAAAATCCAGGGCCTCCCGGATCACCTGGCGGCTCATCTCGGGAGACAGATCCAGGTCCCTGGCGGCGCCTACCAGGTCATCCAGGATGCAGGGAATGCAGACGTTTTGGGCTTTCATGTTTTCATCACTATCAGAGATTGGATTATAATAGAATACATAATCCTGAAAAACCAAACAGGGAAAGGATCGGCCAATATGAAAAGATCGAAATTATGCCCGATATTTTTCTCCGTCCTGTTCGTGATCGGAATGATGATCGGATGCGGTGATGATACCAACGGCACCAATACCAATGGGAATGGGAATGGGAACGGGAACGGAAATGAAAATGAATATAACTCCGGGCAGACGGCCACGATCAACCATAACGCCACAGACCTGTCCCGGATACCGGCGGCCTGGATAACCACCGCCAAGCAGAACCTGCACATCGCCTACGGCCATACCTCTCACGGCAGTCAGCTGATCGACGGGATGACCGGACTGGTTCAATTTAAAGGCGACCTCTACGCTTTCAATAACGGCGGCAGCAATGGGGCCCTGGACCTCCGGGACACGCCCTTCTCCGGGGCCAGCGACCTGGGGAATCCCGACCGGACCTCCTGGGCGAACGCCACCCGGGATTACCTGGACAACCATTCCGACATAAACGTGGTGATCTGGTCCTGGTGCGGACAGGTCAGCTCGGCCACCGAGAACGACATCAATACCTATCTCGATCTCATGAATGATCTTGAAAACGATTACCCAAATGTTAGATTCGTCTATATGACCGGCCACCTGGACGGCAGCGGACTGACCGGAAACCTGCACCTCCGCAACGAACAGATCAGAAATTATTGCCAGGCCCACGGGAAGGTCCTCTATGATTTCGCCGACATTGAAAGCTACGATCCGGACGGGACCTACTTCGGGGACAAGATTCCCAATGATAACTGCGATTACGATTCAAATAGCGACGGGACCCAGGACGCCAATTGGGCCCAGGAATGGCAGAATGCCCATCCCGGGGAATGGTATAACTGCAGCGCGGCTCACAGCCAGCCCTTGAACGGCAATCGAAAAGCCTATGCGGCCTGGTGGCTTTGGGCCCGCCTGGCGGGTTGGAATGAGTGAGCCTCCTCGCAGCAAATCGCGAGGCATCTACGTAAGAAAACTCTTATATCGCTTGTTGTCATTCCGGCGGAAGCCGGAATCCAGACGTCGTCCCCGCGAAAGCAGGGAACCAGAAATAAACTACTGGATTCCTGCTTTCGCAGGAATGACATACTAACAACTTGTTTTCAGAGGAAAAAATATATTCACCCAACCAGGAAGCCGGTCTCTTTCCGCTTGAATCCTCGGCCCCTCGACCCCCTCCGGGACGTAGTCCTACCCTCCCTCCGGGCTGGAAGCGGGGACGGAGTCCTGGAACCTTTTTTTAAAGACGTTTTTTCAGATATTGCGACGCCATGTCCGCGAAGGCGAAGATGGTCAGCTGGGGATTCACCCCGGGGGCGGTCGGGAAAATGGAAGCGTCGCAGACAAAGAGGTTCTTGACCTCGTGGGATTCGCAGTTGGAATTCACCACCGAGCTGCCGGGGTCCTCGCCCATCCGGCAGGTCCCCATCGGGTGGTTGCCGATCAGGTTGACGGAGGTCGGCTTGAGCTTAATCTCGTCGAAAAGTTTGAGTTGCTTGGCGTCGGTAATGACCTCGGGCAGTTCGTAAACCATGGGATAAATCGCCTCCGCTCCCGCGGCGAAGAAAACCTCGGCGATATATTTCATGGTGCGCTGGAGGAGGCCGACATCATATTTATTGATCGGATAATAAATGATCGGGTCGTAACTCCCGGGCGTGGGGATGACCCGGCCGGTAGTGGTGGCCCTGATCATCGCCCCAAAAGAGGCAACGTGTTTGATCTTCTTCATGATCGCGAGGTTCTGTTCGCCGATCCCGGGAAGCCGGATCGCGGCGATCGAGGGCGGTCCCCAGGCCGTTTCCAGGACAATCCCTTCCTTGGCCCACTGGGAGGACTCGTAACCCTGGTTCGCCCCGTCCCAGGCATTCACCACTTCTTTAAACAAGCCAATCATTCCCGTCCCCGGATGATTAAGAAGATTTCTCCCGATCATTTTGCTCCGGTTCGGGGCCCCGCTTTTCAAGAGCAGGATGGGGGAAGCCATCACCCCCGCGGAAATCATCGTGAGCTTGGCCTTGACCTCGATGGCATGCCCGGGCTGGTCGGTATCCGGTTCGAGAAAATGGCCCCGGATGCCCCGGGCCTCGCCCTTTTCCAGGATTATTTTTTCCGCCTGGCAGTTGGCATAGAGATCCATCCCGGCCTTCAGGCCCCAGGGCACATAGGTCAGGTCCATTGAGAGTTTCGCGCCCTCCGGGCAGCCGACCAGGCAGACCCCGCAGGCCTTGCAGTTGCGTTCGTTCCGGTGGATGGGACTCGAGTGGATTCCCAAATTGTCGCAGCCCCGCTTAAAGAGAAGATTGTTCTGGCCTAAGACCGCCGATTCGGTCGGACGCACGTTCAGGTTTTTCTCCACCCGGGTGTAGGCTTCGTCCAGAGCGGCGTTTGAGAATTTCAGCCCGAATTCCGAGGCCCAGCGGGTCCGGATCCACTCCGGGAGGCGGAAAGAAATGGCCGAGTTGACCACCGTGGTCCCGCCCACGGCGCGTCCCTGCATGGTCACGATCGAGGACTTTCCCAGCATCGTCCGGAAGCCCCGCTGGAAATATAGTTTTTCGAGACCCTCCTGGACATTGTTCCCAAAGTAAGGCGGCGTGAAATAGCTCCCCACTTCAAGCAGAACCACCCGACGGCCGGTTTCGGCGATCTCCTTGGCGATGATGGCCCCGGCCGCGCCGGAGCCGACCACGCAGAGATCCGCCTCGATCTTTATGTCCTTTTTAATGTCTTTGAACTGGTAAAGCATCTTTCCAAAATTCCAAATGTCAAAATCCAAAGCTCAAATTAAATCCAAAGCTCAAATTTCAAATGAGAAATGAGAAGCTGTCTTCCTAATCCTCAATCGTCATTCGTCAATCGTAAATCGTAAATTTTTCGCAAGGCTGAAGCCTTGCCCTACTTGTCACTTCCCTTTGGGCGGACAGACCTCGTAAAAGTCGATCCGCTTCAAAACCTCGGGATGATTAAAATAGGCCATATTGAAGACCAGTTTGAATCCCAGGAAAGAAAGCCGCTGGAGGTAAAACCGGCCGTTGCACCAGAGCAGGAGAAATTTTTGACGTTTTTCCTTCTCCATCTTCCGGAACGTCCGTCCGGACTGGAGCAGAAGGATCGGCAGCCAGTTCATGACCCGGAGAAAAATCCGGAACCCAGCCTGGACCACCCAGGAAAAGCGGGAGAAATACTCATCCAGGTAAAGCGGGACTCCGGTTTCGACGCCATCCGGGCCGACGGGGTTTTGGGGCGGGAAGAAAGTTAGGGACAAAGCCTCCAGCATCTTGACTTCCGCCGGGGCGAATACCTTGTAGGTTTTGTCAGGCATTAGGCCTTCCGGAAATTACCCGAGAAGAAAAAACCCTCATCCCTGCTCCCCGATTAAAGCACTCGAGGACAAGTTTCGCAGAGCCTGCCCCGTACTTGATACGGGGGATGAGATCCGACAAACAATAACGGTTAGACTTTTGGTTCACCGGCGGGAGCCGCTCCGGGCTCTTCCGGTTTTCCCTGTGACCGGACCCTGACCACGCGGGCGGCCTCCGCGGAGGTCCCTTTACCCGCCTGTTTGGCCATCCATTCGGTTCGGCCTTTTTTTTCTCTGGCTTTCTTCTTCCGCCGGCTTACTTTCCGCCGCATTTTAATAGACCGGCGGTTGTCATGAGATCCCATTTAGCGCCTACCTCCTCCTGGTATTCCCGGATAAATATTTCCGAGCTTCCTTATTAATTAAGTACCCTTTCAGGTTTTCGGCTGTTCCGGAAAACCCGGGGTTGCTAATATATGTAATAAATCTCTTTAACTAAACCAAATATTGGTATTTATGTCAAAACCTCATTTCGAATTGAATTCCTCCCGATTTAATCTTTTCCTGTTTTTCTTTTCCATCGGGTTTTCAGCCCTCCTTTTTCAGACCATTCTGTTCCGGGAGTGCCTGGTTATCATGCATGGAAACGAACTGGTTCTGGGCACGATTTTCGGGGCCTGGCTTTTCGGGACGGGCCTGGGCGCATTGGCGGGAGCCCGGACCCGGATCCCCGGCCGTTATTTATCCTTTTTACTGCTCGCGCCGGCCCTGTTGACCTTGCTGATCGTGCCTGCTTTGCGCCTGTCACGCGGTTTTCTTTCCACCCCTCCGGGGGAATACCTGTCCTTCCCGGTTTTCTCTCTTCTCCTGCTTTTCTCTACCCTGCCCTTTACCCTGACCGTGGGTTTTGTTTTTCCTCAGGGCGCGCGGGCCCTGCCCGCCGCTTCCCCCTCCGCCCGGGGCATCGGCTGGATTTACGCCAGCGAAGCCCTTGGTTCGCTCGCGGCCGGGATCGGATTCACATTCGTTCTTCTCCGTTTTTTTGATCCCCTCACTATTCTGGGGATCAACCTGCTTATCTGCTTTTCCATATTTTCCTTCCTATTTCCCCTCCGACCCCGGTATTTCTCCCCCGGATTCCTCCTGCTTCTCCTTGCGGTTTCATTTCTGCCCCGATTGAATCTCCGGCTCGAGCAAACCGGCTTTCGCAGCCAGGCCCCCGACGTCCGCTTCCTGGGCTCGCGGGATACGCCTTACGCCCATCTTGCCCTTGCCTCCACCCGGGAACAAACCATTCTTTACCAGAACGGGGAACCCGCGCTGAGTTTCCCCGAGCGGGAGGAAAACGCCAAGAAAGCCGGCGCCATTCTTACCCAGCATCCTCATCCCCGGAATATGCTTCTGATTGAAAATGGAACGGGGGGGCTGATCCGGGCTCTGCTCGAAAGCCCGTTGGAAAAAATGGATTATCTCCAGCCCGACCGGGAGGCCGATGATTTCCTTTATCCCCGCCTGGATCCCGAGGGCCAGCTCGCGCTCCGGGATGCCCGCCTGCGCCGCCATTTCACGGACGGGCGCGATTACCTGCGGCGCGCCTCCGAACGGTATGACCTGATCTTCCTTAATATTTCCAATCCCGCCAACGCCAGTCTCAACCGGTTTTTCACCCGGGAGTTCTTCGTCCTGGCGCGGGAGCATCTCACCCCGGGCGGGGTCATGGGGATGTCCCTCATCGCCAGCGAAAATTACTGGAGCGGGGAGTCCTTCCGGTTTTTCGATTCCGCCTACCGGAGCCTGAAAAATATCTTCCCCGAGATCGTGGTCAGCCCGGGTGACCCCGCTTATATCTTTGCCTCTGCCGCGACCGGGATGGTCAGCCTCGATCCGGAAATTCTCGGCGGCCGCCTCTCCCGGCTGAACCCGGCCCCGGCGGGACTCGTCCCGGCCGAATTCTATACCCTGTTTCCCCCGGACCGGACCCGGGAACTTCAAGGCCGGCTCGGGAAAACCCGGGCTCCGGAGAACCTCGACGCCCGGCCCGCGACCTATCTGCAGAACCTGATCCTCTGGGACCGTTTCTCCGATTCGCATCTTTCCCCCCTGATCAGTTTCTTTCAGGGCCGAGGTATTATTTATCTATTTCTGGCCCTGATCATCATCCTCGGCCTGCTTTTCCTGCCTCCGGGCCGAAGAAAAATTCACCCCGCCCCCGCGGTCATTTTCCTCCTCGGATTCGCCCTGATGAGTGCTTCGGTATTCTGGCTCTACCTTTTTCAAAACCTGGTCGGCACTCTTTACCGGATGATCGGGCTCCTGAACGCCCTGTTCATGCTCGGGCTTTTCCTGGGGTCCGCGATCATTTCCCTCCGCCTGGGCGGCCGGGCCCGGACTTCTTTCCTCCTTCTGATTCTCCTGTCCGTCACGGCGGGCATTGTTCTGATCCTTCCCGTCATCCCCTCCCTGGTCTCCGGCCCGCTCTCGGCCCTTTCTCAAGCCTACGTGAAAGCTCTCATCCTCTGCGGGGTGCTCCTGACCGGCATTTGCGGAGGAGCGGTTTTCCCCCTGGCCGCGGATTTCTACCTGCAAGACCAGGAAATCCCGGAACCGGGAAAAGCCGGGGGTCTCCTTGACGCGGCAGACCTGTTCGGCGCGGCCCTGGGCGGGTTTCTCTGCGGACCTTTTCTTCTCCCGGTGCTGGGAATGCCCCGCACTTCCCTGGTCCTGGCCGGCCTGCTCGTCCTGGCCGCTTTTCTTGTTCTCAGCCGACGCTTACACTTGGGAGCGGGAAAATAACTTTCTTATTGACGATTTACGCCTCCGGCCCTGTAGGGCCTACGGCCCGGAGGGAATGACGATTGACAATTGCAGAAAAAAAAGAGATTTCTGGTTTCGAGTTTTGAATTTGGTTATTGGTCATTGTTTGGTAATTGCTTGCCCTGAGCGTAGTCGAAGGGGAACTTGATTATTGGAATTTGATTTTGAATATTCCTTCTCATTTTGAGGTTATCGTCGTCGGCGCCGGCCATGCCGGCTGCGAGGCCGCGCTGGCCTCCGCCCGGATGGGGCTCTCCACCCTACTCCTCACCATCTCCCCGGAAACCGTCGCCCAGATGTCCTGCAATCCGGCGGTCGGCGGGGTCGGCAAGGGGCACCTGGTCTGCGAGATCGACGCCCTCGGCGGGGAAATGGGCAAAAACACCGACGCGACCGGCCTGCAGTTCCGCCGGTTGAACACCAGCAAGGGCCCCGCGGTCCGCTCCCTCCGGGTCCAGGCCGACCGCCATCTTTACCAGGAAAGGATGCGGCGGGTCCTGGAAAACCAACCCAACCTGGTTCTCTCCGGCCAGCCGGTGGAAACCATTCTCGTCGAATCCGGCCGGGTGGCCGGGGTGGCCACCCCGGGCGCGACCTTCTCCGGAAAAGCCGTGGTGATCACCCCCGGCACCTTCCTGCACGGCCTGATCCACATCGGACTCTCTTCCCGCCCGGGAGGAAGGATGGGCGACCCGCCCTCCGACCGCCTGGGGGATTCCCTCAAGAATCTCGGTCTTAATCTCGGGCGATTCAAAACCGGGACCCCGCCCCGCCTCCTCCGGGACACCATCGACTTCTCCCAACTTCCGCCCCAGCCGGGGGATGAGCCCCCTCTGCCCTTTTCCCTCGGCACCAGGCGGATCGAACAAACCCAGATTCCCTGTTACCTGACCTACACCACTCCCCGGACCCATGAAATCATCCGCAGCAATCTCGATCGTTCCCCCCTTTTCTCCGGGATCATCAAGGGCCGGGGGGTCCGCTACTGTCCCTCCATCGAAGACAAGGTGGTCCGCTTCGCCGAACGGGAACGCCACCAGATCTTTCTCGAGCCCGAGGGCCGGGAGAGCCCGGAAATTTATCCCAACGGGATCTCCACCAGTCTCCCGGAGGACGTGCAGGCGGAAATCGTTCACTCCATCCCGGGACTGGAGGCGGCCCGGATCGCGCGCCCCGGCTACGGGATTGAATATGATTACGTCCAGCCCACCGAGCTTTTTCTCAACCTGGAAACCAAGAAAATCCCCGGCCTTTTTCTCGCCGGGCAGATCAACGGCACCACCGGATACGAAGAAGCCGCCGCCCAGGGGCTGATGGCCGGGATCAACGCCGCCCGGAAAGTCCGGGGCGAAGATCCCCTGATCCTCGGCCGCGCCCAGGCCTATCTCGGGGTGATGATCGACGATCTCGTCACCAAGGGCACCGACGAGCCCTACCGCATTTTCACCTCGCGGGCCGAGTATCGCCTCCTTCTCCGGGAGGACAACGCCGCCGCCCGCCTCCGGGAAATCGGGTTCCGGATCGGGCTGGTCCCGCGGGCCGATTTCGAGATCTTCACGGAGCGCAGGAAAACCCGCGACCGGATCATCTCCCGCCTCCGGGAAAACCGGCTCCGCCCCACTGCGGAGGTCAATAAATTTCTCGAGGAAAACGGGATCGGTCCGCTCGATAATCCGCAAAGTCTGGCCGACCTGCTCCGGCGCCCGGAGGTTTCCCTCGAACATTTGGCCCGGTTCGAACCGGAACTGGCCGGGCTCGAGCCCCGGCTCCGGGAAACGATCGAGATCGAGCTGAAATACACGGGTTACATCGAAAGGCAAAATAAGGAAGTCGAGCATTTTTCCCGGGCCGAATCCGCGCGCATCCCCCGGGAACTGGATTTTTCCCGGATCGCAGGTCTTTCCCGGGAGGTAGTGGAAAAGCTCTCCCGCGCACGGCCCGAATCCCTGGGTCAGGCCTCCCGAATCCCGGGAATCACACCGGCAGCCCTGACCGTTTTAAGAATATTCATGGAAAAACCGGTTAAGGCTTGATCCCAACCTTTTATTCTTTTATGATTAGACCCCGATTTTTAAAGGAGAGGTCGCCCGGGGCAATCTTTTGGCGGGGGGATTTTTTTGGGTGGGCCCCCCACATAATGAGGCAGCTAAAAGGTTACTACTTTTTCTTTTTGGCTGGCTTTTTGGCTTTTTTCTTCGCGGCTTTTTTCTTCGTCGGCATGTTTGCCTCCTTAAGTCTGTCTAGCTAAAAAATGAGGTAATCCTTGATTACCCCGGGCGACCATTTATGGGAAAATATTTCTCATCTCTTGCTTTCTACATTTGGTTGTTGATAATTATATTGTAACAATAAGTAGTATGTCAAATTATTTTAATTTCGACCAACTAACCGGAACCGGATCAAATGGCAAATAAGACCGTCCAGTCGGTCCGTGGATTTGTTGATCTTCTCCCAGAAGATGCCTGGAAATGGCAGTTTTTAGAGGCAACTGCGCGTGAGGTATTTCAACTTTATGGCTTTGAAGAAATTAGGACACCTTTGCTGGAAAAAACCGACCTCTTCTCCAGATCGGTGGGGGAAGCCACGGACATCGTTGGCAAAGAGATGTATACATTCACTGACCGCAGCGGTGATTCATTATCATTGCGGCCCGAAGGCACCGCCCCGGTAGTCAGGGCCTATCTCGAGCACGGCTTCGCCAAGAGCCATCCGGAATCAAGTTTTTATTATCTCGCCCCGATGTTCCGCCATGAAAGACCGCAGCACGGAAGGCTCCGCCAGTTTCATCAGATCGGAGCCGAACTCTTTGGAATCCCGGGTCCCGAGGCCGACGCGGAAATCATCAGCCTGCAGGCCGACCTCCTTTCCCGGATGGGACTGAAAGATTTTTCCCTGGCGATCAACTCGCTGGGCTGCCGGGCCTGCCAGCCCGAATATCACCGGAGACTGGTCGGATTTCTCGAACCCCTGGCGCCGAAGCTCTGCCCCAACTGCCAGAAACGGGTCCGGGGCAATCCCCTGCGGGTCCTGGATTGCAAGGAAGCGGAATGCCGGGCCCTCCTCCGGTCCCAGTCGGTGCCCCGGATTTCCGATTCTCTCTGCCCGGCCTGCTCGGAACATTTTTCCGAGCTCCAGGCCATCCTCAAGACCATGGGGCTGGAATTCACGCTCGATCCTTTCCTCGTGCGCGGGCTCGATTACTACACCCGGACCGCCTTCGAGATCTACCCGGGAAAGTCGGGGAGCCAATCCCGCACCGACGCCATTTCCGCCGGGGGAAGATACGACGAGCTCATCTCCGATCTGGGGGGCCCGGCCCTGCCGGCGGTCGGGTTCGCCCTGGGCATGGAGAGAATCCTTCTCCAGCTCCCGGAAATCCCGCCCCCGGCGAAAAAACCCGCGGTCGCCCTTTTGGCGATGGGCGTCTCCGCCCGGCGGCTGGTCCAGAAACTGGCCCGGGAACTCCGGGAAAACGGTTTCCCCGCCCGGGCCGATTTAAAAGGCGGAAGCTTCAAGGCCCAGATTCACCGCGCCGACCGCGCCGGGGCCGGATTGGTTCTTATCCTCGGGGAGGATGAAATCAGGGACCAGACCGTCATGGTGAAGGATCTCAAGAAGAGTGAGCAGGAAAAGATTCCCGCGAAAGATCTTGTCGCCTACCTCAGAAATAAACTTTCCTAAATCTTAAGTACTCACTCCGAAGTCCTAATTCCAAAATCCGAATTGTTCTCTTTGGTTTTACCGAAGACCGGGGGGTTGGTCCTCGGATTTGTACGGTTTTAGGTTATGGGTGATGGGTCATGGGCTAGAGGCAGACAAGAGAAATGAGAAAATAGCCTTTTGGATTTGTCTGTTTTTTTGAGTTTTCCCCTATCTCCTATCTCCGATCTGCTTGCTCCCTCCTTTAGCGGCGGTCGGCGGTCGTTACTACCTATCACCTTCTGACGCGATAGATGTATCCCGGATGGCTGACGGAAGACCGCCGGGGGGGATACTTGATCACAAACTTGATCAGGAGCATTCCGAAGACAAATCCGCCCACGTGGGCGAAAAAAGCCACGCCCCCGTGCTGGCTCCCCAAGGAAAGAACCCCGCTGAAGAACTGCAGGACAAACCAGAAACCAAGAACGAAGTAGGCCGGGAGCACCACCACCTGCAGGAAAAATCCGATCGGGAGCAGGGTGTAAACCCGGGCCCGGGGGAAGATGATGAGGTACGCCCCCAGGACCGCGGAAATGGCCCCGCTGGCGCCGATGGTGGGGATGGTGGAGGCAGGGCTGGTGATCCCCTGCGCCAGGGTGGCCGCCACCCCGCCGGCCAGGTAGAAGATAATGAAACGAAATCTCCCGAGGATATCCTCGATGTTGTTCCCGAAGATCCAGAGATAGAGCATGTTGCCGATCAGGTGCATCCAGCCCCCATGCAGGAAAAGCGAGGTGAGCAGGGTCACCGGAACCGGCAGCGCCGGCGGAACGGCCAGGTCCGACCCGGAGAAGATCCCCGCCGGGACCGCGCCGAACGCGTTGATGAACCCCTCCAGGCGCGGCCCCAGACTCAACTCATAGATAAATACCAGCACATTGATTACGATCAGGGCGACGGTAACGACCGGCCGGCGCTCGGTGGGATTGTCGTCCTTATAGGGGATCATGCTTTTTTCTATAATGGATTGGTGTAATAATATCAACCTCGAAGACTATGGAAATTAAGACCGATTTTCTCGTCATTGGCAGCGGCATCGCGGGCCTGAGTTTTGCCCTGAAGGCCGCCCGTCTGGGACGGGTGGTTCTCATCACCAAGCGCGGACTGACCGACTGCAGCACCAACAACGCCCAGGGAGGAATCGCCGCCGTCCTGGACCCGGGGGACAGTTTTTCCTCCCACATCCAGGATACTCTGACCGCCGGGGCGGGCATCTGTCATCCCGACATCGTCGAAACGGTAGTGCAGGAAGGGCCCGACCGGATCCGGGAGCTCCTGGACTGGGGGGTGCATTTCTCCCGCCGGAAGGTGCAGATGGAAGGCGGGTTCGAATACGATCTGACCCTGGAAGGGGCCCACTCCCACCGCCGGATCATTCACGCCAAGGATCTGACGGGCGCCGAGATCGAGCGCGTCCTCCTGGAGCGGGCGCGGGGCAATCCCAAAATCAGCCTGGAAGAAAAACACATGGCCATCAACCTGATCCGGGAAAACCATAAGTCCAAGGCCAACCCGTGCCTGGGTGCTTACGTCCTCGATATCTCCTCCGGCAAGATTCATACCTTCCGGGCCCGGGTCACCATCATGGCTACCGGCGGAGCGGGCAAGGTTTACCTTTACACCTCGAACCCCGACGTCGCCACCGGTGACGGGATCGCCCTGGCCTATCGGTCCGGCTGCCGGGTGGCCAACCTCGAATTCATTCAATTCCACCCCACCTGCCTGTTCCATCCCCGGGCCAAATCTTTTCTGATTTCCGAGTCCGTCCGGGGTGAAGGCGCCATCCTGCGCCTGAAAAGCGGCAAGGCCTTTATGAAACACTATCATCCGCGAGGCGATCTCGCCCCCCGGGATATCGTCGCCCGCGCCATCGATTCCGAGCTCAAGCGCTCGGGGGATGAATGCGTCTTCCTGGACATCACCCACAAAAAATCCAAATTCATCAAAGAACGGTTCCCGAACATTTTCCGCAACTGCCTCTCCTTCGGAATCGATATCACCAAGGAACCGATCCCGGTGGTTCCCGCCGCCCATTACACCTGCGGCGGGGTTTTAACCGATGCTTTCGGAAGAACCGATCTTCCTCATCTTTACGCCCTGGGAGAGGTCGCCTGCACCGGCCTCCACGGCGCCAACCGTCTGGCCTCCAACTCACTCCTCGAAGCCATGGTCTTTTCCGAGCGGGCCTTCCGGGACATCTCCTCCCGTCCCCTCCCGGAAATTCCCCGGCAGAAAATCCCCCCCTGGAACCCCGGCAAAGCCGTGGATTCGGATGAGGCGGTGGTCATCACCCAGAATTGGATCGAGATCCGCCAGCTGATGTGGAATTATGTGGGAGTCGTCCGCTCCAACAAGCGCCTCCTCCGCGCCCGCCGACGGATCGAGATTCTACAAGATGAAATCGCTGAATACTACTGGAACTTCCTGATCACCAGCGACCTCCTCGAGCTTCGCAACATGGCCACCGTGGCCGAGCTGGTGATCGCCTCCGCCCTCTCCCGCAAGGAAAGCCGCGGTCTTCACTATACCCTCGACTACCCCCAGACCGACGATAAGCACTGGAAACACGACACCATTCTCACCCCGAAGGAATAGAAACAAATACGCCGGGAAGCCGGCCCGGATTTCGCGAAAGCTTCCGACGGGCAGGTCATCGGGCTCGCAGAGTTCCCTTCCATAGCCATCAGACTCCGGACAGTTCCTGGAGAGAGGGTAGCCCTGGAGAGAGAAAAAAAACCCCGAGTCTTGCTCGGGGGCTCAAGCATGGGGTAACTTTTAGGCTCTTAAGCTTCCTAACTTATAGTCTCCCAAGTTTATCTATTCTTGTCTTGTTCTTTCTGAATCTTAGGCTTCTTAACACTTAGGCTTCTTAGGCTTACTCTTCCTCATGGACTAATCACAGGGACCGGTGTATTTAAATCATTAAAATAGCCTGCACCTAATTGACCCTTATCATTACCTCCCCAGCATCTGATGGTTGTATCAGCTAATCTCGCACAGGTGTGATATATCCCTGCACTTATCTCAGTTGCCGAAGTTATCCCAGATATAGTAACCGGGGCTAGAGAAGCGGTATACTCCCCATTCACTAATTGACCAGTGAAGTTCAATCCCCAGCATTTTACGGTATTATTGGTTAACCTCGCACAAGTGTGATATATCCCTGTGGTTATTTCAGTTGCCGTATTTATCCCGGATACAACAACCGGGGAGTTTGAACCCGTAAATGTTCCATCCCCCAATTGGCCTCTCTGATTATCTCCCCAGCATTTGGCGTTATTATCGGTCAATATCGCGCAGGTGTGATAATATCCTGTACTTATCTCTGCCGCCGTGGTTATTTCTGATACGCTAACTGGAGTGTTAGAACTCGAATTCGTCCCTCTCCCCAATTGACCAAATGAATTTGACCCCCAGCATTTGATGGTGTAATCGGATAATATTGCACAGGTGTGACTATTTCCTGTACTAATCTTAACCGCCGAGTTTATCCCGGACACAGTAATCGGTATGTTTGAATGCGTGTTCGTCCCATTTCCTAACTGTCCACTGTAATTATCACCCCAACATTTGATCGTATTATCGGCCAACCTCGCGCAGGTATGACCTTCAAAAATGTCCGATCCTTTTCCTACACTTATTTCAGCCGCAGTAGTTATCCCGACAACAGTAACAGGCGTGTTTGAATCAGTACTCGTCCCATCCCCTAATTGACCATAATGATTATTCCCCCAACATTTAACGGTATTATCAGTTAGTCTTACACAGGTGTGATCTCCTCCTGCACTTATCTCAGCCGCCGTATTTATCCCGAAGACAGTAACTGGCGTGTTTGAATCAGTATTCGTCCCATCCCCTAATTGACCATAATTATTTAATCCCCAGCATTTAATGGTATTATCGGTTAATCTCGCACAGGAGTGTTCTCCTCCAACACTTATCTCAGATACTGTAGTTATCCCGTATACGGCAATTGGGGCAACTGAATAACTCATATTGCCCCCATTCCCTAACTCACCTTCCTGGTTATTTCCCCAGCATTTGATGGTGCTATCAGATAACCTCGCGCAGGCGTGACCCCATCCTGCACTTATCTCGGCGGCTTCGGATACTCCTGACACAACAACCGGCGTGTTTGAATTGATATATTTTCCATTCCCTAATTGACCATAATGATTATCCCCCCAACATTTAACGGTATTATCAGTTAGTCTTATACAGGTGTGATCTCCTCCTGCACTTATCTCAGCCGCCGTATTTATCCCGAAGACAGTAACTGGCGTGTTTGAAGCGGTATTCGTCCCATTTCCTAACTGACCACGGTAGTTATCACCCCAGCATTTAACAGTATTATCGTTTAACCTCGCGCAGGTGTGATCAAATCCCGTACTTATCTCGGACGCTGTAGTTATCCCTATGACTGCAACCGGCACGTTTGAACTTATACCCGTCCCATCCCCTAATTGACCGGTACTGTTATATCCCCAACATCGGATGGTATTATCGGTTAACCTCGCACAGGTATGACCTTCATCCATGGACGATCCGGCACTTATCTCGGCTGCCGTAGTTATCCCAGAGACAGTAACCGGAATGACTGAATAACTCGAATTCGACCCATTCCCTAAGGTACCATACCCATTCCGTCCCCAGCATTTGATAGTATTATCAGACAACCTCGCGCAGGTATGTGATCCTCCCGCGCTTATCTCAACTGCGGTCGTTATCCCGGACACAGTAACCGGGGTGGTTGAATACGTATTTGTCCCATTTCCTAATTGACCAAGGTAATTATCACTACCCCAACATTTAATGGTATTGTCGATTAACCTCGCACAGGCATGATCTCCTCCAACACTCACCTCGGCTGCGGTATTTATCCCAGGAACAGCAACCGGCGTGTAGGAATCCATATAGGCTTCAAATCCTGGATTGCTATTCCGATTACCCCCCCAACATTTGATGGTATTATCAGACAATCTTGCGCAGGTTTGATTTCTTCCCGCACTTATTTGAAGTGCGAGAAGATACCCTCTCCTCTTTTCAACAACATTAGTATCCCTATTGCCTGCATTATCCCTGGCCCGAACAAGAAAATAGTATGTTTGCCCTGCGGCAAGGCCCGAAATCGTATAATTCCAAATATTTGGGCCTGTTGTATAAGCAGTCGTAAAATTTGCCGCACACGCTCCACTTGTTCCAGATTGACATATATCATAGACAATCTCAGATTGCGGTGTTGAATCGCCTACGGCAGGCGCCCAGAATAACATCACTTCCGTATCCGATAAGGCCATAATATCAGCCAACCCAGTAAAGGTGATGTCCGCAGCTACGGCGTTATTGAGAGTAGTCGCGGTCACCTCATTAGAATACCCGGAATCGCCCTCCGAATTGAAAGCGCTAACCCGGTAATAATAGGTAGTCCCGGAGGTCAGACCGGTATCCGGATAAGAGGTGGCATTGGCGGAAAGGGTGCTTACCAAGGCATAGGAGCTGTCGGAAATCTTTCTTTCGATCTTGAAGCCATCTTCATCGTCCGAATTATCCGTCCAGTTCAAATCAATTTGGGATGAAGAAACCGCCGCGGCTTGAAGGTTCGTAGGTGAAGATGGTTTTGCTTTGCTGCTCCCGCAACCGGCCAAGGGGAAAGAAAACACGAAGATTGCACCGATAGTAAATATTTCTATCCAACCTTTTTGGTTTTTTATCATTATTCCTTATTCCTTCCTTTTTTTCGAGGATTATTGTCTTTCATCGTATTTTAATTTGAAACGTATTGTCAATATTTTTTGGTATAAACATATTCGCTATAAAGCCGGCCCGGACTTCGCCAACCTGTCCGACATAGCTTTAGCGAAGTCGGAGGCTTCGTCGGGCTCGCAGAGCTCGGAAGCAGGAAAGCCGGAAAGCGGTGAGGCTCTCCGGCTTTTTAATAAATATCTAAAGATAAAATCTATTTTCGGGATTTTTTCGGTTTGGTTTTGACGGTCAGCGGTTTCACCTGGTTTCCCGACTTCTGATATTTCAACCCGCAGGCCCGGCACTCGGCCCGCTCGGCCTTGAAAACAAGTTTTTCCCCGCAGCGGCAGACCCAGCCCATAATCCTGCCGGGATTTCCGTAAACCATGGCGTAATCCGGAATGTCGCGGGTCACGACCGCCCCCGCCCCGACAAAGGCGTAATTTCCCAAGCTGTTCCCGCAGACGATAGTGGAGTTGGCGCCGAGCGTCGCCCCCTTGCCTACCCTGGTCGGTTTGAACTCGTGTTTCCGGGACACCTCGCTCCGGGGATTGATCACGTTGGTAAAAACCATCGAGGGACCGCAGAAAACATTATCCTCCAGGGCTACCCCCTCGTAGACCGAAACATTGTTTTGAATCTTCACGTTGTTGCCGATCTGGACGTGCCGGCCGATGAATACATTCTGGCCGATCGAACAGCCCCGCCCGATCCGGGACCCTTCGACCACGTGGGAATAATGCCAGATCCGGGTGTCCGGGCCGATCGAGCAGCCCGGGTCAATCGTGGCGGTCGGATGAACAAAATATTTTTCCTCCGGGCGCACCCCCAACTCAACCACCCTCCCCTTCTCCGCGAGCGATCGCGAGCAGGCCGAGAGCACCTTGAGCACCCGCAGACCCTCCTCCCCGTCCGTCCGGGGATTGGAACGGTTGATAATACAATCCAAGAAATGCCGGCATTCCTGCCGGAGGGGCTCCTCGCTCGTGATCGGCACCACCTGGGCCTCCCCCTTGTGGGGAACCGGGGAACGCTCCACCCAATCCACCCCGTGCGGGTAAATCGTCAGCTTGTCCTTGACGGTGTCATCAAAAACCGCCATCTTCTTCTCCCCCACTACCACCAGTTTCTGCTCCTTGTAGGGATGCAGCCAGGAAACAAAGATATGCGCCCGCACCCCGGTGGGGAACCGGAATGCGGACACGGTCACATCCGCAATACTGGCGTGCAGGTAGTTCCCCCCGGAGGCGGTGATCTCCACCGGCATCTCCTTTAAAAGCATGAGGATCGTGGAGATGTCGTGGGGAGCAAAACTCCAGAGAATATTTTCCTCGGTCCGGATCTTTCCCAGATTCAAGCGATTGGAATAGATATATTGGATCCGCCCGAGTTCCCCCTGGTCAATCAGCTCCTTGAGTTTAAGCACCGCCGGATGATAGGCCAGGATATGTCCGACCATCAGGATTTTCTTGTTTTCCCGGGAAAGCTCAATCAGCTTCTCCCCATCTTCCACCTTGAGTGATAGTGGTTTCTCCACGAAAACATCTTTCCCGGAAGCCAGAGCTTCCCGGGCCAGGTCAAAATGCCGCTCGGCCGGAACCGCAATCACCACACCCTGAATTTCCGGGTTTTTTAAAACCTGGGTGTAGCTCTGGGTCAGGGCCACCCCCGGATATTTTTCGCCATAACCATTCAGGAGGGACAGATCTGAATCGCAGATAACCTTTAAAGCCCCGAGTTCGGAAAAATTCCGGATCAGGTTTTTTCCCCAGTAACCTCCCCCTACCACTGCAACTTTCGGGTTTTCCTTGCTAATCATTTATCCTCCGAACTCTGCTCTTCTTGCCCATCACCTATGACCTATCACCTATCACCGATTTTTCTGGTAAAACTCCCGGATAGCCTGGACGACGTAAGCCTGCTGGTCGTCGGTAAGTTCGGGATAAAGCGGCAGGGCCAGGACCTCCCGGGAGGCCCGCTCGGATTCGGGCATCTCACCCTCCCGGTATCCCAGCCCGGCAAAACAGGGTTGGAGATGCAAAGGCAACGGATAGTAGACCCCGGTCCCGATCCCTCGGGCCACCAGGAACTTCTCGAGATCATCCCGCTTTCGAGCTCGAATCACATACAGGTGATAAACCGGCTCCATCCCCTCGCCCGGGGCGGGGGGCAAAACCACCTCGGGGAGATCCCGCAGGGCCCGGTCGTAGAGCGAAGCCCTCTTCCTCCGGGCCTCGTTCCAGCGGTCCAGCTGGGGAAGCTTGACAGAAAGAACAGCCGCCTGGAGAGCGTCCAGCCGGCTGTTTATCCCTATCTCGACATGATGATATTTGCGATCACTGCCGTGGACCCGGAGTCTTCGAATCCGCTGCGCCAGGGCCTGATCGGCGGTCACAGCCAGGCCCCCGTCCCCAAAACCACCCAGGTTTTTGGAAGGGAAAAAACTGTAACAGCCGAACTCGCTTA
>JAQTNV010000002.1 GCA_028713675.1 bacterium
TTGCCTTATTTTATCACTTTGAACAGAATATTGACCCGCGGGCGGGAGCCCGTAAAGGAGGCGCGAAAATGGGAGATTACAAAGTCATCGCGATCGAGAAAAAGGGCCACGTGGCCTGGCTCTGGCTGAATAATCCCGACAAGCTGAACGTGATGGGCAAGCCGTTCTGGACGGATTTTCCCCTGGCGGTCCGCGAGTTGGCGGACGATCCGGAGGTCTGGGTGGTGGTCGTCGCGGCCAAGGGCCGGGCCTTCTCCGCCGGCCTGGACCTGAAGACCATGGGATCCATCAGCGCGGGCGCCGAGGGCATGCTCGCCGGCCGGGACAAGCTTTTAGAGGAAATCATGCACCTGCAGGAAGCCTTCACCATGATCGAGGATTGCCCCAAGCCCTTCATCGCCGCCGTCCACGGGTTCTGCATCGGGGGCGGGCTCGACCTGATGGCCACCTGCGACATCCGGCTGGCCTCCGCCGACGCCGTGATCTCCCTCCGGGAAGCGCGGATGGCCATCGTCGCCGACCTGGGCAGCCTCCAGCGGCTCCCCGCCATCATCGGGAAGGGCCATCTCCGGGAACTGGCCTTCACCGGCAAGGACATCGACGCCGCCCGGGCCAAAGAGATCCAGCTTTTAAACGAGGTTTACCCGGACCAGAACGCCCTTTACGCCGCCGCCGATAAGTTGGCCGGCGAGATCGCCAACAACTCCCCCCTGGTGGTCCAGGGGATCAAGCGGATCCTGAAGTTCGGGGAAGGCAAGAGCGTGAAGGACGCCCTCCAGTTCGTCGCCACCTGGAATTCCTCCTTCCTTGTTTCGGAGGACCTGATCGAGGCCTTCCAGGCCTTCGCCCAGAAAAGACCGGCGGAGTTTAAGGGACGCTGACAGGAAAAAAGTTTAGAGGGAATTTAACCTCTGAACCGTGAACGTTGAACCTAAGAACCCCGGGCTTCTCGGCTCGGGGTTCTAACTTTATTCCTTATACATCGCTTCGATTAATTCGCGGTATTTATCCGCGATGAAGCGGCGCTTGAGCTTCAGCGTGGGCGTCAGTTCCCCCCCCACCTCGCTGAAAGGATGCGGGAGAAGCTGAAATTTCTTGATTTTTTCGAAGCCGGCCAATTCCCGGTTATGGCTTTCGATCTGTTCCCGGATCAGGTCCCGGGCCCAATCGCTTTCGGCCACTTCTTCCGGACGGCCGAACTCGATGTCATGATCATCCGCCCAGCGCTTCAGCTGGTGGAAATCCGGGACGATCAGGGCCGAGATGAATCTCCGGTTCAAGCCCACCAGGACCGCCTCGGAGATGAAAGCGCCGTGCCGCAGGGCCTGCTCGATCGGGACGGGAGCGATTTTCTTCCCCCCGGAAGTGGCAATGATTTCCTCCCGGCGGCCAGAAACCTTGAGATACCCATCGGCGTCCATCTCTCCCAGGTCACCCGTGCGGAACCAGCCATCCGTGGTGAAAAAGCCCTGCGTGCTCTCGGCGCGGGCCCAGTAGCCGTAGCGCGGGTTGAAGACCTGGTGGCCGCGGGCCTGGATCTCCCCATCCCCGGCGATCCGAACCTCGGTACCCGGAAGCGGCCGGCCGGCACTGCCGGCCCGCATTTCCACCTGGGACAGGAGGAGATAATTATCGGTGAGGAGTTCGAAAAGATTTAAGCCCGAGCCGAAGGGGACCAGTCCCTCCGCGGGACGTTCCACCAGGTGATGGAAAAGGGAGGAGATCAGGGCCGGTCCCAGGAAACCGGGACTCTCCCGGTTCTTGAAATCCAGAAAATTCCCCGTGAGGGCGGCACCGGTCTCGGTCAGGCTGTAGCTCTCCGCCACCAGGATTCCCAGGGAACGCAGGAAGTTTTCCACCTCCCGGTCCAATTTTCCGCCCATGCAGACCCCCAGGACCCAGCGGTCCAGACCCAGCCGGGAGCGGATTTTTTCCTGCACGAACCGGAAAGCCCGGGGATAATCCCGGACGAGACCCAGGGACAGGGGCCGGCCGGCTTCCAGGGCCTTCCCGAATTCCGTCAAGGTCGACCGGGCTTTGTCCAGTTCCGCCCTGGTCCCGGCATCCAGGACCTCAATCTCGATCTGCAGGATTTCGAAAATCTGCTCAAAAAAATCGGGGATCGAATTGATCACCTGGGGACGGATCCCCATGATGTCCTCCGGCAGGGAAGCCAGGCTCTCCGCGAAATTGATCTCGCCTCCCAGGGCCAGGGGCAGGTAATAATCGAACAATCTTCCCGACACCTGACCCAGAGGCAGATGGCAGAGATTGCTCAGGGAAAGACCCCGCTTCAAAATCAGGGAAAAGAAAGGAGTTTTCAGCACCTGGTGGAGATTGGCCAGCAGGTTGGCCTGGGTCAGGACCACCCCCTTGGGCTCCCCGCAGGTCCCGGGGGTAAAAACCACCGAGATCGGGTCGATCTCCCGGATCCCCCGGATCCGCCTTTCCAGCTCGGCGGGATCGGTCAGGTCGCGTCCCATTTCCTGGACCTCCCCGCAGCTGATCATCCGGCCGTCGGACCGCTCCGGAAGGGAATCGAGGGAAACAATCCGGGTGAGCTGGGGAACATCCTTGGCCACCGCGTTCATGATCCGGAGATGGTCGACCGAGCCGGTGAGGGCGAAGCGGGCCTGGCAATCACGGATCCGGGCGGCCACCTGGCGGGGAGTCTGGGTGGGATAAAGCGGCACCCCGATCCCGCCGGACATCTGGATCGCCTGGTCGGCGATCACCCAGTGGGGGCGGTTGGGAGAAAAAATCGCCACCCGGTCGCCCGCCTTGAGTCCCAGGCAGATGAGCCCGGCGGCCAGTTCCCTGGCTTCGTGGGCCGCTTCCCGGAAAGTAAAGGTCTGAAAATCCCGGCTTCCCTGGCTGGCTTTGAATTTTACCTTTAAGAAAATCCGGTCCCCGAACCGGTCGGCCTGGCCCAGGAAAAGATCGCAGAGGTTCCGGGCCTTGAGGGGACTCTCCATGCCCTTCATTCTAATTATTTACCCGCAATTGAAAAGCCCGGTGAACCCCGGGCTTTATTTTATTTATGGTGGAGCTGATGGGATTCGAACCCACTACCTCCTGAATGCCATTCAGGCGCTCTCCCAATTGAGCTACAGCCCCCGTTCTTTCCCAAAGATTATACCCGACTTTAAATCAAACTCAAGCCATTCAGGCAGCAGGTGACAAGTATCAGGTAACCGGTTTTCGGCTGCCGGCCTGTCCTGAGCCTGTCGAAGGATTACCGGCCACTTTTTTATTCGACTTCAATATCCTTGACCATGAACTCCATCCCGGTGACCACTTCCAGATCTTCGGACTGGCAGGCGGGACAGCGGAAATCCGCTTCGGAAAGCTGGGATTCCTTTTTGCAGGCGGAACACCGCACCCGCACCGGGATCGTTTCCAGTTCGATCTTGGCCCCGGCCGCCATGGTCCCCTCGGAAACAAAGGTGAAACACCATTCCAGGGTCTGAGGAACGATCGCCCGCATCTCCCCCGCCACCAGGCGGATCCGGACGATCTTCTGCGCCCCGCCCCGCCGGGCGGCGTCCTCGACAATCCGGAGAATTTCCTGGGCGATGGCCGTCTCGTGCATAGGGTACCGCCTATTTCGTCGCCGCGGCCTGAGTTTCCTGGAGAATCGTCATCCGGAGCTCGGTCAGGTTGGAAACCGGGGCGCGGAAACCTTTCCGTTCCGAGAGAGAAATCGCCTCGGCGGGACAGGTGGAAACACAGGCCCCGCAGCCCAGGCATTTCTTGGCGTCGATCTTCACCTTTTTCCCGCTGGTCTTGATGGCCTTTATCTGGCAGCGGTCGATGCAGACCTCGCAGCCGGTGCATGCCTTCTGGTCCAGGACCGCCTGGAAGCGCGAGAACGCCACCGCGTTGGGAACCTGAAATCGGTTGATCCCCTGCAGGAAGCCGCAGCAGCAGCCGCAGCAGTTGCAGGTGAAATTGATCTTTTCCTGGATGTTGTCCACCACGTGCACCAGCCCCGCTTTCTCCGCGCGGTCAAGGGCCTTGAGCATCTGCGACTCGTTGGCCGCCTGGGCGAAGCCGCGCTCGACCGTGAAGCGGGCGAAGGGCCCGAAAACCATGCAGACGTCCACCGGGGCGGAGCAGGCCTTGCCCAGGATCCTTTTTTCCGTCCGGCAGTAGCAGTTGCCGATGGCCAGGTCTTTGGTTTCCCGGATGTAGCGAGAAATCGCCTCGTAGGGCTGAATCGAGCTCTGGGGACCGACCTGGGACTCCACCGCGATGACCCGGGTATAGGGGGTCTTGGCGCGAAAGAGAAATTGGGAGAGTCCCATCTGTTCAAAAAATTCCTCGAACATCTTGGCCAGCTTCACCTGGGCCGGCCCGGAGACGGGAGGTTTCTCCCCCATGAACTGCAATTCGATAATCCCCGGGACCAGCGGCAAAAGCTGGTATTGCTTCCCTCCCCCTTTTTTCCCGACGTAAACCAGACCCTTGTCCGCCATCTTCTCCAGCCGGGGAATGAGATCCTCGGACTTTTTACCCACGGTGCCGGCAATTTCCTCGATGTCCGTGACGGCGAAGGACAGATCCAGGGCCAGTTCCGCCTCCTCCGGGGTAAAAACTATCTTAAGGATGTCCTCCAGTTTCCGGCCCGCCTTCTCGTCCAGTGAATAGAAAGACAGTTTTCCGCCCAAGCTTTTAAAAAGGTCCTGGTTTTCCATCTGTGCCTGCCTCCTTTTTAAATAAACTGAACCCGCTAAAATATAACATAATAAAATCAATAACCAATTACCAAGTTCCAATTACCAGACAATAATCAATGAACACTTTTCAACCACCAATTTTCAAATGTAGAAATACAAAATGAGAATAAATAATCAATCCCTTATCCTGTATCCTGTTTGATTATTGGAATTTGTTTGGTAATTTGGAGCTTGGAATTTATTTGGTGATTGGAATTTGGTTATTGGAGCTTGAGTATCTGATGGAGGAATATCCAAAATGATTTCACCGAGTTTGCCCGCCGGACTAATAGCTAAAATTGACTCCGCCTTTCCCGCCGCGGCCCGGGAAGCCCGCGAGCTCGCCCTTTTTCTCCACCGGAATCCCGAGATTTCCCTCCAGGAATTCAAATCCGCGGAACGGATCGGGCAGATCCTCTCCGCGGCCGGTTTCCGGGTCCGTCCCGGGATCGGCGGTCTGAAAACCGCCTTCCGCGCCGAATACGGCCGGAGTAAAAAACCGGCCGTCGCTTTTCTGGCCGAGTATGACGCCCTTCCCGGCCTGGGACACGCCTGCGGCCACAACCTGATCGCGGGGGCGAGCGTGGGCGCGGCCCTGGCCCTGGCCGCGGCTCTCCCTCCGGAAAACGCAAACATCGTGGTCCTGGGAACCCCGGCGGAGGAAACCCTGGGAGGCAAAATCCCCCTCCTGGCCGCCCGGGCGTTCGCCGGGGTCGGGGCGGCCTTCCTGGCCCACCCCTCGAATCAAACCCGGGTGCATTCGCGCTCCCTGGCCCTGGTCAGCCTGGAGATCACCTTCCTGGGCAAATCCTCCCACGCCGCCGCGGCTCCGGAAAAAGGCATCAACGCGCTGGATGCCCTGATCCAGGTCTTTAATTCCCTCGGGCCCCTGCGGGCCAAGCTGCCGTTCGGATCCCGGGCCGACGGGATCATCCGCGAAGGGGGCCGGGCCCCGAATATTATCCCCGACCGGACCGTCGGGGCTTTTTTCCTGCGCGCCCGGAACCTGCCTCTCCTGGAAGCGGTGCGGAGGGATTTCGGAAGGTGCGTCCGCGCGGCCGAAATCTCCACCGGGGCCCGGGGCCGGATCCTGCAGCAGGGATTCGTCTACGCCCCTTTCCTTTCCCATCCCAGCCTGGGTGAAATCTTCGAAAAAACCGGGACAATGACCGGACTGAAATTCACCTCCGCAGAGACCCAGGGCCTGGGCTCATCGGATATCGGGAACGTCAGCCAGGCGCTTCCCTGCCTGCATCCCACCTACGCCATCGCCTCCCCGGAAACCGTCGAGCACAGCCGGGAATTCGCCCGGGCCGCGGGAGAGGAAAAAGCCCTGCGGGAGATGCTGAAAGTCGCCCGGGCCATGGCCTACTCGGGCGGTTTTATTCTGTCCCGGCCGGGGCTTTTTCAACTACTGCAAAAAGAGCAGAAATTACTCATAAAAAAATCGCTTCTGCCACTTTAATAAAACATTTTCCCCGCTTTCTGACCCAGAAATGAAACTACGGCTAAAACCCTAGAGAACTGCCATTTTTCCCGGGGAAAACCATCTGAAAAATTTTGGCTATAGCCTTGACGTCCCTGGCTTTGATAAGATGTCAAAAACCCGGTATTGGTCCGCTCCGGGAAAACATATTGTCGGAACCTCGGTCCGGTCGCCGGACCTTCTCCGGCCAGAGAAGGATTTTTATTGCCTACTATTAAATTATAAGTTTATAATTTTGATTTAAGATTAGATATGCATATACTAACTTATCCCGATCCCGTGCTTTATCGCCAGGCATCACCGGTGGACCGGATCGGGCCGGCGGAGCGCAAGCTCTGCGATCAGATGCTGGAAACGCTTTACCAGGCCCGGGGGGTAGGTTTGGCCGCGCCCCAGGTCGGGGTTTCCGTCCGGATCGCGGTCATAGACCTGAATACGCCTGAAATCGGGAGGGATCCCCTGGTTCTGATCAATCCGGTCATAACGCGCCGGGAAGGGGAAATTCTCTGGGACGAGGGATGTTTGAGCTGCCCCGGGTTCCGCACCGAGATGAAAAGAAGCGGGGAGGTGTGGGTCCGGGCACGAAATCAGGAAGGACGGGAGATTGAAATCTCGGGGCGAAATCTCCTGGCGGTGGTGATTCAGCATGAACTGGACCATTTTGAGGGAAAACTTCTGGTCGATCAGGCCGGCCGTTTGAGGAAAAGTCTTTACCTGCGGAAACTCAAGAAAATGCAGCGGGAAAAATCCTGATGAAATCTGGCCGGCTGGAAGAAAACACGATTGCGGAGATCCTCCGCGACCTTTACCAGGAACATACCGACGGGGTACTCACTATCCGTCAGGGCGAGGCGGAAAAGCAGCTTTACTTCGCCTACGGATCCCCGATTTTCGCCACTTCCAATCAGCGCGAGGATCGCATGGGATCCATCCTTTACAGCCAGGGCAAGGTCAGCCGGGAAAACCTGGTCCGGGCCATCGATAAAACCAAGACCAGCGGGAAACGCTTCGGCACGGTCCTGGTGGAACTGGGGATAATCTCGCCGGAAGAGCTGGTCCAGACGGTCTTCGTCCAGGTGGAGGCCATTATCCTGAGTCTCTTCGCCTGGGAGGAAGGAACTTTCGAGTTCCAGGCCGGGCCGGTCTCGACGGAGGAAATTGTCGCTCTCAACCTGAACCCGATCCTCCTGATCTGCAAGGGAGTCAGGGAAAATTTCTCGATGACCCAGGTCGATCGTTTTCTCGGCAACCTGGATCAGGTTCTCTACTCCAATTCCGATCCCAATTACCTGTATTCCGAGCTGAACCAGATCCCGATTTTCGTGGAGATCATCGCCCAGCTCAACGGGGAGAAAACCATCGCCGATCTGCTGCAGGCCACCCCGGCTTCCCCCGAGGAAGTCCTGCGGGCCCTGGTGGCTCTGAAAATCCTGGGCAGCGCCCTCGAACACCCTCCTTCGGAATTGCCCGCCGCGGAAAGCCCGGCCCCGCTTCCGGAGGAGGAAGCGCCGGGCTCGGGATTGGATGAGCTTCTCGCCGAAGACGTCAACCAGACCAGCTTCCGGGAGGAAATCTGCAGCATATTCGACCGTCTGGCCTCCGCGAATTATTATGAAATCCTGGGGGTGACCCGGAAGGCCGAAAAAAACGAGATCGTCCAGAATTACAGCGAACTCTCCAAAAAATATCACCCCGACCAGTTCCGGAGCCCGGAGCTGAAGGACCTGGCCGAGAAGGCCTTGGAAATCTTCAACCAGATCACGGTCGCTTATACCACCCTGACCAACCCACAAAACCGGGAGGAATACAACCATTCCCTGGAGAAGGAGCGGATCCAGAGCCTGTTCTCCGACGACACCCTGGACCCGTCCGAGGCCCGGCGTCACTACGAACGCGGAATGATCCTTTACCAGGAGAGCGACCTGCGCGGAGCGCTCAAGGCCTTCGATCTCGCCGCCTCCATCGATCCTTCCGTTTCCGATTACTACACCGGGCTGGGCCTGCTCCAGGCCATGGAAATCGACGGGAAGCCTCCCAACATTACCGAGGCGGAACGCATGTTTAAAAAGGCCATCAGCCTGAAGCCGGAGGAGGCCAGAAATTACTTTTATCTCGGCCAGCTCTACAAATCCCGGGAGGAATACACCCTGGCCCGGGAATATCTCCGCAAGGCCCTGGAAAAGCGTCCGAATTACGCCCAGGCCAAGTCCGAGCTGAAAAAGGTTGAGAGCCTATAATAAAAACAAATTCCAAACTCCAAACGACAAATTCCAAACCCCAATTTTCAAATATAAGTTATTAAGATTCATATTTTTCAAATATAATTTCCTCTAATAAATTTCCTTTTTGTTTGGCAATTTGAATTTGGTAATTGTTTGGTAATTGGGATTTAACTTTTTATTATCATGGACTTTCGAGTTATCTTCATGGGCAGCCAGGATTTTTCCGTACCCTCGCTCGAGCGGCTGGCGGAAAGCGGCTGCCGGGTGGAAGCCGTGGTGACCCGGCCGGATCGCCCGGCGGGCCGGGGAAGGAAGCTCCGTTCCACCCCGGTGAAAGCCGCGGCGGTTTCCCGGGGGATCCTGTATCTTGAACCGGCTTCCGTGAAAAGCCCGGAGCTCCTGGCCGAGATGGAAAAACTCAACCCCGATTTTATCGTGGTCGCCGCCTATGGAGGAATCCTTCCCGGGTCCCTCCTCCGCCTGCCTCGCCGGGGATGCCTGGGGGTCCACCCCTCGCTCCTCCCTCTTTACCGGGGAGCCAACCCGATCCGCTGGGCCCTGCTGCAGGGGGAAGCCCGGACCGGGGTAACCATCTTCGAGCTGGCCGAGGGCATCGATACCGGCCGAATCATACTCCAGCGCGCCCTGGAGATCCGTCCCGATGACGATTTCGGTTCCCTCAGCGCGCGGCTGGCGGAAACCGGGGCGGAACTCCTGGTCGAAGCCCTCCGGCTCTTCGCTTCCGGAAAAACGGATTTTCCGGCCCAGGAAGGCCCCGCCACCGATGCCCCGATGTTTTCCCGGGAAAATGAAAAGCTCGACTGGTCCCTCCCCGCCGGAAAGGTCAACAACTGGATCCGGGCTCTGGGCCCTTACCCCGGCGCCCATGTTTTTTATCGGGAAAAACGGCTGAAAATCCTGGCGGCCCGGGTGGTTCCCGGCCCCCGGAACCCCGCGCCCGGACTGCTGTCAGAATCCCACCCGGAGGGAAAAAGCGTGCGGGTGGCCTGCGGCGAAGGTTTTCTGGACCTGGTCCGGGTCCAGCTGGAAGGCGGAAAACCGGTGGAGATTCAGGATTTTCTCCGGGGTCATTCCCTGAAACCGGGAGAAAGGTTAGGAGAACCATGACAAAAATTAAAATTGCTCCCTCCATCCTTTCGGCGGATTTCGGCGTTCTCCGGGACCAGGTCGCACGCCTGGAAGCCGGGGGGGCCGATTACATCCACATCGATGTGATGGACGGCGTTTTCGTGCCCAATATCAGCATCGGGATTCCGATCGTGGAGGCGGTCCGGAAAATCACCACCCTGCCCCTGGACGTGCACCTGATGATCACCCGCCCCGAGAACCTGATCTCCGGCTTCATCCAGGCCGGGGCCGACCTCGTCACCATCCACGTCGAATCCACCCCCAATCTCCACCGCGCCCTGAGCGCGATCCGCCAGTCCGGCAAGAAGGCGGGTCTCGCCCTGAACCCGGGGACCCCGGTTCTCCTGGCCGGAGAACTGCTGGGTGAGGTGGACCTGGTTCTGGTCATGACCGTGAACCCCGGGTTCGGGGGGCAGAGCTTCCTTCCCTTTACCCTGGAAAAGGTGAAGAAAATCCGGGAGATGATTGATCGGTCTCCCGCCCGCCCGGAACTCGAGGTGGACGGCGGAATCAAGCTGGACAACGTCCAGCTCCTGGGCCAGGCCGGAGCGGACGTCATCGTCTCGGGCAGCGGGATCATGTCCAAAGCCGATTACGGACCGGTCATCTCGGAATTAAGGACCCGGGCGGAAAAGGCCAGAAGCGCGCGGTAGCGCGCAGTAAGCAGGTAGCCGCAGGCTTTTCGATCAGATCCCGAGGCATGGTGGTCGAGGGAAGCCTGCGCCCAGTAGGCAGTAGGCACTAAGCAGTATGCAGCAAAACCAAATGAACCATATAGGCTAGATAGACCTGACAAACCAAATGGACCCGATAGACCCTCTGCTATTTGCCCTTTGCGGAGAATCGTGAACCTTGAACCATGAACTTTGAACCCATCACCTAGGACCTGAATTTTTCGATCGGGAACTTCCTGCGCTTATTATTGTCTATAACTACAACTAGGATAGTGAAAAACGAAGCCGATGACTTGCTGATTCGCAAAACCCTGAATGGGGAGAAGGATTCCTTTGAAATCCTGGTTTTGCGCTATCAAAAACGGATATTCAATATTATTTTCCGGGTGACCCGGGAGGAATCGATCGTGCCGGACCTGGCACAGGAAGCTTTTTTAAAGGCTTATCGCGGCCTGGACAAATTTGATTTCAAAGCCAGTTTCTACACCTGGCTGGTCCGGATCGCCATCAACACCTCCCTGAACCACGTTTCCAGCCGGCAAAGAAATCCCCTGGCCGGGACCGAGGACCTGGACTCTTATGTGGGAACATCCGCCCAGTTTTCCGACACCGGGGCCTGGTCTTCCAACCCCGAGCACGAGGCCATCCGGAATCAGCAGGCGGCCTCCATCCGGCAGGCGATTGACTCCCTGGCGGAAGACCTGAGGGTTTCCATCATGCTCCGGGAGGTGGAAGGGCTTTCCTACGAAGAGATCGCCGAGGTGATGGAATGCCCGGTGGGAACGGTCCGTTCCCGGATCCACCGGGCCCGGAAAGAATTGCAGGACAAGTTGAAACCGATTCTGTAAATATTAGACACGGATTTACACAGATTTAAATGGATTTACTCTTTAAAAAACACAGACCTTGTAAATGCAAACTTTGCATGAACATTATCCGTGTTCATCCGTGTAATCCGTGTCAAATCTTCCGAAAAGGAGAAGCAACATGTCCGAATGCCAGCAGTTTGAAGAATTGATCGGCGCATATTCCGACGGGGAGCTTACCGGCACAGAGGCCTGCCGGGTGGCCGCTCATCTGTCCGATTGCCCCCGCTGCCGGCAGGAGCTGAAAGCGATCGAGGAGTTGCGGTCCCGGCTCACGCTGGCCGGGGACGAGTTCAGAATCAGCCTGCCCGGATTCGCCGAATCCGTAATGAAAAAAATCCGGAAGAAACAACTTCCCTCCTCCCGATCCGGCCGGGTCCTGGATTTTTTCCGCCCGCGCAGTTTCACCTTCCGCCCGGCCTACATAGCCCTGGCCGCGGCCGGTCTGATGATCATGGTGGCCTTCGGCTCGCTCCTCTGGTGGAAAACCTCTTCCGAAAACCTGAACCTGGCCCGGAACCAGGAAGCCCGCTTTACCGAAACCGAGCTGGCCAATTCCCCCGAGTTGTACCTTTACCAGCACAGCAATCAGATCCGGATGAACTCCATCCTTCCCGTCCAGACTGCCGACTTCACTTTTGTCGAAGGGGATTAATTAAAAGGCAAATGAGACAAATGACCTCCAGCTTAAATCCGCGCCGGAACCGCCTGATTCATTTCTGCTTCGGGTTTGGGCTTTTTATTTTCGGGACTCTGTCCGGCCCCTTCCTCGCGGCCCGGGCCGAAGAAGGATCCTCGCTGGACCTTTTGAAGAAGACCGAAGATAACGCTAAACATCCCAGCTTCCAGGGCCGGAAGATCACCGTGGATTTCAGTCATTCCTATCCGCAGGTGACCTACTGGAGAATCACCCACCTGGGCTCAAGACAGGAAAGGCTGGAAAAGGTTACCCCCACGGGGGATCAGGAGGAAATCCTGATTACCTCCGGTCCGGAAAAACTCCATTATTTCATCAAGCAGGGCGTGCTGATCCGGGAAATCGTCCAGGGGGAACCGCAGGATTTTGATCCCCTCCGCAAAAACATTGATCTTGCCCGGCAGAACTACACGATCGAAACCATCGGGGAAAGCCAGGTGGGCCGGCACAAAGTGATCCGGGTCCAGCTCCATCCCCGTTTTACCGGGAGGCCCCAGCAGGAAATCTGGATCAACCCGGAGGCCGGGCTTTCCCTGCGGTCCGAGGTCTACGGAGAGGGGGGGAAATTGAGCACCCTGGAAAGCTTCTCCGAAATGGAGATCAATCCCGGTATCCCCGAAGCCTCCCTGAAAATCAATCTACCGAAAAATGTCCGGAAAGCGGATTTCATCGTCTACCCGCAGCCGGACCTGGCCGCCGCCGCCCGGAGTTTCGGTCAGCGCATCTTCCTGCCCGATTTCCTTCCCCCCGGATTCGTCCTGAAGGGAATCGTGCTCAACAAGATCGGCGAAAATTCCCGCCTGCAGTTGATTTACAGCGACGGACTGACCGGTCTTTCTGTTTTCCAGGAGAAACACCAGCCGACCGTGGACACCGCCCTGGGCCTGAACCCCGGGGACAGCGGGTTCTTCGCCGTCAGCCGGGGCCTCACCCAGCTCCTGGCTTTCCTCCGGGGAAACCTGAAAATCGTCCTGGTGGGCGAGGTCGGGAAAAACGAAATCAATCTGATCGCGGAATCGCTTAAACCCGCCACCTTTGAGGGAGGAAATCCCAGTGATTGAAGTTGAAAACCTGACCAAGCGCTACGGCAACATCCTGGCCGTCGACCGGGTCTCTTTCCGGATCGAGTCCGGCGAGATCGTGGGCTTCCTGGGCCCGAACGGAGCCGGGAAAACCACGACCATGAGGATTCTCACCGGCTTCATCCCCCCGACCACCGGCCGGGCCATCGTCGCCGACTTCGATGTCATGGAAAAACCTCTCGAGGTCAAACGCCGGATCGGCTACCTGCCGGAACATCCCCCGGTTTACAACGACATGCTGGTTTCTCCCTATCTGGATTTCGTGGCCCGGCTCAAGGAAGTCGACTCGCGGGAACGACCCCAGGAGGTTCGGCGGGTCATGGATCTCTGCGGGCTGACCGAAGTGCAAAACCGCCTGATCGGGAACCTTTCCCGGGGCTTCCGGCAAAGGGTAGGCCTGGCCCAGGCTCTGCTCGGTGACCCCGAGATCCTGGTCCTGGATGAACCCACCATCGGGCTCGATCCCCGCCAGATTGTCGAGATCCGGGAATTGATCAAAAACCTGCGCGCGGATCATACCATCATCCTTTCCAGCCACATCCTGCCCGAGGTGGAAATGATCTGCAGCCGGGTCATCATTATTCATGAAGGAAAAATCGTGGCGGAAGACCAGACCGCGCATCTCCAGTCCACGCTCAGAAACTCGGACCGGCTCTTCGTCCAGGTGGGACAGGCGGGCCCGGAGGCGCTGGAATCCATCCGCCGGGTCCCGGGGGTCATCTCCGTCCTCCCCGAGGAAAAAGTCCCGGGCGGTTACCGGGTGGAACTGGAGCGCGAGGGGCAGAAAATCCGGGAGGACGTGGCCCGGGCGATCGTAACCGGCGGCTTCGGCCTCCGCGAACTTAAACCGGTCGGGATGAGTCTCGAGGAAGTGTTCGTACAGCTGACTACCGTGGAAGGCGCGAACCCGGAGGAGGGGGGGAAAATCTCGTGAAGAAGATCCAAGCCCTGGTAACCAAGGAACTCGGAAGCTATTTTATCTCCCCCGTCGCTTACGTGATCATTTTCATTTTTCTCGGCGTGTCGGGGTTTCTTTTCTTCCAGATTCTCTCCTACTTCAACCTCCAGTCCATCCAGATGATGCGTTACCCCGGTCTGCTGGACCGGCTCAACCTGAACGACATGGTGCTTTTTCCCTTTTTCCATAACGTGGTGGTGTTTTTCACCTTTCTGATCCCGGTTTTGACCATGCGGCTCCTCTCCGAGGAAAAGAAGCTCGGGACCGGGGAACTGCTTTTCACCTCCCCGATCACCACCACCGAGGTGGTGCTCGGCAAATTCTTTGCCGCCGCGGCCGTAATTCTGGTCATGCTTCTTTTCAGTTTCGTTTACCCCCTGATGATCCTCATTTTCGGCAACCCGGATGTCGGGCCGATCTTTACCGCTTACCTCGGCCTCTTCCTGCTCGGCTCCGCCGCCGCCTCCCTGGGAATCCTGATGAGTTCCCTGACCGAGAACCAGGTCATCGCGGTGATCAGCGCCTGGGGCGTCCTGATTTTTCTTCTCATCATCGGCTGGGCCGCGCAGTCCGTCGGGCCCACGTTCGGCGCGGTTCTGCAGCATCTTTCCATCCTGGAACATTTTCAGAGCTTCAGTAAAGGCATCATTGAACTTAAAGGCGTGGTTTTTTATTTGAGTTTCATCTTTTTCACCCTCTTCCTGACCCAGAGGGTGCTGGACTCGCAAAGCTGGAGGTAACATCGGATGGGAAATACGCTAACCGTGATCATCGGCATCCTTGGTTCGCTCCTGGCCCTGGCCGGGGTGATCCTGCACAGCTACCTGGCCACGCGGGTCTGGATCGGAACAGTCATGATCATCGCCGGCATCGTTTTCCTGGTGATCTTGGCTATCCTCCATTACCGGCAGATTAAAAACCTGGCCGGCCTCCGGCAGACCCGGTTCGGGGCCAACACCCTGATTTTCACCCTGATCATCCTGGCCATCCTGGTGCTCGTGAATTTCCTGAGCGTCCGCCACAATCTCCGGAAAGATTTCACCCGGGAGGGCCTTTTCACCATTTCACCCCAAACTATCAAGGTGCTCAAGGAATTGAAAAGCGAGGTCAAAATCACCTCCTTTTTCAAGGACAAAAGCCCCGAGCAGGACAAATTCAAGGACCTAATGCAGGAATACCAGCGTTATTCTCCCCTCTTCAAGGTGGTGGAAATCGATCCGGACAAGGAACCGACCATCGCCCAGAATGCCGGGATCACCCAGTACGGGACCATCGTCGTGGAAGCGCAGGGGAAATCCGTCAAGGTCAAGGAAATCTCGGAAAACGAACTGACTAATAATTTAATCAAGCTCACGCGGAAAGAAATCAAAAAGATCTGCTTCCTGGACGGCCATGCGGAAAGATCCCTGGAAGACAAGGAAAAGGAAGGCCTCTCCCAGCTGAAGGATACCCTGGAAAGCGTGGGCTACCAGACCCGCGAACTGAACCTGATGGAAGAGGAAAGAGTCCCCACCGAATGCCAGCTTCTGGTCATCGCCGGTCCCCGAAAATCGCTCCTGCCCCACGAGGAGGATATGATCAGTCAGTTTCTTCAGGGCGGGGGAGCCGGTCTGATCCTGGCCGATCCGGACAGCGCCCCGGAACTGGCGCGGATTGCCGCCAAGTTTGGAATCGAACTGGGGAACGGCTATATAGTTGATTTCGTCTCCCGGATTTTCGGGGGCAGCCTGACCATGCCCCTCGTCACCAAATACGCCGTCCACGAAATCACCGCCAATTTCCGCCCGGCCACTCTTTACTCCCTGGTCCGGCCGGTCAAGAAACTGGAAAACCCCGATTATATGGTGGTGGAACTAGCCCAGACCGGAGACCAGAGCTTCGTCACCCAGCAGAAAATCACCACCGCGGAAAAGATGAAGTTTGATCCCAAAAAAGATACCAAGGGACCGGTTACGATCGCCGCGGTTTCCGCCTCCAAACCGAAATCCTTACCGGATGAAGACAACCCCGGGAAACCGGAAATCGGATCCCGGCTCGCGGTCTTCGGGGACTCGGATTTTGCCTCCAACAGCCTGTTCAACTTTTCCGGGAACAGCGACCTGGTCCTGAATGTGATCAATTGGCTGTCCCAGGAAAAGGACCTGATCGCCATCCGCCCCAAGGCCCGGGCCCCCAGCCTGGTGCACCTCACCCCCGGCCAGGGCCTTCTGATTTTCTACCTGTCGGTAGTGGGGCTGCCCCTGGCGATTCTCGGCTTCGGTTTGGTCATCTGGTGGCGCCGGCGCCGAAAGTAGAAAGCTAGTTTCGAGTCAATAAAAATTGACGATTTACGATTGACGATTGACGATTAAATAAAGGATTTTAAGCACCGACACGACACCGACACTGTTAATAAACATGCGCTTTAAAACCACGATCATTTCGCTTATTGTCCTCCTGGTTTTTGGCGGGGCGATTTACTGGTATGAATTCCGAGGCGCCCCCGAAAGAAAAAAGGCCAAAACCCAGGCCGAGCGGGTTTTCTCCGGTGACTTCCTGACCGTGAACTCCATCGCGATTGAGAAATCCGACGGCCGGGTCCGGGTCTTCCGCAAAAGCCCCGAGGAATGGGAAATCGTCGAACCCCTTCATACCGAAGCCGACAACGGCGCGGTGAAAAGCCTGGTCAACCGGCTGCAGGGCCTGGAATTCCGCCGGGTCGTGGACGAAAATCCCGCCGACCTGGAAAAGTACGGCCTTTCCCACCCGGAAATCCGGGTTGAGTTCAGCGGCGGCGCCAACGCCGACACCATCGAGCTCGGAAACCGGGGGCCCATCGGCTCCACCCTTTACCTCAAGAAAAAATCCAGCCCCCGGGTTTTCCTGGTTGATTCGAGCCTGAAATCGCTCGTCAACAAGGGGCTTCTCGACCTGCGCGAACGCCGGATCATCAGCGTTGAGCGGAACCAGGTCGAGGGCATCGACCTGGTCTACCCGGACCGGGAACTTCAGCTGGAGCTGAAGGATCTGAAATGGAAAATCACCAAACCCGCGGCCTTCCCGGCGGACGAAAGCGAGATCAACCAGATCCTCACCGAGCTGATCAACCTGAAGGCGGACAGGTTCATCGCGGAAAAACTCGAGGATCCCGCCCCTTACGGGTTCAACCGCCCCCGGCTTCTGGTCACCCTGGCCTTGAAGGATAAGAAGACGGCGGCTTTCCGGATCGGTGCGAATGCCGAAGGCGGGGTCTATGCCAACCGGGTCGGAGGCGACCCCGTCTACCTCCTCGACTCCCAGGTCTTGGACAAGCTCACCAGAAATGTGAATGATTTTCGCGACAAAACCGTGATCAATATCGAGCGTGACGCGCTCACCGCCCTGGAATTCGCCCGCCCGGGCACCGCCACCGTCAGGATGGAGAAAAGAACCGAAGACCTGTGGCGGGTTTCCTATCCTTTCAGCCTGGATGTCGACCGCTTCACCCTGGGGAACCTGTTCAACGAGATTCGCCGGGCCACGGCCCGGGACTTCGTCACCGACCACCCGGAAAACCTGAAACGCTACGGATTGGACAGTCCCCGTCTGAAAGTCAGCTTCTTCGGACCGAACAACAAACAGATTAATTCGCTGGTCATCGGGAAAGAATCTTCTTCAGAGGAAACTTTCGCCAAAACCGATGCCCCCACGATTTACAAGATCGAATCAGCGCGGGTGAATGTCATCCTGAACAAGCTTCAGGATGTCCTGGCGGGAAAAACCATGCCTCCTCCCATGTTCCCGGCTCCCAAACCCGGCCCGGCAGCGAAGCCCTGAGCTTTTTCCAGCTTTAAAAGCCAAATCTTGACGGCCGGCCCGCCGGGAGCGGAAAACCCTCCCGGATTTCCACTGGTCCGGATCACCCGGTGACAGGGAACGAGAAGGAGATGGCGGTTGGCCCCCAGGGCCCGCCCGGCAGCCCGAAAAGCCCGCGGCGCCCCGGCTTTTTCGGCCAGCCACCGGTAGGAGATGATCCTCCCGTAGGGAATTTTCCGGGTTTCCCCCAGGATCCGTTTCTGAAAATCCGTGTAATCTGAAAAATCCAGGGGAAAATCAAATTGCTTCCGGTGCCCGCCCCGGAAATATTCCCGGATCGCTTTTTCCACCGCTCCCAGCAGACCGGTCGTTCTTTCCCGCGCCCCGGGATACTCGCGCTTTATCCATTTCCGGAAATTTTCCCGGGGGGGAAAGAAATACCGAAGGGCCAGGATCTTTCCCCGGCGCTCGACCGTCAGGACCAGACCGGAAACCGGCCCGAGCCGGGCGGAAAAGACTGAATAAAAAGGATCTTCCTTCATCCCGGCCTCCATTCGCCTGATTCTACCAAAATTTAAAACCATATTCCGAGCCGGCCGCGCCGCCCCCTGGAAAATACCTGTTTGCATGTTTGACTTTTAAGGTATGATCTGCAAATAATTTAGGGTAATTACTTAATACAAATTTGCGACACTTGGATTTTGACACTTTAAAACCGGAGCGCTGAACATTCCCGGAGCTAGGGTTTTACCTTGAGCAAATCTTCGGATTTCTCGAGAGGGGAAAATTTTTCTTAATGGGCGATAAGGGCAAATCCCAGGAACAGCTGATCCAGGAACTGGAAGACACCCGCCGGAGGCTGGCCCGGCTGGAATCGGAGGGAAGCGAACGCCAGTTGATGGAGGCGGTCCTCCGGGAATCGGAAGAAAGATTCCGCACCATTTTTGACAGCTCCCTGGATATCATTCTGATCGCCGACACCGAGAGCCGGAAATTTCTGGGCGGAAACACCGTCGCCCAGAAAGTCCTGGGCTACACCCCCCAGGAGTTCCGGAACCTCCGGGTCATGGATATCCACCCCAAGGCCGATGTCCCCCGCGTGGTTGAGCTCTTCGAGCGAATGGGCCGCCGCGAAACCTTTGCCGGCGAAAATATCCCGATCCAGTGCAAAGACGGCCGGGTTTTCTATGCCGACCTCATGTCCTCGGTCATCACCCTGGCGGGCAAGCAGTATCTCCTCGGGATCTTCCGCGATCTGACCGAACTCAAGCGCATGGAGGACAAGGTCAAGAAAACCGAGGAAATCTACCGTACCATCATTGCTCACAGCCCGAATTATATATATGTAAATGATATTAACGGTCATTTTCTCGATGCCAGTTCCGCCCTGCTGGACAAGGTCGGACTTTCCCTGGAAAAACTTCAAAAGCGGACCTTCATGGATTCATTCGCGGGGGAGAACCTGCCTGAACTCCTCCAGGCGGTCGAGCAGTTAAAAAGCGGCCAGGCGGTCCAGAACCTGAACGTCAGCACCAAGACCGCCCGCGGTGAGATTCTGGAATTCGAGGTCAACGCGGTTCCCCTCTTTGAGCATGGCCGGGCCACCACGATTTTAAGCATGGCCCGGGACGTAACCGAGCAGAAAAAAATCCAGAAAGCTCTGCAGGAAAGCGAGGAGAAATACCGGCGCCTGATCGATAATTCCGAAGACATGATTTTCACTGTCGATCTCACGGGAAATTTCACTTTCGTGAACCCCGCCCTGGAAAAGCAGCTGGGGTACAGCCGGGAAGAGCTTTTACAAATGAACGGTTTTGAACAGGTGCATCCCGATGACCGGGAAACGCTGCTGCAGGCTTTTCTGCAGGTCGTGGAAAACCGGAAAACCGATACCCAGGAGTATCGGTATCTGACCAAAAGCGGTTCATATATTCATCTCCACGCCAGCGCTTCCATTATTTATGGAAAAGATGGAAATCCGGTCGGGATCCTGGGGATCGCCCGCAATATTACCGAAAGTAAACGGGCCGATGAAGCCCTCCGGAAAAGCGAGGAAAGATACCGTTCCCTGGTCACCAACATCCCCGACATCATCTGGACCAACGACCAGAAAGGCAATACCACCTACATCAGCTCCAACATCGAAACCGTTTACGGATTCACCCAGGAAGAAATCTACCGGGGGGGCAAATCCATCTGGCTGGACCGGGTCCACCCGGAAGACCGAGAAAGGGTCTGGCAGTCCTTCTCGAAGCTCTTTACCCAAAGAAAACCCTATGACATCGAGTACCGCATCCAGCATAAAAACGGAAAATGGATCTGGCTGCATACCCGGTCGATTTCCGTCTACGAAAAAGACGGTGTGACCTACGCGGACGGGCTTTTTTCCAATGTCACCTTCCGCAAGCAGGCCGAGCAGGCCCTCCACGAAAGCGAGGAAAGATACCGGCGGCTGGTCGATATCTCCGAAGACATGATTTTTTCCTGCGATGCCGCCGGGAATTTCAACTTTGTCAACCCGTCCATGATTAAATACATGGGTTGGACCCGGGAAGAATTTTTAACTTTGAACGGGTTTGATCTCGTCCATCCCGAAGACCGGGAAAACATCCGGCAAGCCACCCGCCGGGTCCTGGAAAACCAGAAAACCGATGTCCGGGAGTACCGACACCTCACTAAGAGCGGTTCATATATGGATGTTTCAGTCAGCGCTTCCATTATTTATGGAAAAGACGGAAAGCCGTCCGGGCTCCTGGGCATCGCCCGCAACATTTCCGAAAAGAAAGCCGCCGAGGAAAAATTGCGGCAGGCTTATGATGAACTGGAAAACCGGATCACCCAGAGAACCCTGGAGCTGACCAGGGCCAACCAGGGGCTCCGGCTGGAAATCGCCGAGCGCCAGCGGGCCGAGCAAGCCCTGCGGGAATCCGAGAATATGTACCGGACCCTGGTGGAAACCTCTCCGGACGTTATCGCGATCATCGACCTGGAGGGCCGGATCCTGGAAATCTCCAAGGCGGACTCCAAGCTTCTGGGATTCGTCTCCCAGGATCAATTAGTCGGGCTGGACGGTTTTGCCTTCCTCACCCCGGATGAACAGGAAAAGGCCCATCGTTTTTTTAAAACAATCCTGGATGAAGGCTCCATTCACAATGTGGAATACCAGGTCTCCACGCCGGACGGGAAACCCCTGTTCATTGAGATCAACTGCGCCCTGATCAAGGATGAAAAAGGCAGCCCGAAGTGTATAATCGCCACCGCGCGCGACATCACCAAGAAGAAACAGTCCGAGGAAACCATCCGCGAATCCGAGGAGATGTATAAAATCCTGGCGGAAACCTCGTCGGACGCCATTTTCACCTTCAGCCTCGAGGGAAACCTGATTTACGCCTCGCCGCGGGCCCTGGAAATGTTCGGCTATCAGAGCTTCCAGGATTCGATCGGCCTGAGCGGTTTCGACTGGGTAGCCCCCGAAGACCGGGATAAAGCGTTGGCCGACTTCCAAAGCGTTCTGGCCAATGGTTTCAGCCGGAATGTCGAGCTCAAATTCATTCGAAAGGATAAAAGTTATTTCTATGGGGAATTAAATGCCGCCTTGATCAGGGACCCGCTTGGTCAGCCCAAAAACCTGGTGATCATGATCCGGGACGTGACAGAGCGCAAGCAAATTGAGAATCTGCTCTATGCCCAGCGCGATCTCGGGGTCGCCTTAAGCGCCACCACTAACCTGGACGAGGCCCTGCGCCTCTGCCTGGAATCGGCCCTGCAGGCGTCGGGTATGGACTGCGGGGGAATCTACCTGGTCAACGAGAAAGACGGGTCCGTAGAACTGGCTTTCTCCCAGGGATTATCTCTGGAATTTATCAGGACGACGTCCCATTATGAAGCTTCTAACCCTAACGCCGCCTTTATTAAAAAAGGCTCTCACTGGTTCGGCCTCATCGACGATATTGGTTCCGCCAATAAAGAGATTGACCGGCGGGAAGGATTGCGGGCCATTGCCATAATTCCGATACTCTTTGAAAATCGGGTGATCGCCTGCATGAATGTCAGTTCTCACACTTCCGCAGAGATCCCGATGATGGCCCGCCACGCCCTGCTCAGCATCTCCGTCCAAATCGGAAACGCCATTGCCCGGATCAAGGTCGAGAAATCCCTCCAGGAGTCCGAGGAAATGTACCGGACCCTGACGGAAGTCTCCGCGGACGCGGTCGGGATCACCGCCATGGATGGAACCATTCTTGATGTCTCACCCCTGTCCGTGGAAATGCTGCGAGCCCGGGATAAAGAGGAAATCATCGGGACCAGCGGCGTCGATCTGCTCGCTCCGGAGGATCGCGAGGAGGGGCTGCAAAATCTGGCCCGGGCGTTCCAGGAAGGATCGGCCCTGAACAAGGAATATACCTTCATCCGCAGGGATCAAAGCCGGTTCTTCGGGGAGATGAACGCGGTCCTGCTCAAGGATGCCGACGGCAATCCGAAAAACTTCATCGTCACGGTCCGGGACATCACCGAGCGCAAGCGGGCCGAGGAGGCCCTCCGGGAAAGCGAGGAGATGTACAAAACCCTGGTGGAAACCTCTTCGGACCACGTTTTCATGACCGATCTGCAGGGCAATTGTACCCAGGTAACCCAGCGCACCGCCGAAATGCTGGGGTATGAAAGCCCCCGGGATATTTTAGGAAGAAACGGCTTCGAACTCCTCGCCCCGGAATACCGGGAAGCCTCCCACAAGGATATGGAAAAAAATCTGCGGGAAGGTTTTCTCAAACCCGTGGAATATGTTTTTCTGAAAAAAGACAAAAGCACCTTCACCGGGGAACTGACCAGCGCTGTCATCAAGGATTCCGCCGGAAATCCCAAATCCCTGATCGTGACGGTCCGGGATATTTCCGAACGCAAACTGGCCGAGCAGGCCCTCCGGGAATCCGAGGAAATGTACCGTTCGCTGACCCAAGCCTCCCCCGACGCGGTGGTCTTGGGCGATCTCGAAGGCCGGGTCCTGGAGGTCTCCGAAAAGTTCCTGGAACTCTTCGGTTACTCGGCCGTGAACGAATTACGCAGATCTAATTATTTTGACCTTCTCACCCCGGAATTCTGGGAGCCGGCGAGTCAGGCCGTGATTAAGACCATTAAAACCGGGATAATCCGCAATCTCGAATACAAATTTCTCCGAAAGGATAAAAGCTTCTTCATCGGCGCCCTGAACGCCGCCTTGATCCGGGACGCCGAGGGCAATCCCAAGGCGCTGATCGGAACCATCCGTGACATTACCGAGCGTAAAAAGGCGGAGGAGGCTCTCCGTGACTCAGAGGAGATGTACCGGACCCTGACCGAAGCCACTACTGATGCCGTAGTGGTGACTGACCTTTCCGGAACCATTCTTCAGATCTCGCCACGGTCTGTGGATATGATCAAAGCCAAGAACGCCGGGGAGATTATCGGCCGGAACGGGATGGAGTTGATCGCCGCGGAGGACCAGGAAAAAGCCATGAAAAACCTGGCCTTGGCCCAAGAGCTGGGATATCCCGCCCGCGATGCGGAATACACCATCGTTCGGAAGGATAAAACCCGGTTCCTGGGGCTGGCGAACGCGGTTATGATTAGAGACCACGCCGGTAATCCGAAATTTCTTATTATCACCATCCGGGACATCACCGAGCGGAAGAAGGCTGAAGAGGCCATCCGCAAATCCGAGGAAATGTTCCGGACCCTGGTCCATACCTCCCCCGACGCCATTATCGTCACCGACCTCCAGGGACGGGTGATCGAGGCTTCCCAGAAAAACCTGGAGCTGACCGGTTACCATGACACCGGGAAGTTGTTGGGAGCAGATGCGTTCAAGGGGATCGCCCCCGAAGACCGCGAAAAAGCCGCCAAGATTCATCATAAAATCCTCAAGGACGGTTTCGCCCGGAACGTGGAATATACCCTAATGAAAGAAGACGGCAGCCGTTTTCTCGGGGAGGTGAATGCCACCCTGCTGAAAGACGCGGAGGGAAAACCCCAGTCCATTCTGGCGGTGATCCGGGACATCACCGAGCGGAAGCGCCTGGAGAAAGAAATCCTGGAAATCAGCGCCCGCGAGCAGAGGCGGATCGGCCAGGACCTGCACGACGGGCTGAGCCAGCACCTGACCGCCATTTCCTTCATGAACAAGTCCCTGGAGAACAAGCTCGCCGCCAAGGCTCCCGCGGAAGCCAAGGAAGCCGCCAAGATCTCCCAGCTGGTCAGCCAGGCCATCACCCAAACCCGCAGCCTGGCCCGGGGGCTCTATCCCGTCGAGCATCGGGCCGAGGGTCTGATGTCTTCGCTTAAACAGCTGGCGATAAACCTGGAAAGCATGTATGGAATATCCTGTCTGTTCCAGAGCAACAAGCGGATCTACATCGAAGATAACCTGGTTTCCACCAACCTCTATTACATCGCCCAGGAAGCCGCCAACAACGCCATCAAGCACGGAAAAGCCAAACACGTCAAGATCCGCCTTGCCTCAGTAAAAAACAAGCTCACCATGACCATAAGCGACGACGGGACCGGAATCCCGAAAAATTTAAAGGCTAACGGGGGAATGGGATTACAGATCATGGAATACCGGTCCAAACTGATCGGGGCGAGCTTTAATGTTCAACCGGGCCGGACGAGAGGAACCCTGGTGACCTGCTCGCTCTACGCCCCGCCGAAAAGTCTTCACTAGGTAGCATAGGGCAAAGAGCAAAGTGCAGGAAAAATGCTGGGTGGCTAAGACACTGGGAGGCAAAAAAATCAAAACCAAACCGATACTGACAATATATGAATAAAAAAACCTCCCACCAGGGAGGTTTTTTATTTTACTTTATCTTTGGCGTCTGCTTTTTCTCTTTATCCTTTACGCCTCACGCCTAACTCCTCACGCCTTACATTCTGATTCTTTGATGGCGGTCTGCGAAGGTGTCATCCTGAGCCGAAGGCGAAGGATCTCGCTTTTGCCTTTGCTCCTTGCCCTCTGCCCTTTGCTCTATGCCTTCTTTAGATCGCCTCAATCGTTGAGGGCGGCTTCTGGGTAATATTGTAGACCACGCTCACCACCCCCGGAACCTCGGTGGTAATCCGATGGGCAATCCGTTCCAAAACCGGGTAGGGTAGGCGGGTGGGCTTTCCGGTGACCGCGTCCTCGCTGTCCCAGCAGCGGACCTCGATCTGGCAGCCGAAATCCCTTTTCCCTCCCCGCACTCCGGTGACCATGTCATTATGCAGGATCGCCAGGTACTGGAAACACTTGACCCCGGCCAGCTCGTCCTCCACGATCCTGGTGGCTTTCCGGACGGTCTTGACCCGGTCGGGGGTCACTTCCCCGATCACACGGGTCGCCAGGGCCGGGCCCGGGAAAGGCGGGCGGTTGTAGATCTCGGCCGGCAGACCCAGGGCCTTGGCCACCTTCCGGACGGCCGGTTTGCGCAGTTCCTTCAGGGGCTCCAGAACTTTATAACCGTAAACCTTTACGGTATCGATCCCCAGCTGGACCAGGATGTTGTGCTGCCGTTTGACCCCGGCCACGGTTTCCTCGATATCGGTGTAATTGGTCCCGTGCAGGAGAAAGCGGGCCGCGCTTTTCTTCACCAGCGGGCCGAAGACCTCTTTATAGAATGCCTGGGTGATCGCCTCGCGCTTCTCCTCCGGGTCGGTCAACCCTTTCAGGCCCCGGAAAAATTTGTCCTGGGCGTCCACCACTTCCACTTTGACCCCGAGCTTCCGGAACCAGCCGACGATCTGCTTGGCCTCGCCTTCCCGCATGATCCCGTTCTCGATGAAATATGTCTTCAGCCGGTCTCCCAGGGCCTGGTGGCCGATCATGGTCACGGCCGAGGAGTCCACCCCCCCGGAAAGGGCGTTGATGGCCAGGCCGTTCCCCACGGTGGCGGAAAGTTCCCGGATCTTTTCCTCAATGAATTTATTCGGGTTCAATTTTGCCATGGTGATTTCTTTCGCTTCCATCTGATCTCCCCCTTTCTTCCTGCTCAACCTTTATGGATTCGGTGTAGGAATGCAGTTTCCTGTATCGCAAAAAAGTTGTCAAGCATCGGAAAGCCGGGACCGCTTCTGGCGGGGGAAGAATTCTTCCTTTGCCTATGTTCTTTTCTTTTTTGGGGGTTGGTTTCGCTCATCAATCAAAAGCGTTCGTAGTGTCCGTTGTGTCCATAGTGTCCATAGTGTCCATTGGGTCCATAGAGTCCATTGGATTCATAGGGTCCGCAGTGTCAGAATATAATTGGATAATTCGACTCAATAGACACAAAGAACACAACGACACGATAGACACGATTGCTTCCCCGGGATCAGGATTTTACCGGTCATAAATAAAATCCATCCGTCTCCGGAAGCCGGCCATCCGGGGCCCGAGTTCCTGGGCCTGGTTTTTGAAGAAGACCGTGTGGATTACCTGCTTCTGGTGAACCAGGGCCGAGCCCACGAATCCTTCACCTTCGTAACGGTGATCCCACCCGTGGCCGATGGATTTGTATTTTTTGACCTTGCCGGTCTGCAGTTTCTGCAGGAAATTCCTGGCCCCCTCAATCCCGGGGCTGGATTTCTTCCTTTTCTCCTGGAGGATGGCATCCATCGCGTAGCTCCTGACGAGCTTGGGATGGAGATTGGCATAGGCGGATTGAAGGGAGACATAATCGAGGCCCATTACCTCGCCGTTCAGGATGGCGATCAGCCCTTTCTGGCGGGGCAGGGACGGAAAAGCCTCCAGGTATTTATCCAGGTCGGCGGCTTTCGACTCGTAGACATCCCGCATCGCGCCGGTGACGGATTTGACCCCGGCTTTTTCGGAGAAATCCCTGATCTTGTCCCAGACCTGTCCCTGGTCGGAGACGAATTCCCTGCCGCTTTTCAGCGACATGCCGACCGCGGCGAGATGGGAGGCCCGGAGATTGGGAGACATCACCACGTTGGAATCCCGGAAGTGATTGGAGACATAGCTCCACCTGCCGTGCTCGGTGCAGCTGACCGGAATGAGGGTTTCGGATTTGATCTTCAGGAGGATGGTGGTATTGAGCACCCGGTTCTGCTTGGCCCCGGCCAGTTCCTCCCCGGCCAGGATCAGGACCGGAAGCTCGGCCAGGTTGACGGCCTTGAGCTGGGGCACGGATCCGCCTTCGGTGACTTCCTGAACGGTAAGCAGGTTCCCCTCCAGGGCCTCCTTGAGGGTCAGGTATTTCGGGGATTGGCCGTCCGCGAAGAAAAGGGGGATGATCTCCAGGTTTCCAAAGCCCTGTGGTTTCCCCAATTCCAGTTGGGAGAGGCAGCCTGCCATTACCGGATCCGTCGCAACTTTTTTCTTTTCCATTTTTCCTCCTTCAGGTTTACTGAACAACCGCAGACGGCTGAGTCAACTCCGCTGAAGCTCCGCTGCCCAAGCCGCCGACCGCAGTTCAAACAAAATGTCTGACTGGTCTGTCTCGTCTGTCTCGTCTGTCTGGCTTTCATTCGTCAATCGTCATTCGTAAATCGTCAATTCTTCTTAACTCGAAACTAGAAACCCGAAACTATAAACTTGGATTTATTTTAGGGATGTCTGATGACAGGGAATGACACAGCCGAATGACGATTGCGGAATGTAGATTGTGGAATGAAAACCAGGAGAATAAAACCAGAGGCCTGAAGGCCTGACGGCCGAGGCTACTTCGCTAAAGCTTCGAAGCCCAGGCCGCAGACAACCGACCGCAAACCGCCGTCAAATAGTGAGATGAAAGATTGGGTTAAATCTGAGGAACGAAAGGAACTCTTTAAACGCCTTACGCCTTACGCCTCACGTCTCACGTCTTTATATCTTTTGAGCGCTTCAGAAAGTTCCGCTTTAACATCATCCAGGAGCCACTTGGGCTTCAGCACCCGGGCGTGGGGACCGTAGGAAAGAACCCAGGAGGTTATCTCGGGGCTGGGAGCCACCTTCATTTTAATAACCAGGCTCCCATCCTTCTTTTTCTCGATCTTCTGGCTCTGGTGCCAGATCCGTTCTGATACATTGGCGGCCACCTCCCGGTCAAACTGGACCATTACCTCCTCCGGGGGCCCGGTGACTATCCCGAAGGCATTCTGGGTGTAAGACTCGATGGAAAAGTTCTCGGGGATCTGGTAACAATCGGCGGTCAGCTGGATGCCTTTCACCCGCGAATCCAGGGCGAAGCAGCGGATTTCTTTATATTCGGGGACAAAAGCGAGCAGGTAGAGCCCCCGCTTGAAGGAGACCAGCCCGTAAGGATGGATGTCATATACCTTGGGACTGGTCCGGGAACGGGAAACATATGTGAACCTGCAGGCCTTGCATTGGCGGAGGCTTTCCTGGATGATGCCGATTTGCTTCTCCCGCCCGTGGTAATCCTTGGGAGCCTCCGGATGGACAAAAATAGTATGGGTAAAGTGGTCAAGCTGGTTCTCGGACCGGGCCGGGAGGATGCTCTCGATCTTCTTGAAGATTGAGTTGAAATCCCGGTGAAAAGGGGACCCCTCCAGGTAGCGGAGCTGGTTCTTGGAAAGCCGGAGGGCCATCAGCTCCGGGAGGGTGAAACTGAGGGGAACCTTGAACTGCGGGGGCAGCCGGTAAGTTTTCCTCCCCGCGGTGATTCCCTCTTCCAATGGCAGTATCCATTTCAGGAGATTGACATCCCGGTAAATGGTCCTACGGCTGACCCTGAACTTCTCCACCAGTTCCTCGGCGGTGATCCCGAATTGGCGCTCGGAAAATATACGGATCATGGTTACGATCCGCTCCATCTGCATATTCCCGCGATTCGATCCCATCTTTCCCCTTTTACTTATTGATTTGATCTGCTGATTTTTTTCAATTTTATTTCAAAAATATTTTTCCGGGTTTCAGTTATTCTCTGTTGCAAGGGGGGTAAAGTCAAACTTTCGTTTCACGATCGCAGCCCTGAAGAAAAAAATGGGCTGTTTTATTGGTTCAAATCTTCGGAAAACCGCAGGCACCGGATGGAAAAATTTTAAAGATTCTAATAAATTGCTATAATTTCCAGCCAGAAGCCGGGGTGGTGGAATAGGTAGACACAAGGGACTTAAAAACCTAAACCGCCCCTCTCTCCAACCCCTCGATTTCCCTCGTAAATTCCCGACATCTTTCACATATACGCCCGGCTCCCGACTAGCCAGGATTCGCCGGGATGCGCCCGGTCGCGCCTACCGAGTCACACCAATTTTCACATCACCCCTGTCCGGGGCAGGCCCTTGGCCGTTATCAAAATCGGTGCCCCGGGAATTCCATTTTCCACGAATGTGGAAACCATGCGGCGGGCTTATAAGCCCGAAACGCGCGGTGCAGGTGAAAGCCGGAGGGTCCCACGGAGTACCGCATCCCGTCGTTGAGATCCTGGCGTCGACCTGCTATTATATTACCAGTAGTTTTTCGAGAAGAGAAAGAGAAGAGGCCGAGATGGATGTCCAAAAATCTCGGCCTTTTTATTTTCCACGATCTATGTCTTGGCCTATGGTCTGACTTAGGACAGAGGATGAGAAACAGCCTTTGGATGAGGCTCTTAACAACCTTGACGCTGTGAAGTCAAAAACCGCGCAATGTAAAGTCTGCAGGCTGGCCCCGGAAATCCGGGATCAGATCCACGGGCTTCACTTCGGGAAAGGCCTGTCCCTGAGGGCCATCGCCCGCAAGGTCAACAGTGAATACCTGACCGAGGGTCGGGTCGGTCTGAACTCGTCCAACTTGTTCAACCACTTCCGGCATGTCCCCCAGGAGGCCCTGGCGCTCTATGAACCCCCTGCCCAGGCAAAGGCTTCGGAGCCCTACCCGATAGAGCCCCTCCCGGCGGACGTAATTCGGAATAAAGCCCAACTTTTCCAGGAGCAAGTGGCAATCCATTCAGACCTCAAAAAACGGCTCGAAAAGAGCAAAGCAAAGCTGGATTTGAACCCGGATTCGGATGAGGACAAGGGTTTATTCGGTCATCTTGCGATCGCAAAAGAGATGAGGATGTCGATCGAGCTCCTCGACCATCTCTTGAACCCCCATGCCGTGATGAATGCGACTGCGAATTTTATCGAGCGGAAAGCGATAAAAAGTTTGGAAAACCTCGGTCGGGAGATGGCCAGGCTTAGGAGCGAGGTGCTTGCTTTGACCCCGAAGGAAGCCGAGGCGAGCCTCGATGCCGCATTCAAGGATCTGGCTTTGCGGGTGGCCCGGTTCGAACGGGAGGATGTTACCACCTTCCAGGAAGAACTCCGAAGGACCACCTTCGGCCTGCCAATGATGAAGCCACAGGATTAAGCGAATGGAATCTCAGGATATCTACATTGGAGCTTTAAAAGATATTCTCTCGATCTTACCGATGAACGGGGAGGTAGCTGGGCTTGACCTCCCCTGGCCGAAGAACATTGTCGATTGGATCTCTGGCCGGGAATTTCTGAACATCTCGACCATCTGGAAGTACACGACCCACCTTGTGATCCTCCGGGATTTTCATGAGCTTCTCTGCCCCTACTGCAATAAGGAGGAAAAACTGGTCATGACGGCCGACGAGTTCCGGGCCCAGGTCCTGCTCGAGCATAATCAATGTCCAAAGTGCAAGGCGACGAAGCTCGATCTTTATAAAGCCGGGCTGATTAAGGGGTACAACGAGATGGTCGGTGCGGCCGGTATGCGGTCGGGCAAGACGGCGATCGCCAGCTACGAGTCGACATTCCGCCTGCAGGAGATGATCCGGCTGTTCGCTGAGGGGGGCTCCCTGCAGGCGTATTATGGCCTCCTCCCGGGTCAGGATGTGGAGTTTGCCTTCTTGGCGGCGGCGGTCGAGCAGTCGAAGGACACGGTCTGGTCAGCCTTCAAAAAGCGAATGCAGTATTCCCCCTGGTTCCAGAAGCTGATCGAGGCATTGAAAGCCCGGGAGGCGGCGGAGGGCCTCGAGGCGGGCTCCCTTGTCAAGGAGACGGGCAGTCGGCTGGACTTCAACGGCTGGGGCCTGCACTTCGTCAACCTGAGCAAGAACTCGGCGACGGCCGCCGGCCGGACGAGGGCGGGGGTGGCGATCGACGAACTGTCCCGGTTCGACCTGACCGACTCCAAGTTCTCGGCCGACGACGTATACGACGTGCACAACACCTCGATGTCCACCCTCTGGTTGAAAAACGAGGAGAAGATTCGGGCCGGCGAGTGGCCGAGGTTCTGGCCGGTGATGATGAGCATCGGGGCGCCCTACATGCGGCGGGACAAGATCATGACCCTGATCGACGAGGACTCGAAGAAGCTCCCCCGGATGTTCACCTACCGCAAGGCGACCTGGGAGCTCAATCCGGATTTCCGCAAGGACGGGGAGTTTATCAAGGACCGATACCGGGTGGACCCCGTCCAGGCCGAGAGGGACTACGGCGCCAACCCGCCGGGGGCGGCCAATGCGGCCTTCAACCCGGACATCGTGGAGGCGTGCGTGGACCGGGGCAGGAGGCCGATCCTTGCCTATCGGGTAATTGAAACTCGGGACACGGTCAAGGACTTGCTCCTGCACTATCTCCGGTTGCGGTTCACCACCTGCCAGGCGGACAAGATGACCCCAAGGTATATCCACTGCGATCCCGGGAGATCAGACTGCGCCTTCGGCATGGCGATCCTCCACAAGGAGCCGGTTCCGGAAGGCGACTGGAGGTTCATCGAGGATGCGGTGGTGATGATCAAGGCCCGGCGGGAGCGTGTGGGGAACGAGAGCATCATCTGGCAGGTGCATTTCCCGTCCGTGACCAACTTCATCCTCGAGCTGGACAAGCTCATCTACATCCACACCATCTCCTTCGATCGCTGGCAGCCGGCCCACTTCCTCGACACGCTCCGGGACCATAGGATCCGGGCGATCCAGTACTCCGTCACCCGGGCGGCCTACATCGACTTCAAGAACGACCTCGAGGCGTTCCGGGTCTCGCTCCTGACCGACGACGAGGGGGGCGGGGCCAAGAAGGCCCTGGCAGAGGTGAAGGAGCTGAACGACACGGGGACGCACATGACCCCGGTCGAGTCGGACGACATGATTCAGTGCGTAGTCGGGGCGCACCACCACGCCAAGTGGGCGGAGGAGGACATGCTGAAGTATTCGGGGGGCAGACACCAGAAGCGGCTGCATCCGCAGAATTTTAATACCGTGCCCTTCCACCGAAGGCCGGGGAAATTTATTCACTTCAGGAGGTATTAATCGGGACCAATTCCACGATCGTGGAAAACCGGGGAGGTGCTTTATGAGAAGACGGGTTAGAGATGATCCTCCTATTCAACCTGAACGGCCGTGAAAGCGCCGAGCTGAGTTCGGGGAAATTGGGATATTTGGGACGTAAAGAAGGTTCAAACCAAAGGGAGGAGTCATGACAGAAGAAATCAAGGAAACAGCGGAGGAGAAATTCAAGCGGCTGGCCGAGCCCCGGGTGAACGCCGTACTGCAGAAGATCAGGATCTTGTCCAACCTATCCAGGCCGCCGTACAAGTTCGGGGAGGAGCAGGTGGACAAGATATTCCAGTCCATCCGCTTGGAGCTCGACGAGGTGGAGAACAAATTCCAAAGGCGGGGCAAAAAGACAACCGCTTTCACCCTTTAAGTTCCAGACCGCCGCGCCCCCGCCCTTCCAATTCTTTGATCTCAAAGGTGATGGATTGGCGAGTGGCCGGCGGCATCGTTCATTCATATAAGGAGATTCTAGGAGTAGCCGATTTAAAAGGGGAACCCCACCAACAGAAAAGGAGAAGTGAAAATGAGAAAATTCGAAGAGTTAATACGCTGCAGGAGGTTGGAGTTAGTTAACGAAAAGGGGGAGATACGAGCCATGCTGGAGGTGCTAGACAGGCAAGGCCCGTTCTTTGTCCTCCACGACCGAGATGGTAACTCGCGTATGCAATTTGACATGTGCGCGTCCTCTTACGGCCCAATGTTTGTCCTTTCCGATCCCAAGGATAAATGTCGGGTGCTAATCGCGCTTACCGAGGATGGTACCCCATATCTTGACCTTCACGATGCCAATGGAATGTTTTTGAAGAGAATGCCAAGCACGAGACAGCGAGGGAAAAGTTTAAAAGTCGTCGGGGCCTGGGTGTACGCCATGCTGCAAAAGATCTGGATCCTTTTCAACCTATCCAGGCCGGCGCACAAGTCCGAGAAGATTCAGGCGGACTAGATGTTCCAGGCCATCTTAATGGAGATCGAGAAGGTGAAAGGAAAGTTCAGAAAACGGAGAAAGAAGACGACCAGCTTTTCCCAGTAAGTTCCGGACCGCCGCGACCCCGCCCTTCCGATGCCGGAGTCTTAAAGGTGACGGAAGGGAATTCAGACGGACGTTCATCATACACGCCCAACGCAAATGTGCACTTCGTGGCGCAACGATGGAGAGAACGCTGCAGCACTCCGACACAGCGACTTGTCTAAATTGACCGACTTGACAGAACAGTTAAGTTATCTGCTATGAACGCCATCGCTACTTGCCTATCGTTGCCAGAACGGCAGTTACGAATCATCCTTATGGAGACGAACGGCAAGTCAGAATGAACATGACTTGCTACTTATCGCCAAAACGGCTACAATTTATAACCGTTTGGAGATGATATGGCAAGTACAATGAAGCCGCTCGACTATTTTGCCTTGCATCCGGTCTTCCGGCTCGAGGACTTTACCGCCGCACATCAGGCGGGAGAGGGGCTCAAGCCCGACTCCAGCCTGGCGGCCGTGAAGCAGCACATCCGCGCCGGAAACCTGCTCCGCATCCGCCGCAAGGTGTACGCTGTCGTGCCTCGCGGACAGACCCCTGACAGCATGGCGGTCGATCCCTACGTCATCGCCAGCAACCTGGCCCCCGACGCCGTCGTTGCTTACCACGGCGCGCTCCAGTTCCACGGTAAAGCTCATTCCCTGACCCGTCGGCTCCCGTTCTTGACCGCCACCAAGTCCAAGCCGTTCGTGTTCCGCGGGACCGAGTTCGTTCCGGTTCCGGTACCCCCACCCCTTCGTGCGTTGCCGGACCTGGGTGGCGGCGTCGTGGCAAAGCCACGCGATGGCGCCACTGTCCGAGTGACCACTCTCGAGCGCACAATGGTCGATGTCCTCGATGCTCCCCGGCACGGCGGCGGCTGGGAGGAGATCTGGCGCTCGCTTGAGTCCGTGGAGTTCTTCGACCTCGATGCGGTCACCGACTACGCATTCAAGCTGAAGTCGGCGGTGACTGTGGCGAAAGTCGGATTCTACCTTGAACAGCACCGTGAGGAGTTGATGGTCGAGGACCGCCACCTCGACCGCCTGCGCGAGCGCGCGCCCCGCCGGCCCATGTACCTCGAGCGCGGCAAACGCGAGCCGGGCAAACTGCTCTCTCGCTGGGACCTGGTGGTTCCCGAGCGAATCCTTAACCGCAGTTGGGCAGAAGTCACATGAACCTGACGCCGGATGCGATAGCTCGAGAGGTTACGGCAACCGGCTTCGGCGCGGAGCCGCTTGAGAAGGTCTTCCGGATGATGGCGCTCCTCGACGCGCTCAACAGCCACCCGTTCCTGAAGACGCACATCGCTCTCAAGGGAGGCACCGCGCTGAACCTCTTCCACTTCGACGTGCCGCGTCTCTCGGTCGACATCGACCTGAACTACATCGGCGCCGCCGGCCGGGAGACCATGCTCGCCGAGCGGCCTAAAGTCGAGCAGGCGGTGCAGGCCGTGTGCTCGCGCGAAGGTCTCGCCATCAAGCGCGTTCCCACCGACCATGCCGGCGGCAAGTGGCGGCTCACCTACCTCGGGGCGAAAGGCGGCTCGGGCAACCTTGAGCTCGACGTCAACTTCATGCTGCGGACGCCGCTCTGGCCCTGCGTCACGAAGGACTGCCACTCGGTCGGCTCTGTTCGCGCGAACCCCGTTTCCGTCTTGGACTTGCATGAGCTGACCGCAGGAAAGCTGGCGGCCCTCTTGACTCGAAGTGCGAGCCGCGACGTCTTCGATGCACACGCACTCCTCGTCACTCCAGGACTGGACATCGCCAAGCTTCGTCTCGGCTTCGTCGTGTATGGCGGTGCCAACCGAAAGGATTGGCGAGCAGTCTCACCCGCGAATGTGACCGTCGAGCCGAAGGAGGTCCAAATAGAGCTCTGCCCCTTGCTGCGTGCCAATCGCGCGCCGGCCAAGCACGAGGTTGCCTCCTGGACCGAGAAGCTTGTCGTGGAGTGCCGCGAGCGACTCTCGTTGGTGCTCCCGCTCAACGACACGGAGACAGAATTCCTCCGACGCCTCAATGATGAGGGAGAGATCGTCCCTGACTTGATAACGGATGACCCGGGCATGCAAGCGACGTTGCGCGAGCACCCAGGCCTCAAGTGGAAAGCCCTCAACGTCCGCAAGCACCGGGGCCTCAACACAACGGCCGGACCAGACGAACCCGTCTGAAGGACCCCTCGCCGTCGTACCCCTCTTGATACCACCTACCTCGAATGGCACATATCCCCCAATCCTCCAGGAGATCCCCCGACCACGGGAAGATGTCAAAGCAGAGTTGGCGGAAGCGTTGAAAAAATACTGGGGTCGAAATATGATAAATGGGGAAACACCTCCCGTAATTCAAAATATTGAAAGACAAGAAAAAAGAGGATTTCTTTACTCTAAATAGCGATTTTGTGATTCGTGACCGGACTTGATGACATCGTCCGCAGCGCTCTCTCCTCGTTCGCCGCAGAGGCTCTTGATGGCTCCTGGAATGGCCGCAGAGAGCGCGAGGCGGTAAGCCTTTTTGTATTCGGGCATCTCCTGCGCCACGTGGGCCCTTCGAGTTTCCTGCGCGACCCGGCACAAATTGCGGTCGAGTGCCCGGTCCCGCAGGTCGTTGCCGAGACGGACGAGGTCGCCGCTCATGGCTCCACTAGAAAACTGCAAGTCTGTAAGGACGTCGTCATATGGCCCAGGCCGCGCATGACCTGTTGGGACTCCGAGGGAAAAGCGACGGTCGCGCCGGCAGCTATTCTCGAATGGAAGTTCAATTTCCCTAATAACTACCATCCAGATCTCGTATGGCTCAAGGAATTTTCGATTGTTTATCCAGGTTTTATTGGCTATTCCGTAACGGCGAATCCCCCAGGAAAGGACTTCAAACTGTCCTGTATACGTATTGCGAATGGCGACGGCGAGGTATGGTTGAATTTGGATTAAGCTCGCAGGGATGAAATATTTTCCACAATCGTGAAAACTTGGATAAACACTATTTATATCACTTAGTAATCATCCTATCTCGACCCATGGATGCAGCCGACCTACCACCCTTGTGGGTATCGCAACTCGGGCAGACAACTTCAAGAAGGTCACTAAGCCATCTCTCGTTCGTCTCTTCTTCAGCACAAGTGAGGGTCTCCCCCTGCAGGACCCCTTTTACTGCAGCCTCAAGTTGCTTTTTGCTCAAAGCGTACATCGGGCCTCGTGCGCCTTCGTGTCTGCACTTGATGGCCGCGAGCGCCTGACCGAGTTGGAGAGCGCTCTCGATCCTCTCCGCTGAAGCTTCTTTCAACCCCTTCGCTCCCTTAGATGCTAGAACGTGGATAATTCCGGCTGTGCACCAGTCTCCGGCACCAGCGGCATCGCGTAAATCCCTCACTAGGTAGGCGGCCATTTCCTTCCATGGTCTGGCAGTGTTCGATCCGTTTCTGCTGCGATACCGTAGCCCTTCACTCCCAAAGGTCTCGATCTCGATAACGGGAGTATTGTATTTCTTACCGCTTCGGAGTCGGCCAAGCCTCTCGTGAGAGTACTTCACAACATCGCTCAGATTGATGGCTTCATGGAAAAGCCGTTCGTCGCGGATTCCCGAAGGCTCGAATACTACGACAGCACCCCGATCCCGACTAGCGCAGGCCAGATTGAGAGCACCTCTGGAAACACGATCAAAGAAAAATACCTTTGGTGTTGGCATTTTTTCGATTATTTCTTTCGCGTCGGTAGCAAGAATCGCTTGGTACCTAGGTAGCCAGGCGCCACAATTAGGACACGTCCATAAGAAACGATGCCGCGGCCCGCGAGGACCGTGCGTTCGGATCCTCTCCACAACAATGGGGGTGTGACGTCCTTCAGAACGCTGGAGAAAACGTCTGTGGACTCGGAAGCGCTGGAAATCCTCCAATACCAACTGCGCCGCCAAGTCATCGCCAAGAGTCACGGCAGGATAGGCGCGCCACCCCAAGTATGCGAGGATAGCTAGGACATTTCCGCACGTACCCCCTGCCCATTGGCGGGATTTCACTCCTTTTCGGTCGGTTACGACGATGTCCAAGGCGACGAGGCCGGTTCCTAGTGCGATCGGTCCACCGTTCTTCAGGAAAAGGCCGGGCTTTGGCCACGGCAGTCGGTGAAACTCTTGTGGCGTTGTACGGTTCGAACTCATGCGATATAAGGTTCTCCTGCAAGCCAGATTTCAGTTGGTTCATGCCTCGTGTCACCCACGAGCCGACCCTGCATGTCCACATCGACTTGATAGGTGCCAGCTTCGACATAGCAAACCGGGAGCGAGCGCTCGACCGCAGCTAACAGCATACCCAGAGAAAGGGTCTTGCTTGAGAGTGGCGACACAACCGTTATTACCTTCCCGATTGCCGGGATAGCGCTGAGTCGCTGACGATAGTACTCCTCGACTTCCAAGATCTTGCGGTAGACGTCGAAGGGGTTGCGTTCATTACACAGAAGCAAATTATCCGGTGACACCAAGAACCCCTCGAATAAAAGTTCGGAGTGCCGAACGGCGACGTCATCTACTCGACGAAGCGAGCTCGCAGGAAACGGGAGCATTGGACAGATTTCTACACATGATCCCTTGATTTTATTGTGGATTTTTTCAAGACGCGCAGTCTCGTCTTTTCCTACAAGCGGAAGCCAGACGAGTTTCTCCTCACCCTGATATCGAAAAGTGTGCAGGTAATCAGCCTGTCCAAATTCACGCCCCGATATCTTTGAATCCAACAAGGGGTCTTCTACGACGCAGACATGTAGGTTGCGGAACTCGCCATTGTCCGCAAGGCGAAGCAGATAAGCAATCAGGGGGAAGAATACCCCTCGGGGCATCCCGCTGATATCAATGAGAATGTCTGTGTAGTTCTTGAAAATCTTCGAAGCTCCTTCCATCGACAACAGAGTTCTTCTTCCGGCGATATTGTGCCCTTCGGCGTCGTGGGTCTCGATGTCGAACAAGGCTTCCGGGCGGCAGTTACCAATCTTTACTAACTCATCGACATTCTCCTTTGAGAGCTTATCGGTAGCAATACCCGACTTGCCGAGCGCTGGACGCGCGATCAGCTTTAGGGCGATGTAACCTAGTCGATCTCCTAGTCCAAGTCCTGCTAGCAACCTGAGAGCATGCAAGCAACGCGGGTCAAATCCCACCCCGAGTATTATCAACACCCGGGCTATGCCTTCCTCGGTGTGCCGGCGCCAGAAGTTATCGAAATCATGATTAAGATAATAATCGGTCCACCTACTCATGAATTAGTCATTCTCCTCCCGCCTCGAAAAGTGTGTTGGAAGCCCCCTTTCTTCGGACCATCTCGCGCAAAGGCATTGGTTCCTGCATCATTTTGGTAAGCAACTCAATTGGAAGGTGCTGCCAGCTCCCGTAGTTGAGCGGCAGCCTGAACTTCACGCACAGGAAACGATTCAAATAGAATACGATCTTTTCACTACCAGCCTGTCCTTGTTTCGTTGGTCGCACCGATAGAACATTCCCGGCAACAGCGCTTGTAAGGACTTCCCGAAATACGCCCGTGTCAATCCCGTTCTTCTCAACCGATACTGCTGCCAATAGCTCATCTCGGGTGAGGCCAAAACCATTCGGTCCTGGCGGGTAAGGTGCGTTAGATCGATAGGTTACTTCCTCGCAAAATTTGCCGAAGTTATCGATAAATTGCCGTATGGCCGATCCGCGACGATGCTTTTCTTCAAGCCCATGGTAGTATTCGTCAGCGCACTTTCGAAGTATGTCTTCAAGCTCCCTGGCGGTAATCGCTTTATCTCGATCGAGTTCTGCCCTATAAATCATTCGATCTGCAATGACCGCAACGGTCGAAAGCAGTTGCTCGACGTTCCCACTCGCGACACTCGTTACTGAGTCGAAGCCGAAATAGTAAGGCCAGGAAAGTCGTTTCGTGATGAAGAGCTGTGCGGCCTCCTCAGTTTTTCCGTCTGCTGTTTCAAGCATATCCATGTTTGGGAATAAAGAAGCTTGACCGCGATTGACTTTTCGCTCTATTAGGATCAAGTTTTTTTCCAGATTCCGCAGCTCACTAAACAGGGTACCGACAGTCGTCGAACGTTCCGTCGTTTGTCTGAACTTTTCGACAAGGGAAGAGACACGTATATCTGTGGCACGCCTGTTCATCGCCTCGATCGCCTTTGCTGCCAACTCTGAGGGCACTCTCTCTTCGGGTGCTCGAAGGAGCTCCTTAAAATCGTTAATGGTCACCTGCTGCAAGGAGTCCGTAGCCTGTAAACGTCGGTGAACCACGTTGGCTGAGAACTTCGTGAATACGGTTGGCCGATCTTGGAATATCTCATCAAGAGGAAGCTCACGATATTCCCTTCCCTCTTCCGCTCCTTCCAGAGATACCAGTTCCTCCAGCCCTAATACTTGGGTTCTGACTGCAAGCCAGCGTGGAACCGAAGCTCGACGGATCAACTCATCTTTCAGATGCTTACGCTGGTCGGGATATAATTCCTGAACATCGTCCAGCATTACAATAGGCATTATTTGAGACAGCAGCATGGTCGGTTGCATCTGTAGGGCTAGGTATGCGAGCGAATAGACACGGGCATGGGGCTGAATCGATTTCGGTAATGGATCATCAGGAAAGCTATTCAGTAGTTTTCCGAAATCTCGTTCAACCTTAGTGCAGAATTCTTCCATCTGTTCGATGGTCCGGTCTTCGGAGAACATACTAGGAGGGGCATCTCCAGGCGTTAAGGATTTGAGTACGTAATCCTTTGTAATACCGAGGCAGCCCGCTGCCCTGAGGCGTTCGACACCTCGTAGGAAGGAGGCCATAATACGGATGTCAAGCAGCGTATTAAACAAATTAAGCGTGCTTGTTTGAGGTGCGAGGTTAGCGATATCCCGCAAGCTGCTGTCGCATTGAATATAAATACCGATCACTTGTGGCCCACGGTCCGACAAGATGCCAAGCTTTGTTAATTGATCCACCAATTCCTGATCGCTTGGCAGAGACTTGCGTGCATGCAACGCAAGCAGTGTGTCCGTTTCAAAGAGCCGGAGGAGGCTTGACTTGCCCGATCCTGGGCTTCCGCGAACAATAATGAGCTTCGGCACAAAGAGATCGTCCCGCTGGAGATGGTCCAGTAGCAAGGGACAATAGAGCTGTAGAAATTGTGAAGTCTCGACGATCGGCGCGTCTGCAGCCCGAATTTTGAATGCGTTACGAACCTGCGCCATCGTCAGGCTCCTTCTCTCCCGTGCCGCTCATACCGAACGAAGAGAGGATTGAAGTTCTCTCTCTTCCTCGCCCAAAGGAGGTAAATTGAGTTGTTCGGTGTATTATGGTGAAGAACCACGGGTAGCCCGCAGTCATCAAATCCAAACTTTACACATCCTGTGTGATCGTCGCCAAAGTCATCCGTATAGTACTTCTCACAAAGCGTACCCATAGGAGTCGCATTCGACGTGATTTCAACGCTCGATTCAAGGACGGCCCCTGGAATAATATGCGTTGTAGAGAAACGCCCTGGCAGCTTAGGCAATAGGGGCTCCAGCCGTTTCATCGCATGTTCCGTTGCAAGTAGGGGACAGAAGAGAATCGTTGCGTTGGCGTCGAGGGCTTTTCCAAGTTCACCAACGGCCACCTTCGAGAGTGCCCCTCTTAACACTGTCTCCTGTCTCTTTGCCTTGTCAAAAAGTATGTTTAAAGCAGTTCTATAGGCTTTATCTGCACTAATACTACGAAGGGTCGCCTGGTCCGAAGGTGGAACTTCACCTGTATAGAGCAGTTCAAATGCGTGGGAATCCTGGTTGAATCGAAGCCTGGATCGCCAGAGCGCAGGGATCTCGGGAGTTGTACCATCCAGTTCACTAGTCACGACTTCGCGCAGAAGGGTTCGTCCTGAGCCGCAGAAATCGTCAATCAGGAATATGCAACGGAACTTTGCATCGTGATCTTTCAGAGAGCCACGCAGTTCCCGCAACAGGTCCTTGACCTTGGTGTCAGACGTATCGTAGTAGGGCAAGACTTGCTCATTGCAGATATCGAGGTTCTGTCTACGGATATAATCGATCCTGGCACCATCGCTCATTCCCACATAGAGAGATGAACGGGTAACCCTCTTGAACTCTTCCGATTCGCGAACAGTTCGCACCTTATGAGCCGGATACCGGCCAATATCTGCGGTGATTTCGAGCTGGCGCCGCTTGATCACGTCATGATAGAGCACACCTGCAAGCTGCTCGAATTCCTGGCGGGAGACAAAAATAAGATTCTTACGTACGAAATTAAGTGCGGCAGCTCTTTCCGCCTCTTCGAACTGCTGCAACCACAGGTATAGATTCTCGAGAAAGAGGCGTCCAGGGTGGTACATCTCGTATTTATTGTACTTATAGTCAGCCAAGAACTGGAGTTCGCGGGAAAGATTGGCCGCAGCGCTCTCTTCTGCAAGACTAGGAAGAGTGGTCCTGAGAAGCCGTAGTGCGAGTTTCTTATTCACCGGCGGCTCCTCAGTGGAAGCCCAAGAGAAGTAAGTTTACAAACGGAAATTTTAAACGTGTCTCCGAAGATTTGAAGTGCATCGAGGTAGGCAAGTGTAGCCTGCACCCCACGGCACCCGGCTATGGCTAAGTTCCAACAGGTATCTGGATCGGCAGATACCTCATCAACACTCAAGGAATCGGGAGCGCTAAGAAGATCATAATCGTTCCCAGGCCACTGACCCTTGTCTCCAATTAACAGAACATGGGCACCCGAGGCAACCTTGCCCTCGAGCAGAGCCAGTAGCGACCGCTTTGACACATCCTGCTGTACTAGATCAATAGAGTGGCTCGATCTGACGGGCCGCAACCCATGGACATGGGCAAGTTGCTGAAGAACTCGCCAAGAAAGCTCTGCAGTAGCTGCCAACTTTGGCTGAACGGATATCTGCGTCTGCCTGGCCTCGTACGTGGCAATGGCGGACATAATTGGGTGCTTTGAGACAGCGTCTAGGACGGCCTTCAGCGCCTCGGATGACTCCAATGAAGATTTGGGATGCCGATCGTCGCAGAGGTCTGCCAAGTCGGAGCCGTTATAATATCCGAGGTAGACACCGCGCCACAGCTTTTTGGGAAGCACTTTCTGAAGGTCCTCTCGAACCGACTTTCCGCGACCGGTCGCGACGCCGATCAGGATCCCAGATTGAAGCAATCGCGTTAAGTGGTGAATGATGTCTTCGCGCAAGCCCAAAAACCGATCTCGCTCGTCACACAATGTGCCATCGTAATCGAACAGGATGGCACCGAAAGACGCTTTCTCGAGCCTCTCAACAAAATGACGATAAGCGTCTTGCCATAAGTTGAAGTCTTGATGATCCTGGAGTTCCTGGACTTCGCAGCCCAATTTCCGCGCGATCGCAGTTTTTTCCGGAGACGTGAAATCCTCCTTCATTTCGTGCGCTACACGCAGACTGTAGATCCGTCGGCCAAATTCTGGGACACTAGGCCGCCCAGGGTCTATTCCTTGCTGTTCTCCGGCTGCTCCCACTAGGTGAAATACCGCAATGAGGGCCTCGATATTCGCTACGGGACCGATACTCGGAAGACAAATCCTAGCAACAGGGACGGTCGCAGGGATCAAGCGTAGCGTTCTTTCTGCCAATGCTATCTCATCGTTGGCAAAAATAGCCAGCACCCCGGTCTTCGACCCGCGTTTGGCAATCCAATGATGCCGGCCATGAGCAAAGTTTCGGAAGTCTGCAAGCTGTGTATTTCCGAGCGCTCCTTCCGAGAACTTGGACTCGAGATCGAGAGCAGCTGAGGCCACGCTGGGCCCATAGAGAACAATAATCGTCTCGCGCTTCCAGAGAGGTGCACAGTCTTTGAGAAGTCCCTTGATCGATCGTGTGCCAGAGCTAAACGACAGGAGCGCTTCGAATTCGTGTGGAAGACTGCTACCTTTCGAAAAAACCTCGGCATACGCGCGAACAAGCAAGACTGAGAATGCGAGAAGCGAATTCGTCGCTAGGAACCCGTCCTTAAACGAAGGCGGATTGAGCGAAAGAAGATCAACGAATCGGTAGGAATGCGCGCGGCGCGTCAGTTTGCTGTCCTTCCGCAGGCATAGGACCATGCAACGTCGAGGCTCACGCTCGACTATGTTCTCGAAAGCCGAGATGATGTCAATATTCGATCCCCCCGCGCTCAAGATCATTGCGGCCAGCGATCTGACACGAAATGGGCTCGAGATCAGTTCAAGGGGGGTAACCGGTTTCGATACCATTCCCGTGTAGTGTTGGTGGAGAGCGCATGCGAGGTGCGCCGCAGTAAACGAACCTCCTGACCCAACGGCAACTAGAGGCATGGAAGCTGATGCAGACACACCAGCGATCAACGATTCGATGGGTGCATCAAGGGCCCAAGAGTAGGTCTCACTCAGGTGCTGCATCTCTTTGGTGTATGGTCTACCCATTATTTTTGATAAGCTGCCTTGTTGAAAATGCTTTATCTATTTTCTTATCCTCCAACAAAGATTCGTCGATGCTTTAATTGACAATCAAAAAATAGGCTTGTGCCAACTGCCTTATTGAAAACCTATATATCTTAGACGGTCAGAATCAGGATGTTAAGTGCAATTTAAACCAGAGTCCATCTTTGCTCCCCAAACTGGCATCTCAGAGAGTTCTTCTCTAGGATGGATCGAGGATTCAGACAAAACAGTCACCAGTTGTCGGCGTTGAGTCTTGACGAACCATACTATTTCACAAAGAGATTTTAATCCCTGAACATATTCAGTTCCATTTCCTCCAGCTTCTCCGCCACCTCGGATTCGGTCTTACTGGCGTAGCGGAGGGTAGTCTGGAGGCTTCGGTGGCCAAGGGCGTCCCGGACGAGGAGGATGTCCTTGCTCCCGTTATAAAGCCTGGTAGCGAAGAGGTGTCGGAGGTCGTGGGCTGACTTCCCCTGGATGCCCGCCCGCTCCAGGTAAAATTTAACCGTATTGTGAAGCGCTCTCCTGCAGAGTGGCCGTTTCTTCTGTGATAAAAATAGATGTTCGACCCCGGGCATTTCTGGTCTAGACTCAAAGTAATCCTGGAGCGCCTTCCTGGCCGTCGAGTTTAAAAAGGCCTTCCGCGAATGCCCGCCCTTCCCCGACCTGACCAGCAAAACCCCTTTCCGAGAGCTGATCTCGAAATCTCCCATTCGGATATCCGCCACCTCGCCGATCCGGAGACCCGCCTGGGCCATAAGCTGGATGGCGGCCCAGTCCCTTTTCCCCCGCTCGCTTTCCTGGTCCACCGCCCGGCAAAGCCTGATGAAATCGGTATGGTTCAAGACCTCCGGGGCCCTAGGAAAATCCACCCTAACCGGTCTGAGCACCGCGGAGGGATCCTTGCTGACCGCCCTTTCCCCCGCCAGGAAGGCACAGAACGCCTTGATAGAAGCCATTTTCCGGTTGAGGGTGATTGGATTGGCCTTGCTTTTCAGCAGGTCGAAGTAATGAATTAAATCGATTTCCTTGATTTCCCCATTCCTCTGGCCGATAACGAGGGTTTCCCGGTGCCATTGGAGGAAATTCCGGGTGTCCCGGGCGTACGCTTTTGTGGTGTTGGGGCTTCGGCCCTGGGATTGGAGGTATTCGGAGAATTTGGCGAGTTGGGAGTTCCAGTCTATTTCCTTGGATCTTTTCCTCGTGCGGGGTGTGGATAACATTATCGGCAGTTATTGTTGGGGATAAAGGGCTGGTTTGGCCTCTGATTTCCCCTCGTTTTTGCCTGAAAACTGCACATAATGGTTCTTACCGGAACTGACTATGGCTCCCCCCACCGTCGAAGTCAAGCCAGCCCGGCCTACCCCGCCCCAGACTCGAAAAACTCCCACCCTGAGGCCAAAACGGCGGTTCTACTAGCCCATTCCACATTCGTGGAAAAATCGACTTAATAAAGGTTTTTTCCGATTTTGCTAACCAAATTCATTTTGAGATAATGACTCCAGAGGGTGGAGATTATTATTGAGACAAAAAATAAATTCTCATGAAATAAGGGGGTGTTAACAAATGGGCAATGTAATTCTTTATGTCCTCGTCGGTTTGCTCGCCGGATTTTTCAGCGGTCTGATCGGTATTGGCGGGGGTGTTATCATCGTCCCGATCCTGGTTTTGCTTTTCGGCCTCACGCAACACCAGGCCCAGGGGACCACGCTGGCCCTGCTTGTGCCTCCAGTGGGTTTGCTTGCGGCCCTGACCTATTACAAGCAGGGATACGTTAACCTGGAAATGGCCACTTTTATCGCGGCGGGTTTTTTCCTCGGCGGTTTAGCGGGCGCCCGGGTCGCGGTCGGGCTTTCCAGCGCGGTCCTGGAGAAGGTTTTCGGGGTTGCGCTTCTTTTGATTTCAGTCAAGATGATTTTGGGCAAATGATAAGATTTGTTTATAGTTTTTGCTTTGGAGCTTGGGATTTGGTCTTTCCTGCCCTGAATTATATATAAGGAAGCGAAGCGTAAGGTTTGGTCATTGGAATTTAGTCATTGGTCATTTACTCGTCATTTAAAGTATGTATCCGGTTCTCTTTGAAATCTGGGGATTGAAATTCCACACCTACGGGGTGGCGATGGCGACGGCTTTTATCGTTGCCATTTATTTCAGCTCCCGCCGGGCGCCGAAAGATGGGATAGACCCCAATCTGGTAGTTGACGCCGCCTTCTGGCTTTTTGTCGGTACCCTTCTGGGGGGACGGCTCGCCTTCATCATCGAGCATATCCGGGAATACCGGCAGTATCCCCTGGAAGCCCTGAAAATCTGGAAGGGCGGGCTGGTTTTCTACGGGGGATTTATCGGAGCGATCACCCTAGCCGGGATTTTTGTCTGGACCCGCAAGGTTTCCCTTTTCAAATACTTTGACTTGCTGACCCCTTACGCGGGCCTGGGATACGCCATCCATCGGGCCGGTGGGTGCTTCATGGCGGGATGCTGTTATGGAAAACCCACCGATCTACCTTGGGGAGTGGCTTTCCACGATCACCGGTCTTTGATCCCTGACGAGTTGATGGGAATCAGGCTTCACCCGACCCAACTTTACGAAGCCCTGAACGGTTTGGTGCTTTTTACCCTGCTGCTTTTTCTGCGGAGCCGGAAGAAAGCCGACGGGGAATTAACCGCGCTTTTTTTCCTGATCTTCGCGGTCAACCGTTTTATCATTGAGTATTTCAGGGGAGAAAAAGGAAGGGAACTCTGGGGTTCCTTAACCTCAGTCCAGGTCGAGAGCTTTTTCCTGTTTGCTTTCGGCCTCGCGATTTTCCTGATCGCCAGGAGGAAACATGGAACTCAACCAGGCAATAAATGAGAGAAGAAGTATCCGGGATTAACAGAGCAATCAGTGAAATTTACCTTTTCCCCCTTCTGAGGGTTTACCTTTTCCGACAAATGAATGGGCTCAAGTTTTGAGCCCATTTGTTACCTTAATCAGCAATATATTTTTCAAATGGCTGGCGTGGGAACATCATTCCAGGCCGTGGCGTTGCCGACCTTGGTAATTTTAACGATCTCTCCGGTGCGGGAGTTAATGTCAATCGATTCAATCGGTATCCGGACCGAATCAAAGGCCAACAGCTGGCTTCCCGAAACGTGTTTCCGGGAACTGTTATCCACCTCCACGAGAATAACTCGCCGGTAAGGGCAGTTATTACAGTCGAGTTTCTCATCGTTAATCCCCAGTGGGCAATGGTGCCGGCGCGCAATTGCGGGATCCACACCATGCATTTTCGCCATCTGCGCGGAAGGCGGCCTCCGTAAATGCACAAAGGGATGAAGCACCCAGTCCGTGATCATAGCGAAGGTATGGTGGTGATGATATAAATGCGAACTAACGCCCGTATCGGCGATCATCCCCTGCATGATGTAATCCGGAATCATTACATACCCCAAGTAGTCTTTATCCGGCTGCAGATAGCCGGTCTGGCCGACAGCTGAACCCTGGAAGATTCCATTTAAGATGGTTGTACTCAAAATCGTGTCTTCCGGCAGAATCGGGATGAGCGTTATATTGCCCTGCGACGCGAAAGGAAGCGAATGCAGAGTCACGGCGCGGAACGCAAAACCGGTTCCGATAACGACGAACACGATCAAGATCGGGGGCAGCATCCTGCTGGTCAACGGTTTGGGCAGTAATCTTCCGAAGAAGGAAAAAAACTTTTCCAGCGCCATGGGAAAGAAACGACCAGTGTTCCGGGTGTACCTTTCGTAAGCGTCTCCGAACTTAAGCCGCATCCGCGCTTCTTCATCCCTGGCCAGGTAGGAGTAAATGATGAACATAACCGCGAGGGAAGCCAGAACGATGAAACGCGGCCACAAAATGCTCATGCCTACGCCCCAAATACCGAGGGCGAGATATTGGGGGTGGCGAATAAACCGGTATATTCCGTTAGTCGCTACACCGGACTTCAAAATCTTGCCGAGGTAAACTTGCAAAGCGCAGATGATAAAAGCCGCCATCCCCACGATGAAAAGCACTGAGCCCAGAACGCGCACCGATTTGAGAAACAAAGTCGGCGGTAAAATCATGTGGGGCAGAAAGAACCCGGTCAGCCAGCGGGTGGCGGCATACTGATCAAGCCAGTTAAACACCGGGTTGAACACGGAATAAAAGAAGAAAGCAAAAGGACTGATCATAATCATGACCTCCAGGGCCACGATGAGAAAAAGAATGATTCCTCCCTGCGCGGCTACTTGCGTAACCGATTCCCTGGGATTTCTGATTTTCATGTTTTAACCCCCGAATCGCGTAGTACGGAAAAATATTGATCGCGAGGAAGGCCGGTGGTTACCACCGCCCCTGGGCAAAGCACGACCAGCTTTTCGTCGAACTGATCCCCCAGCAGCCCGAAAAGTTCCACGCAGGCGGAGCAGACCTGAAGTGTCGAGCCGATTGAATATGGAATAATTCCGCATCCCCGTTCGAGAAAAAATCGGGGTTCGATAAAATTGGCATGATTGGCGCAATGACCCGGAAATGCTGATTCGAATCTCTCCTCCGCTTCTTCCGGGCTGGCCAGTCCGAGCTTTAATAGCCCCTGCCGGAAAAGCCGGAATTGCTCCCGGTCGAAGTCATCTATCGTATTCCATCCTTGAGGTTCTTGCTCCCGGTAAGCGGGCAATCCGGCCAGGGCTTGAATCTCTTCGGGTCCGGGCCGGCGGGGGAGTTTGAAATCAGTCGGGACTATTTTTACCCCCGGCCGTCCTTCCAGAGGGGAATTAGTTACCACCAGGATCTCCCCGTTATGTTCCGAGGCCCGGTACCAAGAGCCCTGCCGGCGACAGTTTTTATTCCAGACTTCGGGAGGCGCGATTCCGCCTTCTCTCTTCGGATGAAGAAGTTCGCAGATCATCTGCCTGGCCCGGTAAGACCGCCCTGCCCCCGATTTCAAGCGGGGCTCAATCTCGGAAAGCTCTTCCGGTTTGATGAAATAAGCGTATCGGCAGTAGTTTTCCAACATCTTTTAAATCCTCACTTTCCTTTATATCCGCGCCTGCCTCGCCGCTGGGCGGTTTCTTCGTCTACCTCATCCATCCAGCCGTTGCGGGTCGTTTCGATACGGTCGAACCTAGCTAAGTAGGGTTTGATGTCCAGGAGCGGCGTGCCGTTCAGAATATCCACCCCGTCGAAATGCAGCACATTGCCTTCGCGCCGGAGCAACTTAACGATGCTCAATCCGATGGTGTTGGGGCGCAAGGGCGAACGGGTCGCGAATACCCCCCGCTCAATGTCTTGGAGAAACGGTTTTACTAATAGCCTCGCTGGCCCAGCCCAGTGAAAATGATAGATTAAATAAATATGTGAGAAACCATCCAAGTCCTGCAGACCTTCCGTGAACTCCGGAAAAACCTCCGCCCGCCCCAGGCAACCCTCTGCATATGCCGGCTGGATGGGGGTTTTCCCCGTGCCGGTATGTTTACTGCTGATGATCCCGATGGGCCGAAAGACAACAATTTTGCTCATTTCCAATGCATTCCTCTATTCGTGGCCCGCCTCACCCTGTATAGATTATTCCTCGAGTGTGAATCTCCAAGCGCAAAAGTAATCACGTTTGGCATTGTCTGGGGGACAGGCGATGCATTCGCATTTTATTCTTGGATCAATGGCTTTTGCGAATTCCGCATATTCGACAACCCCTACGGACTTGCAGGGAAAATCGGGCAGGTTCTTCCTCCGGCGGGCCGATTGCACGCGACAATCCACCATTTTGAAAACGAATGATCCCGGAAGTTCATCGGTGATTTCCTGCTCGTTCAGCAGGGCATACATGCGAAGCCCAAGAGCTTTCTTCAGAGCTTCAATCCCTCCGCCCGCGGGCAGTTTGTGACGCTGCATGATCCGGCGGGCCTCGACGGGCGCGAATCCCCGCCAGGCCTCGCGGTCCAGGAAAATGGCCTCCTCCAATCCGTGTTTTTTTTCGGCGGCTAGAAACCACGTGCCGTCATGTGCCAGCCAATTGGCGGCAAAATCGCCCAGGATATCGAAGAGCATTTCACGGCTCAGATTTTTGAATGATTCGCTCATAGGATCTCCTTTACTGACGCAACCAGTCCAAACCGAATAGATATTTTATTTTCCTGGAAAGATGGAACAGATATTCATCCCTTCTCCGGAGATGGATCAGCTCGAACCCATCCTTGGGATCGGGAAAGGCGTCCTTTCGGGTGATTTTGAGAATCCGCAACCGGCGAAAAAACAAAGTAAAATCAAAAGCCGGGAAAAACCGGTAGAGCTTGTGCCTGATGATGAACCGGGTGAACCAGAGGGGGAAATAGTTATAGACCCTGGCCAAAATCTGGTATCTCTCCAGGAGACGCCGGTGGACCTCAGACCTGATCACATTGGTTTCCGAAAACGGGGAAGCCTGGAATTTCTCGGCATCGCGCTCATCGATGGCTCCCCGTTCTTTCCCCATCTGGACCATGTCGTGGCCGGCGAAATAAAGGAGCCAGTAGGTGTTGATGTATCCGCCTGGGTTCTCCGCGTAGAACTTGACCATGTCGACCAGGTCCTCCACGGAGTCGCCCGGAATCCCCACTAGGTTATCGATAAAAAACTGGATCCCGCTCTCCCGGATCAGCCGGATCACACGGGCAACCTGCTCATTGGTGTAGTATCTACGGAGCATTTCCCGGCGGGTTCGGGGATTGATGGACTGCATCCCGAACTGGATCTCCCCACAGTTGGATTCCTTCAGGTAGCGGATGGTGTTTTCATTGATGGACTCGGGATTGACGAAGCACTTGTAGGAAACCCCGATCTCCCGTTTGTACTCTCCCTGAAACTCTTTCAACCACTGTTCATTCTCCGCCAGGTCATCATCGTTGAACCTGATCAGTTTGTAATTATATTTTTCCTTGGCTTCCTTCAGCTCCCGGATCAGGTTGCCGACGCTCCTTCTCCGGAGGTAAGCGGGATTCATAAAATCCTCTCCGAAATACAGCTTGCGCCGGAAGCTGTTGCTGCAGTAGGAGCAGGCGTTTTTGCAGCCCCTTCTCCCCAGAGCCATAATCCCGATGTCAAAAGGCCGTCCCACCCTACGGAACAGATCCCGGTCGGGAAAGGGCAGGGAATCCAGATCCTGGATCAGGGGGCGGACGGGATTTGAAACGATCTCCCCCCCCCTCTTCGACCAGATATTCCTGATGGAATGATCCCGTTTCCTGTCCTTGAGACTCTCCACCAGATCGAGGAGAGCGTATTCCCCTTCCCCCACCACCACGTAATCGACGAAATCGTTCCGCAGGACCTGGTCGGGGATCACGGTCGGGTGAATGTTCCCGAAGACGATTGGGACGTTCATCCACCCCTTGATCATCTTGGCGGTCTCGCAGGCCCAGAGATAATCCGCGCTTACCACCGAGAAGGCGACCAGGTCCGGATCATAGTCTTTCAATTGACGTTGAAAATCCTTCCGCTGGTCGAACCAGTGGGCTAATGATTTGCTGGTGGGAAGACCTTCGTCCCGGGCAAATAGGCGGGGGTCGTAAAGCAGGCGGGTTTCGTGCCCGGCGGCCTTGAGCACCGCGGACAGGTATTCGATCCCCGGACTCTCGTAAGTGCAATAAACGAAAACTATGTTCATTTCAATCTCTCGACGGCCGGAGTTTTCCCGCTCTCAAATCTTTTTCTTCGGCTATAACTGAAAAACCGAACCACTGTTCCCCGGCATCATCAGGTCTCCCGCCCGGCGGTGAAGCTCGGCCGTGGCCCGGAAACCGGTACAGTGGGATGGGGCCAACACCACCACCCCCATCTCCCGCAGGGCCACTACGGTTTTTTCCATTCTTTCCTCAAAGGCAAAAAGCAGGTGGGTTCCACCGATCAAACTATGGATTTTGTTCGCCCCGGTAATTTTTTGAACATACTTCAAGGTGTTAACTATCCCGGCATGGGCACACCCGGTCAGGACCGTGATGCCATTTTCCCCCCTGAGAATCACGGCCTGATCTTCCGGGATCGAATCGGGAACTTTTTCCCCTTCTTTCTCCACCATCAGCATCGGCTCCACTGATTCAAAATCGGTGATCCGGGGAATGGGCCCGGTGAGAATAATCTCGGGATGAATTTCTATCGGCTTCTCCAGGATCCTGAAGTCAGCTCCTTTTTCCTCCAGTTTCGTTTGGGGTTCGGGCATACCGATCCACCGCTCTTCTCCCCCGGGGACTAGGGCATATTTCGGAGCGAAGGCCCCGGCTCCCAGGTAAACCGGCACCCGACCGGTTTTGGGCAACACTTGCGGCAGCCCGCCGGTGTGATCGTAGTGGCCATGGGAGAGCGCAACGGCGTTGATCCCGGAAAGATTTATCCCGAGAGCCTCAACATTATGCAGAATTGCATTTCCCAGTCCGGTGTCGAAAAGCAGGCGGTAACCGTCGGTTTCCACCAGGGCGGAGAATCCGTGCTCCCCGAGAAGCAAAGTGGCCTGACCGGCGCAGTTCTCAACCAGAATAGTTATCTTAGGCGGCATTGTTGCTCCTTTCTTTGAAATGGACCTCAAAAACCTTGATCAGGATTATGATCTTTATGCCCGCGGACGTCATTAAAGCACCCGGCGTTGTACGAATTTGGCCTCCGCCCAAGCCATGACATACTCATCAACCGTGATCTCGGCTCTGAGGTGATACAATGGCGGACAGGAAAACAACACCCAGGCTCGTATTTCCATTGAAGCCTCGCACGCGACAGGCTGGACAAACCTAACGTGTAAGTCTCCAGTGATCGCCTGAATTCCTTGATGGAAGAGGCAGTGCGTCATTGCCGCGTCCAACAATGCGGCGATGACTCCTCCGTGAATGATGCCATCATACCCCTGAAGTTCAGCTCCTGCCTTGAATCGCGTCTTGACGATGCCGTTTCCTTCAGCATGGAAGGACAGATTCAGTGATCTTGGGTTCCGGTCTCCGCAAAACAGGCATTGCGAGTGACCATTGTTGGCACTAATAATCATATTTGATTATCCGTGTTTGGGCTTCCAGTCGTAAGGGACCTTGTCCGAGAACGGGTCTTCCCGGTACTCATCCGGGCTTTCATACTTGTAAACCTCGGTGGGGCAGTTCAGCATCAGGGCTTCCTTCCCTCCGATCGCACAGAAACCGTGCCATACCAGGGTGGGGACCTTGACCAGGATCGGATTCTTCTCCCCGATAAAATACTCGTTGATTTCCTTGTAAGTCGAGGAATCCTTACGGTTGTCAAAAAGAACCAACTTGGCCATCCCTCGGACAACCGTGATGAAATCAGTCTGGGTTTTGTGGTAATGCCAGGCCTTGATCATGCCGGGATAAGCCATAGTTATGTAGATCTGACCGAACCGAACGAACAGGGAATCGTCGTTCCTCAGGATTTCCATCAGCCAGCCCCGCTCGTCCGGAATCACTTTTAATTTCTTAGTCTCCACTCCTTGGATCATTCCACCTCCTTTCAGCTGCCTTTTTGTGGCACCGGCTTAACCTTCACTTTCAATGTCAGAATAATGATTTTAGGCGTTATGTTTGTTTGTCCTTTGGAAAAGAACCTCCAGACCCCATTTCCCGTCTTCCGCGAAAAAAAGATAAACCGCGATAACCAGCCAAATAACATCCCGGACCAGGGTGGTAATCGAGATCTCTTCCGCAGCCTCCGTTGAGGCGAAGCACCCGCACCCCATGGCCAGATCGCGGGAAAGGGCGGAACCGATAACGAAAATGAACATCAGCATCATTCCGATTATGATCAGGCTGTTTTCCCGCGGCTGGAACCCAAGAATGATTCCCACCCCGGCGAAAAGTTCCACCCAGGGGAGGGTAACAGCAAAGAAATTGACCAGGGTGAGGGGAAGAAGCTGGTAGCTTGCAATGCTCAGGGCGAAGTCACCAGAATGCAGAATCTTGTAATAACAGGCAAAAAGAAAAACCCCACCAAGATAAATCCGCAGTCCCAGATTAACAGTGCGAAAAATATTTTCCTTATTAAACATGCGATCCAGAGTTTTAGTTTTTTGCCCTGTTCGTTCGGGTTTCCCGACATGCTCGAACGCAAATCCCGCAGATGCCCACTCCGATCACCTTTCTTTCAAACTCTTTTACTTGGGCATAACAGGCGGAGTGATTAAATTCCGAGATATCTCTACCAATCGCAAGAGCCGGGCAGGCTTGGGCGCAGGCTTGGCATTCTCCGCAATCATTTTTGAGGGGGGATGTTACCGGAGGCTCAAGGTCGGTTAGGATGGTTGCCAGTCTGATCCCGGCTCCAAAACGAGGATGAACGATCAAATTACATTTTCCCCACCATCCCAGCCCGGCCTGGTAAGCAATCTCTCGGTGGTCAAGATGCGCTTTTAACTCCGACCGAGAGGTATAAATTGAGGCAGGGATAGGAAGCGCCCGATATCCTTTTTCCTCCAATAATTGGGCCATCCTGAGGGAGGCCCGGTCCAAGAGATAATTAATTTGCTGATAGTGGTGTTTGTAAATAACGGTGGGATGATCGGTTATCGTTTGTAAAACTTCACGATTTAAAGGAGTGGCTATGGAAATAGCGAAGGGAAGATTGACTGATGAGTTTGCAATCTCATCATCGGTTGTTTTTTTCCCCTCATCCAACCAAGCGAAGCCAATGAGGATATCGCTTTCCTTTTCTGCTTCTTCAGTAATTAGTTCGAAGATATTGTTTTTTGAAATCATTCTTTACAAATAAGGTAAAGCAAAAATTATTCTTGTAATGTCAAAGGGGTCGGGAAAAAAGGTGTCCATCACCCGAACCGTCACCGGATTTTTGGAAACAATCGTCATATTCTATTTCCGATACGCCTTTTTCCAGGATTCGTCCCGTTTTTCCAGATATTCTAAAAGTGCCGTTCTCATGGTGTTGGCCGCCAAGCTGGCGCAATGCACGTGGTCCTGGGGCAATCCTTCCAGATAGTCAAACAACTTTTCCGCGTTGATCTGAAAGGCTTCCTTCACGGTTTTCATCTCGGCCAGGTCGCAGATGGCATCGCCGCAGGCAATCGTATGTTGGCAGCCGTCGGCCAGGAAAAAAGCCTGGCGGATCACCCCGTCGTCAATTTTCAGAAAAACCTCCATGGTATCCCCGCAGGGCCCGGTGAACCGGGCCTGGCCGTCAGGAGCGGGAAGCATCCCGAGATGGCTAGGCGTCAGCATATGCTCCAGGGTTTTATCCGAATAAGTTAAAGACGCTTCCGCATCGACTTCCACTTTTTTCAAACGGGGAGCATCCTTTTCCTTTTTATTGGAAGTTATTCTGGACTCGGGCAAATCCAACTCCTTTTATAATTTCTTATCCTTCCGGGCAATTTCGTATCCGGTTTTAACCGAACAAATAATGACCTGGCAAAGAACCGGGAAAAGATTGCTTTCCGGGATAATCGAGAGGTCCGCAGAAACCTTATTGGCGTAAGCAATAATCTCTTTGACCACTTCCGGGTTTTTGGCTACGTCTCTGGCAAACCCGGAATCGTTTTCCGAGACTGCCTTCACCGGTCGGAAATAATGGAAACGATTTCTCTCCCGGTGCTTTGACCGACTGGGACAAGGACTTTTCCCTGGGCGGTTCAACGGTGACCCCTCCGGCAAGCCTCCCCGGTAGAACAAGAAGGGGTGGAGCAGCGTTCTTCCCGGCCGCAGCAGGTCAGGCCGTGAGCGTGAAGTGAACCCGAAGGGGCGACGTTGGCGGCGGACAAGACCTTGACCATTTCCGCACCCCCGCATTTGCCGCACCGGATATCCGGGTCCTTTCCCCCCACGCCGGTTAAGAATTCGGTGATGTTCCCGCACTGTTGACAGCTATACTCGTAAATCGGCATCGCTTACCTCCTTTTCCAAGTGCCTTTTTTCTCCGGGAAAGCCGGCCGATCGGCTTCCCGCGATTTCGAGCTTCCCCGTTTCTCCGTTTTCTAATCTCCGCGAAGCATCCGATTCAAATCCTCCGCCCCGGCGAAATCGATCACGGAAAGATCAACCTTTCCGATCCCGGGCATCTGTTGCAGCTCCTTTTGAATTTGGAAAGCCAGGTGGTAGGCCAGGGGGCAACCATGTGAAGAAGGCCGGAAAACGACTTTCAGGCCCCCTCCGAAGTCTAGATTGAGCTCGCGGATCAGGCCCATGGTCACCACATCCATCCCGGTCTCCGGATCAATTACCTTTTTCAGCCGTTCGACTACCGTTTCTTTGTCAACCATTTATTCATCTCATCTCTTTCCTCGGAAAAGCGTGAACTAATCCAGGAAAACCGCGGCGGCGAGCACGGTGGTCCAGAGCCCCTTTTTGTCGCAGGTAGCCGATTGGGTAATGTTCCGGGTAGTCACCACGTGACCACTGATTTTCCAGACCTCTTTTTTGGCGTCGTAGCTTTTATTCGGGTCGAAATCCACGCCTAAAATCGTAGCCAGCATGTAGGCCGCGAGATCCTCCGCGTAATCCCCGGCTACCTTTTCGGACTGGCCGAAGCTGTGATGTTCGGAGAGATAACCGTGTTGCTGCTCGTTTTTGGGGATGGCTAGGCCGACGGAGGCGGCAATCAAACGATGGGGCTCGTTAGAAGTGTTCTCGGAAAGCACGACAAAAACGATCTGCCCCGGGAGAACCCGTTTCAAACCCTCGGCCTTCGAAATCAACTTGCAAGCGGGGGGAACGATACTGGAAACCCGGACCAGGTTGAGGCCGGCGATTCCGGCGTCGCGCAGGGCCATCTCGAAGGAGGTGAGTTTCTCCTTATGCTTGCCCATTCCCTTGGTCAGGAAAAGGCGGCGCGGAATGTACATCCCCATGGTATTGATTGTGAATATGCTCATATTATCCCTGACCACAACCTTAATGCCTGCCAAATCCCCCGAATGGCCTGGGCGGCCTCACCATCGGCCTTGCCCTCTACCACCGGCCGGGCCTGAACCAACGCTTCCACTACCTGGGGATCAAAGGGGATCCGGCCCCAGACCTTCACCCCGCGCTCTAAACAGAGGTCTTCAATTTCCTTGCTGTTTTCCAAATTGAGATCGAATTTATTTATCACCACGCCGGAGGGAATACCAAAATGCCGGGCCAGGTCCAGAATCCGGACCAGGTCATGTCTCCCCGACCGGGTGGGCTCCGTCACTGCCAGCACTTCATCTACACCGGTGACGGCGGAAATCACCGGGCAGCCGATCCCGGGAGGCCCGTCTATTAGTATCAAATCAAGATTTTCCCGTTCGGCCATCAACCGGGCCTGGTTTCGCACCAATGTCACCAGTCGGCCGGAATTCTCTTCCCCCGGCTTGAGGAGGGCATGAACCATGGGGCCATACCTGGTCCGGGACAAATACCACTCTCCGCTTTTCCTTTCCTCCATCCGGATCGCCCCGGTATGGCAGACCCTGATGCAGACTCCACATCCCTCGCAGGCGCTCCCGTCGATATAAAAATCATCTGTTGCCGGAAACCGGATCGCGTCAAAGCGGCAGGCCGGGGCGCACCGTTTGCCCCGGTCACAGAGTTTGGGATCGATCCGGGCAACCTTTATGCCGGTAAAATCGTGTCTTTCCCTGAACTCGGGGTGGAGCAGAAGATGAAGGTCGGGAGCGTCCACGTCGCAGTCGGCGAGAACCAGTCTCTCCGCCAGAGCTGCGAGGGCCGCGACCAAGATGGTTTTCCCCGTCCCTCCCTTGCCGGATACGACGGCCACCTGCTTCATTTATGCTCCAATATTCTTTTTGCCAAATCCTGGAAGACGATACGATATTCGGGAATCTGCTCCACGATCAGACCGCCCCGGGAATAAATCTCGGCGATTTTCCGGTCAAAAGGGATCTCGGCTAAAACCGGGAGATCTTCACCCCGGCAAAAATCCTTTAACTTGTCATCATTCCCGAGCCCCGCCCGGTTAATGACCACGCCGCGGGGCATTCTCATCTCCCGTAGAAATTTCACCGCCAGGGACAAATCATAAAGCCCGAAGGGCGTGGGCTCAGTCACCAGGAGGCAATAATCGGCGTTCCGGACCGATTCCACCGTCGGGCAGGAGGCTCCCGGGGGGGCGTCAAGGATTACCATCTCCAAGCCTCCTTTCATTTGTTTTTTCAATTCCTTGATCAGTCTGACCCCGGAAAGTTCCCCGACATTAAGAACCCCGTGCCCGAACTCAATCTCCGCGGCCTTCCCAAGCTCAACCACCCCGATCGGACGCTCCACCTCGCTGATCGCCTCCACCGGGCATTCCGGGGCGCATCCGCCGCAGCCGTGGCAGAGTTCGGGAAAAATCAAAACCTTGTGGCGGGCAACCACGATGGCGTGATAGGCGCAGACCTCGGCGCAACGCCCGCAGTAGGTGCAACTGGATTCATCGATCCGGGGAACTGGTATCCCGACCTCGATTTTTTGGGTAATCTCGGGGTTAAGAAAAATATGGGCGTTGGGTTCCTCCACATCACAGTCCAGAAGCCGGACCTTTCCCAGCACCCGGGCCAAGTTGGTCGCGACCAGGGTTTTCCCGGTTCCCCCCTTGCCGCTCGCCACCGCGAGGATCACAGGTCAGCCTTTCTTGGTCCCGTGGTGAGACGCAACCGTCGGGCCCTGGATCAGTTCCAATTTCCCAGCCCGGAATTTCTCGATCGCCTCGGTTACAGTCCCCGACCCAAAACGATAGACGGGAATCCTAATCTCTTGAAGAGCTCGTGCGGCGTTCGGCCCCAGGTTCCCGGTGATCACCACTTCCGCCCCGGCGTCGGCCACCGCTTGGGTAGCCTGCGACCCGGCCCCTCCTGCGGCCTCCGCAGCGGAATTAGGATAAACCTTCAAAATCCCGGTTTCGGTATCGTAAATAATGAAGTTGGCGCACCTTCCGAATCGTGGATCAGTCTGGCTCTGAAAATCTTTTCCCGTTGATGTAACAGCAATTTTCATCTTTTTACCTCCTCTGCTCGGCCCGTTTCTTTTCAGGGAAAATCCCTGATTAAATTTCTCTTTCTCCTTTTTCCTTCGCAATCCAAGCTACCGCGTCTCCGATCCGCACCCTTCCGTTCCGGATAACCCGGCAAAATACCCCTTGAGTCGGAAGCAGAGTGTGACCCTGGAAATTGAACCCGGAGGTCATTTCCTCCGGGCGTTTCCCGATTTGAATCACCTCGATCTCGGCTTTATTCCCCACCCGGATCCGGGCCCCGACTTTCATCTCTGCGAGTTTGAGGCCCTTGGTGGTGAGGTTTTCAGCGAAATCCCCGGGCCCGGCGGCAATCCCTTCCCGCTCGTTTAAAGCCATAATATCTTCCATCACTGCCAAGCTGATCTCTTTTACCGTGCCGGCGTGAGCGTCGCCATCCAAGCCGTGATTCACGTGCAGATAGCCTCCGGCTATCTTGGTTTTTTGGGAAGCACGCCGTTCCCCCCGGCAGACACCGACCAAAATACCTTTTTTATCCATGTTTCCCCTGGGCTGAAGCCGTCCGCCTTCTAATGATGATGGTCGCACTCTCCCTCATGGTGTTCCGAGTCGCAGAGGTTTGCCCCTCCCTTCAGGGTCCCCTTCAAGTAGCTTTGCAGGGCTTCGTCAATCGATCCGCTTACCCCGGAAATTGTCCCGATCTTCTGCTGTTGGAAAAGGTCCTGGGCTTTCGGTCCCATCCCGCCCGCGATCACCAGGGTTACCTTTTCTTCCGCCAGGTAGCCCGGCAGGTACCCCGGCTGATGTTCCGGGCAGTCAAGCATCTCCCGACGGATCTCCTTTCCCTCCTTGACGTCAATCAGTGTATATTTCTGACAACGGCCGAAATGCTGAGCGACCTTGCCGTCATCGGTCGCGATCGCAATCCTTTGGAACATGTTTTCCTCCTTTTTCATTTGAGAATTATCAAGCGGTTGATCCGTTTTCTTCGCCGATCGGTTTTCGTCAGCGGAATCATTCCGGTCAGCTGCAAGCTTTCGAGCCGCCACGGTTTCGATGATGCGCTCCACGATTTCCTCGAGCTCTCGGGCTGCCTGAGTCCCTTCCTCTTTAAGGATGAATGCGTCGCCCGCATCACCTAATTTCACGATTTTGGGATCCAGGGGAATCCTGCCGAGAAACAACACGCCCATTTCAGCGGCGGCTTTTTCACCCCCGCCGATTTTGAATATGTCTACCTTCTGTCCGCAGTGAGGGCAGGAGAAACCGCTCATGTTTTCAATGATTCCGGTTACCGGAATATTCATCTGGCGGACAAAATTCACGCATTTTCGCGAATCCAGTAGCGCCACATCCTGGGGGGTAGTGACGATAATCGCCCCATCCGCTTCGGGGATCAGTTGGGCCACACTCAGGGGCTCGTCCCCCGTCCCCGGGGGTGAATCCACGATCAGGTAATCCAATGAACCCCATTGGACGTCGGATAGGAACTGGCGGATCACTCCCATTTTCAATGGTCCCCGCCAAATTACCGGATGGTCCGGATTGGGGAGCAGGGGGGCCATGGAAATCACCTTGAGGTGAGGAGCAGCTAGGATGGGAAGCATTTTTCCTCCAGATTGACTCAGGGGCTGGCCCTCGATCCCGAGCATCTTGGCTACATTTGGTCCGTGAATATCAACATCTAAAAGCCCGACTTCGTAACCTCTCATCGCCAGGCCCATGGCCAAATTTACCGCCACCGTAGTCTTCCCGACCCCGCCTTTGCCCCCCAAAACTAGAAACTTGTGCTTGATCCGGGTTAATGTCTCTTTAAGCTGTGCATCTTTTTCTTTGTCATCTGTGGATTGTTCTGGACAGTTCATTGTTTCCTACTTTCTGGATTATTTTGGATCCTGAAAAAATGCTTTTGCTTTTCTCATTCCCACACCATGGCAGTCCCGCAATTCGGGCATACGGTTTGAGAACAGGGTGAGCCTTTTTGATGAGTGATTCGCTTTTCACATTTGGGGCAAACGCAATCACCCCCGGGTCCTGAGTTCCCGGTACCTCTGCCTCGCCTCGTTCCCCGGCTTCCGCTTGGCGCCCGGTCGTTCCCCTGGCATTTCCCCAATCCTCTTCCGGTTCCCGGGCCTTGGCCCCTGGGACCGGTTCCATTTCCTCTCGGCATAAAAAAACCTCCGTTTCTTTATTACTTCGTTTTTTAACTTAAACTTTAAAAATAAAACTTATTACCCTAACTAATATTCAGTTGCGCCCTTAGGTATCTTGCCCTGGTTTCCAGATCTCCCAGACCTTCCCGACCAAGTCGGGGCCCGGCTTCAGCGTCTTTTTCCCCGGAGTCCACTCCGCCGGGATAACCTCCCCGGTCTTGCGGGCATGCTGAAAGGCCTGGACCTGCCGGATACTTTCATTAATATTGCGTCCCACCGTAGGAGTCAGGATCTCGGCCGCCTGGATTACCCCATCCGGGTCAATGATGAAGCGTCCGCGGATATCCACGCCCGCGGATTCGTCGTATATCCCGTAGACCTCGCCGATCCTCCCGCCCGGGTCGGAAAGCATGGGAAAGGGCACCCCGCCTTTGACCATCTTTGAAAGCTCCTGCTCCTGCCACATCTTATGCACGAAGCGACTGTCTACGCTCACCGAAAGGGCCTGGATACCCAATTTCTCAAGCTCGGCATTCTTGTCGGCGACCGCCGAAAGTTCGGTCGGTCAGACAAAGGTGAAATCCCCGGGATAGAAACAAAGAAAAATCCACTTTCCCAGGTGATCCGAAAGCTTTACTTTTTTAAATCCTCCCTGATGATAAGCAGTCGCCTCGAAATCCGGAGCTGGTTTTCCCACCTGTGCCGACATTTTGACAACCTCCTTCCGGCTGTTTTTTTCCTCCGGGGAAGATTTGTCCGAAATCGAACCCGCAATCGGTCCTTTCGCCGGTTCAACGCAAGAATCCTTGCCTTCCGCCATGGATAAATTCCTCCTCCCTTGATCTGATCCTTAAGTGTTAATTCCCTAAAATAGGTAAAACGTTAATTCGGGATCTGCCGGATAATAAAAAAACGCGGGGGGAGGAACTATCTTCTCCCCCCGCATCCCGCTACTCTCCTGGCTTCTTCTCGAGTTCCCCGATTCGAGACCGGACCGCTTCAATCTCTTTCTTGAGGGAGCTAAGCTGTTCTTCGAGAAAGGGTTTCTCATCCGTAGCGGGACGGCCGTGCCCATAAGAACCTCCGGGATAATAATCCCAGCATATTGGGCCCATACCGAACCATTCACCGCGCCGGCCATAGCCGAGGAAACTTCGGCCTCGGCCTCCGCCAAAGACCCGGCCGCGCCCACCTCCCCGGGGAGCAAATCCGCGGCCTGCGCCCTTGTGGATAAAATTCCTGCCCGGCCCCGGGAAAGCAGATCCTGTTCCCGGGGAGCAAAATCCAAAACCTCCACCTGTTCTCGGTCCCATTCCCATTGGACCCGTTCCATTAAAACCTGGCATGATACTAACCTCCCTTCTTTTTTTTACTCATTGGTATTTATTTTCTTCCTTTAATCCCTCGCCGCTTTCCCCATTTGCCGCCTCCCGGACGGTCGGGCCGGAGCCCATCCCTCCGGCGGCAATACGCACCCGGCTCCCTCCCCATCTCGGGCTCCAAACTGCCCGCTAAAAATTTTCCGATCACCTCTTCCATTTCTCCCGTAATCCAGGGAATCAGCTTTATCCCTCTCCCCGTTATCATTCTTCCGGAAAACCCATCGATGTTCCCGCAGATCAAAACATCCGGGTTGAGATCCATGAGCCGATTTATTCTTGTTATTGACGGCCCCGGGGGTACACTCACTTCCTCTTTATTAATCAACTTCCCCTTGTCTATCGTGATCAGAAGGATCCAGGACGCCGCATCGAGGCGGGGAGCTACCATGGACCCTAATAACGGAATTGCCGCTTTCATCCTGCAATCGTTTCGATTTCAAAAACCTCGTTTTAATTAAGAAAACAACTTTTTCTTTCTGAGCGATATGAATGCAAACTCTGTGCCGATTGAAATATTTCAATAAATATCATAAATATCAGCGGCTTACATATTTGAGCTTTCAAAATATGTTGCATACTCAAAACATAATTGCGCAACATAGACGCAATATTGCAACAACGAAACAGGCAGGTTTTTTTGTGGGGAAAGGAAATTTATAAAAGGGAAAATCTCAAGCGATTATTCAACCTAGAAATAATCATTTTATCCCATGCTTTTTCATCTTTCTCCAGAGGGTAGAACGGTCAATCCCCAATTCTTGGGCCGCCTTGCCTTTATGGCCACTCGACTTTTTTAGAGCTTCCATGATCATTCCCGCCTCCGCACTGCCAAGTTGACTCTGCCGGGAAGAACCGGGTTTTAATCTTGCCTCCATGGTTCTATTCAATACTTCTTGAGGCAGATGGGTGGGCAGGATGCGGGGACCGTGGCAGAGCACCATCGCCCGCTCGATCATGTTCTCGAGCTCCCGGATATTCCCGGGGAAATCGTAACTCATCATAACATCCATTGCCTCGTCGGAAACCCCGTCGACCTTTTTCCCCATCCTTAAATTGAAACGCCGGATGAAGTGTTCAACCAGGAGAGGAAGATCTTCCTTCCGCCCCGCCAGGGGAGGTAGATCGATCCGGATTACATTTAAACGGTAAAAAAGATCCTCCCGGAACCGGCCCTGGGCCACCAATCCGGACAGGTCCTGATTGGCGGCCGCCACGATTCTTACATCTGCCCGGACCGGCGCGGTTGCCCCCAAAGGTTCATATTCCTTTTGTTCCAGAACCCGGAGCAGTTTCACCTGGAGGGCGGGGGAAATGTTTCCAATTTCATCGAGGAAAAGCGTGCCGCCCTCCGCCCGGGCGAAACGGCCGGGCTTGTCTTTTTTCGCGTCGGTAAACGCGCCTTGCAGATAACCGAAAAGTTCCGACTCCAGGAGGGAATCCGGGAGGGCTCCGCAGTTAACCGCGAGGTAAGGCCCCTCTGCCCTCCGGCTCAGGTTGTGAATCGCCCGGGCAAAAAGTTCTTTCCCCGAACCGCTGGGTCCCTGAATCAGGATGGTCGAATCACTTTCCGCGACATCAGGTAAAACCTGGAAAATTTCCTGAATCCGGTGGTTCTTCGAAATGATATCCTGGAAGGTATAACGGTCCGCCACCGCCTTCTTCAGTTCCTCGAGCGCGGAGAGATCCCGGAAGGTTTCCACCCCGCCGCTGGCTTCTCCCCTTTCGTCCCGGAGAACCGAAGTGGAGATACTGATTGGAATCCGGTCACCCCGCGAATTCAAGATTTCGCACCGGCGATCAATAATTTCCTTCCCGGACTTCAAACTTTCTTTGAGGGCGCAGGCTTCTCCGCAGATATCGGCATGAAACACCTCAAAACATTTCTTCCCGATCGCTTCTTCCCGGGAAACCCCGGTAATCCGCTCGGCTGCCCGGTTAAAGCTGGTGACCTGCCACTTGCGATCAACCGTGAAAACCCCATCGGCGATGCTGTCGAGAATGGTCCCGAGAATCCGCTGGCTTTTTTCGCTTCTCTTTTCCACGCGCTGATATTGTTAAAAGTTCATTCCGCCGGACAGATTTTCCGGCCGGAAGTAATCCTTAAAATCTCTCGGAAGAGCGGCCTTTCTCTCACTTTGGAAAACCCATGGTATTGTAAAAGCTCGACTCGATTTTGCCGGATAAAATCCGGAACGGAATCATTTTCTATCAAGGCAACGAAGAATTTCAGGCCCAAACCTATAATTCCATCGGGATTTCCAAACTCTCCGATTACGATGCTTCCTCCCGATTTCAGAGATAGGTATGATTTTTCCAAAGCCTGCCTGCGCATTTCCGGGCTGACCTCATGCAGGAAAAGACTCATAACTACGCGATCGACCCCCCTTTCCCCGGATCATAATGTTCGACATCAGAATGGACAAAACTCAAATTAGGAAAACCGCCGGCACTGTTTCTGGCAATCCTGATCATATTTTCGGAAGCGTCAACGCCGGTTACTTCTCCTTGGCTTCCCACTACCCGCGCCGCCATTCTTGCGACCCTTCCCACCCCGCAGCCGAGATCCAGGACTTTTAATCCAGGCTTTAAATCTAGTTCCTTGACCACTTCGCCATGGAAACCGCTGTGGCCGCCCCCGGTCCAAAGATCCAGGCCGGGCTGATAAAACCGCGCCACCGCCGAAAAAAAGCGGTTCCTCCGCTCCCGCGATCGTTTATCCATTTCGCTCATCCTATTTAAATATTGTTTAAGCCCTGGCAAGCAAATATATTTCTTTTCGTCATGTTAGTATCGCCGATTTTCCTTTGTTACATAAGATTGTCCACCTTCGCGATCATTTCTTCAATCGCCAGGGATAGTTTTGAAAACGTCACCAGGCCGAAGCTGAAGGTGACCAGCTATTTTTTTCATATCCCCCAATAAACTTTTGATGAAATGGGGGCTAAAGAAGGACCGCCGTCCAGGCGATTGCGCCAGCTATAACCACTGCCACCGTCGTATTTAAAAGGACGGATCCGGCCGCGAGTTTCCATCCCCCCTCTTTCCAGAGTGTGGAGAGAGTGGCGATACAGGGAATGTAGAGAACGGTGAAAACCACCAGGACCAGAATTTGCGTATGAGAAAGCAAAGTTGAAATATTGGAAGTTCCCAGGGCCTGGGCCAGCATGATCAAGGTAAGCTCCTTGCGGAAAATACCCAGGAAAAGAGTGATCCCGATTTCGCGGGGAAGCCGGAGAACGCCGGAGGAGAGCGGAGCCAGCGTCCCGTTGATCGCTTGGTCAATGCCGAGATAGGAAAGAAACGCGAGCGCCAGGCTGGAGATGATGATCACGATCCAGGCAAAGGCCAGGAACTCGTAAAGCCGGAGCCAGACCTTTTTCAGGATGATCCGCCCGGGAGGCATCCTTAAGCGGGGTACGTCCATGATGATCCCCGGATCCGCCTTCGCCCCGGAGCGGGAGAGCAAGAAGCAGACGCCCAGGGCGATCGCCAGGTTGCCGAGATAAATCAGGGTGGTGGCGAAGGCGCCCAGGTACTTGCCCGCCAGGGCCAGGATGATCACGGTCCGGGCCGAGCAGGCGATGAAAGGAATGATCAGCATGGTCCGGACCCGGTCGCGCGGATTTTCAAGATTCCGGGTGGCCATGAGCGCGGGGACACTGCAGCCGTAGCCAAGGATGAGCGGCACCACCGATTTACCGTGCAGGCCAAAGCGATGAAGGATCCCGTCCACCATGAACGCGATCCGGGGCAGAAGGCCGGTATCCTCGAAGATCGCCATCATCAGGAGCAGGGGAATCAGGTAGGGAAGGACAATCCCGGCGCCCGCGACCATACCCGAGTAAAGACCGGAGACAATCACCAGGGCGATCCCGGAGAAAAATCCTCCGAGTGCATTTCCCCCGGCAACCAGAGGACCTTCCAACAGTTCGGAGATGAAATTTCCCAGGCCGAAAGCGGCGGAGAACATCAGGAGAAAAAGGACCATTACGCCCAGGAATCCGCCGATCGGATTGATGAGAAAGCGGTCAAGACGCTCGGCAACGGCAAGCCGGGAGCGGGGGCGGACGCGGGTCACCTGCTCGAAAAGGTTGAGGACGATCGCGTGCCGATGGGAGGAAAAAACGTTTTCCTCCGGCCAATTGTGCAACTCAGCGGAGCGGCGCCGGGTCTCAGCCGCCAGCCGGGAGAAATCCGGATCGATTTCCTCCGCTTTTTGCTCAAACGCCTTGTCCATCTCGAGGAGACGGATGATCACGAACCGCGGGTCGATCGGCAGCGATGTCTTCAGGGCTGCGGGGTAATTCTCTTGAAGTTTTTGGATGTCTTCCTCCACGTCCCGATCATAGACGGGCGGGACCGGATGGAATCCCCCCCGGGTGAGTTTCAACACGGCCCGGAAGAGCTCCGGGATCCCGATCCCGCGGACTGCTACTACCGGGTAGGCCTCCGCCCCGGTCAGCTCTTGCAACTTCCGGGTGTCGATCTCGATCCCCTTTTTCTGAGCGTCATCGAACATATTGAGGGCGATCACCATCGGGACATTCATCTCCAGAAGCTGGAGGGTGAATTCGAGCGAGCGCGAGAGAAGAGAGGAATCCACCACGTTGATCACTACGTCCGCCTGCCCGGAAAGCAGGAAATCCCGGGCCACCTTTTCCGCGGGATCATGCGAGGAGATGGAATAGGTGCCGGGCAGATCAATCAGGCGAAAGGTTTGGCCCTCGAAGTGGACCTGGGTTTCAGTGAAGGAAACTGTGGTGCCGGCGAAGTTGCCGGTGTTGACCCGGAAGCCGGCCACGGCATTGAAGATCGTGGACTTGCCGCAGTTCGGCTGGCCGGCCAGAGCGATGGTGATCTCACCTGTTTTTTTATGATTCAATGATCTCAACCTCAAACTTGGCGCATGGCCCGCCTACTCCGGTATCCTGTTTGCCGACTACGATCTACTTCCGTTTTTTCAGGGCAGGAAAAATTCGGGATTCCGGGGCTTCTTCCCCTCTCGGATCTCGAAGTGCAGGTGGGGAGCCGAGGCCCGCCCGGTTATCCCCACCTCGGCGATCACTTCGCCTTTTTTCACGAGGGTACCCTCCCGCACCAGGTTTTTTCGATTGTGGGCGTAGACCGTGGAGAAGCGGCTCTCATGCTTGATAATGATCAGGTTGCCGTAGCTGCGGATCTCGTCGGAGCTGAAGATTACCTTCCCCGGCGCCGCCGCCTTCACGGGGGTGCCTTCCTTCGCTCGGATATCAATCCCGTCATGGATTTTCCCGTCCCGGTAGCCGAAGCGCGAGCTGATCATACCTCTCACCGGCCACTCGAAGATTCCCTTCTCCAGCTTGATCCGGGGTGTCGGCTCCTCGGGTTCCTTCCGGGGCGGCGGGTTGACCGTGACTCTTTCCTCCCGTGCGGGGGGCTGGGCCGGCTCGGAACCGGGTTCGGGAATGTAAACCACCACTTCGCCAGACGCCCCCGGGATGAAAACCTTCTGGCCGGCCTTAATCTGATCCACGTTGGTGATGTTGTTTAACTCGGCCAGGTCCTGGAGGTCCACCCCGTAGGCCCTCGAGATCCGGAAGAGGTTTTCCCCCGGCTTGACCCGGTGGTAGATCCCGTAGGGAGTGCCGCACTTGGCCAATTCGGCGACCAGGGGAAAAAACAGGAGAATTCCCCAAGCCCGGGGAATTCGGCCGTTCTCCGCCCGCCAGTTCAGATTTCCCATTGCTGGAGTCTTTCTAGGATTCGGTAATTGGTTAGATCGATCGAAAGCGTGGTGATGGAAATATAGCTCTGGTGGATCACCTGGATGTCTGAGCCCTCGAGATCAACCTGGGGCTGATCGGCAAGGGTGATAACTATCTCATTAGGATTTTTTCGATTCAAGAACCTCGACCTCAACCTTGGCGGCCATGCCTCTTCCGATCATGATCCGGGCGTCGTTCTCGATGTCCTCCACCAGGAGGGGTCCGCGGAAGGGGGCCTTTCGCTCCAGCCGGACCTTGCTGCCGACGAAGAGCCCGAATCCTTGGATTTTCTCTATAAAGCTTCTTCCCCCGGATAACTTTTTGATTTCGGCCACGTTTCCTTCCTTAATTTCCACGAGTGTCATCGCTTTCTCCTTGTTTCTGACTTTCGGCCTGCTGGCGGCATTCTGGGCAGGTTCCGACCAATTCCAGATGATGTTGTTCCAATTTAAAACCGTATTGCCGAGCCACCTCGTCCTGGAGGACGTCGATGGCCGGGTAGCTGAACTCGATCCGGCGGCCGCACTGGGAGCAAACCAAATGATCATGATGGACACGTCCAAAGACGTGTTCATAGTATGTCCCGCCGGATTGCTTGCCGGGCCGGATCTCGGCTCGTTGAATTATCCCGGCTTTAAGAAGAAGGGACAGATTGCGGTAGACGGTTGGGAGAGAGATCTTATGACCCTCATTTTTTAGCATTTCAGCAACCTGTTCCGGTTGAAAATGTCCGCTGGTATTGCAAATGATTTTTAATAAGGATTTGCGTTCGCTGGTTAATCTTCCACCCTTTGTTTTTAATATATTATTAAATATTCCAATACATTCGTATTCATTCGAACACCGCTTGCATTTAACATTTTGGTTTTCTTTCTGCATTTTATTATCAATAATAAAAATATATTTACATATCCAAAAATATTTTACAAGACTTTTTTAGCTTAAATCTGGGAAATCAATAGAGATGCCACGGCTTTAAGCCGTGAGGCTCCACAGATAATGGCAATGCTGTGAACCTAGCTGAGTTAAGTGTCCAAATAAGCAGAGTGCGGAATCATTATTTTAAGTGTTAACGGGGGGTTACCCGGATCTGAAACGGGCAACCCCACTGTATTTTTATTCTTGATGACGAGTTTTCCCTGCTTGGAGAGATCTGGATCGATGTTCGGCGGCTTTATTTCAGCGAGACCCGTTCCTTGGCAGGATGGGAAGGGGCCTGGGCAAACAAAGAGGTCGGATCGGGGGTGTTGAAGGCCTGGGCGATTTTTTGCCGGTGGAGGTTGAAATTGGGCAGGTAGGCACGATCCACCGCCTGGGCCCGGGGGCCCTGGATCGTCAGAGAGTTGACAAATTTTCCGTTTTTCTTGACGCGAAAATCCAAGTGCGGCCCCGTGGCCAGCCCGGTGGCGCCCACGTATCCGATGACCTGCTGCTGTTTAACCTTAACCCCGGGGCTGATCCCCCGAGCGAACCGGGAGAGATGCCCGTAGGAGGTGATGTAGCCGTTGGGGTGCTTGATCCGGACGGCCTTGCCGGCGCCTCCCATCCAACCCCGGGCTACGATGGTTCCGTCACCGATGGCCCAGATCGGGGTGCCCCGCGGGGCGGCGTAGCCAACCCCCAAATGGGGCCGGAAAATTTTCAGAACAGGGTGGAAGCGGCGGTGGGTGAAGCCGGAACTGATCCGGGAAAATTTCACGGGGGATTTTAAAAAAGCCCGGCGGATGGATTTTCCTTCCTGGTCGTAATAATCCCCCCGGCCCTTGGGGTCCTCGAAGAAAATTGCAGTATAGGTTTCCCCGCCGTTCTGGTACTCGGCAGCCAAGATCTAGCCGTACTGGTAAAATTTCCCCTCGAGAAAGAACTTTTCGACCAGGATCCGGAACCGGTCGCCGGAACGGGTATCGGTGGAGAAGTCCACATCCCAGGCGAGAAGATCGGCGAAGTCCATGGCCAGCTGGGCGGATTCCCCGGCGGAAACCAGGGCTTCAAAGAGGGAACTCGAAACCTCCCCCGCGACATTAGCCACCTGGAGTTCGGGCTCCACCTGGGCTTTTTCGGCCAAGTAATTGTCTCCCTCCCGGAAGACCCGGAAGATGTTCATCGGATCGGATTCATAGGCGAACTCGGTCATTTCCCCTTCCGTGTTGACGGTGACCTTGAACCGGTCGCCCGGGCGGCATTTGCGGAAATTGAAGATGGGGGCGAGGCGGTTTTCAACCAGTTTGATCATTTCCTGGTCCAGCCCCGCGGTGATCAAGGCGGTGGAGAGCGCCTCCCGGGACTTGACCGAGCCTTCAATCAGGTTTAGAGAGTTTTCAGGGCCGGTGGGGCTTTCCGCGAAGTTTCCGGGGAACGGCAAGGGTTCCTCCTCAAAGATCAATTCGGCATCGGCGGGCCCAGAGATCGGACCGGAGGCAAGGAACCTGATGGAATTGGCGGTCATCGGGGTCAGGATCCGGTATACCAAGCCCGAAATCAAAACCAGGATAATCGGGATGATAATCAGGAGCGGGATGCGGGGAAAAGAAATGTGTAAGGGCTCGGAAGGTTGATATGGATGATTGCGGGTTATTTTCACCAGTAAGATCGAGTGTTTATTTCATCATATGATTAAATTTATTCAAAATTCATGGAAGGGTCAATGTAACCGCAAAATTTGCAAATCATAACATCTGCACCGGATCAGCAATCTGCCATCGCTTGCGTATCGTTGCCTCGTCCGTGCCGTCAAAAACAATCCTGCCCCGCTCAAGCATAATGAAACGGGAACAGAAGCTCGCCCCGAAGCTAAGATCGTGGGTAGCGACCAGCATCGCCGCCTTTAGTCCGGGGAGCAAACGAACGAGGGCTTGCTTGCCCGGAGGGTCAAGACCGGCCGAGGGTTCATCAAGCAAGAGAAGTTGCGGGTCGGTAACAATGGCCCCAGCGAGTGCTACGCGCTGTTTCTGCCCGTGGGAAAGGTGGTGCAAGGGTGACTCCGCGAAACGCCCCACCCCTAGCGAGTCGAGAACCCGGGTTGCTTTCGCAAATGCTTCTTGCGATGCATAACCCCGGCGAAGGAGGCCGAAGGCCGTATCTTCAACCGCCTTGGAGAAAAGGAGCTGATCTTCGGGAACATTGAAGAGAAATCCGATCCGTTCACGGATCTCGGCGACCGTGCGGCGGGAAACCAGCGTCCCGGATACCCAAATTTCCCCTTGGAACGGGACAAGCCCCACGGCGGCCAGGAGCAAAGTGGATTTGCCCGAACCATTGAGCCCGACCAGCGCTACGCGTTCCCCTGCGGCAATGGAAAAAGAAACTCCAGAGATCGCAGCTTCACCGCTTGATTCATAGTGCACGGTCACGTCGCGAAACACCAGCGCCGGCCGGTTCATGCCGCCCCCCACCAGCGTGCCGCCACGGCAATTCCAAGCGAGCCGAGAACCAGAGCGAGTACTATGCCGTCGGTCCACCTCATCTGAGAATATCCGAAAGAGCCAAGATCGGCATCGCAGTATCCCCTGAATTCCATAGCGGTGGCTACTCGTTCCGCATGCACGATGATCCTTGGCAGCCATACCCGAGGGAAGGAGAACAGCATCCGCAGAGTGGTTAAGCCGCCACCCGCCGCGCCGCGAACAGAGATGGCCGCGGCTATGCGTCTGGTCTCGTAAACAAGCGTGGCGGTCTGGTGGACAATCTGAAGTAGGATCACCGCTGCCATTTCCGGCACGGGTAAACGCAGCAGCCCCTGGCGAAGATCGCTTGCGCTCAGGGTTGAAATTGTGGCTATCGAAATCAGCATCCCAGCGCTTCCGTGCAGAAAGATGCCCCAGGGGACAACCAGCGCGTGCGCCCAAGTCGCTGCTCCCCCGGGAACATCTGGACGGATAAACGGCACCAGCAGGAAATACGGCAGGAACATTGCGAGAGCAAGCATGATGAACGACCACATCATCCCGGCCGGAGGGCGGCAGAAAAAAACCCAGAAGGTCGTCACCGCCGCAATAACGAAGATGCCCAGCACCGTCGTCGCTGGCGCTACTAGGCATGCAGTGAATATGATCACCCCGGCCGCAATGCGGCTGGGTGGCGCGAGGCCCACGACCGGTCCACGTGCGCATCCCCAAATGTTGTGCCAAGACGTCCGCATTTGTATTTACCTCACTTGCTTCACGCCCGTAACGAGGTAATGCTCCTCATCTTCGACCGCGGTTGTCACCTGAAAACCGAATTGGGTGAGCAGGGCTGCCGTTTCGCCAACGGGTGGGAGAATATCGTGACGCACAGCCTCGCCAGCGGAAGCATGAATTTCATTGATGAATTTCCGACCCGCGAGGTGCCAGACATGAAGGCGGCCCCCGGGCTTGAGCACTCTACCCAACTCGTTGGCGACGGCGGCGTGATCGTCGAAGTGCGGCCACACGGAATAACAGATAACCCGGTCGAAAGACCCGTCGGTCCAGGGCAGACTCCTAGCATCCATGACCTGCCACTCAACCCGCGGGTCGGAAATTTTGCCGCGCGCCAATTCGATCATCTGCGGCGAAATGTCAATGGCCACGATCCGGCCGGCGGCCGAGAGCCTAGCCAGCAAGGCGCGCGTGAGGTTACCTGTCCCGCAACCGATGTCGAGCACCGTTTCCGAATCCCCGACTCCGAGTTCTTCCAAACCTGCCGCGAGTTTGATCCCCAGGGCCGCCTGGTTTTCCCAGCTGTCCCATTTCCAAGCGATGCCGTCGAAATATACAGCTTTGGGGTTCTGGTTCATTTACGTTTCCCTGCGGGCGCAGCTTCGTATCGCGCTTTTCCTTTACCGATCCGGACCACGGCCGGGACCACGACAATCATCAGGACAATGCCCGGCCATCCCCTCAGAAGCGAGAGTCCGGCCATAAACTCGGCCGGCAATCTAATGATCAGTGAAAAACCGTAGACCAGGGCGATATATATCACGCGGCCGAGCAGCAAGATGGGGATCAAAACCAGCCACTCATTCGTGTGAGGCCGGACGGTTTTCACGGCTGAAATCAGCGCCGTCATAACCGCAAGCTCAAAAGCCATGAAAACCGCTATCGGCGGATAGAACGGCGGCATACCGGTCACCGCTCCAGATAAGAGCGGCACGAGGAGCGATGTCACCGCCGCCGCCCGCGGTCGGATAAAAAACGCCAGGGTTACCAGCGGCAGATACATGGGCATGAATACCTGTCCAAGGTGCACCAAGTGGAAAATAACCGGCAGGAGGAGCGCCGCCGCCCCGAACAGGCCGCAATATGCCAGTTCCCGCGGAGAAAGATGATGAGGCATGCTAAATCTCCATTTTTAAACCAATCAGAATATTAAAACCCGGCATCGGGTAATCCTTTATGTAAGCATACTTCCGATCAAGAAAGTTACGAAGGAACAAGTACGGCTCCAGGGTAAGACCGCGTTCACGCAAATCGTAACGATAACGGAAAGCCAAATCCATGGTGAAAACATCGTTGATCGGTTGACGCGAGTAATCCGCCATGTAAAGGCCGTGCACCCACTCCCCGCTGAGGCTACCCCCGAGGAAGTGCTCAGAAAAATCCTTGCCGGCTTCCAGCGTGAAATCGAGTTTGCCGTCTGGATTCTGCCGGGTGTAACGGCCGATGTCTTGCCAATCGCCGGTTATGAACAGCGATACCGGGCCGAGACGCTTTAAGCCCACGCTTGCTTCAACCCCAGGGATCGTGATGTGATCGATATTAACTACTTCCGCGCTCGGCCATACCCCAAAATACTTGATCAGGTTGTCGGCCTCGGAGACGTAACCCATGCAGGAAATCTCCAAGCGCCCGGATTCCCAACCGCCTCCGAAATCCCAATTCCGCGAGAATTCCGGCTTCAGGGCCGGGTTCGCCGTGGGGAAGGGCAGGTAGAGCTCTCGAATCGTCGGTTGCCGGAAATTCCTGGCCACCCTCGCGCGGAGAAACAGTCCATCGGTAATTTCCCAGCGCCCCCCTGCCTTATAAAGGAAAGCGAAACCGTATTTCGAGCTCCAGAATTCCCGGGCCCCCAGAACCAAGGTAATCGGCCCTACCGGCCAAAGACTGAGTTGATGATATAGCGAGGTGTTGTTCGATCCTTTTACCGGAGACTTCTCATCGCTGATACGATTTTTTACTTTACCCTCCACCTGTTCCGTAGCCAGGCCGATCAAGGCCTCGACGGATCGGCGGATTTTCCAATCCGCTTCAGCTTTCCCTCCACCGACATAGTCACGGGAATAGAAGCCGTCATACAGGCGATGAACACCAAAGTTTATGTAGGGAATGGCGGTCAAATGGACCGATTCGGTATCCTTAGTGATATTGATTGAAGCGTTGTTTCTCCAAACATCAAACCGGTGATCAGGGGTCGGATGGGTGGCGGGCCCAGGGTCGGCGCCGTCCAGATGAACAAGTTTATCTCTAATCGCCAACAGATAATCCGGCCGACGATACTGGACCGCCGCCTCACCGATGGTCTCGTCACCGTCCATCCCTTTACGATGTCCCTGTGTGCTCAAAGCCGTGAAGGCGGCCGCGGTGTCCCAGGGGCCGGATCGCCCCAGCATGGATAGACTTTCACGGAGCGTTGAGTAACTGCCGAAAGCGGAGTCATCGAGGAATTCATATCCTTCCCTTTCCCGCCACCGGTTTCGGATAAGGATCGCCCCTCCCATGGCATTGGTGCCGTAAAGGACGGAATCACCGCCCTTGATCACCAGCACCTCGTCAATGAGAAACGGAACATAAGCGTCCGGAATCGGGTGCCCGAAGATACCTTGATAGTCGGGAACGCCGTCTTCAACCATCAACACCTGGGAATTTGGACTCCCCCCAAAGCCGCGAATGTGGATACCGCCTGAAGCCCCGCTCGACACCCCGTGCATGGCGCCTCGGCCCGAGACATAGACGTCAGCCGCTTCCTGGGAAAGCGCTTCCAGGGTGCTGGGTCTCGGACTATCCCGGAGTTTTTGGCCGCTGACCTGGGTGGAATCCTCTGTTTTATCTTTCGAGATGGGTTTGCGGCCGAGGATTTCCACCTCGATAGATGGTTCACCAACATCAGGATTTTTTTCGATTATTTTCCCGGTGGGAGCAGCTGTCCCGCCTTCCGGATATTCAGCGCTCTTCACGCCCGCAAAGCCGCTACCCTGACCTTCCGCAGGAGGGACCGCGGGAGCCGGAACTTCTTCGGCACCCGCCGGACCGGATATCCAGATCAGCAGTCCGAGCGCGATCCCGGCAATTATCCACCCGCTTCGCTTAATGCCCATAGGGACCAGGGGTGGAGAAATCCTGCTCGATATCGTCAAGCGTGATTTCGTAAACCTTGAAGTCGCCGTAACCAACGTGTTTTATAGAAATGGTTTGATAATTGAACCAAGTCGGATTCACATTGATCAATCCGGCATCAATAACGGGAGCCGTAATCCCCTCACTTCCCTCGCACTGACAGAGCCCATTGATAGTTCCGTCTTTGACCTGTTCTTGGCAGTATTCTTCCGCATCGAATTTTTGGAAGTGAACTTTATCCTCGCCGGGCAAACACTGCTGTGGTGATGTCGCTTCCCCGTAGGCAAGGACCGTGTTCCAAATACACCCTTTAAAACTCACATTCTTTAATAGGATATATTTGTTCGTTTTATTCACCACCGCGACCTCCGGGTAGGCGAGGTCACAGCCCACGATCACGATCAAAATGAACATCCAGATTAATTTCCGGCGCAACATCTTTATCCCCATGGAAGAATTAAAAAAACTGCCGCTCCTGCTTTATAAAAGGGCGGCAGTTCATTTAGAAAATTAGGAACTGGTTACTGGCATTGTGTGTTTGTTATTCGCTCTGGGTAGGACTTGAAGTCGTATGCCGGCCAGAGCGCGAGAATTCGGTCATACTGGGCCTCGGGGATGGGTTCCACGCCAGTGGGCGGGCAGGGGCCCTGGTGGTTCGCCATATTGATGGCAATGGTCCGCGTCTGTCCGTCCACCACTTCCTCTTCGGCCTTGGTGGCAAGCGGGAGGCAATGCTCTTTGGCGCAGGTGGTGTCATTCCAAGAGGCGACCATCAGCACATAATCCAGTCCAGGCGTAACCTTCTGCTCTGCGCTGGTTTCCCCCAGCAAGATCTTCCCGAATTGCACGCCGAGATATGAGGATTCGCAGATGGTCCAAGGCGGCTGGTAAGCCATAGAGGCATTATTGAAGTCATTTTTAATACTGACTGTGGCGGAGCCTTTATCGCTTCCGCAACCGACAACCGCAACCAAAACCGCCAGCATTAATCCCGCTGCCATTTTTCCGACTAGTTTCATCCTGTTCTCTCCTTTCATTTTTCATCCCTTAATGGTTTTTAATAAATAGCAAATAAATCGATTTTCATAACATCTAATAGCACCTTTATTATAATACGTGCTACCAAACAAAATACTGATTCCCGTTTTTAATGTCAAGAACAGGCGCCATTTTATAATTTTTGAAGTTTAAAATTTTGTATTTTTAATATATTTTATGTCTTCCTTATTGTTTGAGAAGGAATCGGGTTGACGCCAAAATAGTGCTTGTATAACATTGATTGCAATTTTATGAAGCGTTCCATTTCCAGTTTCTTGACCATGGTGTTCATTGTCGGCGCGCTGCTTTTGCCGGCACTGCACCGGGCGCATTGCGCTTCTGACCATAGCTCCCACGATTCCGGACAGTGTTCGATCTGTCAGCTTGCCAGCGCTGCAATCCTCCTTACGACCTTCTCACCGATGGCGACGATTTTTCAAACCGTCATCATGGGTCATGTTTATGTTCCGCAGGTTTTTGCTCCTTCCGTCGTATTGCGCGGTCCCGGGCAAGACCGCGCACCTCCAGTTGCCTGATATACCATTCAGGCGATTATCGTACGCGACTTAGGACGGATTATTTCTTCCGCTAAGTCTGCTCTGATCTCAATATTTTCAACTCGGGAGAGACTGTATGAAAATAGGATTCTCTGGTTCCATTTTCGTTCTAGCTTTGCTGATCCCTCTGGTCGGTAACGCCGGCGAGGTGGAGTCGGCCAACAGCGCGAAGGAAGAAATCAGACAACTGCAATTGCGCGTCGAAGACCTGGAAAAGCAATTGTCCGAATCGAAGCCGCCGGCACCGGCGGCGCCAACGATGCGGGCGGGATCCGCATATATGAACGTCAGCTTTGACGTCTTGGCGAACTTGGGCTGGTCGTCTACTCCGGATGCCAAGAAACTGCAACCCGGCGACCATGACCCATCGCAGCGGGGCTTTTCGCTCCGTAACGCCGAGCTCGCGCTTGACGGTGCCGTTGACCCTTATTTGAAGGGATTCGCCAACATCGTCTTGAAAACCGATGCCAGCGACGGCACCGAAATCGAGCTGGAGGAAGCATACCTGCTATCCACCAGCCTGCCGGCCGGCCTGCAGATCAAGGCCGGCCGTTTCTTTGCCGAGTTCGGCCGGCAAAACGCCCAGCATCCGCATACCTGGGCCTTCGTCGATGAACCGCTGGTACTTAACCGGATGTTCGGTTCGGACGGTCTTCGCCAGAACGGCGTGCGGTTTTCCTGGCTGGCACCCACCCCCAACTACCTGGAGTTTATTCTTGGGGTGTTCAACGGCCAGGGTGGAGACGCCTCGAGCTTCCGCTTCCTGGGTGAAACTGACGCGAACGGGGTTGAGCGCGTTTATGGAAGGGCGACGCAGGATCGGCCGCTCGACAGCGTCGGAGACCTTCTCTATGTGCCGCGGATCGCATCTTCCTTCGACCTGACGGATTCGCAGACACTGGTCCTGGGCGCCTCCGCCGCCTTCGGCCCCAATAACACGGGCGGAGACGCTCGGACTGCTATTTATGGAGCGGACGTATATTGGAAATGGAAATCACCCCGTGCGGAAGGAGGGTGGCCGTTCCTCACCTGGCAGACCGAGTTCTTGGGACGCAACTTTCAGGCCGGGGCCGACTTGACGGCGGGGTTGCCGGCCGAAACCCTGCACGACTGGGGATTGTACTCCCAAATCCAGTGGGGCTGGGCGCGCCGCTGGACCCTGGGACTCCGGGGTGAGTATGTAACCGGGGACGGCAGCGCCAGCGGCGAGGCCGCGGCGGAACGATCCACCGAGGCTCGGGTTTCCCCCGACGTGACCTGGTACTCGAGCGAATTCAGCAAGTTCCGCCTCCAGTACAATCACGAGTGGCGCGAGCATGCACGGGAGGGAGACGCCGTCTGGCTCCAAGTGGAATTCATGCTGGGAGCGCACGCCGCGCACAAATTCTAAAACCAAAACACCAGTAAGAAAGGAGAAGTATCGAATGAAGATAAAGACCATTATTTTGAAAACCGCCCTGGCTCTGGCCGTCTTCTTGGGGACGTCAGCCTCCGGCCTGGCCAAACTGAATGTGGTCGCGACCACGTCGGATCTGGGCTCGATCGCTCATGAAATCGGAGGCGACTTAATCCAGGTGACCGTTTTGGCCAAACCGATGGAAGATGTTCACTTTGTGGATCCGAAGCCTAGTTATGTCGTCAAACTCGCGCATGCCGACGTTCTCCTCGAAGGCGGCGCCGAACTCGAGATCGGCTGGTTGCCACCGCTGCTGGAGGGCGCTAGGAATCAAAAGCTGGGGGCCGGACAACCCGGACGCGTCGGATGCGCGGAGGGGTTATCTCTCCTTGAGGTGCCCGCGCTGCTCGACCGTTCCCAAGGCGATCTCCATGCGGCGGGCAATCCTCATTTCCTGATCGACCCGGTGAATGCCCGCCATGCGGCGAAACGCATCTATTCCGCTTTCTCCGAAGTTGATCCGGCCCACCGTGCCGGATACCGGGAAAGGCTGGAAACTTTCACCCGGCGCCTCGATGAAAAGCTGCCGGCTTGGCAGAAAGCGCTAGCGCCATTCTCCGGCCGGCGCGTGGTCGCATTCCATAACTCCTGGCCGTATTTCGCCCAACGCTTTGGATTGAAAATCGACCTGTTCCTAGAGCCTAAACCCGGCATCCCACCGACCCCTGCCCACCTTGCGGAAGTAATCGACCGGATGAAGGCGGAAAAAATCGGAGTCATTATAGTCGAACCTTTCCAGAACCGAAAAACAGCGGAGACCGTGGCCAACCGGACGGGTGCCGTCTTAATAGACGTGACCCAGTATCCGGGCGGGATCAAAGGAACGGAGGGGGGCTACATCGAGCTGATGGATTACCTGGTCAACACCCTGGCGAATGCACTAAGCGGTAAAACACGCTGAAAGGAGCGGCATCATGGGAGAAGCTTTCGACATCATGAGATGGCCGCTTTTGGCTTGCCTGTTGTTGCCGGGCATCCTGGTTTACATGGGACTTCACATTGTGCGGCGCGGGATCATCTTCGTTGACCTCGCCCTGGCGCAAGTTGCGGCCCTGGGGATTTGTCTGGCTATCCTCTTGGGCTACGACGCCCACGACTGGCAGACGACGGCTTGGTCGGCCGGATTCACCCTGGCCGGGGCAGTGCTTCTGACGCTTCTTCGTTCTAGCGGCCGCCGGGTTCCACAAGAGGCTTTGATCGGCATCGTCTACGTGATTGCGGCAGCCGGAGCTCTCCTGCTCTTGAGCCGCAGTCCCGAGGGTAACGAGGAATTGCGGCGAACGCTGGTCGGCGAAGTTTTGCTGGTGACGCCGGGGGAGGTAATCAGGACGTTCGCGCTATTTGCGGCGGTCGGCGCCGTGCATGTTTTCTTCCGTCGCCCCTTCCTGCTCCTCTCTTTCCAACCGGAGAAAGGGCGAGCCGAAGGCCTGCGTTTATGGTTTTGGGATTTCCTCTTCTATATGCTGTTGGGCGTGGTGGTAACAAGTTCTGTGCGTATCTGCGGCGTGCTGCTGGTTTTCTCATATCTCATCATCCCAGCCGTCTGTGCCGACCTGTTGGCAACCTCGCTGCTGGTCCAGCTCGGGTTGGGATGGACGTTCGCCACCCTCGCCAGCGTCGGAGGAATATACGGTTCCTATCGGCTGGATCTCCCGACCGGCGCGGCGGTAGTCGGTGCACTTGGAATCGCTTTGTTGCTGACTTGGTTTTGTATTTTTATTCTGCGAATGCTGAGGCGGGAGGCGGAAAGAAGATGAATTAATTTTGCGTTTGGATTTCAAATTATTAACTTTAAGGTTTTAAAAGTGATAAAAACAATCCTGAACTCGTCTTAATTATTTCCAGAGTGACAATAATTGACGGAACCGGCCGCAAATTTCCAGCCCCCTCTTCCTCTTCGAGGGCTAGGGCAGGAAAACTAGCCGAGACTGGAGACAACGATCTCTACAATGTTCTTGATTCAGACGTTCTCCGCCTTTTCATCTTTCAACCCATCTTCAAACATGGTTACAAAGTATGGATAAGTAATGCAGATGGTATCGGATTTCAGGTCCAGAGTTTCCTGAACGCGGGGCCAGGTTGTTTCTGGTGCCGAAACTTTCCTCCATCCAATTGCGGCCACCTCCCAGCGCCGCAGCAGAAGTAATTATCCCGGTTATTTTTCCTTCGGATAGGGCCAGGCCATGATTCCACCTTCCATAACCTTGACGTTGGTCCAGCCCTTTCCCATCAGGACCCGGGCCGCCTCGTAGCCGCGCAGGGAGATCTTGCAGTAGCAGATGATCTCGGCGTTTTTGTCCGGCGGCAATTCCCCCAGGCGTTTTCGCAGGGCCCCGAGCGGGATCAGGTGCTCGCCCAGCCCCAAACGCATCTGTTCGAACTCGTCGGGGCCGCGGGCGTCGAGCAGAAAAGGCTTCTCCCCAGCCTCAATTTTCTTTTTGACCTCGGTAGATGAAACACCCCGCATCAGCCCTCGAAGCTTGTTCTGCATGATGTGGGCCGTGGTGATCCCGTGATCGATCGCCGAGGAAAAATTCGGGTGGTAGGGCAGATCCGCATTAACCATATCTCCCACCGTCAGTTTCCCCTTGATCGCTACCGCCCACTGGGAAAGCTGCCTACTTGCGTCGCCCGGCCCAATGACCTGCGCCCCCAAGATTCTCTCCGTTTTCCGGTCCACCACCAGCTTGGTCACCAACAACAGTCCTTTCATATACCCCGGTTTATCCGGGCTCGCGTTGATCATCGTCTCGATGCCGGTTTGACCGGTCTCGCGGGCCGCCTTCTCGGAAAGCCCGGTAGAGCCGGCGGTGTAGTCGAAAACCTTGCAGATCCCGGTCTGGATGACGCCGGGGAAGTTAACCTGGTTGCCCCGGACGGCGTTTTCCCCCGCCACCCTTCCCTCCAGGTTGGCCAGGTCGCCGAAAGGCGCGTGCACCCGGCCGCCTGTAATAAGGTTTTCCGATTCCACGCAGTCGCCGGCGGCGTAGATATCCGGGTCCGAGGTTTGCAGGAATTTATTGACCGCGATCCCCCCGGTTCTGCCGATCTCAAGCCCGGCCTCCCCGGCGAGCTTCGCATTGGGGCTCACCCCGATGGCGACCACCGCGAGCTCGGCGGGCAGTTCGGTTCCATCCGCGAGTCTTACTCCCTTGAGCTTGCCGTTCTCACCCTGGAACCCCGCGATCCCGTTGCCGGTGATGACATTGACCTGCTTGCTCCGTACGTGGTTTTCCACCAGCTTGGCCAGCTCCCAGTCCAGGAAGGGGAGGATCTGAGGCAGCATTTCGACCACGGTCACCTCCAGCCCGGCCCGCCGGAGGGCCTCGGCGGTCTCGATCCCGATGAGGCCGCCCCCGATGATAACCGCCTGGGCCGCTTTCTTCTCGTCACGGACCCGGCGGAGATAATCCGCGTCCGCCAGCGAATGCAGGGCGGTGACACCCGCGAGATCTATCCCCGGAAGTGGCGGCCGCTTGGGAATGGCTCCGGTGGCGAGGATCAGCCGGTCGTAGGCCAGGGTTTCTTCCGCCCCGGTCCGGAGGTTCCGGGCGGTGACCGTTTTCCGCGCGCGGTCGATCCTAACTGCCTCGGTCTCGGTTTTTGCAATGACATTCTTAGCGTTCAGGTAGAACTTCGGGTCCCGGATCACCCCGGTAGCCGTGCAGAGAAGCTGGCTCCGTTCGTTGAATACCCCTCCCACATAATAGGGATATCCGCAGGAAGCCATCGAAAGATCCGGGACTTTCTGCAGAATGGTAATTTCGGCTTCCTCGTCCAGGCGGCGCGCCCTGGCCGCGGCCTTCGGCCCCGCCGCCGATCCTCCTATGACTAAGATTCTTTTTCTGTCCGGCATATTTGCCCTCCTGGTCATCCTCAACCTTTTTCCCGAGGGGTGTGAGCATGGCCGCACCCGCCTTCGTCATGGGGAGAGTTCCCGTGATGTCCGCAGGTGCCATCCGGACCAACCTGCTCAAGCTTCCCGGCTTTGAACGCTTTGACCACCTCGTCCACCGTGGCAGCCCCCGCCCGATGGACTTTGATATTGGATGCCATCAATTTCCGCACCGCACCGAGACCAATCCCGTTTACGGCAATGGCATCGATTTTCTGGTCCGATATAGAAGCCAAGGGCTGACACATTCCGTGTGCGTGGTGCTGATCCTGGTTCTGAACCATTTTTAGTTCGCCGCTTTCAGTATCCACAATGGCAAAAAGCGGGGCCGAACCGAAATGGTCGCATACTGGGCTTTGCTTCCCCTTGTTTTCATTCACCGGGATACAAATTTTCATGGTTTCCTCCTTTTGTTAACTCCGAGTTAATTATTATTTGAAGATCGCCTTTTTTCTTATTCCGTGCTTATCCCTTCGGCTTTCGGGTTTTCTTTTCTGGGTCATTTGCACAATCCTTCTTGCCCCGGCATCGGGGACAGATCCTTCCTCCTGGCTTACCCCGCCCCGTCCGCCAGCGATGCCGACACACCCCGCAGTGGAATCCGTCCCGGTCCCGGATATAGATTGTTCCTCCTGCAATTCTGAGCACCTTGCCGCAACCCAGGGCTTCAGCGATTTTTCCGTGGGCGGATTGCAAGATCCGTCCGAACGTGGGCCGGGAAACCTTCATTTTCTTGGCGGCCTCTTCCTGGTAAAGACCTTCACCGTCCGCCAGTCGGACCGCCTCGAACTCATCCAGGGACATGATTACCTCTCCCAACCCGCGCTCGGACACTCCCGCCGGTTTAAATACCGCAGCGGTCGGTTTTCCTTCAATTCGACGGCAGCAACACGGCCTGGCCATACAATCACCTCCATTTACATTATGAGCATATGCTCATAAACTTTCAAGGGGGAAGGAGGGCAGCTACAATATAAAACTGAAAATCAGGGAGCGTCCGTGGCGCGGGTTCTATCTGGCTGGATTGAGTTTTCGGTCCCGGAGTAAGGCGGCACGGGCCTGGTTTGCACGACATCTGCGGAGGTTGAATGCGTCCTCCTGCGATGAATGTCAAAGGAGAGGACCGGGCTTCTAGTCCGAGTAGATCAATTTTACCTGGGTTCCCGAAATCTTATCCGCCCCCGCCTGAAAATTTTCTAGATAAACCGTAGCCTGAGTTTTTCCGAGAATTAATCTTTGGTATGATTAATAATGAAAAAATATCCTTATCCAACCATAATCGTCGCCGAAATATTTAAGGGAACGATCCAAGAACGATAAACATGAAAATATCTACCAAAGTGATATTGGTATTGATCAGCGCGAGCATTGTCCTTTTCGGGGTTTATGGTGCCCTGCGAGTGCGGGCGGAAAAGCAAACATTCATTCGAAGAGCGAAGAATAATACCCGATTGCTGGGACGAACTCTCCAAAGTGCGACGGAGAACGCCCTACGTGACCATCACATTGAAAACATTCAAAAAACATTCGAGATGCTGACGTCGGTTGAACCGGCTGTTGAAGCGATTGTTTTTAATCCTCAACTCGAGCCAATGGCGGCGTCGAAAGATGTCATAAAAAATAACCCCGGTTTTCAATCGGTCGCCAAGTTAACTATTGAGAAACGAGAGGAATATTTGCAACTTCATCCTTTGGATGATCCCGATAGCGTTATTATCGGTTTGCCGCTTAACTCGGTTGAGGGAAATTTGGCCGGGGTTTTGATAGTTAATAATTCCCTGTTCGAAATGAAAAAAACATCGAACTCAACCATCTTAGAAATTATTAAACTTTTAACCATTATTATTTTTATTAACACCCTTGTTATATTTATTTTTGGGACATTTTATATTCGACGTCCATTAGAGGGTTTGACCGGGGCCATGAAAAAAGTGCGGTCGGGTGAATTACAGCCGGTTCATTTCGCCCAGCGGAAGGACGAAACGGGAATGTTAGCAAATGAATACAATCATATGGTCGAGGAATTGCAAAAGGCTCGTCAGCTTTTAGCTGAGGAAGCCGAGCAAAGCCGAGCTCAGCAACGGGCCTTGCAGCGGGCGGACAAGTTGATCTCAATCGGGCGCTTGGCGGCCGGCGTGGCCCATGAAATCGGATCACCCCTGCAGGTATTAAGCGGGCGCGCCCGCGTCATGGTCGAGGAGAATCTTGCTCCGGAGGAAACAAAACATAACGCTAAAATCCTTGTAGAGCAAATTGAACGGATTACCAGGATTGTCGAACAGTTATTGCAGTTCGCCAGGCAACGCCCGGTTCAGAAAAACGAAATCTCCCTCCGGGAAGTGATCAAACCGGTAATCGATCTGCTCGGGTATGAGGCGAGGCACCATGGAATATCGGTAACCTTGGCAAGCGATTCTTCCGTACCATCCGTTTATGCCGATCCGGATCAAATCCAACAGGTTGTTTTTAACCTGGTTTCCAACAGCATTCTCGCAACGTCGGAAGGGGGGAGGATATCGGTAAACATAACTAGCGGAACGATAAAAGTAGCGGAGAAAAAGGAGGAAAATCCTTCCGCCCGTTTAATTTTCGTGGATACGGGCAAAAGCATTCCTCCGGACATATTGCCGCATATCTTTGAACCGTTCTTTACGACTCGGGCCGAGGACGGCGGAACCGGGATGGGACTGGCCATCGTCCAATCCATAATCCAGGAACATGACGGCCGGATTTCAGTTGAAACCAAGGCGGGGATTGGGACAAGATTCATTGTCGATTTGCCCGCCTGCAAGGTTCCTGGCTGAAAGGTGAACCGGTGAAACCAGGATCAAAAGTCTTTAAAGGCCGCATTCTTGTCGCTGATGACGATATCGGCGTAGTGGAATTTCTTAATGAAAGGCTTAGCCGGGAAGGATATTCGGTCAGCGGCCTGACCTCCCCCCGGCAGGCGCTGGAAACGATCAAGACCTCTGATTTCGACTTGGTCATCGCCGATATCGAGATGCCCGAAATGCGGGGATTGGAGTTGCTTTCCGCCATCCATAACATCAAGCCTTCACAATTGATAATTTTCATTACCGCGTTCGGGAGCATTGAACTCGCCGTAAAAGCCTGCCGCGCCGGCGCCTGCGACTTCATCGCCAAGCCGTTCAAGATGGAAATTCTCCTGTTGGCAATCGAACGCGCCTTCCGCGAACGCCAGATGAGCCGAGAGATAGTCCGGTTGCGAAGCACCCTTCCTCACCCTGAACAAGATGATTTCAAGGCTCGGAGTCCCGCCGCCCTCAGGGTTTTGGAAATAGCAAAGCGCGCCGCCGGGGTGGATTCCAGCGTGCTTATCACCGGGGAGAGCGGCGTCGGCAAGGGACTGATAGCCCGTTATATCCATAAGCAGAGCCAACGCCGAAACGGCCCTTTCATCCAGGTGGACTGTACTTCCCTGCCCCCCAACCTGGTAGAGAGCGAACTTTTCGGGGTCCGCAAAGGCGCGTATACCGATGCCCGCGAGGACCGTTCCGGACTTTTCGTTCAGGCGGATAGGGGCACGATTTTCCTGGACGAGATCGCGGAATTACCGATGGAATCCCAAGCAAAATTGCTCCAGGCCACCGAAACGGGAAAGATCCGGCCGGTCGGAGACATTAATGAAATTCATGCGGATGTTCGGGTCGTTGCCGCCACCAACCGTCCGGTGGAGGAAATTCTCAAACAGCAGAAATTCCGGCAGGATCTCTATTATCGCCTCAACGTCATCCGGATCGAAATTCCCCCCCTCCGCGAACGGCCCGAAGACATCGAGCTATTAGTGGATCTGTTTTTTCAGCGAGCCTGTTCCAAGCTGGACCGTCAACTACTAGGGATTACTCTTCCGGCCCTGCGTTGGCTGCTTTCTTACCATTGGCCCGGGAATGTCAGGGAGTTGGCCAATCTGATCGAAAGAGCGGTGACCCTGACCGAACACGACAGTCTGGTTCTGGAGGATTTGATCTCACCCGGAACTTCGGCGCCAGAGAGCGATTTCCTGACCGACGCCGCCCGGCGTGGATTGGCAATTGAAGAGGTGGCCCAGGCCTACATCCGCAAGGTTATTGATCTGAACGACGGCAATAAAACCCGAGCCGCCAGGATTTTAGGAATTGACCGCAGCACGCTTTATCGAAGGCTGGGTGTGCCCGACGACGGGACGGAAGAATAGTCCCGGTTCGATCTTGCCGATTTTTCTAATCCCCCACTGATACCAAAACGTTTTTCTCGCCTGCTAAGTAAGCATTCTTAAAAGCGTGTCGCAGATAAGCGACAACGATCGCTTTGGTGTGGCGATCTTGCGACAGTGGTATTTTGGGGCCTTGTCTCATTGAAAATTAATTGTTCACCGTCGAAGAAGGGAATGCAATTTTATTTCTCTAAATAGGGAATTTCCCTTTGGCACGCTCCTTGCTTTTCAGTAAATCAGGAAAAATGAATGTTGGTTTTGATTAAGATTTAAGAAAGGAGGAAGAACATGGAAAACAGAAGTCTGAGGATAACTACGGTGCTGCTGCTGGCCGCAGGGGTGGTCTTCGCATGCGCTCACAAGGCGATCAAAACGGCTACCAACTCCGAGATACAAGCAAAAATCTTGCCGCCGAAGGTGGCGACGACGCCGAATCCGGCGTCCGAGGCCGCAGTCGGACCCGTAATCAAACCTCGTGAAATAACCATTGCCGAATTATTAAAAAAGTGGGAAATCGGGGTCGGGACCGATGGCAAAGGGATCAGGATTAAACCGCTTAATCCCGTTCATTTCGCTTTCGATAAATCCGCTCTGACGGACAAATCCCGCGAAACATTGGAAGAGAGCGCAGCTTGGCTCAAACACTATCCAAGCACGAAAGTTCAGGTCGAAGGCCACTGTGATGAATGGGGAACTGAAGCATATAACCTGGTCTTGGGTGAGAGGAGAGCGGATTCGACCCGGAAATATCTGCTTGGTCTCGGGATCGATAGCAGTCGAATTACCACCATCAGCTATGGGAAAGATCGTCCGGTTGATCCGGAACACAATCGGGTAGCTTGGGCCAAGAACCGCCGGGACGAATTCGTGATCGTGTCCGATTAAGAATTTCGAACGTCCGGCCGGTGGCTGGTGACACATGAGAAGAACCGATCGAAGGAAAACGTTCAGAAATTATCCTGTTTATTTAAAGGACAGAATGAAAGTGAAAAACAACATAAAAGCCAGGACCGCAGCCGAGGCTCATAAAAGGAAAAAGCGTGCATCGGTCAAAAGAAAAGAGAGGTGCGGGATCTGCGAATACTGGATTCCCGGAAATGGGATGGTGGCATCTTTTTGCAGCTACGACATGATCGAAGGCGATGAGTTCCGGGGGCCGGAAGTCGGTCCCGACGACTGGTGCGGACAATTCACCCGGAAAAATAGTTAACGTAATTTAAAAATGAAATGAAAAAAATCCGGTCGATCCTGATCTCTGTCAGATTGCCTGGGCTAATAATCGCAGGGCGGAAATCGTGGCGGTTTCATATTGAATAATAGAACCGAAAATATTTTCCTTCAGGAGGAGGCAAGCATGGCCAGTCGGCAAAAACCTTTACTGAACCCCTATTTTTCGGATGAAGGCGTTCCCTTCGAGAAATGGAATTGGCGGGGAAATCTTGACGAGGAAGGAAGATTATTGATCAAGCCCGTCGTTAATAATGCCCTCTTGTTTTCGGAGGGGCTGGCCGTTTTCGAAGTTAACGGCAAATGGGGATACCTTGATCGCAGGAGAGCGGTAATCATCGAACCGCAATTCGAGAAAGCGTCCAACTTTTTTGAGGACCTGGCCCGGGTCAAAAGGGATGGCAAGTGGGGTTTTATCAACCGGAGAGGGATTTTCGTGATCGCCCCCCAGTTTGAAGCTGCCAGGAGTTTTTCCGAAGGATTCGCCTGTGTTAAGGACGGAGGCAAATATGGATATGTCAACCACGCGGGGATGATGATCATCGAGCCGAGGTTTGAGGAGGCGTGGAGCTTTTCGGAGGGATTGGCCGGGATCAGAATCGGCAAACAGTGCGGATACATCGACCGTGACGGGATGATCGTGATCCGGCCCAGGTTCGAGATGGTCTCCCGGTTTTCCGAGGGACTGGCCCGCGTGAAGGTGGGAAACAAATGGGGATACATCAATACCAGAGGTCAAAACGTGATTGCTCCAAGATTCGAGTGGGCTTTGGATTTTTCCGATGGGAGCGCCTATGTGTGGACCGAACTAGGAATCAGAACTATCAACAATAATGGAAGAGTCCAAACCTCTCCGGTAATTTGAAAGGTAAAATCCAGAATGGGCCGGGGATAAGCGAGATGGAAAACTTGAGTAAATTCGGCAGGGTTTTTAATGATTATTGGGAAAACAAATCCAAAATTCAAATCATTTTAATTTCGCTCCTTTGTGTTTTGGCCACAGGGTTTTTGGAATGGCTTTTTCCTCCCGAAGTTGAGCTATCCATTTTTTGTTTGTTCCCAGCGGCTTTTGCCGCTTGGTATGTAAATAAAGAAGCTGGATATATAGTTTCCATTCTTGGTATTGCTGTCTGGATTACCGCGGATTTGTCATCGGCATCTCAACTTTCACATTTGGTATTCCTGTTGAATTCCCTCGCAATATTTTTCGGTTTTATTCTGGCGGTTACTCTCCTGGCCAATTTAAAACTTAGGTTAAAGAACCTGGCTGAGATTAACGAAACCAAGAAAAAGTTTTGGGATTTGGCGAGATGGTGGGATTTTCGAAATGCTCTGACGAGGCTGGATAGCTATGTGAACCAATCCCTGGATGATTCTTCTGTGATTGCAGATGAAAAACGGATTAATTATTTGAAAAAAATGGAGAAGGTTTGCAAAAACATGGCTGCTGCGACGGATGACCTTTTTGATCCGGATCTCGTCGGCTCCGAGAAAATCCGCATTAATTCCAGGGAAATCGAGCTCACTAAATATCTTCAGAATATTTACGATGATTTTCTTTTATTGATGAAAGCCAAAGGCATAAAGTTCGAGATGGAACGTCCGAAGCAAACGGCGAAAGTGTGGTTTGATCCCAAGTTGATGTATCAGGTATTTACGGAATTGCTATCTAATGCGGTTCAATATTCGTTTCCCAAATCGACCATCACGCTGGGTGCGGAAATTGCCGACCATACGCTCCAGTTTTTTATCAAGGATCATGGTTTGGGGCTTACCGAAGAGGAAAAAACCGAAATATTTACTGATCACGAAGAATTGAAAAATGGATCATTTCCAGTGGGAAAAAGAAAATGGCCGGGACTGACGATTACCAGACGAGTGATCGAAGCCCATGGCGGCCGGATGTGGCTGGAAAGCAATATCGGAGTTGGTACGACCGTTACCTTTTTCCTGCCGATGGAACCCACAAGTGATCAAACATTGGAGGGGTTGTGAAGGGCGAAAGAAAAAGGGGGAAAGGAGGTCGCCATGTTTTCTATCTCTAAAAATATATTTAAATTGGTTTTGCGCCTCGCGATTGGATCAGCGCTGTTATTTTATTTGATGAGTTGCGCCAAGCCTCCCATCAGAGAAATCGCAACCGCCGAAGCCGCTTTGGAAAGCGCCCGCCAGGCCGAGGCTCCTGTTTATGCCCCGGAAACTTTTAAAAGCGCCGAAAGCATGCTGGATCAAGCCAAAAATGAGATGAAAGCGAAGGAATACGATCCTGCCCGGAATTCCGCCCTCAAGTCTCAGGAGTTTTCCAACCGTGCGATTGATGAAGCCCGAAAAAATAAAGCGATTGAAGAAGCCCGAAAAAATAATGCTGTCCAAACGAATCCAACCGAAAAAGAAAAAGCTGCGGGTCCGACGCTTAACCCAGCAGAAATTACAATCGCCGAACTGGAAGCGCAAAAGGTCGGCCCGGCGGCCATGGGTGAAGGGATAAGGATTTCCGCACTCGAACCGATTCATTTTGCATTCGATGACTATACCCTTACGGATAAGGCCAGGGAGATTTTGACCCACCATGCGGATTGGTTGAAGCGCTATCAAAACATAAAAGTTTTGATCGAAGGTCATTGCGACGAACGAGGATCGAACGAATATAACATTGCTTTGGGCGAGAAACGGGCAAAAAGCACCCGGGATTATCTTGCTTATCTTGGGGTTGAGGCAGACCGGTTTACCATTATCAGTTATGGTGAAGAGATCCCCGTTGATCCCGGGCACAATGAAACCGCCTGGGCCAAGAACCGCCGGGCGGAGTTCGTCGTTAAAATCAAATAGCAAATATGATTGTGATTAAATTCCCCAAAGCGCTTCAGATAACCCTCGAATTTTTATTCGTCGTTTGCTTGGGATATTTTGAATATATCACCGGCCCGGAAATTACCCTTTCCATTTTTTATCTGATCCCGATTGCCATCAGCGCCTGGTTTACCGGCAGGAATTCCGGGATTTTCATATCCCTGATTGCCGGGGCCACATGGCTGATTGTCGATTTAGCTTCCGGGAATGTCTACTCCAAGCCTTGGATTCTTTATTGGAATACATTGGTCAGGTTGGGATTCTATCTAATAACGTCGTTGGCACTATCCCTGTTAAAGAAAGAATATGACGAGAAAAGGACCTTGGCTAATTTCGATTTTCTGACCGGGGCGGCGAACTCGAGATATTTTTCGGAACTGGCCGTCAAGGAAATAGAATCGGCAAAAAGATATAAGCGTCCGTTCGTTCTGGCTTTCATCGATCTGGATAATTTTAAAGCGGTTAATGATAAATTCGGCCATAGCACCGGCGATGATGTTTTGCGGGAAGCGGTAAAGGTTATCCAGAGCGGCGTCCGTTCGATGGATATCGTGGCCAGATTAGGCGGCGACGAGTTTGTTGTTTTGTTTCCGGAAATTGGATATGAGAAGGCTTTGAAAGCCATTTCCAGGATCGAGGAAAAACTGTTAGAGAGAATGAAAGAAAACAGCTGGCCGGTAACCTTCAGCATCGGGGTTGCCGATTTTCCCGTTCCTCCCATTTCTGTTGATGCAATGATAAAAAAAGCGGACCTCCTGATGTACTCCGCCAAAAAGAGCAATAAGGACATGCCCAGGCGGGATGGAAAGCACCCTTATCGCAAAACAAGTTTTGAATTCATTTGATTAGATTACGGTAATATCTCATGAATATTTCATCCTTACCACCTTCGGTTGGATCATTTTTATGGAAAAAGCCTCCGGCAGGAAGATTGAATAAAAGATATATTTTTTATACAATTAAACAATCGATTTATAAGGGTCCGGGAGACAATTCCCGGAGGTTCGCTTGAATGGCCGGGCCACCATTCCTTTATTGGAATGGTGGTTTTTTTTATTAACCGAGATCAAGCCCGAAATGGAGACCGCTTTCCGGAGATTCAAACGCTGGTTCCGCTATCATATCTGGCGGAGACATCGCCGTCTGATCACCGCACTTCTACTCGGCTTCGGCCTCGCCTGTTTGTTCTGCTGGCATATGAGATAAATGGATAAAACAGAATGCCAAAAAATTAAACCAGGAGGAATGAAGATGAAGATTTCCAAGGAACGTATTTTAGGCACTCTCTTTTTTGTGCTGGTTTTGTTTTCTGTGCGAGCCGACGCAGGGAATCCTGTTCCTCCGAAGTCTCCAGCTTCACCGGCTGTGAATAAAAATACGCCCCAGATTGGCAAGGAATATGCCTCTCCCGGGGGCAAAGGGGGCCCCATGCTCTATATCCCCGCCGGGGAATTTTTGATGGGTTGCAATGCAGCGGTGGACAATCAATGTAAAAGCGATGAAAAACCTTATCATCTGGTTAATTTAAGTGCTTATTATATTGATAAATACGACGTTACGGTTGATGACTACGCCAAATGCGTGAAGGAAAAGCAATGCAAAATTCCCGATACGTTTCAATATTGCAATTGGGGAAAACCTGACCGGGGCAAATATCCAATCAACTGCGCGGAATGGAACCATGCTCAGGCGTATTGCCAGTGGGCCGGCAAGAGACTGCCGACCGAAGCGGAGTGGGAGAAGGCGGCCCGGGGCACGGACGGGCGAAAGTATCCCTGGGGCAATCAGGCCGCTTCTTGTGAATATGCGGTGATGAGCGCGGGCGGTGACGGCTGCAGCAAGGATCAGACTTGGCCCGTGGGGAGCAAACCGAGCGGGGCGAGCCCTTACGGGGTAATAGATATGGCAGGGAATGTCTGGAACTGGGTCCAGGATTGGTATGAGAAGGATTACAGTAAAAGTCTGCCCCAGAATCCTACGGGTCCTTCTTCTGGTGCCTCTCGGGTGGCGCGCGGCGGTTCATGGGAACTCGATCCGAGCTACCTGCGATCATCTGCCCGGAATGTTTTCAACCCCGGGAGCCGGCATCCCGACAGTGGGTTTCGATGTGTATATGCCGGGCCAAACAGGTAACCGGAAGCGCATTTGTGAAAATCACACTCCGCCTCATTGTTGCTCTTCTCCTGGCCGCGGCTTTAGTTGCGTCCGCTTTTTCCTATCTGCAGGTACGCAGCGAGAGAACCCGGCTTAACGAAGAGCTGGAGCGACGGGCGGGGATCCTGGCGGAAAGCCTGCAGGAAACGGTGACGGAACTCGTCCGCGCCGATTCCTCCGTCAAACTCAAGCGCCTGGTGGAGAAATTCGGAAACCGCGAGCGGCTGATCGGGATTATCGTCTTCGACAATGCGGGCAGCGTCCTCGCGGAGACCCCGGGGCTATCCGCAAAAATATCCGGACCGGTTGACCAGCTTTCCAAGTCGGCGAACGAAAATGGTGAGTTTTCCACTTTCGTTAAAATCAACGGCAGGAAGACGCATGCTTACCTCGTTTCTCTCCGCCAGGAGGAAAGCGTTCTCGGTTCGCTCGGCTTATTTCATGATGCCTCGTATATAAGCGTGAGGCTCCGGGAAATCTGGAAATATAACTTCCTCCGTCTCCTGGTCCTTTCGCTCCTGATCACCCTGACCACCGTTCTGGTGGTCCGTTGGAGTATCACGGGACCAATCGCGAAGATTGCCGTATGGCTTAAAAGTCTGCGGATGGGAGTGGCGAACCAGCCGATCTCTCTGCCTCGAGGTGACATCCTGGGTCCTTTGGCGGAGGAGGTAGCACATTTGGCCAAAAGCCTGGCCCAGGCGAGGTCGGCGGCGGAAGAGGAAGCCCGGCTTCGGATATCATCCGATTCCCTTTGGACGGAAGAAAGATTAAAGGAATTTATTAAAAACGAGCTCGGGGGGAAGAACCTGTATGTTATCTCGAACCGCGAACCGTACATGCACGTCCGCCAGGGTCGCAAGGTGGAATGCATAGTCCCGGCGGGAGGGCTGGTAACCGCCCTGGACCCGATATTACGGGCCTGCGGCGGGGTCTGGCTCGCCCACGGCAGCGGCGATGCAGATATGGAAACCTCGGATGAAAAAGGAAAGCTGCGCGTTCCTCCGAATCAACCCTCTTACACCTTGAAGCGGGTCTGGCTGACAAAGGAGGAGGAAGAAGGATATTATTACGGCTTTTCCAATGAGGGAATGTGGCCCCTCTGCCATATTACCCACACCCGCCCGGTTTTCCGGTTGGATGATTGGATCAATTATCAAAAGGTCAACGAGAAATTCTGCGAGGCATTGCAGGAGGAAATATCCGGGGAGGAAGCGCCCCTGGTCCTGATCCAGGATTATCATTTCGCCCTTCTCCCGCTATTAATCAAGGCGAAAAAACCGGACGCGAAGGTGGCGATCTTCTGGCATATACCCTGGCCCAACCCCGAAGCCTTCGGGATCTGTCCCTGGAAAAAAGAGATCCTGCTCGGGATGCTGGGCGCGGATCTGGTCGGCTTTCACACCCAGTTCCATTGCAATAATTTTTTGGAAACGGTCGACCGTTTCCTGGAATCCAAGATCAACTGGGACGAATTTTCCGTGGAACGACATGGACATGCTACCCTGATAAAGCCGTTCCCGATCAGCGTCGCGTTCCCCGCCTCTCCCCCCGAGGTGGAGAAGACCCCACCGAACGGATCACTCCGGGAATCGATTCTCAAGGAGATTGGAGTTAACACCCAATTTCTGGGCGTGGGGGTAGACCGCATCGACTATACCAAGGGCATTATCGAAAGGTTTCGCGCGGTTGAGCGGTTCATTCAAAAGTATCCCGATTTCTCCGGGAAGTTTACTTTTGTCGAACTCGGCGCCCCGAGCCGGACGCACATCAAGCGATACCATGACCTTCTGTCCGAAGTTGAAGAGACCGCCGATAAGATTAATTGGAGCCTTCAGGCCAAATCCTGGAGACCGATCGTATTCCTGAAAGCACATCATAGCCACGAGGCGATTAACCGGTATTACAAAACCGCGGATGTCTGCCTGGTCACCTCCCTGCATGACGGAATGAACCTGGTCGCCAAGGAATATATCGCCTCGCGCTCGGATGAGAGCGGGGTGCTGATATTGAGCCAGTTCACCGGCGCGGCCAGGGAACTTCACGATGCTTTAATGGTTAATCCCTATGACATTGAGGAAATGGCTGATGCAATCTACGCAGCGTTGACGATGAAACCCGACGAGAAGACGGAGCGAATGAGAAGACTACGCCAAACCATCAGGGAACGGAATATTTACCGCTGGGCGGGAACCCTGGTCTCGGCTCTGGTACGGATGAGGGTCCAATGAAATATCGGGACATGATGGAGAAGGTTTTACGAATCCAAAAGCCGAAGGATGATTAAAAAACATTTTTTCGATCCGAAAGCAGGGGGGTGGAATACAGCAGTAAAAAATATAAGAGCAAACCGCCCTCTGCTCCTGCTGCTTGATTACGATGGAACCATTACCCCGATAAAAAGCAGCCCAGGGTTGGCGATCCTTCCGAGTAACAAGAGGGATCTGATCGAAGCTCTGTCGGAACATCCCGGGGTCCGGGTCGGATTTGTAACCGGTAGATCACTCACTGACATTTGGAAATTGGTACGCCTGGAAAATGTGATTTATATCGCCAACCATGGTCTCCAAATCCGGGCTGGAAAGCTGAGCTGGATCCATCCCCGGGCAAAACGGACCGCCCATTTGCTTTCCGCGGTTGGCCAGAATCTTAAGGAAGTCCTAGGGCAGGCAAACGGGGTCGAGATTGAAGATAAGGTGCTGACCGTGAGCATTCATTATCGTAATATGAGGAACTGGCCGGTCGCCCGCCTGAAAGAATCGATAAAAAAGCTTCTGCAACCGCATCAAAGGGAGCTGAAGCTTTCCGTCGGGAAAAAGGTAATAGAGATCAGGCCTAATATCCACTGGGATAAAGGCCTAGGGGTGCAAAAAATCGTGAAAATGCTTAAATATACAAAACCGCCGCTGAAAATATTTCTGGGTGACGATGTGACGGATGAAGATGTTTTCCGGGTCTTGAAAAAAGATGGAATCGGGATCAGGGTGGGAAGGTCGCTAAAAACCGAGGCCCGCTATTACCTCCGCAATCCAAAAGAGGTTTTTGAGTTTTTGAAATTAATGGGAAAGTCCCTAAGCAACTGAAATGCCCACTTTTCATTTCAATACCCGGCGTAATCTCTTGGAGCTTACCGGCCTGAAGGCCAGGAACATCAAGGAGCTCCTCGAAGGGCTTCGCTCCGTCCCTCGCTCGGTTATCTACTACCATACGCATCATTACCTCCAGCAGCATCAATATCTTTATCCCGAGCCCCCTAATGATTTCGCCTACTGGGTCCGGGAGGTTTTGGGGGAAAAACAGCTGGGAGAGGAACTGTTTGCCATTGACCTCTGTCAGTTTCCCGATTTGGAGCGTCTGCGGGACCGGATTATTGCCCTCCTGGAGAAATATCTGGAAAAAAACAATTTAATAACAGTGCATCCCGGAGCCGAGTTCCATTTTATCCGGTCCATTTCCTTTGTTTTTCCTACCTTGTATCAAGCCGATAACCTGGCTGAATTCGTCCAGGCCCTGAAAAAAGTGAGCATTCACTCGCTTTACTTTCATATTTTTGAAGCCACCGTCCGTCTGGGCAAGAATGAAAATGATTTTTCCCGGTGGCTGCGGGAGAGTTTGCACGAAGACGGTTTGGCCGACCGGATTACCCGGCTGGATCCCTACACCCAAACCATGGAAGGGCTGCGGAACCGGATTTGTTCCCTGGTCGAGGCCCGGATCAAAGATATAAATAATGCCCAAGCTCGCTGATTACGAACCCATCCTCGGCAGTCAGGTAATCGAGGAGTTGTTCCTCCTGGCGGAGCGTTTGCAGGGCAAGACCATTCAAAATATAAATTCCACCTCGGTAGGCGGCGGGGTCGCGGAGATTCTCAACCGGATGATCCCTTTGCTCCACGAGCTCGGGGTTGATGCCCGCTGGGACTTGATCAAGGGCGGGGAGGCCTTTTTTAACGTCACCAAAAGAATGCATAACGCCCTGCACGGAGCCGAGGTTGACCTTTCCCCATCCGAGATCGAGATCTTCCTCTCGACCAATCAGGAGAATGCCGGAATGATCAATTGGAGCGGAGATATAGTCTTCATCCACGATCCCCAGCCGATTGCCCTGGTGGAAAAAAGAAAAGAGATCGGTCGTAACTGGGTCTGGCGTTGCCATATAGATTTTTCCTCTCCGCATCCTCCGGTCTGGGAATTTCTCCGGGGGTTCATCGAACAATACGATGCCGCGGTTTTTTCCGCCCCCGCCTTCGCCCGCCAACTGCCCATCCGCCAGGCCCTGATTTCCCCTTCCATTGATCCTCTGAGCGAAAAGAACCGCGAGCTTTCCCAAAAGGAGATTCTCTCGGTTTTTGAAAAATTGAAAATCGATCCGGAAATGCCGACGCTCACCCAAATCTCCCGCTTTGATTACCTGAAAGATCCTTTCGGGGTGATTAACGCCTACAAGCAGGTAAAGCGATACATCGACTGCCAGCTGATCCTAGCCGGTGGCGGGGCGGTGGATGATCCGGAGGGCAATCTGGTTTATCAACAGGTTCTGGAAAAGGCGGGCAATGATCCCAATATCCATGTCCTTTTGCTTCCGCCGTCCAGCGACCTGGAAATAAACGCCCTCCAGCGGGGGTCAACCGTGATTCTGCAGAAATCCCTGCGGGAGGGTTTCGGCCTGACCATAGCCGAGGCCCTCTGGAAGAAAAAACCGGTGGTGGCCTCGGCGGTGGGTGGGATACCCCTGCAAATTACCCATAAATATTCCGGGATCCTGACTTATACCGTGGACGGAACCGCTTTCTGGCTCCGGCAGCTTTTACAAAGCCCGGAATTCGCGCAGAAGTTGGGGGACAACGGCTATCAGCATATCCATCAGAATTTCCTGATCAGCCGTCACATCAAAGACTACCTCCTCCTTTTCATCTCCCTTTATCATCCCGGAGAGGAAGTGGTTTATCTTTGAAATTGGAGGTCATGAAGCTGAAATTGGCGGTTCCCCTGGTTTTTATTTTGTTTGTTTCGCTGTTTTTCCTCATCGATCCCGCCCCGGCTGAAATAACCGAAAATAGCGGCAGGAATTATTTCATCTCCGGGACCGTGCGTGATTCTCATCAGGAACCGGTCCGGGAAGCGAGGCTCCGCGTTCTCGTCAATGGGGTACCGCATAAAATTATCTCTGGGTCGGAAGAGGCCAATTTAATTGAAACCTCCTCTCACGGCGGCTATCAGATTGAATTCCAACTCCCACCCGAGACCGCGGAAACCGCCCTGATCCGGATCGAAGTAACTAAAAGCAGTTACCGCCCGGCAAATCTTGAATTCGGGAAAAATGATTTCGCTCCCAAAGATCAAAACTATTTTGCCATCGGTAATGTGGAATTATCCCGGAGTTTAGGTCCCGCTTTTTACATCGCCGCGGCTATTTTCCTGCTTACCTATCTGCTGATCTCCTTCGACGTTCTCCACCGGACCGTCGCCGCCATGCTGGGCGCCGCCACCATGCTCATCGCCACCTATACCCTGGGGACCCTGAATCCCGATTACCGGATTATCTCCTTTGCCCGGGCCGTCGGCTCGGTGGATATGAATGTCATCTTTCTGCTCCTGGGCATGATGGTCATCGTGGGGGTCCTGAAACACACCGGCGTTTTCCAATGGTGCGCCTACATGTCCTTCCGGATCTCGCGGGGCAGGCTTTTTATTCTCTCCCTGATTTCGATGATTTTTGTGGCCGTGACTTCGGCGTTCCTGGACAACGTGACCACCATGCTGCTCTATACCCCGGTTACGATCGAGATCGCCCTGGCAATGAAAATTTCTCCCCTGGTCCTCCTGATTCCCGAGGTGATGGCCTCCAATATCGGAGGTGCCGCCACCCTGATCGGTGATCCCCCGAATATCATGATTGGATCCTATACTGGCCTGACTTTCCTGCAGTTCATCCGGAATCTGGCCCCGGTCTGCGTGGCCTGCCTGGCGGCCCTGGTTTTCTACGACCGGGTATTCCATCGCAGACAGCAGGCCGAGAGGCGGGAAGGACATGCCGCTGAATATATCGGCTCATTGAAATCGTCCCATCGAATCAAGGACCCGGTCCTGCTCGGGTTCGGCCTGGCCGTCCTGGGGGTGGTTATCGCCCTCTTCGCCAGCCACGGCTTCTGGAAAATGGAAGTCAGCATCCCCGCCCTTTTCGGGGCGGGAGCGCTTTTCGCTTACGGGGTTCTGGCCCGGAAGGTCGAGGTTTTCGAGCTGATCGAGAAGGACATCGAGTGGTCTACACTGCTCTTTTTCATTTTCCTCTTTATCGTGGTCGGGGCGGTGGAAGAAACAGGACTCCTGTCCCTGATCGCCGATTACGTTCTGAAACTTTCCTCAGGCAACCTAACCGTGGCGATCTGCCTGATCCTTTGGGTCTCCGCCATCATGAGCGCTTTCGTTGATAACATTCCTTTCACCGCCACCATGTTGCCAATCGCCGCTTATCTCACCAGGGTCATCCCCGGCGCGGAAACCGGTGTGCTCTGGTGGGCCCTGGCGCTGGGAGCCTGCCTGGGCGGGAATGGAACCCTGATCGGGGCCAGCGCCAACGTGGTTACCATGGGCATCGCCGAGTCGGCCGGTCACCCCATTCATTTTCGGGATTTCATGAAATATGGTTTACTTTATATGCTGATCAGCGTGGCAATCTGTAATTTGTGGTTGCTAATTTAGCGCTTCGAAATTCAGCCAGCCGCACATGTCAGAGTCTATCACCCCCAAAATCCCCGCGGATGCGACTTCGCCAAGTCCCAAGACTTCTTCTCGGCAGTTAGAAGGCACTGTAAGCCCCCGTGCAGAGGCACGAGTTCCCAATGGCGGCGGAAAACGTCTGGCCATACTTGCCTTCACCACGCTCGGCGTCGTTTATGGTGACATTGGCACGAGCCCTTTGTACGCGATTCGGGAGTGCTTTCACGGTCGGTACGGCATCAACCCATCCGCCTCGAATGTCCTCGGAGTCCTGTCGCTCGTGGCTTGGGCCCTCATCCTGATTGTCAGCCTGAAATACCTGACGTTTGTGTTGCGAGCGGATAACCGGGGCGAAGGCGGCGTCATCGCTCTTACCGCACAATTGATTTTCGGCCAAGACCGGTACCGGGGTGCAGGCGCGTTGATCATGATGGGACTGTTCGCGGCGGCGCTGCTCTACGGCGACGGCATGATCACCCCCGCGATTTCCGTTCTGAGTGCCGTAGAAGGAATCAGCATTGCCGCGCCCAGCTTGGAATCATGGGTTGTTCCCGTCACGGTCGGCATTTTGGTCTGCCTGTTCTCAATCCAGCGCAAGGGAACTTATCGCGTGGGCGTTCTATTCGGACCCGTCACCACCCTATGGCTGCTGGTCATCGCCGCGCTTGGCATCCGCAGCATCCTGGCTCACCCGGATGTCCTGGCGGCCTTTCTGCCGAAGTATGGCTTGAGTTTTTTAAGTCGTAATGGTTCCCATGGTTTTATGGTTCTTGGCGCCGTGTTCCTGGTTGTCACGGGCACCGAGGCTTTGTTCGCCGACATGGGGCACTTCGGACGCCGCCCCATTCGTCTCGCGTGGTATGTCTTGGTCCTTCCCGCCCTGTTATGCAATTATTTTGGGCAAGGTGCGTTGCTGCTCGGCCATCCGGAGCTCGCATCCAGACCATTCTACTCCCTTGTCCCATCGTGGGGCATGTTTCCGGTAATCGCCCTCGCTACCGCCGCAACTATTATCGCATCACAGGCTGTCATCTCAGGCGCATTCTCATTGACCCGGCAAGCGGTTCAACTCGGCTACTTGCCCCGGGTGCAGATCATTCATACCTCGCCGACAGAGATTGGGCAGATATATATCCCGCAGGTCAACTGGATAATCATGGCGGCAACCATTGGGCTCGTGCTTGGCTTTCGCAGTTCCAGCGGATTGGCCGCGGCATACGGTGTGGCCGTGACCGCCACGATGATCATTACCACGGTCCTCTTCGCTACGGTGGCGCGACGACGGTGGCAATGGAGCGGTTGGTGGTTCTTCCCGCTCATCGCGGTGTTTTTCGCTGTTGATCTCAGTTTTTTGGCCGCGAATTTTTCCAAGATTAGTCACGGCGCCTGGATTCCTCTCGCTGTTGCCGCCGTCGTCTTTATCGCCATGACGACATGGAAGAAAGGCCGAGACCTCCTGGCCGAAAAACTCTATTCTTGCCAACCTACTTTAGAAGATCTGATCAAGCAAATTCAGGCTACTCTACCACACCGCGTGCGCGGCAAAGCCATTTTCCTGGCAGGGAACGCTAAAGCCGCACCGCCGGCGCTGACGCAAAACCTCCGACACAACCGAGTCCTGCATGAAAGCGTCGCCGTCCTTACGATTCGGACTGAAGATTTTCCTGAAGTTGGGCGAGAAGACAAGGTGCAGGTGGAAGAGATCGGGTCTGGATTCTGGCGCATTAAGGCCCGATTCGGATATATGGAGGAACCCAACGTTCCCTATATCCTGGCTCTGGCCCGGGAAAAAGGACTGAGCTTTCCTCTCGACGAGTGCGTATTTTTCCTGGGACGAGAACGGATCATGGCCGACCGGAAGCCCGCGATGAGCCTCTGGCGCGAAGCTGTGTTTTCCTTCCTCTCCAAGAACGCTCTGGGGGCCACCCGATTCTTTCATATCCCGCCGGAACAGGTGGTTGAGCTTGGAACCCAGGTGGAGTTATAGACAACAGAAAGGGGCGGGGAAGGTATTTCATGAAAAGCAGAGATATTTCTAAAGAGAACCCGAACCAATGGCGTCTCGGGTCGGCGATAATTCTAATCTTTTTGATCGGCCTGTTCGATTGTTATACCGGACCCGAAATACGCATTAATCCCCTTTATTATATCCCCATCACGCTCGGCGCATGGCGTTCCCGGTTCCGGGGTGCCGTTCTGCTGGCCGGCCTCTGCGCTCTGTCCTGGATCCTGTCAAATTACTATGCCGGTTTGAGTTTCTCGCGCACTTTCATGTGGCTCGTAAACATCTCCGCCCAGTTTGTTTCTTTTTTCCTGGTGGGGGTGTTGATCGTGCGCATGCGCGCGGCTCATGCCCAGGAAAAAATATTATCGCGTTCGGACAACCTGACCAAACTGATGAACGCGCGGGCTTTTTATGAGCGGCTGGAATACGAGTTGGTGCGGGCACAAAGGTACGAGCATCCTTTGACGATCGGCTTCCTGGATCTCGACAATTTCAAGACGGTAAACGACCACCTGGGACACCAGGCGGGCGATAACGTGCTCTGCCGGGTGGCGGATCTGCTCAAATCGTTCATGAGATCGAGCGATACACTGGCGAGGCTTGGGGGAGACGAGTTCGCCGTCATCCTGCCCGAAACAGATCGGGAACAAAGCCGAACGGTATTCGCCAAGATCCTGGCCGCCCTGGAGAAAGAAATGAAGGAGAGGGAAACGCCGATTACCGCCAGCATCGGGGTGGTATCCTACCCGGAAAATACACTGGACTCCGAAGGCCTGATTTCCTGCGCGGATTCGGCTATGTACCGGGCCAAGGAAGCCGGGAAAAACCGGGTGGAGTTCAAGGGAGCGCCCAAATAATCGGGGGAAATTCGGATAGTTCAGGACATCACCCGGGGCTTCCGCAGTGCCAAGTATATTTTACCTTCATCCTATGCGGGCGGATTTTTTTGCAGTATGCCGATTCATCGGCGTTTTTCAAAAAGCTCGATCCCGCCCAGAGACGGGACACGTAAATCGGGCAGCTAGGAAACCTTTGCAAATAACTACGGCATTTTTCGGGTTAAATATAATCCCGGGCGGGAATTGGTTGTTTGTCGGAAGCATACGCAAACTAATAGACCTAACCCTGGATTTCGTTGTTCGCGTCTGCTTATTTGTGGTGCTCTTCTTTCCGAATCTCCCGCTCCGCCTGATTCCAGTCCTGAACCGCTTGACCGTCCTGGCGGCCCCGCTGCTCGTAAAGTTCATAAGCTCGCTTGGCAATCTGCGGCGTCAAATTGGACGGTGTCTTGGCTTTGACGGGATCGAAGATCAGATACGCAAGCAGTTTTAAACGATCATTAAAGAGGAACCAAGCCAAGGCATAGCCCCAAACGAACAGAGCCCAGCCCCAGCCGAGGGGCGTCATAAACAGCCCATAAACGGCAATCAACGTCGCCACGATTTGCGTGCCGAGCACGGCCGCCCATAAGATCCGCGCGGGGCGGATGGACCAGAACGGGCCGCGCGTGCGCGTGAGGAAGATCGTCAGATGTCCCGCCACTGACAGCTTTAGATACATCAGCGTCTGGATGTGCGCGCGGTCGAGGTGAAAAACGCGCTCACCGAGGTAAAACAAGACGAAGGCGGAAACGACCCCGATGAGGCCTAGCACCGTGGAAATGCCCAGCACCACGCGCATGTTCCAGGCCTCGGGCTGATCCTGGTAATGCACGTTGTCATAGGCAATGGACAGGATGGCGCCGTCGTTGAGCAATGCCAGCATCACGATCATCACCGCCGTCAAGGGATAAAAGTTGAAGATCAGGATCGACAGCGTCATGAAAAAAAGCACGCGCAGCGTTTCGGCGATGCGGTAGATCGCGTAGCTGTTCATCCGCTGGAATATTTTCCGGCTTTCCTTGATCGCTTGAATAATCACCGATAGGCCGGGTGTCATCAGGACAATGGAAGCGGCCGCGCGCGCCGCGTCCGTCGCGCCCGAAACGGCGATGCCGCAGTCGGCTTTCTTCAGCGCGGGGGCGTCATTCACTCCGTCGCCCGTCATGCCGACGATGTGGCCGAGTTTCTGCAGGACATCCACGATGTGGAACTTGTGCTCGGGGAACACCTGGGCGAAACCGTCGGCCTTCTCGATGGACTCGGCCACCGCCGCGGTCTCCTGCTTCTTTGAGTCGCCCAGGCCGCCGGCATCGAGGATATTCGCGCCCAGGTCTAATTTTTTGGCGGTTTCCTTGGCGATGGCCAGGGCGTCACCCGTAACCATCTTGACCTTTACGCCCATCTCCAGCGCGGTCGCGATGGTTGCCTTGGCATCTTCCCGGGGCGGATCGAACAGGGGCAATACGCCGACAAACTGCCATGACCCGTCGCCCTCGGCCCGCGCCACGCCCAACGAACGAAAGCCGCGAGCCGCGAATTCGTTGACCGCCTTCTCGACGGCGGGCTTCACCTGCCCGGCATTGGCCGACAATTCCAAAATCACCTGCGGCGCGCCCTTGGTCACCTTGAACGTCCTTCCGTCCGCGGCTTTGACGGCGGCCTCGGTGCGTTTATGCACCGGGTCGAACGGCTGGAAATGGACCACCTGATAACCCTGCAACGCCTGCTTGTCTTTCAGTCCGCCCAGAACGGCCAGATCAATGGTGTCGTTATTATCCGCGCGCGACGCCAGCGCTCCATTAAGGATGACTTGATCGGCGGGGGCATTGTTCACGCCGAACGGCTCGCCCAGCGTCAGCTTGTTCTGGGTCAGGGTGCCGGTCTTGTCCGCGCACAGCACGTCTACGCCCGCCAATTCCTCGATGGCCACCAACCGGCTCACAATCGCCTCTTTTCTGGCCAGCAGGCGCGCGCCGACCGCCATCGTTACCGACAGCACCGTGGGCATCGCCACGGGAATCGCGGCCACCGTCAAAACCAACGCGAACTGAAGCGTGGTCAGCATCCGGTCGCCGCGGAAGAACGCGACGGTAACAATCACCGCCACCAGAGCCGCCGCGAGGAGGATCAGGTAATTACCGATCTTCAGGACCGCCTTCTGAAAGTGACTGACGGTGTGCGCCTCCTGCACCAGTTGCGCCGTTTTGCCGAAGTAGGTGTTCGCGCCCGTGGCATAGACCAGTGCGCCGATTTCGCCTTGGCGGATAATCGAACCCGAAAACACCGCTTCGCCGGGTTTTCGCGTGGCGGGCAGCGACTCTCCCGTCAGCGCGGATTGATCCACCTCCACCGGGTCGCCGTCCAGCAGGCGCGCATCCGCCGGCACAATATCACCCAGGCGCACGCGGATTACGTCGCCCGGCACCAACTCCCGCGCCGCCGGGGTAATCCACTTCCCATCACGTTTCACCCGGGCCTTGATCGCCAGCTTGGCCTTTAGGGCGGCGATGGCGCTGCCCGCCTGGTGTTCTTCCCAGAATCCGACCGCGGCGTTGGCCAGAAGCAGAACGAGGATGATGCCGAAGTCCGGCCAATGCCGGGCTACCGCCGAAAGGATCACGGCCGCTTCGATCATCCACGGGATAGGACCCCAAAAATAGGTGAGGAATTTCAGGAACGGATTGGTTTTCTTTTCTGCAATCTCGTTGGGCCCATATTGGGCCAGCCGTTTCTGCGCCTCGGCCTGACTGAGGCCGTCCGGCGAAGACCCCAACTTTGCCTGGAGTTCCGGCAGGGGAAGGGATTTCAGATCGTCCTTCGCTTCGGGCTTAGATCCCGGCTTCGATTCAGGTTTGTTTTCGGTTGCCTGTCCGTGTTCTTTCATCGGGGGTCTCCTATCATTTTCTTAGGGATTGGTTTTGCCGGCCAGGCAACAACTCCTTGGACCTCCGATAGCGCCGGATCAGGGTGTTGGTTGAGCTATCGTGCTCAAGTCGGCCTTCGGCCCCGGTCTCAAGTTCGGGGATGATGCGCGCGGCCAGCGCCTTCCCCAGTTCGACCCCCCACTGGTCAAAGGAGTCAACGTGCCAAATGGCGCCTTGGGTGAAGACGCTGTGTTCATAGAGGGCAACGAGCTTCCCCAGCGCCGCCGGGGTCAACTGTTCGAGGAGGATTGTGGTGGACGGACGATTGCCCTCGAAGGTTTGGTGTGGCACCAACCATTCCGGTGTGCCCTTGGTCCGGACTTCCCGCGGCGTTTTGCCGAAGGCCAGCGCCTCCGCCTGGGCCAACACGTTGGCCAGGAGCAAGTCGTGGTGGCGGCCCAGAGGGTTGAGCGGCCGAACAAACCCGATGAAATCGCAGGGGATGAGTTTGGTCCCCTGATGGATCATCTGGTAGAAGGAGTGCTGGCTGTTGGTACCCGGCTCCCCCCAGTAGATTGGCCCAGTCTGGTAAGCAACCTCGGTTCCGTCAAGCGTGACGTGCTTTCCGTTGCTCTCCATCGTCAACTGCTGGAGGTACGCCGGAAAGCGCTTCAAATACTGTTCATACGGAAGAACCGCCATGGTCTGCGCCCCGAAGAAGTTGTTATACCAGAGGCCCAGGAGCCCCATGAGGACCGGCAAGTTGCGCTCGAAAGGGGCAGTGCGGAAATGCTCGTCCATCCGGTGGAATCCGTCGAGCATGGCGCGGAAATTATCGGGTCCGATGGCAATCATAGTTGATAAGCCGATCGCGGAGGCCATTGAGTACCGCCCGCCGACCCAATCCCAGAACTCGAACATATTTGCGGTGTCGATACCGAACTTGGCCACTTCCCCGGCATTGGTCGAGACCGCGACGAAATGCCTGGCGACCGCAGCGGGATGTTTCAAAGACTTGAGGGCCCAGTCGCGGGCCGTGTGCGCGTTGGTCATCGTCTCGAGTGTCGTAAAAGTCTTCGACGAGACGATGAACAGCGTTTCCTCGGCATCGAGGTCACGGGTGGCCTCGGCGAAATCGGTGCCGTCGATGTTGGAGACGAAGCGGAAGGTCAGGTCGCGCCGGCTGTAATGCCGCAAGGCCTCGTACGCCATCACCGGCCCCAGGTCAGACCCGCCGATGCCGATATTGATGACGTTGCGGATGGACTTGCCGGTATGGCCCTTCCACTCCCCGCTGCGCACCCGGGCGGAGAAACCGGCCATCTGGTCGAGCACGGCGTGGACCCGAGGCACGACGTTTTCGCCGTCCACGACGATGGATTGCCCCTCTGGGGCGCGCAGGGCGACGTGCAGGACGGCCCGCTTCTCCGTGACGTTGATCTTCTCGCCCCGGAACATGGCGTCAATGCGAGCCCGCAGGCCGGACTCCTCCGCCAATTGCAAAAGGAGCCGGAGCGTCTCGTCGGTGATACGGTGCTTCGAATAGTCAAAGTAGATGCCGACGGCCTCAGCGGTCAGGCGCTCCCCGCGCTGGGGATCGTCCGCGAAGAGGTTCCGAAGATGCAACCCCCGGACCTTCGGGTAATGGGCTTCGAGGGCCTGCCAGGCCGCGAGGGTGGTGAGTGGCGGGATACTTGTCGTCATGCCCATGTCTTTTCCATCGCGGCATTGTATTCGCCCCGGCGCGCAGCCCGGTTGCACCCGGCTCGGTGATACAGAGCTCGCTGCGCCGCAGGCACGTTGGCATCCTGGCCTTGCCAAATCTCCAAAGCCGGCTGCTGGATGGCGCGGGCAAACGAAAACGCCAGTGCCCAAGGCAGTCGCGACTTGAATCCGACATTCATGGCGTTCAAACGGGCCGAGGCCAGTTCCGCGGATTGGCCGCCCGACAAGAACGCAATCCCCGGAACGGCGGCGGGGACGGCTCGCAAGAGACACCTCACCGTGGCGTCGGCCACCTTGTCCACCGCTTCTTGCCGGGGGCAGGTCAGTCCCGGAAGCACCATGTTGGGCTTCAAGATTATGCCCTCCAGCCTCACTCTTTGCGTGTAGAGCTGGATGAAGACCGTGCGCAGGACTTCCTCCGTCACCTCGCCGCACCGCTCCAGGGTATGCTCGCCGTCCATGAGCACTTCCGGCTCGACGACGGGGACCAGTCCGGTTTCCTGGCACAACGCGGCATAGCGGGCCAGCGCCTGCGCGTTGGCCTCGATGCAGCCCCGGCTGGGAATGCCGACGCTCACGGCAATCACCGCGCGCCACTTGGCAAAACGGGCGCCCATTTGAAAATATTCCCGGAGGCGGCCGCGCAATCCGTCCAGGCCTTCGGTTATTTTCTCTCCGGGATGACCGGCCATTTCCTTCGCGCCGGTGTCGACTTTGATGCCGGGAATGATTCCCGCGTCGATGATGATTTTAACAAAGGGAGTGCCGTCTTTCCGGGACTGACGGATGGTCTCATCATAAAGGATGACGCCGCTGATAAACTCGCCCAACCCGGGAGTGGTCACAATCAATTCCCGGTAGGAACGGCGTGCTTCCTCCGTTTGAGGAATCCCCGCTTTTTCAAATCGCTTGTTACAGGTGGCGGTACTCTCATCCATGGCCAGAAGGCCTTTATCCCCGGCAACCATCGCCCCGGCAGTAGCGATAAGCTCTGGTAAATTCAACTCTGACACCTCCATTTTATTAATTATCAATTAATCATACTCTGGCCGGGTCTCCGGAATATCGGCCCAGGATTTTCCTCTCTTAAGACTTTTTCTCTCTTTCCAATGCCGCTACTTTCGCGAGACGGCGCCGGAAACGTTCGTCCCCCTTGAAGCGGGCGTTCAGGAACTTCCCGACCAACTCCCAGGCGAGTTCATAGCCGGTAACCCGGCCGCCCAGGCACATAACGTTCATGTCGTCGTCCTCTACTCCCTGATGAGCGGAAAATGGTTCCGTGATCAACGCCGCCCGCGCGCCGGGCACCTTGTTGGCCGCGACGCAAGCCCCGACCCCGCTGCCGCAGATGGCCAAACCCCGGGTAACCTCACCCTTCGCCACCGCCCTGGCCAGGGGCACCACAAAATCAGGGTAGTCATCTCCCGGAACCAACTCGGGAGCGCCGAAGTCCGCCACTTCGTAACCGGCGGCCTTGAGAGCTGCAGTCAGTTGTGTTTTCAACTCAAACCCGCCATGGTCTGCGGCTATGCCAATCCGCATAATTTCCTCTCCACGCTCATAGCTATTTTCCGTCCCGACCCCATTTCCAGTTGCGAATCTCCGGCAGGTCCTGGCCGTGCTTGTCAATGTATTGCTTGTGCTCGATCAGCTTGTCCTGCGTTATCTGCTTCAGCTTGGCACCATTGGCGCCCAATTGTGGCAGCCGATTGATCACATCCTGCACCAGATGGAACCTGTCAAGATCGTTCAAAACAGTCATGTCGAAGTACGTTGTAATGGTGCCTTCTTCCTTATAGCCTCGAACATGCATGTTATCGTGGTTAGTCCGGCGGTAAGTCAACCGGTGCACCAGCCAGGGATAGCCGTGGAATGCGAAGACGATCGGTTTGTCTTTAGTGAATAGCGCATCGAAGTCTTCATCGCTCAAACCGTGCGGATGTTCGCTCTGCGGCTCTAGCTTCATGAGGTCAACAACGTTGACCACGCGGATTTTCAGTTCGGGCAGATGTTTACGAAGGATGGAAACAGCAGCCAGGGTCTCAAGTGTGGGTACATCGCCGCAGCAGGCCATCACTACGTCCGGTTCTGCACCTTGTTCGTTACCAGCCCAAGGCCATATTCCAATTCCTTTGGTGCAATGTTCCACTGCGGCATCCATGTTCAACCATTGAGGCGCCTGATATTTGCCCGCAATTACGACGTTGACGTAATGGCGGCTCCTCAAACAATGGTCCCAAACCGAAAGCAGACAGTTGGCGTCGGGTGGAAGGTATACTCGTACGACAGAAGCCTTCTTATTTACCACGTGATCGATGAAGCCGGGATCTTGATGGGTAAATCCGTTGTGAGCCTGCTGCCAGACGTGGGATGCAAGCAGATAATTCAATGACGCAATTTTCCGCCGCCACGGCAATTCCGCACTAACTTTCAGCCACTTGGCGTGCTGGTTAAACATCGAATCGATGATGTGAATAAAAGCTTCGTAGCAATTGAACAGCCCGTGCCGGCCCGTGAGAAGATACCCCTCGAGCCAACCTTCGCACTGATGCTCGGAGAGCATCTCCATAACCCGGCCTTCGGATGCAAGAAACTCATCATTATCTTTCGTACGGGCTTCCCACTGCCGGTTGGTTACTTCAAAAACAGCGTTCAAGCGGTTGGAAAGAGTCTCGTCGGGACCGAAGATCCGGAAATTCCGTTGTTCCCGGTTGAGACTGGCTACGTCGCGCAGGAACTTTCCAAGCTCGTGCGTGTCAGCCGCCTCAACCGAACCCGGCAGCGGTACATTTACCGCGTAGTTTCGAAAGTCAGGAATTATGAGATCGCGCAGCAGAATGCCGCCGTTGGCGTGCGGATTAGCGCCCATTCTGCGTTCTCCTTTGGGTGCCAGCTCAGCCAATTCGGGCAAAAGGCGACCGCTCTCGTCGAAGAGTTCTTCAGGCTTATAGCTTTTCATCCAGCTTTCAAGGAGCTTGAGATGCTCGGGATGCTCGGAATCCACCAGCAGCGGAATCTGATGGGCTCGAAAAGTGCCCTCGATTTGCAGGCCATCGACGATTTTCGGTCCGGTCCAGCCCTTGGGTGACTTGAGTACAATCATCGGCCAGCGTGGACGAGCGGCATCGTTTTTGCCCCGCGCATTGTTTTGTATTTTCCGGATCTCCGTAATGACCTTTTCCAAAGCAGCGGCCATGAGTCCATGCATCTTTTCCGGTTCATCGCCTTCCACAAAGTAAGGCGACCAGCCGCAGCCTCGCAAGAATTGCTCCAATTCCTCATGCTCCATGCGGGCCATGACGGTCGGATTGGCTATCTTGTAGCCATTGAGATGCAGGATCGGCAGCACGGCGCCGTCGGTGATCGGATTGAGAAATTTATTGGAGTGCCACGCCGTAGCCAGTGGACCTGTTTCCGCTTCGCCGTCACCGATGACGCAAGCGACGACCAGTTCCGGATTATCGAAGACGGCCCCGAAGGCATGGCTGAGTGAATACCCCAACTCTCCACCCTCGTGGATCGACCCCGGACACTCCGGCGAGACATGACTGGGAATCCCGCCGGGAAAGGAAAATTGCGTGAACAGCTTTTTCAGCCCGGCCTCATCCTGCGTGATATTTGGGTAGACTTCGCTATAAGTGCCTTCCAGATACGTATTGCCCACCAGCGCCGGGCCGCCGTGGCCGGGACCGGAAATGTAGATAATATCAAGGTCATACTTCTTGATGACCCGGTTCAAATGCACGTAAATGAAATTTTGCCCCGGCGTCGTGCCCCAATGCCCAAGCAGCATAGCTTTCACGTGTGAGAGCTTCAGGGGCTTCCGAAGCAAAGGATTATCGTGAAGATAAAGTTGGCCGACCGAGAGGTAATTCGCGGCACGCCAGTAGGCGTTCATCTTTCGCGGCAGATCGGGCGGCAACGGCTGGTCCGTTTTATTCATCTTCTCCGTTTTCACTGTGATTTTTTCTTTAACCCCGGTTTTCATTTTCATCGCAATGCTCTTTTTAGACGCTTTTTTTGCTTTCATGATCGTTTTCCTTTCCGATGGTAAGACCCAAAACGCGGCAGACCGTGTTCGCGATCATCCATTCCTCGTCCGTATGAATGACGCGGACAGCGACCCGGCTGGCCGCCGCGGAAATTACGCCTTCATTGGCCGCGTTTCGCTTTTCTTCGAGTTCGATTCCAAGGAATCCCAGCCCGGCGCAGATCCGGGCGCGGACAGGCGGCGCGTTTTCGCCGATGCCGCCCGCGAATACCAGCGTATCCAGCCCGCCCAACGCCGCCGCGAATGCGCCGATCCATTTCTTGACCTGGTAGCAAAACAGCGCGACCGCTTCCGCCGCCCGCACGTCTTGCGTTTCACGGTCGAGCAAGTCACGCATATCGGAACTGGTTTCGGACACGCCGAGCAGCCCGGACTGGAAATTGACCATCTCGTTGAATTGCTTTGCATTCATTTTTTCAGAGCGCGCCAGATACCAAACCAGTCCGGGGTCGAGATCGCCGGAGCGGGTGCTCATCGGCACCCCGGCGGTCGGGGTGAAACTCATGCTGGTGTCAACGGGTTTGCCGCGATGGACCGCCGCCAGGCTGGCGCCGTTGCCGAGGTGAGCGAGGATGACCCGGCCTTGTGCCGCTTCCGTTCCGGCCAGGCGGGCCAGTTCTCCCAATAGAAACACATACGACAACCCGTGAAACCCGTACCGCCGCACCCCCTGCGCTTCGTAACGGCGCGGGATCGGCAGCAGCCGGGCCACGCGCGGCAGGTCATGGTGAAAGGCCGTGTCGAAACACGCCACTTGGGGCAGGTTGGGAAACCGGCGGTGAAACGCCTCGGTCAACAGAATCTCCTCCGGCAGATGCTCAGGATCGAACGGACTGAGCCGGTGAAGTTCCTCCACCATTTCCGCGGTGATTCGCTGCGGCTCGTTATACTTCGGCCCGCCATGCACCACGCGATGTCCCACCGCGGTCAAGACCTCACGCCCGTTGCGTTCCTCGATCCAATCCATCAGGGCGCCTACCGCCGCCGTATGATCCGGTGCCGTCACTAACCGCGAAAAGTTGTCCGCCTCGTTCAAGCCTTTCACCCGCAAGGCGGCCTCCGGAAGTCCAATCCGATCAATCGCGCCCTCCAGAATCCGCCGGAGCGAGTCACCGGCATCGAACAGCGCGAACTTGATGCTCGACGAGCCGCCGTTGATCGTCAGGATGCGTGGGTTAGCCGGTTTCATGGATGACTCCTTCGTTATTCCGTAATCCGAACGAAGCCAATTTCGCGCACGTGGACTTATAATCCGTGTGAAGAATGCTCCGAATTCCCAAACCTTCCGCGATCCGGACGAACATCGGAGTATTGTCGATATAGATTACCTGCCGGGCTGGCGCTTGGGCGATGTCCAGTGCCAGCCGAAAAATGTCCGCGTCAGGCTTGCGGAGGTGGACGAAGCAGGAGGAAATAAAAGAATCCACAAACCCGTCCAGCTTGAACTTCCGAATCCGGTGCGAATTCAGCTCCCGTGCTTCGTTGCTGACCACGACAATCTTCAATCCATACTGTGCCTTAAGCCGTCGGACCAACTCGATCATTTTGGGATACGGCCTCGACTGCGCGAAAATGAAGCGCCGAAACTGAACCCGGGTAAATGGTCGCTTTCGGTAGAAAACCACCCGGCCTAAATACTCTTCTAGCGTGAGCTTTCCCTCCTCGTAGGTGTCGAAGGTCAGCTTATGCCGATCCTCCATCTCGGCCCACTCCAGCTTAAAGTTCTTCGCTGCCCGTCTGCGGGCATGGTGATCCCACCCGTCGGTGAGCAGGACACCGCCGATATCTATAAACATGCAGGTGATGGCAGCCATCTTCTTCATCGTCTTTTCTTCCGTTGATCGGATCATCGCTGCCACAGGATTCGATCTTCTTCCAAGGGAACCGCAATGCCGGCAAAGTAAGGTATGACCCGCGCCGTATAGTCCGCTGGGGGACGGGCCGCAGACACAGCCGCACTGTAAACGAAGCCGCCCGACGCGCCGGCCAGCTGGCGAACGCGCTTCATCTCCTGCCGCACGGGAGCACTGTCCATGACGCCGTCGGCGTAAATCTCTACCCGCACTGCCTGGGGGTCGAGTTCATCAAGGTAAACTTGAACATCAAATACGTGCCGGCCATCGCGAGTCTCCACCTTCACTTCACTGAGGCGCAATTTGTCCCATTTCTGTTCCAGACTGTGCCGCCAATCGACTACTTGCCTGCCCACTGCGCCTTTATCGGCAGAGCGCTCACGGTAGGCGGCCGCAGCCGGGAGGTAGTGTTGCTCGGTGTATTCGCGCACCGCGCGGTTGGCGGAGAATTGTGGCGTCAGCCGCGCCATGCTTTCCCGCATCCGCTTGAGCCACGCGGTGGGGATGCCGCTCTCGTCTCGGGTATAAAACTCCGGGATCACCTCCCGCTCAAGCAGGTCGTAGAGCGCACCGGCTTCGACCGCGTCCCAAGCCGGATCGTCGCCATGCTCCTGACCGTCACCCAACGCCCAACCCACTTCAGGTGCGTAGGCTTCCGCCCACCAGCCGTCCAATTCCGAAAGATTGATACCCCCATTAACGAGCACCTTCATGCCGCTCGTTCCGCAAGCCTCCCAAGGCCGCCGGGGCGTGTTGATCCAGACATCCACCCCTTGCACGAGGTACTCGCTCAAGAGCATGTTGTAATCGCTAAGGAAAATCACATGACGGCGGACTTCGGGCCGCCGGATGAACATGGTCCACTGCTGTATCAGGGCCTGCCCTGATTGGTCCTCCGGATGGGCCTTACCGGCAAGGACGAGTTGGACCGGGCGCTGCGGATCGGTTAGCAGACGAAGCAATCGCTCCGGGTCGTGCAGCAGCAGGTTCGGCCTCTTGTAGGTCGCGAAGCGGCGCGCAAAGCCCAGCGTCAATGCGTTGGGATCAAACAGATTCTTCGCGCCGTCAATCACTTCGGGTAACGCGCCGGAGGCGGTCAGTTGCCTGGTCAATCGCTCGCGGGTGTATTCCACAAAAGACTTGCTGGCGGCGGTCCGAAATTGCCAGAGCCCGGCATCGGAGACGCGGCGAATGTCCTGCTCCAGGATTTTTGTCGTCCCCAACCAGCGGTCTTTTCCACAGGCCTTCGTCCAAAGATCGTCGGCTGCCGCCGAGTCCCAGGTCGGCACGTGAACTCCATTAGTTACATGTCCGACGGGCACTTCGTCCGCCGGCCAGTGCGGAAAAAGAGGTCCAAAAAGGTGACGGCTGACCTTCCCATGCAACCTGCTCACGCCATTGACCGCCCCGCACCCGCGGATCGCCAGATAGGCCATGTTGAAACTTTCCGATGAGTCTTTCGGGTCCCGGCGGCCCAGGGCCAGCAGATCATGGAGTGTTATGCCGAGCTTCTCCTGGGCATAACCGCCGAGATACTGCTCGATGAGGGCCGGAGCGAAACGGTCAAAGCCGGCGGCCACTGCCGTGTGGGTGGTGAAGAGGTTCCCCGCCCGAGTGACTGCCAGCGCGACTTCGAAGGGCTGCGCGGTTTCTTGCCCGTAACTGCGGGCGCGTTCCAGCACGGCCAAGGCCGCATGCCCTTCATTCAGGTGACAGACTTCCGGCTGAAGGCCGAGCGCGCGGAGCAACCGCCATCCTCCGATCCCCAGCACCATTTCTTGTTGAAGCCGCAGCTCCGGCCCGCCCCCATATAGCTCGCTGGTGATGCCTCGATGGACGGGGGAGTTGGCCGCATCATTGCTGTCCAGCAAGTAGAGCTTGATTCTGCCGACCCGCACTTGCCAGGCGCGCAGCCAGACCGAATATCCGGGCAAGGCGATCTTTAACCGCAGCCACTCGCCGTTCGGCTGGCGCAACGGTGTGATCGGCAGTTGTCCGGGATCGTTATACGGGTAAAGGGCCTGTTGCGCTCCGTTTCGGTCGAGCACCTGCCGAAAATAGCCTTGCTGGTACAGCAGTCCCACCCCAACCACCGGCACACCCAGATCGCTGGCGGTTTTGAGCTGATCGCCAGCCACATTACCAAGCCCGCCCGAGTAGATCGGAAGCGCTTCGCTCAACATGAATTCCATGCTGAAGTATGCAACACAATTCAAGGAAGCCTGCGGATAATTTTGCTGAAACCACGCGGGTGCTTTCTCTGCTTGTTTCTTGGACTGTACGAGGGCATCAATCTTCTGGCGAAATACCGGATCGGCCAGTACGGCCTGGATCTTTTCCCGGGAGACGGTTTGCAGGACATCCCAGGGATGATGGGTCTGGTCCCACAGGACCGGATCAAGCTTCCGCCATACTTCGTCGGTGGCGTGATTCCACGACCAGCGCATATCCAGGGCGAGCTCGGCCAGGGAATTGAACCCCTCGATTTCGGTGGGCAAGAGACTGTATATGGGATGGCTGGCACGGGTTTGTTCGCTCATGATTTGTCGCTCCGATCCGGCGTTGCGGCCAAAGCATCGTTGACCATCGCCTGCGCTTCCTCTTCTTTAATGCTGCTTTCGTTTTCCCCAAGCTATAACATTCTGCCCGGTCTATTCGGGAACCGGTCTTTCATTCGATGCTTTCATCCTTTCACTACCAAGACAGGTATTTTTGTATCCTTATGGATCACACCATAGGTAACACTGCCGAGAACCATGGCTCCCAAAGCGCTCCGTCCATGGGAACCCATAATAATGAGGCTTACCTTTGATCTCTCGGCCTCTTTCATAATTTCCTCGACCGGATGCCCGGTTGTTATTACAATCTTCGATCGGATATCGTTTTTTTCGCAGAGTTTTTTTATCTCTTCGGCATGCCTTTCGGCAGCCTCGCGCAGATAATCCTCAATCGGCTCTATTACATGCATTACGGTATCCGAGGCGGGAATTATCTGGGGCATAAATGAGCGCCGATCAATAACGCTCAGAGCAATTACCGTGGCTTTTAACTGTTGGGCGAGGTCAACCGCGTACCTGGCCGCCTTTTGAGCCGCCTTTGACCCGTCTATCGGCACAAGAATTTTTGAGATCATATGTCCTCCTTTAAGTTTGCCTTGACCGCGGGGGCACCGAAGCCAAAGCATTGTTGACAATTGCCTGTGCTTCCTCCAAGATGCGGCGCAGATGATCCGCTCCCCGGAAGCTCTCCGCATAAATCTTGTAGATATTCTCGGTTCCTGACGGACGCGCCGCGAACCATCCGTTTTTTGCGATTACCTTTACCCCGCCGATGGGTGCGCCATTGCCCGGTGCGTTGGTGAGAACAGTCTGGATTTTTTCCCCCGCCAATTCGGTGAACTTAACCTGCTGGGGGGAGAGTTTCGTCAACAGGTGCTTTTGCTCAGGAGTGGCTGGCGCCTCAACACGGTTATAGGCAGGTTCACCGAACTCGCGCGTGAGTTCGCGGTAGATCTCGCCGGGATCGCGACCTGTCCGGGCGGTGATTTCCGCCGCCAGCAAAGCCGGGACAATTCCATCTTTGTCCGTCGTCCAGACGCTGCCATCCAGACGGACAAAAGACGCGCCCGCGCTCTCTTCTCCACCGAAGCCAAGCGACCCGTCGAGCAAACCATCGACGAACCACTTGAATCCGACCGGCACCTCGTAAAGTTTGCGGCCAAGCTTCGCGGTGACCCGATCAATCATCTGGCTGCTCACCACCGTCTTGCCTACCGCCGCCCCCTGGCGCCATTTCGGCCGGTGTTGGAAGAGGTAGAAGATTGCGACCGACAGGTAGTGGTTGGGCGGCAGCAGCCCTGCGCTTTTGGTGACAATCCCGTGCCGGTCGTGGTCGGTATCGCAGGCGAAGGCGACCTCGAAACGATCCTTCAGCCCGATTAACCTCTGCATCGCATAAGGTGAGGATGGATCCATGCGGATCTGGCCGTCCCAATCCACCGTCATAAAACGAAAGGCCGGGTCCACGGCCTCGTTCACGACCGTGAGGTTCAACCCATAGCGCTCCGCCAATGGCCCCCAGTAATGGACCCCGGCGCCACCGAGCGGATCTACTCCCATGCTGATCTTCGCGCCGCGAATGGCATCCAGGTCGATCACATTGGCGAGATCCGTAATGTAAGTATTGAGATAGTCGTGCCGGTGCGTCGTGGGGGCGCGCAGGGCTTTCTCCAACGGGACCCGCTTCACTCCTTGAAGGCCGGATTCAAGCAACTTGTTCGCTTTTGCCTCGATCCAGGTGGTGACGGCGGATTCCGCCGGACCGCCGTTCGGGGGATTGTATTTGAACCCGCCGTCATGGGGCGGATTATGCGAAGGCGTGATCACGATGCCGTCGGCAAGACCGGTTTTCCGTCCGCGGTTGTACGTCAGAATCGCGTGGGAAACCGCAGGGGTGGGAGTATATTCATCCCCCTGCGCGATCATGACTTCCACCCCGTTGGCCGCCAGCACCTCAAGCGCGCCGGCATGAGCCGGCACGGAAAGGGCATGCGTGTCCATGCCGAGAAACAGCGGGCCGTCAATATTCTGTTGCTTGCGGTACCGGCAAATGGCCTGACTGATGGCGAGAATATGCCGTTCATTGAAAGCTTTTCCGAATGCGGAACCACGATGACCGGAGGTGCCGAAAGCAACCCGTTGTTCCGGCACCGAAGGGTCAGGCGCCTCCGTATAGTAGGCCGTGACGAGTCTGGGGACGTTGACCAGCATCGAAGCTTCGGCCGGCTTTCCGGCAAGAGGACTTATTTTCATGAAGCTCTCGTCAAATGCCGAGATGACCTTTGCGCCAGGGTCTCCATCAGCTGGTCGAACGGCCGGTTGAATTTCTCGACTCCTTCGTCCTCTAGCTGCCGCGTCACATCGTCGATGCTGATGCCCAGTTCCGGCAGTCGCTCCAACACCCGGCGGGCTTCCTTGACCTCTTGTTCGAGCCGGGCTTTCGGCTCTCCGTGGTCACGGTAGGCGTCCAGGGTTTCCAGCGGGGCCGTGTCGACCGTGTCCGGTCCGATGAGGGCCTCGACGTATTTCACGTCGCCGTAGTCCGGGTTCTTGGTGCCGGTGCTGGCCCAGAGCAGCCGCTGGATACGGGCGCCCTGAACCGCCAGCTTCCTGAACCGGTCGCCGCCGAAGATCTCTTTATAAATTTGATAGGCCATCTTCGCGCTGGCGATGGCGACTTGCCCGCGCGCCTTTTTCGCGAGGTCTGCCTCCCGGCTGACTTGGACAATGAGTTTTTCCAGCAGCGGATCCACCAGCGCATCAATGCGGCTTACAAAGAAGCTGGCCACCGAGGCCACATGTTTCACGGGCTTCCCTTGGGTTGCGCGCACTTCAAGGCCTGCAAGGTAGGCTTCCGTAACCTGTCGATAACGGGGCAATCCAAAGAGCAGCGTAACGTTGACGCTGATTCCTTCGCTGATAAGTTGCCGGATGGCGGGTAGTCCCTCGGCCGTCGCCGGGACCTTGATGAAGACATTGGGCCGGTTCAGCGCGGCCCACAACCGGCGGGCTTCCCGGATTGTACCCTGGGTGTCGTGCGCCAGGTGCGGATTGACCTCCAGGCTGACATACCCATCTTTGCCGTCAGTCCGGTCATATAGAGGCCGGAACTCGTCGGCGGCGCTCTGCACGTCGCGCTGGCTGAGGGCTTCGTAGATTGCCTCAGTGCCTTTTCCCTTGAGCGCCATGGCCCGGATGTCCTCGTCGTAATCATGGCTGTCCGCAATCGCCTTCTCGAAGATGGATGGATTCGAGGTCATCCCCCGCAGTCCATCCTCCTCGATCAGACGCCGGAGCCCGCCGCCGGCGATGAGATCTCGCCGGATGTAGTCCACCCAGATGGACTGACCGAGCGTTCCCAATTGTTTCAAAGGATTGTTATTCATGTTCTTGCCTCCGCGCTTTCCAGTACCGGGACTTTGGCTAGACAAAGCTGGCAATACTCGGCGCCGCTGAATCGTTCGGCTCCGCTTATATCCAAAGCAATCGGCATGCCAGGAGAATTATCCATAAAAATATATCAAAATATTTCATGGATTTAAATTGGTTATATATAGCTAGCCTCGGAAAATAATGCCTGGAGATTTTCCGAGATTATTCCACCGTACAGGAAATTTTCCTGTCCAACGGTAAAAAAAGGTTCCTAAGAACAAATATCAAAAAAGTTTTCAAATTGACATTTACTGACGAACGTCAACCGTCCCAGACCGGCTCACTAGGGAATATTTACGTTTGTCGGGAAAAGTAAACCGATCCGGGGTCTCAGGCTTTTTTTACGATTTTTCCTTCAAGGCCTGGTTATAGGCGGCGATAATACTCTTGCGGGTTACCAGTCCGATCAGATGGCCGGGGTTATCCCGTTCTACCACCGGGATCTGGGCAACTTCTTTTTCTCCCAGTTTACCCAAGGCGGTTTTCAGGTTTTCGTCAGGATAGCAGACCACCACATTTTTAGTCATTATTTCCTTGACGGGGACTTCCGGCTTTCCCTCAACCAGGGCCTGGTTAACATCCTTGGGGGTAACTATTCCCACTAAATTATTTTTCTGGTCCAGAACTGAAAATCCCCGGTAACGGGTAGACTTAAACAGCAGATCCACGTTTTTAACGCTGGTGGTTTCCTCGACGGTAGTTATTTTCTTAAACATCGCGTCAAAAACATTTATTTCCTCCATAAGATCCATTCCCTCGATTTTTTGAATGTTTATTCCCCTTCTGACCAGCTTCAAAGTGTAGATCGATTCTTTGGTCAATCTTTTGATGACTACAGTGGAAATGACGCAGGTAATCATCAAGGGCAGGATAATCTTATAATCCCCCGTCATCTCGAACAGGATAAGAATGGCTGAAATCGGAGCTTGGGCGGCCCCGGCAAAAGTCGCCCCCATCCCCACCAGGGCACAGGCCCCCGGAGGAATGGCAATATCAGGCATAAGTATTTGAGTGAGTTTGCCGAAGGCCTCCCCCAACATAGCCCCGATGAAAAGGGAAGGGGCGAATACTCCCCCGGACCCTCCCGAACCCAAGGTTAGGGAAGTGGCCAAAATCTTGAAAAAGACGAGAAGGACAACCGTCCCGAACACAATTTTCCCGGATAAAGCCAGCTCGATGGATTCGTAACCGACTCCAAAAATCTGGGGAAAGTAGAGCCCAATTAAGCCGACCAGCAATCCCCCCATCGCGGGTTTTATGTATTCAGGGATCTTGATGAGTTTGAAAAGGTCTTCGCTTTTATACAGGACTTTAATAAAAAGCCAGGCTGCTCCGGCAGTCAGAAATCCAAAAATGAAATAAAGCGGCATCTCCCATAGACTTAACAACTGGTAAGTTGGCGTTAAAAAAGCCGGATGATCCCCCAGGAAATACCGGGAGGTGATCGCGGCCGTCACCCCGGATAAAACCACGGAAGAAAAATGCCGGGGGCCATATTCCCTTAAAATTACTTCCAGGGAGAAAAATATTCCGGCCAGGGGAGCGTTGAAGGTCGCGGCGATCCCGCCGGCCGCCCCGCAGGCGACCAGGATCTTGGTTTTTTCCTCGGTAAGATTGAATACCTGCGCCAGGCTGGATCCGAGGGCGGAACCAATCTGGACAATCGGGCCTTCGCGGCCTACCGAGCCTCCGGAGCCAATGCAGATTGATGATGCCAGGGCTTTCACCACCGCTACCCTGGGCCTGATTCTGCCTCCGGCATTAGCCACCGCCAGCATAACTTCCGGCACCCCGTGTCCCTTGGTTTCTCTCGAAAAAGCATTAATTATGGGTCCAATGATCAAACCGCCCAGAGCGGGAATGATGATCACATAATAGGGGCCCATAAATTGGAGAAGGTTGCGCCCTTCTGAAAAGAAAATAATTTTAAAAACGCCTATAAGCCAACGGAAGAGGATAGCTCCCAAACCTGAGCCCAACCCGATCAAAAGTGAAAAAACCAATAAAAAGGCGGCTTCCGAGGTTTGAAGGTAAAAAATGGCCTTTTTGACTACCTCTTTAATACGCATTTGTTTTTTGGGTTTGAGGGTCGGACGGGGAATACCAGGATAGACAAGTAAAATTACTAATCATTTTTCCTGGTTGGAATTTACCCGCTCGATAGGAATTTTGCAAGTTTGAGCCAACCCGCACTAAAATTATCCTTAATCTATAATTTCGCGTTGCCGAGGTTTGGATGATTACCTCCAGTATTATGATCCCTGTAAAACCGGAGGGCAGCGTGCTTTCAAAAAACCAGGTTTTGAATATCATTTACTTTCTGACGGTTGGTTTGAAGAGGGTTAGGGAATATCAAAGACGGAGCCGGGTTCGCGGGCTCCACACCGGGAGCTAATAATGAAATCACTTAAGAAAATAATGAAAGTTGTGATTTTAGGAATTGTGCTTCTCGCACCTTTGCTTCCGGCGGCGGTCTCAGCCGAAACCGAAGGAGCCCCCGATTTAAAAGTGGTTTTAAAACGCCTGGACGATCTTTTCCGCTCGGCAAGCAGCGTGGGGTCAATGGAGCTTACCATCGTAAAACCCCGCCGGAAGCACATCCTGAAACTCAAAATCTGGACCCAGGGCGAAGATAAAGCCTTGATCGTGATCGAGGCTCCCGAACGGGATAAAGGAACGTCCACCTTGAAGGTGGGGAAAAATCTCTGGAACTACCTGCCCAAGATCAACCGGACGATCCGGATTCCTCCCTCGATGATGCAAAGCTCCTGGATGGGAAGCGACTTTACCAACGATGACCTGGTCAAGGAATCGTCACTTTTAAAGGATTTTGACTCGCGGATGGCGGGACGTTCCGAGGATCCCCCCGGCTGGAAAATCGAGCTCACTGCCAAGCCCGGCCTGGTCGGCCTCTGGGAACGGATTGAATACTTGGTGGATTCGGAAGGCGGCTTGCCCCGGGAAGCGAGGTTCTACGACCGCCGGAACCGGCTGGCCCGAATCATGACCTTCGACGAAATAAAAACCTTCAGCGGAAGAACCATCCCCGCGCATCTTACCCTCATCCCGATCGACACTGACGGGAAACCCGAGCCGGACACCCGAACCGAGATGCGTTACCTGGAAGTAAAATTCAACCTTCCGGTCCCGGATTCAACCTTCAGCCTTTCCGAACTAGAGAGGAACCGTTGAAAAGGGAATACTGACAATAATTTTCCCCCTCTCTTCAAGGGGGAGGAGATGATATTTGAACTTAAAGAAGATGACAATTTCCTTCAGCACCCTGAAAATCGCCTGGCGGAACCTCGGCCGGAACCGGCGGAGGACGCTTCTGAGCGTGGGCGCGATCGCGCTCGGCCAGTTCACCCTGATCACGGTGAACGGGTTGGACGCCGGTTATTTCGAGAGCATGCTCCGGATTGTCACCGGCCCGCTCATCGGTCACGTCCAGGTTCACCATCCCAAGTGGAGGGAGGAACAAGCGGTGGACCAATACCTGGACAACCTCTCGGAGGCCGAGAAGGAGATCCGGGCCTTGCCCAATGTCAAAAGCGTATCCGCCCGGGTCTTCTCGGCCGCACTCGCGGCCCCCGGCGAGCGCGGCCGCCAGCCCGCCGAAGCAGAGATGGGAATGGTAGTCGGGGTGGACGTTTCGGCCGAGAACCGGCAAGGGGGGATCCTGGCTTCCCTCCCGCCCGCGGATCTGCCGGGGCCGGGAAGCGTGGTCTTGGGTAAAGTTTTGGCCCAAAGGCTCAAGCTCACTCCCGGGAAGACCATCGCGGTCATCAGCCAGGATACCGACGGGCTCCCGGTCAGTAATATCTTCCGGGTCAATGCCCTGATTCAGGGAGGAAACGAGCTTATCAGCCGTCTGGGGATCGTGATGGCGCTTAAGGATGCCCAGGGCTTCCTTGCTCTCCCCAACCAGGCCCACGAGATCATTATCCTGGGCGACGATTACCGGAAGGCCGGGGAACTGGCCGAGCGGGTCAAATCTTTGCCCGCGCTCAAGAACGCCGAGGTGATTACCTGGAAGGAGGCTTTCCCGGTGATCGTTCGCCTGATCGGCATGAAGAACTGGATAGACCTGATTTTCCTGGTCATCCTGTTTATCGCGGCCGCGGCCGGGATCGCCAATACCATGATGATGTCCACGTTCGAGCGGACCCGCGAATTCGGGATGCTTCTGGCCCTCGGGACCCGGCCCGGGCGGCTGATCAGGATGATCGCCTGGGAATCGGTGATTCTCGGCCTGGTGGGAGTAGCCCTTGGTTCAATCCTGGGGACGATCGTCGTGCTCATCACCTCGCATACCGGGATTGATTACGGGGCCTTGGGCGGAATCAGGGGTCAGGAATTGAGCTTTCAGGGGTTGACCATTTCTTACGTGGTCTACCCGAAATTCGAATTCCATCAAGTGTTATTTGGGTTTGGGGCCGTTACGATCACCGCGGTCCTGACTTCCCTCTGGCCGGCCCTGCTGGCGGCCCGGCTCGAACCGGCGGAAGCGGTGCGCTCATGACCGGAAGAATGATTATAAAATACGCGTTCCGGAGTCAGACCCGGCGTTTTCGCCGGACCATCCTTTCGGTCGTCGGGGTGGGGGTGGGGTGCGCCATGGGGATCATCGCCACCTGCTGGATTGGAGGGGAACAGGAAATGACGGTCCGGGCGGCCTCTGAGAGCGGGGCGGGACACCTGAAAATCGTCCCGGCCGGTTGGCTCGAGACCCGGGAAAACACCCTGCGGATTTCTGAGTGGAAAAGAACGCTGGCCCTGGCCCGGTCCCTGCCGGGGGTAAAGCGGGTCGCCTTCCGCGCCCGGACCGACGGCCTGCTGGCTTTCGGCAACCGCACCTCGGGAGTGGAAGTGACCGGGGTGGACCCGGATTCCGAGCGGGCCTTCAACCGGATCGTTTACAAAAGCAAGATCCAGGGCCGTTACCTTGAACCCGGAGACGCCGGCCAGGCGGTGATCGGGCGGGAGCTCGCCCGGAGGCTCAAGGTCGGCCTGGATGACGACCTGATGATAACCCTTTCCGGAAAGGGGGAAATCGAAAGCGCCATGCTCCGGATTGTCGGAATCCTGGATACAGGAAGCCAGGAGCTGGACCTCTCCGTCTGCCACATCACCCTTACGGAACTGGAACGGATGACCGGAATTTCCGGGCCCGCGGAGATTTCGATCCTGCTGGATAATTACAAACGCATTGATTCCACCCGCGAGGTCCTGGCCCGGGAACTTTCCGGCCGAAACCGGGTCATCACCTGGAAGGAGGTGGCCCCGGAGCTCGCGGCCGGGATGGAGGGGGATATGGCCTTCGCCCGGCTTTTGGTTTTGATTATCATAGCCGTAGTGGGGCTCGGGATCATGAGCGCCCAGCTCACCGCGGTGATGGAGAGGCGGCGGGAATTCGGGATCCTTTCCGCCCTGGGGATGCCGGGCCGCCGGATTGTCGGGATGATCCTGACCGAGGCTTTCCTGATCGGGCTTGGAGGCGCCCTGGTCGCGCTTGCGGTTTCCTTCCCCATTACCTACCGATTGGCCAGCCGGGGCGTGAACCTCTCCGCCCTGATGGGCGGGTTAAACTCGTTTGGCGGAGTCCTGATTGATCCGGTGGCCTATGGCGACCTGGGTTGGTGGGTGGTCTGGTATGCCTTCGGGGTTTCCCTGGCGGCGACGGTTTTGGCTTCTCTATATCCGGCCCGGCTGGCGCAGAAGATTGATCCGGCCGAGGCTTTAAGGAGGATTTGAAATGAGTGGAACCGACGGAAATTTCCTGATTACCGCCCGCGGGGTGACCAAGATTTACCGGACGGGCCAAATCGAGGCCCCGGCTCTCCGGGGGGTAGATCTGGAGGTGAAATCAGGAGAATTTATTTCGATCGTGGGCCCTTCCGGAAGCGGGAAAACCACCCTGCTTAACCTGATCGGCGCCCTGGATTCGCTGACCGGAGGGGAGCTTAAGGTCCTGGGTAAGGACGTGAGCGGGTTAAGCCGCCGCGAACGGGCCGAGCTTCGACTGCATCATCTAGGTTTCGTCTTCCAGGCCTATAACCTGATCCCGGTTCTCACCGCCCGGGAAAACGTGGAATTCGTGCTCGAGCTTCAAGGCGTGGGCCGTGAGCGGAGCGCCCGCGCGGAGGAGGTGCTAGGCGAACTCGGTCTTTCCGAATTTTCCGACCGCCGGCCGCTGGAGATGTCAGGAGGGCAGCAGCAACGGGTGGCGGTGGCGCGGGCGGTCGCCTCCCGGCCCCGGCTGGTTCTGGCGGATGAGCCCACCGCCAACCTCGACGGAGAGAATGCCGAGGTTCTCCTCCGCCTGATGCGAAGGCTCCGCGATGAACAGGGTATGACATTTGTTTTTTCCACGCACGATTCCCGGGTGGTGGAACACGCGGAAAGGATCATAACCCTGACGGACGGTCGGGTTTCGCAGGATGAGAGAAGGAATCCAGATCGGGGTTGAAAATTATGAAAATCCCCCTTCGTCCCCCTTTTCACAAAGAGGGAAGGCAAAAAATTCTCGCGATTATAAAATCGATGATTTTCACGATTCTTTTGTTATTTCCATCAGTATCTGGTTCCGTGGAAATAACGGTCGGGGAGGATAAGGACTTGGTCTTCAACCCCAGCATGGCTCTCAAGGCGAGCCTCCTGGTTCCCGAGGGCGACCCGGCCCTTAATCTCTGGCGTCTCCGCTTAGGGATGGACGGCAAGTACCAGTCCTGGGCCAAGCTCGGGTTCGCTTACGAACAGAGAATCCGGACCAACCCGGGAGAGGAAACGGGCGGTTTTGCCATCCTCCCGCCGGAAACGGAAGCGTCGTATCGGCTTCGGCAGTTGGATTGGTCCCTGGCGGAGAAGGGCATGGAATATTCCTATAGGCACGAAATCGATCGGACGTTTTTGTCCTTTCACTTGGATCAGGCCGATCTGACCCTGGGCCGTCAAGCGATCGGTTGGGGGCGGGGGGTGATTTTCAGCGCGGTAGACGTTTTTTCTCCCTTTCAGCCGCTCGAGATTGACCGGGAATGGCGCCGGGGGGTGGATGCGGCTCGCGCCGACCTGAAGATCTCGGATCGTTCTTCCCTGGATCTGGTGAGTGCTTGGGGACCGGACGCGGACATAGACAAATCCGCTTTCCTGGGCCGCCTGCGCGGGTTCGCCGGGCGGCTGGACGGCGAGTTTATTTTCGGATGGCGCGCCCGCGATCTCATGTACGCGGCAACCTGTTCCTCCCGTTTAGGCGGGGCTGAGCTTCACGGGGAGCTGGCGTTCTTCGATACGCCCGAGAGATTTCCCGGGGGGGCATTCGGCCGATGGGATTTCGCGGTCGCCAAGGCGGTTTTAGGAACGTCGTATACCTTTCAAATCGGCCACGGCCTTTCTGCTTGGGCCGAGTATCACTTCTCCGGTTTCGGATTCGAGGATATCAAACAAGCGCCTTTAGCCTTGGCGACCGATAATTCCTACCAAACCCGTTTCCTCCGCGGAGACACCCAGATTCTCGGACGGCAGGCGCTCGCGTTGCGGACCGCCTATGAGTTCAACGATTTACTTGATGTCAGTCTGTCCTGGATCGGAAGTCTCACGGATGGATCGGGGGTGATTGTCCCGGTATTCGACTCGACCGTCTCCGATAACTTATCGGTCACCGCCAGCTTCTTCTTCCCGTATGGGCCGGGTCTGGATAGCTCCGGATTGCCCCGCAGCGAGTATGGAAGCTCGCCCATCGCCGGATTCCTGCAGGTCAATATTTACCACTAAAGTCTAAATAATAACCGTAGACATTACGGAGGGCGATTTCGGTAAACTACTGCCGCTAACAAGGCGGTAGGTTTATAGAATCGTCAATTATAAATCGACTATCGTCGTGAGCCGCCTCCCCATGACGAACCTTTGATTTCTCCGCCACCTTGGCAATCAACTCGGACTTGAGCATGCCCAATTTCTCCTTTTAAAAACCAGGCGCTTATTCTATAGCCGACCGGGTCGTAAGATCAATTTTAATTTTGGGCGTGGATCGGACAACTCCTACCGGCCTGGAAACGAGCTGGGAGCCCTTGGAGTCTCATGGCTGCTCGGGTTGCCTGACCAGTTCCTGCTCCAGCTTCCTAGGACACCGGGTTCACCTTATTTTTTTCTTGACGCTTTTCATTAAAAGTCGGCACAATGATACCCGGATGATTCTCGGTGTACATCCGACTTGCGGATAAGCCTAAAGGTCTTATCGATATGAGTTCCAATCAAAGAATCCCGGCAAAATGTTTGGCTGTCCTGGGGACGGGCTCGAACGTGGGAAAGAGCGTCGTTGTCACGGCGCTCTGCCGGATCTTCAGCGACCTCAAAGTACGGGTAGCCCCTTTCAAGGCACAGAATATGTCCAACAATTCCTTCGTTACCCTGGAGGCGGGAGAGATGGGAAGAGCCCAGGCGGCCCAGGCCAAAGCGGCCCGCGTCCAACTCCACGTGGACATGAACCCCGTCCTCCTAAAACCATGCACCGATACTGGCGCCCAGGTTGTCCTCCATGGGAAACCTATTGGAAACTCACAAGCCTCGGATTATTTTGCCGACACCGATCATCTTTTCCGCGAGGCGAGAGAGAGCCTGGAGAGGCTCCGTGCCGAGCACGATCTGGTGATTATGGAAGGGGCAGGTTCCTGCGCGGAAGTAAATCTCTTACCTCGTGATTTTGTGAATTTTCGCATCGCCGAAGTCGCGGACGCACCCGTCGTGCTGGTCGCCGACATCGACCGAGGTGGCGTTTTCGCCCAGCTGGTCGGCACGCTGGAGGTGATTCCCCGCGAGTACCGGGAGCGGGTCCGGGGTTTTATCATCAACCGGTTCCGGGGCGACGCCGCCCTTTTCCGGGACGGGATCGAGTACCTGGAAAACCGCACCGGGCTTCCCAACCTCGGATTGATTCCTTATTACCGTCATATCGAGATTGACTCAGAGGACGGCGTGCCGCTCGATATTCTAATCGATCCCTCCTCCGGCCCTGAGCCCGGAAAAATAAACATCGCCGTGCTTCGTTTTCCCCATATCTCCAACTTCACCGATTTCGCGCCCCTACGCCGTGATCCGGCGGTTGTTATGCATTATCTATTCAAGCCTCGTTTGCTGGAAGGATACAACGCCGTATTTCTACCGGGCTCGAAAAACGTCCGCGCTGATTTGGACTGGTTAAGGCAGGAAAGCTGGGATGTCCGTTTATCCGCATACGTTGGCAGGAGTGGAAGACTGATCGGAATCTGCGGCGGATACCAAATGCTCGGTAGGGTGATCCGGGATCCCAACGGCCAGGAAGGCGAACCGGGCGAAACTCTGGGCTTAGGCTTGCTTGACGTAGAAACTACGCTCCACCGGGAAAAGAAGCTTTCTCGGTCGATTGGTTTTTGGGAGACCGGCCGCGAGCGGGTGGAGGGTTACGAGATCCATATGGGCGTCACCAATCGGAGCGGAGGCGTCCCACACGTCATCCGGGTGACGGAACGCAGCGGCAAGCCGGTGGATGAATTGGATGGCGCCAGCACGCTGGACGGCCGAATCTGGGGCACCTATTTCCATGGAATCTTCGACTTGCCGGGTTTCCGGCGATCATTTCTTCGGGTGCTTGATCCTGGCTATCGTCCCGATGCGGGTGGAGAAACCGCAATTGCGGAGGCCGAGTTCAAGGACAAGCAATACGACCTCTTGGCCGCCCATTTTCGGAAATATCTGGACCTGTCGAAGCTGATCGACATTTCCGGGGTGAGGTGCTCCACAAGATTTTAAAAGAATAGTCGGGTCCCCCATGTGGAAACGGCGGGTTGATTCAAGGTGGCTAATGGACCCAAATTACATTTGGGGGCAGGTTAATATATGACAAATGCCAATGAGATATTTCTGGAATTGAGCAAACTCGTACGAGAAGCGGTGGCTGGTTTAGGATCGAAACGAAATCTCGAAGATCAAGAAAGGCTTATTGCTGCCATCATTGCCGACTTCCAAATCCTGCGATCATCCATTTTGGCCGAGATCCGATCCCATCTCCTTTTCCTACCCCTCCGGGAACGGGAGGCGATCATCGAGCAGGTAGAGAATTTGCTGACCGAGATGAAAAAAGCAATCAGGGCTGGCCAACGTGGACAAGAAATCAAAAAAGTCTTTTGGAACCTGATATCTTTGCTTGGATTTATCATTTATCCCTCTTTTCCCGATCTGGGGCAGCCCTCCGCCTGATGGTGGCGGTTGGATACCCCGCCCGAAAGCCGAATTCGCCCGTAAACGCCTGAAGTTGGCCCTCGAGGGCATAACCCCACCACCGGCCGGGGAACCCCCGTTAAAAGCGCCCGTTCGGCGCCGGAACCGGGCGAACTGGCGGCAGTCCTGTCCCCCGGGATTCCCTATCAAGGAAGTCGTGTGGCTTTCCCAGCCCCGCAGATCGGCTGGTGCCAATAGCCGGGACTCCAGACCCAACCGCCCCAGAACCAGAGCCACAAGCCTTCCACCCAAATGTAGTCCGGATCCGGAGCCACTACGACCTGTTCCGCCACCGGTGTCGGCGGCGCTGTCCCTACCACGCCCGCCACGTCGGCAGGCTCGGGGAATGGTTCGACCAAGGATTTGTAAAAATCGCCAGTTTTGATCGTTTTTGAGCAAGCTAAATCGGGCCAGTAGATTTTTATGAAAGTCCCAATTTTTACAAGGTCATCCTGTTCCTGCCAACCCGAAAGCGAGCTGGGGCCTGGGATTATCCGACCGCTCGGGCTACCCGTCCAGCGCCTCTTGGCCTCATCAGCCATTGGCGCCTCCTGGTAAAAATCCGTGATTTCGGCGGGATTTAGCTTGATAAATAACTCCCTCTCCTGGATCCAAATTATAGGGATTTTTACAAAAGAGCCGCTCATAGTCCAGGAGAAAATTATGACGAAAAAGATGCCATTGGAAATTACAGGCCGTTATTTCCATCGCTATCCCCCGGCTTTATGGCCTATTCTCCCCGGCAAATTGCCTGGAAACTGCCCATAAGGACAATTACACGCATTCATTATCGGAACCGATGGGAAGTCAAGTCGAGAAATGATGGTATTTAATTTCTGGGAAAGGTGAATGCGGGATAAACAAGTGGCGGGGCTATACTTTTCTATTGGGATAAAGTTCCTTATGCATCGATTACACACCCCGCACGGATTAAACCCTACCTTGAAGGTGGGATAAATTATTGGTTGAGGATATCGCGGATTTTCCCCGGCTGCCGTGCTACCGCCCACCGCCAATGTCCAAACCCACCGTGACCGTTCACAGCCTGGGTCCATTCGTCCAGGTAGTGCCACTTTATCTGATCCTGTTCGGTATCCTGTCCCTTCGTTTCCAGGATGAGCACGTCGCCATTAGCGAGGCGGACCAAAAAATCAGGTCTATATTTCCGCACGACGCCCCGATATAAGTACAGCACCGAAAAGTCCAGATGATCGTTTTTGACCCAGGCAGTCACGCGCTTGTTATCGTCAAGCACAAAGGCGTCCGACGCCTCCCAAGTGCTGTCGTAGACACAGACGTTGATGTGCGATTTCTTTGTACGTTCGCAAGGCTTGCCGGTATACCAAGTGCGCATATCTGCCGTGGTGCGGATTGGATGGTCTCGGTCGAACACAGGCGTGAGTTGCTCGGTGTTCTCTTGCCGCACTGATTCCCAGACATGCTGTACCACCCGCGACATATTAAGGGTAATAATCAATCGTCGCCGCAACTCGTCCTGATAAAACAGTGGCGGGGAAATGGCAATCCTATCCGAACGGATGAATTTCTCCACTATGTTCACCAACTGCGCCAGAAGGACCTCGCGGTTGCCCTGCCAGGAGTGCTTCATCTGGTCAAACACATCCCGCGCCGTCTCGAAAATAATGCGCTGGGTGCGAAATTCACGCGCCAGCCGCTCCAGTTCAATTCGGTTGATCTTACTTACGTCCGGTTTCCCTTCTAACACTGGGGCCAGTTCGGCCACCTGCGCAGTTTTAGCGGCGTCCAGTTCCAGCGGGCGCGCCTTGGTCCAATCCAACGTCAAGCCCGGATGAAAGACACGCTCAATGCGCACCACGTTTGGCCAACGAATCTCAAACTCGGTTTTGGCCGGGTTCGGCTCGACAGCGGTCTTGGGCGTGGGCGGAGACGGTGGTCCGTCCTTTCCGCCTTCATGGGGCAAAAAAGTAAAGGGCACACCAAAAATGTTGACATATTCAGGCTCGAACAACCCCGTTTCAGGGTTGACCTCGTAGGACGTACGCCGTAGGCCACGCCCCACTACCTGCTCGCACAAGAGCTGACTGGTGAAGGCACGCAGGCCCATTATGTGCGTCACTGTCTTGGCATCCCAGCCCTCGCTCAGCATCCCCACGGAAATGACTTTTTGGATACCCGCGCCTGGCTGTCCGGCTTTACCTACCGTGTCTACCATCCGGCGTAGGAGTTCGGCCTGCTCGGCCTTCGTCAGTTTGCGCTCCGTGGGAGCGGAGTCTTCTTCTATCTCGACATCTGCTTCCACCGTCTTCAGCGGCGCAATCGGTTCCTCATGCTCTTCCGCTTCTTTGAGTACCTTGGAGTCAATGTGCAAGATGCGTACCGGGTCACACAGTTCATCAATATGGATGCGCCGGGAGTCAAAGGCGTGCTTGACCCGTGCCGCCGTCTCGGTGCGGTTGCATACGGTGATCATCACTGGCGGGGTGGGCATATCGGCTTTATCCCATGCCTTCCTGGCCTCGCGCCAGTCATAGCCAAGTAGGTAATAGGCGTTCAGCACCAAGTCGGGTAGCGGTTCTTCCGGTTCAGCCTTACGATTCAGATCGTCCTTCACGTCCGGATCGTTGTAAATGTGATAGAGGCGCGATTTATAGGTCTTTGCAGCAGGTATGGCGTCGTCACGCACCACCACGCGTGGCGTTTTGACCAGCCCCGATTCAATGGCGTCGTTTAAACCAAAGTCGCTGACGATCCATCCGAACAGTGCTTCCTCGCTGCTCTTTTTGCCCGATGGCGTGAAGGGCGTGGCGGAAAAATCGTAGCAGTTTAGGATACCGCGCGAGCGGTGCAGCCGATCAAGCCCGCCGATCCAGACAGTTGCTTCTTCGGCGCTGTCCTTCAGATCACGGGCGCGCAGGTATTTACCTTCCGACTCCCAGTTGACGCGCCAAGCGTGATGCGCCTCGTCGTTGATTATCAGCAGGTTGTGGGCGTTGGCCATCTCGCCCAGCACTTCGCGGGTATAGGCTTCGTCACTCTTGACGCCACGCTTGTCCACGCTCTTACGTTTCTCGATCTGCTCCTCGCTGTCCCAGGCCAGAACGTGCCAGTTGCGCACCAGTACTTTGCCCTGGCGTAGTTTGTCCATCAGCGCCGAGGGCACAATTCGGAACGCCTCGTAATAGTTACCCTCAGTCGACGGCTCCAGCACCGCCAACCGACTTTTCACCGTCAGCCCCGGGGCGATTACCAGGACATTTTTAGCGAAGCGGGCGTCCTGGGGGTAGGCAATCTTATTAAGGATATGCCAAGCTACCACCATCGTCATCACGATGGTCTTGCCGGAGCCGGTGGCCATCTTACAGCACTGGCGCATAAACGCCCCACCATCGTTTGGAATGTTGATACCCACCCGCTCGGTAGTAGGCGCTTCAGTCAACCAGATAATCGTCTCCACCGCTTCTAACTGGCAGAAAAAAAACCGCCGCGCCTCAAACTCTTCCGGGTCGCGCCAATGCTCCAGTAGCCGCTTGGTGATGCTGGAAACACCCGGATAACCTGCCTCGCGCCACGCCTTCACTCGCGGGCGAATCTTGTTGACCAACGGGATTTCCACAAAAATTCCGGGATCGTCGAAGGCTTTGGAATCGCCCGACGCCACAACATAACCCGCTGAGCGGCGACCATTTACCAAATTAAAGGTGCGCGTCTCGCGCTCGTAGCGCCAATGGCGTTCCGGCTCGGTATATGGGGAGTTGATAATTAGGCGGTCAATTATCGTTCTCGCCATCACTCCACCTCTATCATCTTCAAGCTTTCGATGCCCCGGTCGTCTACGATTTTAATGGCGATGCGTTTATGCTTGCCCGCCGCAAAAGGTAGCGATTCCGTACCTCTGTAGGCTTCGATCAACTCTTCGTCAATTTCGGCTTTGAGGTTATTCGCCAGCCGAGCCCAGCCCTCGCTCTCCCCGGCTTGGGGGAAAAAGACCTGGCTCGGATAGAGGCTACGCCCATCGTAATCGGTATCCAGCAACCAGACAGCAATCTGGTGCGCACCACCCGATTCGATGCCGCCGGTCTTTGTGTTGTAGTAGTCAAAACCCTCCACTCGTACGCGGTACTTGCCCTTGTCCTCTCCTTTGGCGATATGCTCCAGCCGCACATCCGGCTGGCCGATGAGCCAGAAGGATTCGTTACTGGCGCGTTTTTTCTTTAGATCATCAGTCAGAAGGTCGGCGTTCATCTGCGCCTTGAGCAGGGTCACCCCCGGCCAGTTGGTTTCGTCTATGTCTTTGGCCGCTTCCGGGTCGAACTGGAAGGCGGCAAAAACAATCAACTTCGGCTTTGGAACGAGCGTTTGCGCTTCATCGATGGCCTGAGCCACTTGGCGCTGCTCAAGCGGGGCATATTCCGGGCCGAAAGAGACGACAATGCGCTGGGGGACGAAAGCTGGGTCGGTCTTGCGCACCGAGTCTGCACCTTTGGCGCTTGGGCGGGTTTCGCCGTCGGCGTGCAGCCAACGGCAACCGGGTACGGGTTCCAGCCGGGCAAAGTTGATAAACTGACCTGCCTTGCCGCGAATCCCGGTGCGCAGCAGTTCATCTCGCCATTCACCCTGGCGTAGGGTTTCGCCGGAGCGGGCAATTGAGACATCGGCGGGTTGTGATTGGCCTTTCAAAATTTCTTCCACCGACTTGACCGCCGGGGCCGGCACGGCTTCGAAGGTGAAGGGGCCGCTTACGCGCTTTTTCTTGCGGTCAACCAGCGGCTGGTCATAGAGTGTCTCGGTGGCGGGTGACTCATTATTGGCGATGCTGCCCAGTGTGACGTGCGGTACAATTTTGTATTGGAAGCCGCTACTCACGCCTTCTTGTGGGTGGGCCAGTTCGTAATAGTTAAAGAAAGCGGTCATCATCCGCTGACGTGTCAATGTGAGTGCTACGCGCGAGGTATCGCAGGTGATCCAACGCCGCCCCCATTGCTCTGCTACATAAGCCGTTGTTCCACTCCCGCAAGTTGGATCGAAGACGAGGTCGCCGGGATCGGTGGTCATCAGGAGGCAGCGTTGAATGACCTTTGGATGAGTTTGCACTACATAAGACTTAGCCTCTGAAAATCCCCCCGCCGTATCATCCCAAAAGTTGTTGAGTAGTGTCAGAGGATAATCATCATGATAGAAAATGAAGTATAATTTTGTACCAAGCTTCATCAACCTGCGCTTCTGATTCAGTACCTGCATTCCTTGCTTCGTGGTTTTCCAACTCTTACCAGTCTCGGGACGAAATACCGTACCTTCAAACTCAAAATCATATATGCATGAAGCGGTATATCCACTTGAATACAAATCTAAGCGAGAAAACACCTTACAATGGTTCGGCAACGCGGTCTTTCCTGCACGTTCTTCCTCAGTTATTTTGCGTCTTTTACCATCCGATAACTCTATGAAACTGAATTCGCTTGGATCGGAAGCTCGATCAAGAAATGCTCTGCGGAATTTCACGACCTTCTTATCCTTCGCATACCAGACCAAGTGATCGTACATATTCTCAAGATGCTTTGCACCAAACGGCATGTTCTTGACTCGGAAAGTAATCATAGACATGAAGTTTTCCGTCCCGAAAAGCTCATCCAGGATGCTTCGGACCAAATGGAGATTATCCTCGCCAATTTGGACAAAGACGCTGCCGGATTCAGTGAGCAGTTCGCTGGCCAGCAGCAGGCGGTCGCGCAGATAGGTCAGGTAGGAATGGATACCCAATTCCCAGGTGTCGCGGAAGGCGCGGATCTGCTCCGGCTCGGCGGTAAGGTCCTCATCCTTGCCGTCCTTTACGTCGCGCTTGTTGACGAAGGGCTGGAAGTTGGAACCGTACTTTATGCCGTAGGGCGGGTCAATGTAGACCATCTGCACTTTACCGGCCATTCCTTCTTTTTCTATCAGCGAGTTCATCACCAGCAGGCTATCGCCGGCGATCAGGCGGTTGCTCCAACCGTGGGCATGCTGGTAAAACTCGATGGCCTCGCGCAGTGGCGGGTTCTCCTCCGGTGTTTGGAACAGCGCCAATTGCGCGGATGTGGCAGAGTCGGGGGTACGGCGCACGGCCTCGATGATCGTGCGCGAGTCAATCCGATCATGGACATGCAGAGAGACCGTGGGTACTTGAAATGAGGTATTCTCGACCTTGCCCGTCCATTGGAGTTGTGGGTCCAGGTGTGGGTCATATGTGTAGGTCTTCTTTTGCCCAGCGTCGGGATCGGTGTCGGGCGTCACCAAGCCCACCGGCGGATTATTGATCCGCTTCTTGTCCTTGTGTTCGTAGGATTCGATGGCGTGTTTTGCGCCCGTGGCGCCGGTGCCCTTACCTACATTCTTATTTCTGCTTCCCGGTTTCCTGCCCATTTCGACTCCTTTTGGTCTTTCAAGTTTCTTGGGTTTCACTCTCCGGTAGTCGCCGGAGCGGACCGTTTGCCTTTTACTAACCCAGCAATAGTACCTTCTGACCCATTCCAGCTTGAATCTTAGAACCGGTTAGTGCCGCAGTAGATGCAGTCGGCTCTTCGGGCCACGTTTAACCTCCGCTACTTGTCTAAAACCATGTGCTCGTTGCGGCGACGGGGGGCAAGTGCTTGCGTCGTAGTTCTCGTAAATGACGCGGCTTGTCCTGGTAGCTCATCCCAGGTGCGCCCATCCAGCAGCCTGCCAGCTTTCTTTTTGTTCGTCCCGCCCCACTGTTTGAAGAAGAACGGGACCCGATCGGACAGGCACTGGTCCTGGATCTTGGTCACCCATGCCTTGTCCATCGGCCGTGCCATGGGTCCAGACTCGCCGCCGATGATCACCCAGTGGATGTTTTCGAGGTCGACCTTATCAAACGCCTCGAGCAGGGGCTCGAAGGAAATGAAGCGGACGCGTGCTGGGGTTCGTCGCAGGTGGTTGAGCCGATTGAGATACTTCGGTGTCTCGATACTGACCCCCATCCAAACGTTCGCTGGCCAGTCGAGCTTTCGCCCGATGGTCTCCATGCGCTCAGCCCGCTTTGTGAGCACCTGGAATGTGTGCCACGAGGCCCGACGCATTATGTCGAACACCTTACGGATGAACGCCTCGGGGACCTTGTCGTGGAAGAGATCGCTCATGGAGTTCACGAAGACCATCTGCGGCTTCTTCCATTCGAGCGGAAGATCAAGGGCGTGCTCGTGGAGGGAGATTTGGAAGCCGTGCTCGTAGTTAGTTTGCCCCATCGCGTGCAACCGCTTCGCCATCCGTTCGGCATAGCAGTGCTTGCAACCTGGGCTGACCTTGCTGCAGCCGGTGACGGGGTTCCAAGTGGACTCGGTCCACTCAATGGTTGAATTTAAACCCATGTCAGCTTCGCTTCGTCGGGGTAGGAATTCACCCGACGCTTCTTCCCGTCTGTCTTTAGTGGATCCACAAGAACCTTCGCGGCATCCTCCTCCTGCTTGAGCGCCGCCGTCATGTGCTTTTTCAGGAAGGCTGTCTTGTCCTCAACGAATGTCCGAACCGCGAAACCGGTGATCTGACCCTTTCCGCAGAATTCCTTGCGGAGCTGTTCGATCAGCATCGATGTAGTGTTGGTCTCGAACAGAACGAGCTGGTTAGGATTCGTAGCATCGGAAAACCTGAAGTCGCCGTCCGGGTCGACCTTCCACATCGCTTCTTTCATCTTCAGATGTCCAAGTTCGTGGTTCGTTGCGAAGAATAGGTAGTACTGAGGGTGGTTCAGCCGATCGTGCATCTCGAAGTAGCGCACGTACTTGGCCGCTTGCTGCAACCTCGACTGATAGAGCTCGCGCAGCTTCGCGACACGATCCCCAGAACCCTTTGCGATCAGGACCGCCTCGTTGGTACCAAAGGCATCGACGATGTGCTGTACCAGTTTGTCTTCAGGGTGTTCGAGGAAGCGATTCATGGCGTCCGCCATGAAGGTAATGAAAGCTTCACACCTCTCATACTTCATGAGCCGCTCGATCAAGGAAAACGGGATGCCCGAGAATCCGAATGGGTCTATAAATGCGAAAGTCGGAGCAAGGGTGTTTTTACCAGTATCAATTGATTTTAGTACCTCGCCGAACTTCTCATGGAATTTACCTGAATCAGAGATGATTTTGAAGTGCGAAGGGACGGTGCGGCTGGCCAGCTCCTGGCGCAGATGTTTGATGCGGTCTTCATTCTCCTCTATGAACCAGAACACAACCTCTCCACCGATAGGTTTGAGGTGGCTCACCGCCACGTCGAGGGCAATAAGGGGAGAGCCCTTTTCGCCCTTTTTGTACCGCCCGGGGCCAGAAAAACCATCGATGTAAACGATGCGTTTGTTATAGGTGCTAAGAATCGGGAACCACGCTGCGAGGTACCGCCCAAGGATCTCGTGCTTGGCCTTAGTATGCGGTTCCAGCTCCCAAAGGGTTTCCTTTGGTATAGTCATTCTCTACCCCAGTACGGTTTTTTATTTAAATTATCCTTCATGCCGATATTTTAAATATATTTATGACAGGGAATGTCACCCGATGGTGCCGATTATATTCCCAGCCGGGGGAAATGGTCAATTTAATTCCCTGTTTTCCACAATTGTGGAGGACCTGGCCCGGAGGCACAAATATGGCCATAAAAGCCCGAAGCCCCCGACCGCAGGGATGATAAGGAGGCTTGGCTGATTTCCCGCTAAACCGTCCCCCCCCCGGCCCCGGAACGGGGGCGAATCGCAGCATCCCTAACCAAACCAGGGAGGGAAGGATTTGACAGCGAATATCATTAAAATATGACAGGTGCAGTCGTGGAGAACTTGAGAGAAATAATTAAATTCGAAGAGCCGGCCGAAGCCAAATACCCACATAGCCGGGAATTATTCCGATTGATCCATAAAGTCATCATGACGGCCCTCGAGATCAAGGACCGGGATCGGCTGAACGATATTGAAATCGGAAAGCTGGTGGGCTTCAGCTACGACGAAACCAGCAGGTGGAAATACGGAAAAATCAAGGTCGAGAGCCCCGAAAAACTCATGCTCATAAACGAGAAAGTCGGGATCAGCGAATACCTTTTATTGAGAGTGGCCACAGGGAGAATGGATTCGGCGCTGGCTTTCCGAATCTGGAAACTCGGTTATGAGCTGATGAGCAAATATAAAAAGGACTACCTGATCGAATATCTCAATACCCAAAAGATCGACTTCAAATTAGTTATCATCAGGGGCGAAAAAACACCATAAAAACTTAAGGGCGGATTATTAAATTTAATCCGCCCTATCCCAAGCCTCGTTCATTCCGTCGACCGGGCTTGGTGGAATGGGTTAGGCTTTGAGGACCGCACGCAGGCGGTTGGAGAGGCTCCCGCCCTTATTTCCGATCTCTTCCTTCGGGCCGAGGTGCTTCTCCGTATAGCTGTAGGCCGCCTTGCCGACGGACTCCCTGATGACCGCCAACGGGATTAACTCCTTGGTCTCGGGTCTGTCCTTGATCATTATCCGGACGTTATCGCCGGTTTTTTCCACGAGGAAGGTGACCTTCTCGGAAATGTTTGTGCTCCGACCACCTTCGAATTCGCATGGAACCCCTGACTGGCGACACGCCTCGCGGTATGGAGCAAGCGCTTGGCGGTAGGTCTCCTTGGCCCCACCGACCAAGTTGCGGGCCCTTTCGGTCAGTTCCTTCGCCTCGATCTGGGCTTTATCCAGATCATCCTTGGCCGCCTTAACCGCCCCGCGCAGGGTCTCGAGATCGGCCCGAGGCACTTCCTGCTTAACTGGCTTCTCCGGCTTCGGCGCCTCCGGCTCCTTCACCGTAGCCGCCTTGGCCTTGGCCCCGATTCCTTTTCCTGCGGCGGTTTTTCCGCCGGCGACCTTTACCAAGACCGCCTTTTTGCTGTTCTTCTTTCCTTTTTTGCCCATAGCCCCTCCCTCCTTTCTTTTGCCTCTCCGCCTCCGGTTTATCGCCGAAGGACACCAACTTTTTAAAATCCCTCATCCGACACTCCTGGCACAGCCCTTCCCTGATGAACTCGAGCAAGCCGGCGGTCCTCATCAACGAGCACGCCAGACCCTGCAGATCCCGGTGCTCCAGACTCGCCGGGTTGGGCTCCTTGCTGCAGATCCCCACGAGCGACCAACCGTCGTTTCGCAGCCTGCTGGCCAGGCGTCCCAAAAGACTGCCGATCTCGACCAGTTCGGTTTTCTTTGTCACCCCCAAGCTGACCACCTCCCTTCGCACCGTCGAGGCAGCCCCATGCTCCCGTCGGTGAACAGATATTTGCTCTATCTCCGACGGATATCAAGTCAAATTTTAAGTATTTTTAGAGAATCCCTACCGGGTGGAAAGCCGGTCAGACAGCGGTTATTTAAGCTAATAATCCAGGAGGTGAATCAGTGCGGTGAATCTATTCCCTGGGGGCAAGGGTTCTGCGGATCCTCCTCAAAAAACAGCGTGACGGTCTGCTCGTGAGCCCGGTATAGGTTGCGGACATTCAGCCACCACTTCGGCCGCTTATCCTCCGGGCAGACACCGACGCCCCCCTCGTCATCAAACACCAGAACCCCCTCCCCGAGGACGATCTCCTCGCCCACCTCAGGGGTCTGGGGATATATCTCGTGGAAAAGATCACCGACATGCCTCGATTTCCTGGTTTCCCGGACCAACGCGATCAGCCGCCCTTTCCGATTGGCCAGCGACTGATCGAGATCAACTTTCTCTTCGACCCGGTCCATCTCATCCTCCTGAACGAGAAAGACAAACCCGTACCGGTCGGTGACCCTCTCGGTCCGCTCCCAATCCAGTATCCCGCTTCCAAGTTCGAATCTTTCCGGCATTGAATCCCTCCTCCCGCTGAGGCTAGGATTGATTATCGCTCAGAGTCGGTTTTTATCAAGTCCGCTTGTGAGAACGGTCGAGTGGCTGAATTAACGCCCGGATGAGAGGCAGAAATTTCCACGATTGTGGAGGCCATGGCCCGGAGGCCCCAATATGGCCATAAACACCCTACGCCTCCGCCCGATGGTAGGGAGGCTTGGCGGAATTCCCGCCAAACCGCCCCCTTGGACACGGAACAGGGGCGAATCGAGGCGGTCCCGAGCCCCCATCGTCTCGCTCGGAGACAAGGAGGACCCGGGCCTGGCTGGTTGGTTAGGTTTGGAGGATCGCCTCTTTGAATCTTGCGGGCGGGACCCCGGCTGGACAGAAAGCAGTATAGACAGCGGAGGTGCTGGATCATTCGGACCTTCACCTCCTTGTTAGATGTTTTGGCGAAGGATCAATTTGATTTTCAACTTGTTTTTTTAGATAATCGAACCACCCGAAATCTTGGAGGGGTTTTGGAGCCCGTTTTTTTCTGGTTCTAAAACCCTTTTTATGTTGGCGAGGTTGGGATAAAATAAAAATGGAATCGCCATGAATTATTCAATAATCCTCGAAAAACTTGAAGCTCTTAAGGTTCTTCTCGAAAAAGCCAGAAGCAACGCTCAAACACCCATGGGAAAAAGTGATTTTGATACCCTCTACATGCTTTATGGAGAAGTAGAAGAAGTTATCGATCAATTGGAGGGCATCCAAAAAATTGAAGTCCCCGAATTTGACAAGAGAAGACCTTCTGTTTTTTACAAGAATTATATTGAAGCTGGCTATCTCTCTCGCCGCCAGATTTATCAGCATGAGGGATATACCCAACTCATAAAAATAATTGGAAGAGTTCGCCAGCTTGCTGAAGATCCAACACTGCCTCGAATAGAACCATCCGTTTCTCATCTGGTACAAACGATTCGCAGATTTCGGGAATGCTGCCAATATCTTAGTAACCGCCCAAATAATGAAAAAGATGTTCAGGATATTTTATGGATTATACTCCGGTCACACTTTGAGCGTATTGACAGAGAGGAGGTCCTTCCTCGCTTTGGTGCCAAGGCTTACAAGCCCGACTTTGGGATACCAGATTTGAGGGTTCTCATTGAGGTAAAATATATTGGTGAAAAAATTAATTTACCATCTATTCAAGAAGAAATTCTATCTGATATTCCAGGTTATTTAGGCTCAAATACGAAATACGATGGGATAATAATTTTTATTTATGACGCCGCACAAAAATTACGAGACTCGAGAAAATTCGTTGAGGATCTTAGATCTGTCGAAGGTATTATTGATATCGTTATCACCCCTGGTATTTAAAATACAAAGAAACCAAAGATTTATTCCTAAATTCCATGGAAAACAACAATGAAAGAATAAAGGAACTCAAAAAGAAAGAGGAGCTTACCGATAAAGAAATGCAAGAACTTATTGCCTTAAGCCCACCTGGAACATTTAAAAAAGGACCGAACCTACAAAATATCGGAGTTGTTGATATCGAAAAAGCTTTTAAAAATTTAAAGGAAGGACCAGATCGATCTAAAAATGCAATGAGAAATGAATGTTATTTAGAAGTGATTTCCTTAAGATTACAACATACAGAATTCTGGCTTCGAATATTTTGGGTGGTCAAAAATGGTAAAGGAAAAATATTTTTTCCTGATGATAAAAGAACCTTTGGGAAAATTATTGATGATTGTGAAAAGCTCAATTTTAGAAAAGATTTAATTAATAAATTAAGAAAATTTAATAGTGAAAGGATAAACGGAATCCATAAATATTTATTAGGTGCTACGGATTACAGTGAGTTATTTAAAATATGTGAAAATAGTAAAGGTATTGATTCTGAAATTGGCGAGTATGTTAGAAGTGACTGTTTTATTCCGATATGATCTATAGACTTTGAATTTGGACCTTTCTAGGGCGGCCCATCGCCTGACGGTGGCAGTTGAATCCCCCCCAGAGGCCCAAAATTCCCCCAAAAGCCTTGATCTGGACCAGACGGGACATGGGGATAGAAAGGCCGGGGGGATCCCCCCGGCCTAGCCTTGAAACCGGGCGAGCCAGCGTTGCTCCGGGCACTAAAATCACCCATGTCACGGTAATTCCCTTCGAAGGGAATTCGAAAGGCCGAGAGTATGGAAGATATTGGGATCGCTCTCGTTCTCCAGGGGCGAAGCCACCAGGTCGCTACCAAGAAGTGCCCCAGATCACGTTGCCTTCTCGTCTTTAGGCCAGTACGGCTCGCCCTCTCCTTTATAGGCCAAGATAGCCCGCCGTTTGCCATTCTTGTCGAGTAGCACCAGTACCGGACCGTCCTTAGCCACTTTCCGCTTGGCGAGGACCTTGCCTCTCTCGTCGAGCAGTGCCAGCCATGGCCCGTTTTCGCCTACGTTCAGCCCGGCGCGGGATTTGCTGCCGCTCTCTTCGAACAGTGACAAGAACGGCCCGTTCTCGCCAAAGGCTAGCACGGCGCATCGTTCCTTATCCTTGTTAATAATAATGAATGAATTAGTGCCGCTCTTTTTCCTCGTGGTGGCTGCTGGGGCTGGGGCTTTCGTAAACATAGACAAATCCAACTCCAACCTTTTTAAACGCTTCTTTGTAGTCATATTTCCCATCCTTCTTAACGAAACTTTCGGCTGCTGCTGTTGAACTTACTTCTTTCCTGCTTTGGCCCGGGAAATATCTCCTTCTTTATCGATAAAATAAAGGTATCCATCCTCCCTTTTCATCCCAACCCTCACCACAACCTCTGTTTTGCAAGCAATCTGCTCCGGCGAATCCCCACGAGTCATTTTCTTCCGGGAAATGTCGCCTCGCTTGTCAATGTAATAGATACAGTCCTTTTCACGTTTGATTCCTAACCTCACCACCTTCCGCCCGGGTGGAATCATGGCCGCATCCACATTCGCCACCTTTCCCTTGCTCCGGATCGGAATGATTTTATTATTGAACTCCACGAACTTAAGATTGTCCGGGACTACGCCCGGGAAATACCCACTTTTTCTATCAGATTCTTAGCCTCCCTCCACAAAGCCTCTATACTGATTGCAATTCTCTCAAGAGGATCGAATAGATTCGGGACCAAATTAGAAAGGATAGCGCTAACTTCTTCGACGGCTTCCTTTGAGTCTTCAAACTTTTTTGCAAGTCTATACCCATCTATTCCCGGGGACATCACATAACCAAGCCCATTTTCCAGCAACGAAATCCAGGCGTCTCCCCATTCATAACCTGAACAAACTAGCTCGTCACATAATTCAACCCTCTTGAAGGACAATCTGACGTGCCAGTGATCCGAGTCGGACCCTTGACGTTGTCTGACCATATAAAGCCATCCCTCACCCCGATCATAAAATTCTAAATCTCTTCCTGTTCCCTCCCAACTGAAATCCCTTTTTATCCAAAAGATTAGAGAATCGCCCTCATCTTGAAACTCTAAACTCTTGTTAGAGGCTATTTTCCTGGCCTCGTCCAACCACCTGGATTTCTCGTCGTTTTTCTCCGCCATGGCTCCCCCTTCTCTATTGCCTCGACCCCCTGACAATCTCCTCCAAATCAATGAAATTGGCCGTTGAGATACCCCGGTACCATTCCGGACGGCAGGTGAGGACGACCACCTGGTTCTGCTGGGCCGCCTCCTCCAGAATGGCCAGAGCACGGTTCAGGCGGCCAGAATCGGTAAACGCAAGAACATCGTCGAGGACCACCAGCTGCCGCTCGTCCCTAGACAGCACCTCTGCCAGGGCCAGGCGAGTAACGAAATATAATTGCTCCTGCTCGCCCCCCGAGAGTTCGCCCGGGGCGGCGTTGACCTCCGCCTCCCGGGGAACCACGTGGACCGGCTCGAAGGTCTCCCCCAGCCTCACCCGGCCAAACCGGGGTCCGGCGATCCGCATCAGGTTCCTGGTCACGATGCTCTCAACCGGAGCCGTAACCCCCGCCAGGGTCTCCGACCGGCAGACGGCCACCGTACCGTGCAAAAGCCTGATCGCGTCCATCTGGAGCTTTTCCCTTGCCGTTTCCGCCTCCAGCCGCGCGACCTTCTCCTCAGCCATGGCCAGGGCACTATAGGAACCGTCCTTCTCTAGCAGAAGGAGACTGCCCTCTTCGATCTTTTCGGATTCGAGACTCATCCTCGCCGTATCCACCGCGGCCTTCAGCCGAAGCTCGAGTTTTTTAACATCCTCCCGCGGGTCGACACCATAGACGGAAAGCTTCCCCTCGATCTCCCCCAAAACCGTCTTCGCGGCATGCCATTCCAAGGCAGCTTTATCGAGTCCTTCGTTCCTTTTTACATCGTCCAATCCGTCGGAGGTCAAGCCCTGAATACGCCGCCGGATAATTTCAATCTGTTTTTCCTGTTCCGCCATCCCGGCCTCGGCCTTGGCCTTCCTTTCCCGCGCCACGGAAAGGGCGTCCCGGGCCTTTTCCCAGGACCGCTCCGCCGGATCCACCGCCGCAATAAAGGTTTTCTGTATGGCGTCGGCCTCCTCCTCCAGCCTCTTCGCCTCTGGACCCTTTTTCCTCCAATCGGCATGCTGCTCCAGGACGACCTCCATTTCCGCCCCGGCCTTACTTCTCTCCTGCTCGATCTCCTCAACCGTTCTCCCCGCCAGGATGGAGTCAAGCCGCGTCTTCGCCTGCTCCACCTGTCGGTCCAGGTCGTCGGCCTTCTCCTTGAGCACCTCCAGGGCGCCGATATCCGACCCACCGTAGACCCGAGTCAGTTCCTCGAGCTTCTTGCCGGCCTTGTCCCGCTCCGCCCGGAGCGTCTCGGCCGACTCGGAAGGCCCCCGCGCCCGCAGGCGGGCCACCCCGGGGATGGCCACGACCACCTCGCCCATCCCCTTGATCTCGACGGGAGCGTCCGCCGCAAGCCTGCGTTTGCCGGTTTTCTCACCCGCCACCACTTCAATGCCGATATCCTTTTCCGGAACGACCTCCAACGATATCAGGGCTGCATCCAGCTTGGTCTGCGCGTCATCCCGGAGCTTTAATACCTTCAGGATCTCGCGCATGGCCTTCGCATCGGGTGCCACCAGGCGGGAGCGCAGGCCTTTGAGATCTTCATGCTCCTTTAACGCCTTTTTCGCCTGGTCGAGAAGGCGTTTGGCCGCACCCTCCCGCTCCTGGGCGCGGGTCAAAACCCCCGCCGCCCGAGCCCGGGACTGGGCCTTGTCCACCTTCTCCCGGCCCTTGCGGAGATCCTCCAGAGCCGCCCTCGCCGCCGCCTCGGCCGCCTCCCTTTCCGCCACTTCCCTCCCTATCAAGGGAAGGTCCTGGCCGAGTTTTTCCACCGACATCTCCGCCGATTTGAGTTCCGCCCGGGCCGAGCCTATTGCCTCGAGCCGAGCCTTGATCTCCTTGTGCCGGGCCTCGGCGGCCTTCGCCTGCCCCTCCTGCCTGCCCTTCTCCGACATAAGTTCCTGGTATTCCCCTGCCCTCCTCCGCGTCTCCCCGAGCGCGGAGGTGATCGCCTCCGAATCCCTCTGGGCCTGGGCGCGCATCCCCCTCAGATCCTCCACCCGCCTGGAGGATTCCTCGAATGCCTGATATTTGCCCAATAACTCCTTCAGCTTCTGCCGGGCATCCTCCAGTTCCCCCTGGAGCCTTTTAAGATCGGTCCCGGTCCTTGGCTCTCCTTTGCCAGTAAAAAAACTCTCATAAACCTGCTCAATCCGTCCTTCCAGTGGGCTGCCGGCCACCTGAACGCCCAAAAACCCCCTGATGCTGGTCACCAAGTCGGCGGACAAAGCGGGCATAACCAAGTTACTCTGAGGAGCCCAGAGAACCTGGGCCAAGCCCCAGTTCTCCGTCTTGGATCCCTTTCCTTGGGCGGGGCTCTTCAAGAACAGGGTCCGGATCCTTTCATCCGCCTCCCTCCCCTCGGACAAGGAAACAAACCGATCCCCCTCCTTCCTTTCCAGCCTGGAGACGATCGCCATGAGAAACCTCTTGGTGAACTTGTACTCCACCCCCTCGTGAAAAACCTCAGCGACTACAGTCGGATTGAGCTCCCGGCCCCAGGGCCGGAGGCTTTTAAACTCCTCGCCCTTGGCAGTATGTCCGTCCAGAATCCCCCGTCGGAGCGCCTCGAAAAGGGTTGACTTGCCCGTGCCGTTGGGTGCGTAGAGGATATTGAGCCCCTCGACAAAGGGGCCAACCGCCACCTCCTCGGGAAAGCACTTCCAGCCCTCAACCTTGATCGACCTAAGAATCATTTCCCACCCCCTTCCTGGAGGGCGTAAAGCTCGAGAAGGGCCCGGGCCGCGATCGCCGGGGTAACCCCCTCTGGACGGGCTTCCCGGTTTTCCGGGTCGGCCATCGCCCGGAGCCTTTCGGCGGCCTGCCGGATCACACCCGCGGGCAACCCGGCGACCCAGCTCTCATCCGCCGGGGAAGGAAGAACTCCGCTTGAATTCACACGGCCGAACAAAAACTTGGCGGCCACCACCTCCTCCAACCGCTGGAGCTCGCCCCGGTCATCCGCCGGGAGAAAACCCGTGATCAAAATATCGAGTAGCATCGCCTCCGGCCTCTCCAGGCGCTCCACCCGCTCCCGGATCCGGGCCAGATCCCCGGCTTCCCTCAAAATCTCCGATATAGCTTCCCATCGCAGTCCGCCCACCGGCACCGATCTCACCACCGGCCTCTCCCCTGGACCCGGGACCTCGACGATCAACGCATTCCCGCTGTCCCGTTCCCCGAACCTCGTCTGCTCGTAGGTGCCGGAATAGGCCATGCGGACCGCCCCCCCGGCATCCGGGTACAGGGTTGTGGAATGCCAGTGGCCCAGGGCCAGATAATCGAGCCCGCACCGGACGGCCGCATCCGCCGGAACCGGATAGAAAGGCTCTTCCTGATGAATGTTCCCCACTGTCCCGTGGGCGATGCCAATCCTGATTCCCCCCAACTGCCCCGCTTGAATCCACGCGGTGGGATCCAAACGGGCGTTCTTGGAAAACACGGGGCAGGGAAACAGAACCCCGCCCGGGATCTCGACCGGCTCGGCCTTCCTCAAAACTCTTATGTTGGAAGCCGAGGCCCACGCTGGATGTTCCCACACCGAACCTGGGGTCAGCGGATCGTGGTTCCCCGGGATCACATAGACCGGACCGCCGAACTTCGCCAAAATGTCGACCACCCGCTGGACCATGACCCGGTCCACGGCGTTGTCTTCGAAGGTGTCCCCCGCGAGGAGGATGAACTCCACCCCCTCGCTTCGGGCAAGCTCAACGACCCGCCGGGCAGCGGCCAGTCTCTCCTCCCGCACCCGCTCTCCGGCGGGACCTGTATGCGTGGCCTTCATTCCGACCTGCCAATCCCCCGTGTGAAGGAATTTCATTTCGTCTCCCCCTTTTTTTCTCTATTTATAAATATTGAAGAACCCGAGTGACAGGGAATGTCACCCTGTTCCTCCTGCAACGAGGATTCCGTTGATCGTTTTTGCCTTTTCACATGCCACGTCTTCCTCGTCAATTTACGCCTGCAGAACCTGAGCAGCCAGCATACTTCGCCGCCAAACCTTCAGACGTCCAGAGTCGCTTGAAGACCTTGTCCAAATCATTAAGCCAAACTCCTAAATGCATCTTTTCGGTGAACAAATTGTTCATCGCGGGGCCGAACCTTACACTCCATTCGTTTCCGTCTTTTTTAATTTCCATCGAATACGTACCGGAGTCAATCGGCTTACCGTAGGCATCGAATTCATCAATAGTATATGAGAGTCGCTTCCGGGTTAAATCCATCGAATCTTCCACCTGTAAGCCCTGCACGGTAAAGTACCCTCCTTTTCCGATGGTCAAGGCGCCGAGTGATGAGGTGGCTATCGCTTTATGATAAAGTCGCATGACGTCGAGGAAGCCGTTCCGCACCCCATCGAATTTGGGACCTGAAACCTTGGCAATAACTCCCTGCACGGCGCTCTCAGATAGCACTATCTTTGCGCACTGAGGACCGGCGTCTTCCGGCTCGTTCTGGTGTTCGGAAGAACCCGTTGGCGCCACCCGCCCCCCGCCTTTGCAGGTGGTGAGGACCAGGGATAGAACGAGAAAGACCACAGACAGTTGTTTCATGGAGCACCTCCTCCGGTTATGTCCCAATTAGGAAATCTCCTCACCAAAATCAATAACCGCCGATTAAATCGTTCGCTTTATCCCCCTCAACAGGCTCAACCGGGCATTTCGGAATACCCGTCAAGCAACCTTGCCCTGCTACTTTTTTCAAGGTTTCTGAAATATTATCTTCCCCTGGCCATCGTAGAGTTCTAAGGCCGGGGTCTTCTTGTCCACCGCCATAAACGCCCGTATCTTTTCCTGAGCATCGAGGAGACCAAGGGCTGATCCTTCCCCGGATACCACTATCTTTACCCGCTCCTTTTTTTGGGCATCAAAGAGGGTAAGGAACGGGTTTCCCTCGTCCAACCCTAGTATTGCTCGTTTCTCCCCCCGGGCATCGCTAATAAAAAGAGCCGGCCAATCCTTGTTTACCTGTAATTGTGCCTGTTTTTCCCCCTGGTCACCGAAAAGGAAAATGGCTGATCCAAGCTTGGTTACCTCTATTCCTGCTCGTACCTTTTCCTGGGTATCATAAAAGTTAAGGCTCGGAGTTCCATCACTGTCTACTTCCAAAACTGCCCGTGTCTTCCCATGGTCGTCTACGACCTCAAGTTTCTGGCAACGGATTGTTTTTTCGATATCCTTTCCCTTTCCTCCTGCCCTGACACAGGAAACCAACAATGGACCCGCCCAGACGCTAGCTGCAAGCGCAAGGACAAGACCTATAACCAAGATGCGGTAATGCCGAACGCTCTTCTCCAAAACCCCGAGACGCTCTTCAATGGTCATTCCTCCTCCTCTCCACGTTCGTGGAAAATCCCTCATAAACCCCGATGTGGCTATTCGTCATAAATACCACCGACAGACTACTAAATCAAGTCAATTTGTAGTTCTTGGATTGTTTTTTCCCCGTCTGATCCAGCGTATTTTGGTGATTAAAAAGGAGTCGACATGGGTAAAAAAACCGGGATACCTGAATTCGGGAAACAGCTACGCGTGCTGCGAAAATCTCGAGGGCTCAGCCAAGAGAAACTGGCTGGCCATGCTGACCTTCATTATAAATTTATCGGGGAAATCGAGCGGGGAATCTCGGACATTCGGCTATCAAGCCTGATCAAACTCGCCAAGGCCTTCGACCTCGAGCCAGTCGATTTTTTTGCTTTAATTTTCCATAAGGAGCCTCTGCCGTCCGAGGCTCTGCAGGTCATCGATGTTGTCCTGCAAATATCCAGGCGGAAAGACCGAAAGAAGCTTCAGAAGCTTAAAACGTTCGTCAAAGATATCCTTTAAATCACCCGGCCTACCGGCCTTCGGATCAATCCCCAGATAACGACCTCGACACTGCCGGACATGACCGGTGAGCCCGAGATCCAAAGGTTAAACCCAAACCCGCTTTCGGTTAGCAGAGATGACAGGTTTGGTTACCAACCAGCCTTTATAAGTACCAAAATGGAAATTGTTTAGATGTGCTGAGTCAACGTTTGCGGAATTAGTCTTGTGGTGCAGGTGGGGATTGAGAGTCGTGGCTTGAAAGCGATGGGAGTTTAATATTTCGCACTTTGGCAAATAATTCCAAAGCTTCTGTTTGGGTCAGTTCGATTCCTTCTCCTCTTTTTTCCTGACGTATTCGCCTAATCAAACGTCTAATAACACCGTTATTTTGATATTCCTTTTGTTTCCTAATCATTCTGCATATCATATTAAATTCACGACGAGCCTCTTTCTTTTTTTCTATTGAATCAAAATATTTTGTGAGTTTTATTAAATCTGCCCCAGAATATTTATTTATATATTTCTTTTTCTGCTTATCCCCTTGACTCCAGTCACCTACGATATGCTCTTTTCGGCTTTCCGACGAGCAGCTGGAGGGAAAGAGATATCCACATTCCTTTTTTTCCCCTTTTAGTTTTAACTCTTTAACTTTCCTCCAAATAAACTGCGTAGATCGACCCGATATAGAAGCAATTTCCAGAATAGAATAGTATCGTCCTTCTTTAAAAATCGGCACGGGTGTTTTTATTTCATTAAAATAATAATGAGTAGTAATTTCCTCGAAATATTTGGGTTGCCGACCCTTTGAGAATAACGACGCTCTTTTCTCTATCTGCAAAAACTCCCAACAAATAAATATCGGGATATACCTCCCCAAAAAGCGTTTATGCCATCGATTGCTCCGAACAATAGTTAATCCGCTATCACTCTTTAAAAAATTAGGATAGCAGAATCCGGTTCGCTTTCAATTGTTTTTCCCCAATCACTATCCCTTTTATATGTCTCGATAATTGCTCGCTTTCTATTTTATAGAAAAGTTGTCCGCTTTGGTTGAGCACCATAAGGAATGACAAATTGAGTGGTGAAACCCACGCCATAGAGTGCAGAAGGGAGGATTTTCATAAACATGGAAAAGAAGATTCGTATTAAAAAGCCATCGCGAAAGAATCGAGCAAAAGGGGCGAAAGATTATTGAAGAATATTTCAAATGGAAAAGAGTAAGGAAAACCTTTTTATTAACTTCAAAAGAATTGAAAGGAGCGAGTCAAATGAGTAAGAAGCAGAGCGATAACGAATTCGAAATCAGCCGGGAACAAGAGGAAGAGATGGAGAATGCGGTCCTGAGCCTCGATGATGAGGAGAGGGTAATTCTTGAGCAACACCTAAACGCCGCCGATAACCTCGAGGAGTTTCTCGCACTCGCTATGGTTGGGCCATGTCCGAGATGCGGGAGCACACGAGTTGCGGATGGCGAAGATGCGCCGGGGATCGAGGATATCACCATCGGCATGTGCCTCGATTGCGATTACCTTTGGTGTCTGGACTGCGGGGAGCAGAGTCAACCCGGGGTCGAATGTCCGCATCACGGTGTCTGCGCTGCTTGCAATGAAGGATCCGGAGAAGACGAGGACGAGGACGACGACAGGCAGGAATTCTGTCTTCGGCCGGTTTGGGAATGTCCGACCATTCTCCGGTGGCGGGCAGAAAGGAAAAATGAAAGGAGGGAATGAGGACACCGAACAAATCAAAGGTCAAATCTGGAATTTATTTTCTATGTCTTTAAAAAGAAAGCGAGGATAACATGGGACTTATTGAGTATGAAATCGAAAAGCATCATGTGAAGCGGATTCGGCAAGCATTGAAACGTAGAGGTCTGATCATGGATATGGAGAAAGGATGGGAAGTTCATGGTCCTCATCCTCCACATATGAATTATCAGGTCTACGTGGGAAATGCTATTCAGGAGGCCGACCCGAAAGCGAAATGTATTTGTCCCAATGAAAGATATTTTAATCCTGATTGCAAAGCGCACCAGTTGGAGTTTATCGTGGCAATTTATCCGAAAGCCGTGTTCGATATTACCGATGGCGATTCTTGGCGCACTCAAAGACCGGACAGCCGTCTTTTTTGCGATGAATGAAAATCAAGAAATGTTGGGCTGCCTGGAGGCAATCAGAAGGAACCATAAACCTGGAAAGCGGAGAAGCTTACTAAGGAGGAGGCGCCTCAGGTCGATCTCTCGACACTGCGCGAGGTGGTTGAGTCGCCAAGAACTTGTCTGACTTGGCTTCGAGGGCGGAGGTACACCCCCTGAAGGTAAAGTTGAACAAGGAGCCGGAGGACTATGCTCTTGAGTTCAAGGTGCGGGCCGAGGCTATAATGGGGAAGCTGATCAGAGAAAAGCAGTTAGAGGCTGATGCTGATGGCGTAGTCTGCTTTTCATTCATCTGGACCGCGGTGGGAAACGGCCTCCTCGTCCACCCAGTCTGGCTCCTCCCAGGACATCCCCTTCCTTCCCGGCACGACCCGTTTCGGCCCGGCGGCGTAGGATGGACAGGAAAGCGGACCATAGCAGAATGTCTCGGTCCGGTAGCGGCGATGGTGAGGGTTCCACTGGTCGACGATCATCTCCACGGGCATAAGGCAACCCCAGATGCAGTTCGAGCACTTGGTCTCGTAGGTGCGGGCGGCCAGACGCCGGTGGCCTCTGGTCCGATACACCGGCAGTTCGGGCGGAACGCCGTGCCAGGGGGGAGGGGTTTCTGTTTGTTCCGATCCCCTCTCCCCCACTTTCAGGTTGCTGATCTTATAAAGCTCCGCGGTCTCGAGATCAGGATCCGAGACCCTGGCACCCTCGCCGCTGACGGAGTCGCCGACCCTTGACCCATGCTTGGCGTGCGCCTCCTTGCCTATGGCAATGATAAATTCCCGTTCCTCCCCGCCGACATTCCCCTGCAAACGAAGAACATACCCCAGATAAGTGTGGCTACGTTGATCGAACGAGCGGGTCAAACGGATGCGGGGCTGGATGGAGACAATCTTTCCGCTCCAGGGAATTTTCTCCGCCTTAGTCGGCTTGATGAAGTCATTCATTTTCTGTCGCTTCTCCAGTATCTAAATAAAACCCGGCCTCACCCTTGGCCGGGTTCTAATCAAAGCCGCATTCAGATAAGACTACGCTTATTTTCTGGCCATCTTCGCCCTGGAGATGTCCCCCTGCTTGTCTATGAAATAGAGGTAGCCGGCTTCCCGCTTGATCCCGGTCTTGGAAACCACTTCGGCCTTGCCCAGGTTCTGCTTCTTCGCCCCGCCCCTGGCCATCTTTTTTCGGGAAACATTTCCCTGCTTGTCGATGTAATAAAGCCAACCTTTTTCCCGCTTAACCCCAACCTTTTCCACCTTCTGAGCCATGGTTCCTCCTTGCGGTTTAGTTTTAAAATATTACTTTTATTGTCCCCGATTCTCCGTCGAAGTCAAGACCATTAACATCGGCCACCCCTAATATCACCCGGCTCAACCAACGGGAATAAACCCGTAGGGTTTATCTGGTTCCGTGATAAAATAAATCTATGCCCCAGAAAATAACAAAAGATCGGATCGTTCCCGAGAATTATTTAGATCAAGCCTTACATTTCAGAAATATTCAAAGGGGAAGGCCAATCGGTAGCAACGCAAGAATCAAACACCGGGAAAATATTAGAAGACAACTATTATTTAAGTGGGAATTTTTACGGAGGAATCCCGAATATCTCAAAGACTCGGAGCTGTTTTGCTCTCTAATATTCTGTTCTCTAATATTTGGATACCCTGAGAAAATGTCAGAAAAAGAAACACAGCTGGCGACCAAATACACTTTAATAAAAATGACCGACCCTGAAAATAGTTATGCCAATATCGAATATCCACCCCTTAGGATCACTGATTTTGAAGATGATTTTCCTTTCATACTATACATAGATCCTATCTGGAATTCTGGCCTAACCCTTCCAAGCAATGGCATTGTTGATCCTTGTATAAATAATGGAAAGCCTTGCCTTTTAACTTTCAATAAAAATAAGCGCAAATTTAATTGTAAAAACAGAATAATCATAAACCAATATAAAAATAAAATTATTATCGGTATCAACTTACTCTTCCCCATTCGAACAATTAAGGAAGAACTATCAATATCTATCTCGGAATTAAAAAGATACAGGATATCTAAAGGAATTGATTATCCTGCCATAAAAATACTCAACAAAAAGCTACTTGCGGCTAAGGAAATCAAAAATGACGGCTGGCCGAAATTTTTTGCCCTAATAGAGCTGGATCTTCGCAAATATTCAATTAATGAAATTACAAACTTGGCCAGATCTATTCGAGATGAAAGAGTAGCCAAGGGTGAGCTGACAAGAATTAAGAAGGAACGCTTCCTGAAATTTCAGAAATATATTTGCGTTTACGATCTGAAGATAAAATATGGAAAATCCTTCAAACAAATTGAAAACATTTTATATGAAAAAAGTATTCCAAAAACTAATTTAGCTATCCTTCAGGAGATCTTAAAAGAATATGAAACAACGGAATTTAAAAAAAGAACTCTAAAAGATTTTATGAAATTAATGAGTGATAGCTCTAATGATTATTTGGTTCCTGCAAACATCGCCAAAGGTCTCCAATTACGAGGGATCAATCAAAAAGAAGTAAATACTATCGTTGAAAAATATAAGGAAGAAGTAGGAAAAGAAAATATCCGAAAAGAAGAAAGAAAAATTAAACATCATCGCACCGTCGAACAAGAGTTCAAAAAAGCCCGAGACTGGATAGATAATAACGGCTGGAAGAGTCTTTAGATCTTTTCTTCCCCCTAAATATTCATATTTAACTCCCCCGATTTATTTCCGGATTAGTTCACTACCTTTCTTCTTTTTATGTCTGGCGAACTGAGGCATTATGAAACCAGATATGGAAAGAACCGACCAAAATTTACAACGTTTTTTAACGGTCGAGCAGGCGGCTCACTTCCTCGGCCTGACCGAAGATAGCCTTCGCAAGATGATTGCCCGCGACCAAATTCCCCATCACAGAATTCGCCCGAAGAGAATCCTGTTGGATAAACATGAGCTCGAACACTGGGTTCAAAATTCACCTGGCGCAAGTTTGTCGGAAGTATTGGATAAGGCGGAAGAATAGTTAGAAACACATGGACGAACAACTCAAAGCTCTGATGATTCGCAGTTTTATTAATGAAATATTTCCCGGGGATGAAGGATTCATCAATGCTCGATTTATCAGAGGATCGGAAATACGCCAGGAATTTATCCCGATAACCAGGAAAAACGATGAAGAAATAATCTCCAGAATTCTTAAATATGACGAAGACGGTTTCAACGTATATATGGGTATTGGTATTAGAGATCAACAAGATGGGAAGGCGGAAGCGGTGTGTTCAATTTGGACTCTTTGGATCGATATCGATCTACCTCATGAGCTTTCGGATGATGAACATAAAATATTATTAAAGTCTGCGATCGAGAAGCTCAATTCGTTTAATCTCCCACCTTCCATGATTATTGATTCTGGTCACGGTATACACGCTTACTGGTTTCTTAACAAACCAGCTACTAGAGAAAACTCCGACTTGTTAAAGGACAAGCTCCGTGGCTTAGCTTTTCAGTTTAATGGAGATCCAAAGGTCTGTGATGTTGCCCGGGTTATGCGTTTGCCCGGCACTTCAAATCACAAGGATCCTGACAACCCACGGGATTGCGCAATTTTGGAAATCAATCCGGAGCGAAGATATAGCCTTGAGGATTTTCCAAGTCCTTCTGAGGAAAAAAGAAAAGATATCGAAAGTGATCTGAAAACATTCCTCTCGGATTACGGTCAGTTTACCAAACTACTTTCATCTCATTGGGTCCAGGGGAAACGCCATGATCTTGCTCTAAAAATAGGAGGAGTATTTTGCCGATATGGAATCCCAAAGAATATAGCAGAGAATATTTACAAGGAAATTATAGAACTAACTGCGGATGAGGAAGGTGATGATCGGATAAATACTTTAGCTGATTGCTACAAGCGATTATTCGCAGGGGAACCTATCTCCGGAAACCAATTATTACTCGAGCTCGTGGAGGAAGATGACTTCCTTATTCTCCGATCGCTCCTAATAAATATTAGATTAAGTGGCGCTGCTCTTTCGGAGGAATTGGACAGTCGTATAAATACAATAGATATTAAGAAGGGCCGGTTAAAGACATGGGACGATATAAAGCGTTTGATCATTCCACTTCTTTCCCATTCACCCGCTGACGAATTAACTTTCGCCCTACAAGAAATCAAGAAAAAACTGCAACTAAGTAGCCCAGAACTAAAAATAATTCACGAAAAAGTAATTATATTTGCCCTACTAGCGAAAGACCGGGAGGGTTTGGGAGACCCTAAAAAATATCAAATGCCGAAAGAGGAAGAAGAGGAAGCCCTTCAATTATTACATTCTAATGATCTTATTGCCCGAAGAATGCGAGATCAGGAAATACTCGGGCTTGTCGGAGAGAAGGAAAATGCAACATCACTAACTCTAACCAGCATAAGTAGGAAAACCGCCAAGCCTATTCACCCACATATGGCGGGTGAGCCTTCTGGAGGAAAATCATTTCAAAAGAATCTTTCGCTGGATCTAGTACCTCCTGAGGACGTTATTCGATGGAATAGATCTACTCCCCACGCTCTTGAGCATCTCCCCTATCATCTTTCCGGAAAAATATTAGCCATCGAAGAAGACGTCGGGGCCAAGGAAGCAAATTATGCTATCCGTCAGTTTCAATCAGAGCAGGAATTTGTAATCGCTCATGCGATTAAGGATCCACAAACCGGAGAAATCACCACTGTAGAGAAAAAAATAAAAGGTCCTGTATCAATTTGGACAAGTGGAATTCGCGCCCCGATACAAACCCAAGACAACAGTCGATATCTTGTATTAAACCCCGACATATCCCTCGAGCAGACAGTCAAAATTCATGAGCGACAAGCGGATGAGTACGACCCCGAAAAGGAAATCCCCGATGAAGAACGACAAAGAATTCAAAAGCTTTGGCATAACGCAGATCGTCTCCTCAAGAGCTACAAGGTCAAAATACCATACGCCCGTGATTTGGCCAGAGCTTTTCCTAAAAACCAAGTTAGATTTCGAAGAGATTTTCCAAGGCTTTTAGCACTTATAAAAATGTCCGCACTCCTTTTTCAATATCAGCGGAAGCATTTTATTTACAATGACGAGGAGCGTATCGAAGCAGATTGGCGAGATTACGCCCTCGTTTATGCCTTGGCTCCGGCTTTTCTTGGGGAAGTTATTAAAAGGGTGTCTCGCCAAGCCGAAGAAGCGGCGCGTGCAGTTAATGAAATATGGACCGAGGGATCTCCGCAATATACCGATGGAGTAACCTGCCGGGAAGTGAAAGACAAACTCGGGTGGGGAGAAGAAACGATCCGCACATATTTGAAGGAGGCTTTTGAGGCGGGCCTTTTGAATCGCAATGGTGAAGGCAAGGGAGTACGCCAATTTTTCACCCCGGCTGAAAAAGAAAATGACGCCGCGTCACCGCTATTATTGCCCGACCCCCAACAATTCGGCGCGCCTCAATCCTTTGTTTCGCAGGATCCCCAACCTCCCAACCTCCCGGAACCTCCCAAAGGAGATATTTTGGATGTTTTTTTCAAGAATTCCGATGAGATACCTCAACTTCCCGAGTTGCCAGAGTAAATATAGGGAACTTGAAAATAGAAACATAAATGATGACTAAAAAAATTAATAATTTTTATTACAAACATTTTCTTTGGGAAGTTGGGAGGTTATCTAACTCATTGAATTATCAAATAAAAAGTTACCAATTTTATTTTCGGGAAGTATCGGGAAGTTAGGAAATAGCAAAAAAATGAAATCAACCCTTTTGGATAAAGTATTGATAATGATTTCTGATAATAAGGAAAGCTACATCCCCCAGAAAAAAACTTCGGGAAATAGCATTAATTCACAATCAGGCAACCAGCCTATCCAACAAAAAAAAGAGGGTGATTCGGACGAAGAGATGAATCCTCCCATAAAGGATATCTCTGAAGATGCCCAAAACTACGACATTGTTAGGGACCCAGAAAAAATTAGGGAGATAGCCGATCTATCCGATGAGGACTTCATAAAAGAGGTAATTGCCATCAGGTTCAGGGGGAACATGACGGGCGAGGATGTATGGCTGGTTTCGAACCAATCGGCCTTGGATATGGTGGATGACGACGGGGTTATTTTCCACCCCGATGAGCTTCGGGAGTTAGTGAAACTAAAGGACAAAGGACTTGGGATCGAGGACATTAAAAAAATCGTCCTAGCCAAGAAGATCTTTGGTGGAAAGCTGGTGGATAAAAATAAAATCCATTAATAAGCCGGAGTGTACATTCGTGGAAACCATCACGCAGGCCATTCGTTTTGATCCCGGGCAAGCCGGGGCATCCCCGGCGCAAGCTCTGGGCAACAGGCAAGCGGGCGGCCTGACCCTCGCCCCTATTCCCTATCATCACGACATGACCGGTGTCAAACACCCACGGCAATGTGGGACGATCAAGGGCTGTCTTCATGAATCAAACCAAACCTTAAAAAGGAGGGAGAGATGGAAGAATCGAATTACTACAAACCAACTTTCGCCCTGTCGATAAGCGACTCATTGCGGGGACTGCTTTCCTCCGCCATCGAGAGCGCGGGTCAATCGTATTCCTGGGGAGGACATTGGTCAATCTCAACGGCCACAGCCCATGTGGAATTTCATCGGGTTCCATTTCAGGAAAAAACTCATGCGTTGATAAAGACCATCCACTTTCTGGAGAAAACCCCTGGATGGGAACCAGGCATCATCTTTCAAACGGATGAGCCCGCAGAAAGAATAGGCGACCTCGCAATCCTGCTCTGCAAGAGACTCATGGACATCCTTACCAAACACCAGATGACCATCGAGGATAAGGATGAATTTTATTTCATTGTCCTTTGGCGTCATGACCATGCCTCGGGAGAGGCGGAAGCGATCCAAAAACCCAGTGGCAACCTCATTGAGGATCTTATCAATGGAATCCAGGGAACGATAATTTTCGATGGAAAAGAAAGCGCCGGACCCCAAATCCACACGAATCAACCTCAGGGAATGCGAGAGGAAAACAGCGATGCGGACAAGGAACTGATCACACTTGAGGCGGCCCTCGAACAGAGGAACACCTTCCGTTTTCAAAGGGACGATGCCCTTCACTACATGTGGCATTTGAATGAAGGGCCTAAAAATAGATATGGTGATTCAATAGTAACCGATTTCCTAGTAACCACATCTGGGTGGCCTGGGTACGATAGTTTCGTTGACGACGGATACTTCTACCCGGCGGATCTGGCCAAATACGCCTACCCGACCTATCCAATACATGGCTCTGAATTCAATAGTAAAAAACTCTGGGAATACGTTCTTCCTATTTACAACTCATCCAAATCATCCTGGAGCAATGGGTATGGGAAATGGTCCGCCAAAACTATCCTGAAAAAAATCGCTAGTTTTTGGAGGACGATAAAATCCATTCGTCTACGGTTGGTCTTCGATAAACCCTGATTTCGTGGCCGGAAACCATGCCCAGCCCAGCTGGCCTTACTAACTTGATATCGCCAGCGACAAGAGCGTTCATGATGATGAAGCTGGGGGCAATTAATGGGGTGTAATTGCAAGGAAAGGAGGAGCAATGAAAGCCAAAGCCAAAACAAATCCTCGCAACCTTTTTCGGCGGGGACCTTCTTGGTATTACAGTTTCATATTAAAGGGCCAGCGTTATGCCGGCTGCCTTGGCCCGATCAGTAAAACCATGGCGAAAGAAGAGCTTCACAGGAAGAAGGCCGCAGCGATAGAGCAGCGCCTGCGGCCGGGCAAGATGCAAGATCCCAAGTTTGAAGTATTCATGGAGGAATTTCTTCAGCAAAACCACAACGTTCGGAATCCCATTTCCTCCAAGCCCCTCCTCCGGTATTTCAGCGGGAAGAAACTCTCACAAATAAACGCCTGGATTGTCGGAAAATATAAAAATGAACGGCGCAAGGAGGTCTCCCCGCCGACGGTTAATCGAGAGCTCGCATGCCTCAAAGCCCTTTTCTCAATAGCTGTCCGGGCCAAAAAATCAACCACGAATCCGGTCAAGGAAATAAAGCTTTACCCGGAAAATAAGGGACGGACGAGGGTCCTTTCCCCGGGAGAAGAAGTCCGCCTGATGGAGGCTGCGGAAAAAGTGGCCCCTTACTTAAGGAACTTCCTTTATATCCTCCTATACACCGGGGCAAGGCTAAGCGAGCTTCTCGGGTTGAAATGGGCGGATATTGATTGGATAAAAAACAATTTTACCTTTAATAAAACAAAAAACGGGTTTTCCCGCACAATTCCCGTGAATAAGAAGGTGCAGGCCGTAATCCACGAATTAAGAGCCAGGCCTAAAGACGGGGATCATGTTTTCCCTGGGCTTACCGTTGGCAGGATTGAGCGGGATTTCAAAAAGGCGCGGGAGACGGCCGACATTCCCAACTTTCGAATCCACGACCTACGACATTCATTTGCAACCCGCGAGGCGGCGAAGCGAGTTAGTTCGTATACCCTTCAGGCGTTGCTCGGGCATCGGACTGCAGCGATGGTTTCAAGATATATCAACCCACAGGAAGACGAGATGAGAAAAGCGGTTGAACGGTTGGACGAGAATGAAGTCACACCAATTTTCACATCACTTGCTGAAATCGGTTGAGGGAGATAATGTATTTATTAAAGATATCAAAGACATCGAAGCCATGCCGGGGTGATGGAATAGGTAGACATAAGGGACTTAAAATCCCTCTCTGCGCAAGTGGAGTACGGGTTCGATTCCCGTCCCCGGCACCATCAAACAATTGACGATTGTCGATTGACGATTGTCGAATGAAAATATTAAGGCAAACTAGATTGCCGCGCCCTCGACAAGCTCGGGCTCGCAATGACCGACTTGTTTAATTTACGCCCAGCTAAGAAATAAATTGAGGAATAATTATTTAAGCCGAGGTCCCTTCTTCGCTTTTATCGTTTTTATTTCTTACCTTTTCCTTTCACCTTTGACCTTTGACCTTTCACCTGCTTTTGCCGGTTTTATGGACCAATTCGCGGAGAAAGACGACATCGGCCCCGTCAAGGTTCCGAACCGCGGGAAAAGCCGGGTCCTGGTGATCCCGGTCGATTTCAACCTCCCCGGCCTCACGCCCCAGAATATCGGGCACCTGCAACGCTTTTTCGGGCCGGCCCGGGAGGACGTTCCCACCTTCGCCGGTTACTTCCGTGACAATTCCCGGGGACGGCTTGAGATCGAGGCCCGGGTAATGGACCCGATTACCATTTCCATCTGCCCCTTCCCCGGGCTCGGAATCTTCTCCTGCCGGGTTGATCCCCCGGCTGACCCCGCGCTTTTCTCCTGGCTCCCGGTGGTGAACAGGGTCCTGCGCGATCTTGCCAATCGCGGCCTGGATTTCTCCGATTTCGACCTGAACGGCTCCGCCGGCATCCCAGACGGCTGGATCGACGGGCTGATCATCACCCAAAACGGGATTTCAACCGAAGCCAGTTTTCCTCTCTCCCTCCTGGCTCCTGAAATAATCAAGGCGCCGACCCGGATCAACGCGGTCACGATCGTGGACAACTCAATTCCGCCGGATGGGGACTACACCCGCAACGACGCGGCCATTCTTCATGGATTCGGCCATCTCCTGGGTTTCGCCGAGCTTTCCGATCCCGACCGGAGTTCTCCCGGACTGCTCCATTCATTAATGGGCACTTACTGCGATGACGGGAATGTCTGCGATATTCCCCTGCTGGACGCCTATAGCCGCGTGGCGATCGGGTGGACCGATGAATATCTGATCCACGGAACGGAGGAAATCAGGGTTCCCCCCGCCCCGGAGGCAAATTACGTAGCCCGCCTGGGAGATGCCTCCCCATATTTGCTGGTGGAAAACCGGGGCCGGCTCCCGCTCTGGGACCGGCGGATCGAGTCCCGGGGCCTCGCGGTTTACCGGGTGGACCCGGCCCGGCTTCCCCCGGGAGGAAAATTCGATTTCTTTCCCGAATGGATTTCCGGCGGGGCCAACCGGGACGATAATCATCCCCTAGTCAGGAACATTCTCGCCGACAGCCAGGATTTGTTCCTGACCGGGAACAGCCTGGGCTCCGCCCAGCTCTCCCCTTTCCCTGAATTCTTTTACCCCGACGGGCAGGTCCGAATCGCCGTCTCCGATATCGATTCGGAAACCTATACCCCCTGGGTCCGAGCCCGGCTGAGAAACGGATTTACCGAGGAACCCGCCCCCCAAACCGAGGGCTGCCAGACTTTCCCTGTCGGGGCCAGTCCCACAGCCATAGCGCTGATTCTCATCTTGGGATTATTTAATTTGGGGCGCAGAAGCGCTAGACACCAATAAGAAGTAGGCAGTAGGCAGTTCAACCAAAGAAACTAAAGAAACGAAACAGACCAGACAGACTAGATAGACGAGACAGACTAGATAGACTAGATAGACCAGATAGACGAGACAGACCAGATAGACGAGACAGACAAGGATTTGCTTAGGACTTAGTTCTGGCGACGGCTTTAAGCTTGGCCTTGCCGTTCTCGACCGCGACCTTGAACTCCACTTCGCTGCCGGGGGCGCGGTCGAAAAGCCCCTGGAGCTGTTTCTCGATGGTGGATTTGAAGCGGGCGAAATCCGGGCCCGCACCTTCCCCGGTCTTGGCCCTGGCGGCGGTAAAATCATCGAAGACCTTCTTGGCCTTGGCCTCCAGATCTTTATCCTCAAGTGACAGGAAAACCGAGCCATTCTGCCTGGGCGCCGGCTTGGGGTGCGCTGCCGCCGCGGTTGCCGCCGCCGCGGACGTCGCCGTTTGGGAAGCATGGGTGGCGGCGTTCTTGTCCCAAATCTTGGCCCTGGCTTCTTCCCGAAGCCGCACCATCCGGTCCCAGTAGTTGTTGAAGGAGTTGAATTTGGCAACCAGAGAATTGTATTTGAACCGGAGGGAAGAGTTGACGATCTCTGAAGCGGTATGACCGCGGATCCACTTGCCGAGTTCCTCCCGGCCCTTGTATGGCTCAAGCTTCAGGATTCCGGCCAGAAAAAGATCATAGTCCTTTTTCAGGATATTGATCCGTTCTTCCAGGCTTTTTATGTCTTCTTCCTTCAGCATGTGCTAACCCGGAACGGGCTGAAAATCCGGAGGGCTAGAAACGATAGCCTACCCCCACGTATAGGCCATCATCGGTGAAGTTGTGCATCTCGGCGGTAAAGAAGACCATGGGGGTAACCGAGTAATCCATCCCGATCACAATCCCGACCTTCTGGTCCGCGTCTTCGCCGTTTTCCAGCTGGGCGTATTTCGGGCCGGCATAGACATTCCAGTTGCTCTCCTTGTGCGAAACGATCAGGGAAAACTGATAAGCGAAGAACCGACCGCCCTTTCCGTTATCGTCTGAATCGAAGGTGAGAAACTGGCCATCCGCGTAAATGTTAAGGTACTGGTTATGACTGACGATAAATACCTTGGCTCCTCCCCCGGCCAGGAGGCCCAGGGCCCCGGCAGCACCGCCCTGATGAAAATCAGCGGCGCCGATATCCCCGTAGAAAGCGACCCGGTCGTAAATCTTGAAAGTGGGCCGGAGAAAAAACCTCAGGGAAGTCAGCGACCCGTTGCTCCCACTCATGTCCCGCTTGGTCAGGCCGAAAACCGGCTCGATGGATACCGAGAGCCCGGGTTTGCTCTTCCCCTCCCCTCCGACATATTCGGAACGGGCCAGCGCGGGCAGAAGCAAAAAAATCCCGGCGACCAGGACGGCAGCCGCTTTCCGGTCAAACCGGGCCAACCTTGGAGATTTCAATTTTTTTGCCATGTTTTATTTTTATCATATCGGGGGATTTTGGCAATGCCCAGCCTTAACGACAAATAAAGGTCATAGGTCATAGGTGATGGGTTTTAGGTTATGGGTGTTGGGTTTAAACCTGTCACCTATCACCTATGACCTAACACCCAACACCTTATTGGGCGGCTACGAGGGCCGCCCCTTTTTCCTTTAGGAAGCGTACGAATGCAGGCCGGAGAGGATAAGATTCACTCCCAGGTAGGTAAAAAGCACGGAGATAAACCCGAAAACCGCGATGAGGGCGGCCCGGCGCCCGCGGAACCCCTTGGCGAAACGCGCGTGGAGAAAGACCGCGTAGATGAGCCAGGTAATCAGCGACCAGGTTTCCTTGGGATCCCAGCTCCAGTAGGTTCCCCAGGCCTGGTTGGCCCAGACCGCGCCGGTTACGATCCCGATGGTCAGCAGCGGAAAACCCAGGGAGATCGACGTGGTGGTAATGTTTTCCAGGGTTTCCAGTGAAAGCGAGCCCCGGAAGGCAGGCACCAGGTAAAGCAGGGCGGATCCAAAGGCAACGGCAAAGGCGGAATAAGCCGAAAAACAGGTCAGGACGTGAAAAGCCAGCCAATGGCTTTTCAAGGCCGGCAGGAGAGGCGCGGCTTCGGTGAAACGATGAGGAAGAAGGCTGGCGGAAAGGATGCCGGCCCCGGCCAGCAGCAACGCGAAACGGAGCAGGGAAACCGGAAGTTTTTTTAAAACCAGCGGGATCAGGCTTAAAAACCAGGCGAAAATCAGTAGGGATTCATAAAGGTTAGTGAGGGGAAGATGCTTGGCTTCGTAGGACCGCAGGCCGATCCCGAGGCTCAGGAATATTACCGCCAGGAAAAGCCCGCTTCGGAACCAGGGGTAAACCCTCCGTCCCGGCTCGAGACGGAAGAAAACCGCCGCCAGGAAAAGCCCGGAGAATATGACTAGGGCGATAACTAGAAAAAATTGCGAGTCCATTTTAAAACAGGTCCATTGTGTCCATTGTGTCTATCGTGTCCATCGTGTCTGAAAAGTTAATCGGATTCATTCTTCTCTCTTGACACTACGGGCCCTATGAACCCTACGAACACTATGGACAACTTTTAACGCCTCACGGATTAATGATTTTGGACATTTCCCGCACCAGCTGGTGATTCAGAAAATGCCCGGAATATTGCGCCGCCACCCTCCCGGAAACCCTCCGACCCAGCAGGGCCAAATCCCCGATCAGGTCCAGAATCTTGTGCCGTACCAACTCTTCCGGAAAGCGCAGGCCTTCCGGATTCACCACTTTACCATCGCTTATCAGGATCGCGTTTTCAAGCGACCCCCCCTTTCCCTTCCCCTCGGCCTCCAGCCCGGAAAGATCCTCGAGAAAACCATAGGTGCGGGCCGAGGCAATCTCCCGTCGGAAAAGTTCGGGGGAAAGCCGGAGGTGAAAGGTCTGCTCCGGGACCTTGAGGTGGGGATAGGCGATTTGAAACTCCAGGGAAAGGCCTTCTCCCGGTTCCGGGCCGGCCGCAATCCGCGCTTCGTGGTTGACCGCCTCCAGCGAATGAGGGATGGAAAAAATCGACCGGTCTCGATCCTGAACTTTCAGGCCGGCCGCGGTGATCAGGTCCACAAAAATCTGCGCACTCCCGTCCCCGGAGGGGACCTCCGGGCCTTCCAGCCAGGCTTCGAGGTTATCCACTTCGAGGCCGTAAACCGCGGCCAGAAGATGCTCCACGGTGGCGACTTCCGCTTTGTCCCGGCGCAGGGTGGTGGCGAAACGATTGTCACCCACGTAATCAATGCGGGCCGGGATCGGCAGGGAAGGATCTAGATCAGGCCGGAAGAAAGTAATCCCGCTCCCGGGAGACGCCGGTTTCAGGGTCAGAAAGGTTTTCACGCCGGAATGCAGCCCGATCCCGGAAACGCTGACCGATTTCGCGATCGTCCTTTCCCTCTCCATGGAGGAAAAATTATCACATGGCGAGCGCTATCGCAAAGCGCATAGGGCATAGGGCATAGAGCAAGGAGCAAAGAGCAATGAGTAAGCAGGAAGCAGTGTTCCGCTGCCTCCAATCTCCTATCTTCTATCTCCTATCTTCGATCAGTTGATTCCTGTTGTTCTTCCCGGAATCCAATCCTATAATAATGAACCAGGTTTCATTATCGGACCTGATTTTCACGAACCTTAGCCGAAGTCTTCGGTCTTTTGAATATGAAGAAAAAAATTTCCTTACCCCACAATTTCTTTTTCTATATTTTCACCCTGGTCATTGTCCTCGTACCGGTCGCCCGGTACAAGGTTGATTTCATCTGGTCCAAGATCCTGCTCCTGAATGTCTTCACCAGCATCGGCCTGATCTACTGGTTTTTCCGGATCACCCGGGAAGGCCGGGTAAAATTCCCGGCTGCGATTACGCTGATCCCGGTGCTCTGCCTCGGCTTGGCCTTTCTTCTCTCCCTGACCCAGGCCATGAACATCTATAAAAGCGAGCTCACCCTGGCCTACCAGGTGGGAAACTTCATGCTTTTTATCCTCCTCCTCGCCAATTTCCGGGAGGAATCCTGGATCGAGGATATCTTCCTGGCCATGGGGGGGGCGGCCCTGGCGGTGACGGTTTACGGCCTACTGCAATATTTCCATTTCTCCTATCTGCCCGAAGATCAATACGGAGAGGAAGACCCGGCCTCTTTCATCGGGCTCTCCAACTTCACCGCGGAATATCTGCTCACCGTCTTCCCTTGCCTGGTGGGATTGATCTTCCGGAAACTGGCGACGAAAAATCCCTTTTCGCGCCGCCAGATCGCGGTTATTCTCGTCTCCCTGCTGGCCATGCTCCTTTTCCAGGTCACTTCCGAAGACCTGAATTTTTCCGAAGTCGCGGCGATTTTCCTGATCCTGCTGGTGGGATTTCTTCCGCTCCTCCTGGGTGATTACCGCCTGGATATTCTCGCCATCATTCTCTGGATCGCCGCCATCCTCACTTATTTCATGGCCTCCAAATACCGGGCCGGTTATGTTTCCATTATTTTCCAGATCATTTTCCTTCCCGTCCTTTTCTTCTGGTGGTGGCGCGGGAAGAAGTTTTCTTTACCCTGGAAGAAGATCGGGATCGGGGTGGCGGCCTTTATTGTCCTGCTCACTGTAGCCCTGAAATTCAGCGAACCGGGAAAGGTGGCGGTCCGGAAATTCGAGCAGATCACCCATTTTAATGATGCCTCCATTCGCTTCCGCCTCTCCACCTGGCCGATCTGCCTGAAAATCTGGGCCGCTCATCCCATCCTGGGCGCGGGGGTGGGAAACATCCAGGTCATTTTCTCCGATTACCAGAACCGGGAGCTCGAAAACATGACCCTGGAGGCCAATACCCGGGTCATTGACATCCACAACGACTATATCCAGACCCTGGTGGAAGCCGGCCTGCTGGGCGGGTTGTCCTTGCTCGCCCTGCTCGGAGCCCTGGTTTACCTGGCCGTCTTTCTCCTCCGGAGGATCGAAGAAAAAGAACGTTTCTGGCTCTTCGCCGGGGCCCTGGGCGGCATCGGCGGCCTCCTGGTCGACGTGATCTTCAGCTTCGGGCTCAGACTGCCGGCCCCTTCCATGAATTTCTGGGTCCTGGTGACGGTCCTGGAATTAATGGCCCTGCGTTACCGCCCGGGGGCGGACGACCGCTTCTCCTTCCGTTTTGCCGGGTTCGGGCGGGCGGTCGTTCCCCTGATCCTGGTCGCCGCCCTGGTCTGCGAATGGCTGACGATGAACTACTCCTACCGCTCAATTATGGCCGATTTTTACTACCGGCAGGGCCAGGCGCTCAAGCGCCTGGACCGTTTCGAAGACGCCCTGGCGTCCTTCAAACGCTCCATCCAGCTGGTTCCCAACGAGGAACGCGCTTATTTCGACCGTTTCATCTGTTACATGAAACTCAACGATGATGAAAAAGCCATCAAGGATCTGGAGCAAGTCAACAAGTTAATGCCCTATTTCGGGCCCGCCCACCGCCACCTGGGCATGCTCCTGGCCCGCAACAACCGGGACCCTCTGGCCATGAAGGAATACGAAACCGCCTTGCGGCTCATGCCCACCCAGAAATCCTCGATCAACCCCCCGCTCTTTTTCCTTTACGTCCGGAACGGGCTCTTCGCCAAAGCGGTGGAAGTGGGTGAACCGGTCAAATCGCTCCATGAGGACGACGCCAATTTCCTCTTCGGCCTGGGCAACGCCTATGTCAATGTAAAAAGATACCCGGACGCGAAAAAGGCTTACCAGAAAGTCCTTGAACTAAACCCCGGAATGAACCTGGCCCGGACCAATCTCGCGGTCACCCTGCTCAATCTCGGGGAGTTCGACGAAGCTCTCCGGGAGCTCCATCTGGCCCAGAAGGCCGATCCGGCATCCGGACCGGTCTGGTATAACCTGGCGATTGCCCACAGTTTCAGGAAGGAAATCCCGGCCGCCCGGAAGGCCCTGGAAAAAGCCATTTCCCTGAACCAGAGCTACCGCCAGATGGCGGAGGCCGATCCCACCCTTAAAACATTATTCAGCCCTTAATTTCAGTAGGCAGTAAGCAACCAGCAGCCTCCGGCCCATAGGGCCTACGGCCCCGCTTCCAGCCCGGAGGGAGGGGAAAGGTCTGCGACCCGGAGGGGGGGCATTCCGCAATCATTGAGGATGTCATTGCGAGCGACAGCGAAGCAATCGCTCTTTTGCTTTTAGGCTCTTAGGCTTAATAACTCTCAGGCTGTTTTTCTGCTTACTCCTTACTGCTTGCTGATTTTCATGTCTACCCGCCGCAGCTTCTCCGTGGCTTCCTCCGGCGATACCGGATTGATGTAAAACCCGGTCGCGAGTTCAAACCCGGCGATCCGGGAAAGGCTGGGGGTGATTTCCAGGTGCCAGTGGTATGAGGCGCTCTCCTCATCGTCAAGGGGAGCGGAATGAACATATAAATTGTAGGCCGGGTTATCCAGGACCCCATCCAGACGTTGGAGGCACTCCCGGAGAATCACGGCCAGGCCGTGAAACCACTCGGACCCGGAACGATCCGGAACCGTGTGATGCTTGCGGGGCAGGATCCAAAGCTCGTAAGGAAACCGGGGGGCGTAGGGAGAAAGCGCCACGAAGCCATCGCTCTCCGTTATCACCCGGTCCCGGGTTTCCATTTCCTGCCGGATGAGATCGCAGTAAATGCAACGGTTTTCCCGGAGGTAATATTCCCGGCATCCCTTAACCTCTTCCCGGATCATCCAGGGGATGACGGGCAGGGCGATCAGCTGGGAATGGGGATGATCAAGCGTCGCCCCCGCCTGGGCGCCCTCGTTTTTAAAGAGCAGAATGTAACGAAAACGCCTGTCCTTTTTCAACTCCCCGTATCTGTCCCGGTAAGCCCGGAAAACCGCCTCGATCTCCCGGGGCGAAAAATCGGAAAACCGGCGGCCGTGATCGGGGCTTTCAATGATCACTTCATGGGCCCCGATCCCCTCTCTCCGCCGGAAAAACCCTTCCTCCGGCAGACCGTTTTCCTCTCCCGTCCCCAGGGCCGGGAACCGGTTGGGAACCACGCGAAGCTTCCAGCCGGGGATATCGGGGGCAGAGGCCTCCGGCGGGCGGCAGGCCAGAATTTCCGGCGGGGTCTCTTTCTCCCGCCCCGGGCAAAAGGGACACAATATTCCCCGCCGGCGTTTCAGGACCAGATTGAAGGCGGACGGCCGGGAAGCCCGTTCCCGGGAAATGATCACCCAGCGGCCCGTGATCGGGTCTTTTCTGAGCTCAGACATGATGAATTTGGTCCGGGTTGATTAAAAGCGGTAATTCTTGGGGATGACGACGATGCCCTTCTCCGAAACGTGGAAGCGGGATTCATCCGCGTTCCGATCAAAACCGATCCGGGCTCCGGCGGGAATCTCCACTTCCTTGTCGATAATGGCGCGCTGGATCTGGCAGTGGCGGCCGACCTCCACGCCTTCCATGAGGATCGAATCCGTGACCCAGGCGTAGGAATTGATCCGGACCCGCGGGAAAAGGATGCAGCGGTTGATCCGGCCTCCGCTGATTATGCACCCCTCCGCCACCACCGAATCGGTGGCGATCCCGATCCGGTCGGTTTCCCCGCCGGCGAAAACAAACTTGGCCGGCGGGTAAGCGGGGTAAAAACTGCGGACCGGCCACTGGTAATTGTAAAGATTGAGGTGGGGGGAAACCGAGGCCAGATCCATGTTGGCCTGAAAATAGGAATCCAGGTCCCCCACGTCCCGCCAGTATCCCCGTTCCGTTTCCTCCATCCCGGGAATCTCGTTGCGGCTGAAATCGTAAACAAAAATCCGGTAACGTCCGAGCATCCCGGGGATGATGTTCCGGCCGAAATCATGGTCGGTTTCCTGCTGGGCGTCCGAGCTGATTTCCTGGGTCAGCGGGTCCCGCTTGAAGATGTAATTACCCATCGAGGCCAGGGCCCGGCCGGGATCACCGGGCATGGGCTTGGGATGGGCGGGTTTTTCCGCGAAGCCCACCATCCGCCATTCATCGTCCACCTCGATGATTCCGAAGTTGGAGGCCTCCGCGATCGGGACCGGGATGGCCGCCACGGTCAGGTCGGCGTTCTTCTCCCGGTGAAACTCGAGCATCTGGCGGATGTTCATTTTATAGATATGATCACCCCCGAAAACCAGAACCTCGGTCGGGTTTTCATCCCGGACGAGATTCAGGTTCTGGAAAACGGCGTCCGCCGTGCCCCGGTACCAGAAACGTCCCACCTGCATCTGGGCCGGGACCACGTCCACATAATGCCCGAGATGCGCGGAAAGCTGCCAGGCCATCGAGATATGGCGAATCAGGGAATTGGATTTGAACTGGGTGAGAACCTTGATCTTGAAAA
>JAQTNV010000003.1 GCA_028713675.1 bacterium
AAACCCGAAACCAGAAACCCGAAACCAGAAACCCGAAACCAGAAACCCGAAACCAAAAACCCGAAACCAAAAAAATGGATTTGCTGGAGAAAATAGTTAACGCCAAGCGGAAGGAAATCGCAGAGACCCGGAAGTCCCGGACGGTTGCGGAACTCCAGTCGATGATCGCCGATTCTCCCCGACCGCGGAGCCTGCCGGAGGCGATTTTAAATAATCCCCCGGGGATCATCGCCGAAATCAAGCGCCGGTCGCCTTCGGCCGGGGAAATCCAGGAAGGACTGGACCGGGATGGGGTGGCTGACCTGGCCGGGCGCTATGCGGCAGGGGGGGCGGCGGCCATCTCGGTCCTGACGGAAACCCAATTTTTCGGGGGCAGTCCGAAGGACCTGGCCGCGGTCAAGAAAGAGACCCGCCTGCCGGTCCTGATGAAGGATTTCATCCTGGATGAGTACCAGTTGCTTTTCGCCCGGGCCATCGGGGCGGATTCGATCCTCCTGATCGCCAGGATCCTGGAGGATTCCCGGCTCCGGATGCTTCTGGAGCGGGGGAGGGAGCTGGATTTCGAACCCCTGGTGGAGGTTCATAACCGGGAAGAGCTGGCGCGCGCAATCAAGGCCGGGGCGGTCCTGATCGGGATCAATAACCGGGACCTGCAAACCTTAAAAACCGACTTGGCCGTGACCAGGAGCCTCCTGCCGGAAATCCCGAGGGATCGGGTGGCCGTCAGCGAAAGCGGGATCAGGACCCGGGAGGAAATTGAGGTATTATGGGGCCTGGGGGCCAGGGGTTTCCTGATTGGGGAGTCACTGCTGAAGGCTGGCGACCCGGCCAAAAAACTGAGAGAATTGACCGGGAAAACCCCGGTAAGCCGGTAAATTGGGGATTCATTAAGCTGGTAAAAAAGAGAAAGGAGAAGGAAAGATGGAGGTCAAAATTTTACTGAAAGAAAGCGAAATGCCGAAGGAATGGTACAACATCATGCCGGATCTTCCCTCCCCGCTGCCGCCGCCCCTGCATCCGGGCACCAAAAAGCCGGTCGGTCCGGATGATTTAAAGGCGATTTTCCCGATGGCCCTGATCGAGCAGGAGATGTCGCCGGAGCGCTGGATCAAGATCCCGGAAGAGGTTTTAAAGATCTATACCCTCTGGAGGCCGTCGCCGGTCTACCGGGCCCTGCGGCTCGAGGAGGCCCTGAAGTCCCCGGCGAAGATTTATTACAAATACGAAGGGGTGAGCCCCGCCGGCAGTCACAAACCCAATACCGCGGTGCCCCAGGCGTATTACAACAAGAAGGAAGGGATCAAGCGGATCGCCACCGAGACCGGGGCGGGCCAGTGGGGGAGCGCGCTCTGCTTCGCCACCAGGCTGTTCGGGATGGAATGCACCGTATACATGGTCAAGGTGAGCTACGAGCAGAAACCCTACCGGCGGAGCATGATGGAGACCTGGGGCGGGAAGGTGATCCCGAGCCCCAGCAATCTCACTAATGCGGGCAAACAGATCCTGGCGGGCGATCCCAATTCGCCGGGGAGCCTGGGAATCGCGATCAGCGAGGCGGTCGAGGACGCCGCGACCCACCCGGACACCAATTATTCCCTGGGGAGCGTTTTGAATCACGTCTGCCTCCACCAGACGATCATCGGCATGGAAGCCAAGAAACAGCTGGCCATGGTGGGCGATTACCCGGACGTGGTCATCGGCTGCGTGGGCGGGGGAAGCAATTTCGCGGGAATGGCCATTCCCTTTGTCCAGGACAAGCTGGCCGGGAAGAAAGTCAGATGCCTGGGTGTAGAGCCGGCCGTCTGTCCCTCGCTGACCAGGGGGATTTACGCTTACGACTTCGGGGATGCCGTCGGCCTGACCCCGCTTCTGAAAATGTACACCCTGGGTCACAGCTTCGTGCCGCCCCGGATCCACGCCGGCGGACTCCGGTATCACGGGGACGCGCCCCTGCTCTGCCACCTGCTCAAGCTCGGGCTGGTCGAGGCCAAGGCCTATACCCAGAGGCCGGTCTTCGAGGCGGCGGTTACCTTCGCCCGCGCCGAGGGAATCATCATGGCCCCGGAGAGCGCGCATGCCTGCAAGGCGGTTTTTGACGAGGTGGAGCGCTGCAAGCAGGAAGGCAAGAAAGAGACGATTCTTTTCAATCTTTCCGGGCACGGCCTGGTCGACATGGCGGCTTATGACGATTATTTCTCGGGCAAGATGCAGGATGTCGCGCTTTCGGAAAGTGAGCTGAAGAAGGCGATGGCCGATCTGCCCAAGGTATAAAAAACGGAGCCGGTAACCGGAAACCGGTAACCAGTAACCAGAGAAGAGAAAAAGAAGGTTGCTGGGTGGATCGGTGGTTGGAAAAGAAGGGGTTTTTTCCAGTCCAAGGGCTGGAAAGCGGTTTATAGAGCGCTAGGAGGAGGAACGAGAGCGGGAAGGCCGGGCGGGGAGAAGGTAAACCCGGATCAGGTCTGGGCCGGGTGAACGCCGGAAAAATTGAGAAAGTTGATCTGACTTTCAACCCGCCCGGCCTTCAAGCTTTTGAGCCGCTTTATGATCAAGGTCAAGATCTGCGGCATCACCCGGCCGGAAGACGCCCGGGCCGCGGCGGAAGCCGGGGCGGATTATCTCGGCCTCAATTTTTATCCCCGGAGCCGGCGTTTCATCACTCCGGCGAAAGCGGAGAAAATTGTCCGGTCAGTAGAATCCGCCCGGGTTAAATGGACCGGGGTATTCGTCGACGAGAAAATCGACCGCATCCGAAAAATCGTCCGGGAAACCGGGCTCCGCCTGGTCCAGCTGCACGGGGATGAGCCCGAAGATTACTGCCGGGACTTGGCCCGGGAAATCGACCGGGTGAAGATCATCAAGGTTTTCAGAATCCGGGGTGAAGCCCGGGTCAAAATCCCCGGGAGATTCCCGGCGGATTATTTCCTTTTTGATACCTATTCCCCCGGTTACGGGGGATCAGGCCGGGCCTGGGACTGGAGAACGCTGGAAGGGAAGAAGCTGCCCCGGCAGCGGTTATTTCTTTCCGGGGGATTGACCCCGGAAAATGTCCGGGAAGCCGTCCGCCTGGTCAGGCCTTACGGTGTGGATGTGGCTTCGGGAGTGGAAAGCTTGCCGGGGAAGAAAGACGTAAAAAAGATGAGGGAATTTATTCGAAGGGCAAAAAGTTAAAATTAAATGGTAGCCGCAGGCTTCAGCCTGCGTTTTTAGTGGCAAGTAGCAAGTAGCAGGTAGCAGGTAACAGGTAACAGGTAACAGGTAAAGAATAATAATATTTCCGGACATTAATATCTGGATAATGGACTGATGACGAAAAACAGAAAAAAATACAATTTTCCGGATGCCAAAGGTTACTTCGGGAGATTCGGGGGCAGGTTTGTCCCCGAAACCTTGATCCCGGCCCTGGATGAACTGGAGAACGGTTATCGGCAGATCCGACGGGATCAGGCTTTCCGGAAGGAATACCGGCGGCTGATGCATGATTTCGCCGGGAGGCCGACACCCCTGTATTTCGCGGCCCGAATGACCCGGGATCTGGGCCGGGCTCAGGTCCATATCAAACGGGAAGACCTCGCGCATACCGGCGCCCACAAGATCAACAACGCCCTGGGCCAGGCTCTCCTGGCCCGGAGGCTCGGGAAGACCAGGATTATCGCCGAGACCGGGGCCGGCCAGCACGGGGTGGCCGCCGCCACCGCCGCGGCGTTTCTGGGCCTGGCCTGCGAGGTTTACATGGGGGAGGAGGACATCCGGCGCCAGCACCTGAACGTGGTCCGGATGGAGCAGCTGGGAGCAAGGGTTATCCCGGTAAGCTCAGGCTCCAAAACCCTGAAGGACGCCGTCAACGAAGCCATCCGGGATTGGGTCTCCAATGTCGATCATACCCATTACCTGCTGGGCTCGGTGGTCGGACCGCATCCCTATCCGATGATTGTCCGGGATTTCCAGTCGGTAATCGGGGAGGAAATCAAAAAGGAATTCGGCCGGAGGGGGAACCGGTTTCCGGATTACCTGATCGCCTGCGTAGGCGGAGGCAGCAACGCCGCCGGGATGTTTTATCCTTTCATCGACTGCCCCCGGGTCAGAAAAATCGGGGTGGAAGCGGGGGGAACCGGCGGAAAAAGCGGGGCCTCGCTCGGACGGGGCCGGCCCGGGGTTCTGCACGGGGCTTTCACCTACCTGCTCCAGGATAAAGACGGGCAGATCGCCGAAGCCCACTCTATCTCCGCCGGCCTGGATTATCCCGGTGTCGGCCCGGAGCTCTCCCACTGGAAAGAAGCGGGACTGGTCGAATATCAACAGGTCTCCGACCGGGAGGCGATCCGGGGATTCAAATATCTGTCGCAAACAGAGGGAATCATTCCCGCCCTGGAATCGTCCCACGCCGCGGCGTTTTTGCTGAAATTTATCAAAAAAACCAGGAAGAACGAGATCGTCGTCCTGAACTTGTCCGGGCGGGGGGATAAGGACCTGGAAATCGTGGAAAGAGAATAAGCGACGCGATGGTGAAGGATTTTATTAAACAAATCATCCCGAAACCGGTCAGGCGAAAAATACGATGGGTTTATGATCTTTTTCTTGATCTCCTCGATCTGCTCGGAGGGAAACGGGACCAGCTGACTCCTCCCCGGAGGATGATTTTCATCGGCGACGGCGATTTCCGGAAAATCGGGGAAGAGTTCTTTCATTACTTTATTGAACTGGGGGGGCTCAAGCCGGCAGACAGGGTGCTGGAAATCGGATGCGGGATCGGCCGGATGGCTGTGCCCTTATCGGGCTATCTGAAATCCGGGGGCAGTTATGAAGGCTTTGATATCGTCGCGGATGGGATCGAATGGTGCCAGAAAAAAATCACCCCGAGATTTCCGAATTTTCAATTCAAATCAGTTGATGTCTTCAACCAGGCCTACAATCCCAAAGGGAAGTTCAAAGCATCCGAATATGCGTTCCCGTATCCGGATGAATCGTTTGATTTCATATTTCTCACTTCCGTGTTTACCCACATGCTTCCTCCGGACCTGGAGCATTACTTTTCCGAGCTCACCCGGGTTCTCAAGAGAGGGGGGAAATGCTTCATTACTTATTTTCTGCTAAACGAAGAGTCCGGAAAACTCGTCGGCGAAGGCCGTTCCACGCTGGACTTCAAATCCGGCGGCAGCGGATATCACACGATCGACCGGAACACCCCCGAGGAGGCGGTCGCTTACGCAGAGGATATGATCCGGGAGCTTTATCGTAAATATCGGCTGACCATCATCAGCCCGGTTCATTACGGTTCCTGGTGCGCCCGGGATAAATACTTGAGTTATCAGGATATTGTGATCGCGGAAAAAAAGGAGATTTAAAGTCCTAATGAATCGAATTGATCAAAGCTTTTCCCGGCTGAAAGCGCAGCAGAAGAAAGCTCTCATAACCTATATTACCGCCGGAGACCCGGACCTGGAGACCACCGTCCGGATAACGCTGGAACTGGAACAGCGGGGAGCGGACATTATTGAACTCGGGATCCCGTTTTCCGATCCGCTGGCTGACGGGGCGACGATCCAGGCCGCCTCCACCCGGGCCCTGAACCGGGGCACCACCCTGAAGGCGATTTTATCCGCGGTGGGAAAAATCCGGAGGCGGAGCCAGATCCCCCTGGTTTTAATGGGGTATCTCAACCCGATCCTGGCCCTGGGGAGCGAACGGTTCTTCACCCGGGCCGCGGCCGCCGGGGTGGACGGGGTGATCATCCCCGACCTGCCCGCGGGGGAAATGGCCCGGATTTCCCGGGAGTCCCGCCGGCGCGGGATCGCCCCGATATTCCTGGTTGCGCCCAATACCCCGGAAGAAAGAATCAAAATAATCTGCCGGGAAAGCCGGGGCTATATCTACTGCGTCTCGGTCAAGGGCGTAACCGGGGCCAGGACGAAACTGCCCCGGACCATCGGTTCGATGGTAATGCGGGTCAAAAGTTTCTCCGCTCTTCCGGTGGTGGTGGGGTTCGGGATTTCGACGCCGGACCAGGCCCGCTGGGTCTGCTCCCCCGCCGGGGGAAAGGCCGACGGGGTGGTGGTGGGCAGCGCCCTGGTCAAAATCATTGAAAAATCCCGGGATCGAAAAAGAATGCTTTCCGCCCTGGCCGATTTTACCCGGGGTTTGCGGAAATCTTTGGAATGATTTTGCTGATATTATTTTAATACCAGCGGAAGCAGTGCCGGGCCCGACCGGAACCCGGACCGGTTCGCAGAAACAGGCCGGGGGTTTTACCCTGACAATTTCGGGAGTGCCGTCGGCCTGCCCCGCTTTTCTGGTCGCGAATTTAAATTCTTTTTGCTCAGCCATTTGCCTATAATCAAAAAGATGAAATACCGCAGGGATCTTTTTTATCTGCTTCTGCTTTTAGGGCTGGCATTTGTTTTTTGGGGGGAAGCCCTCGCCCCCGGGAAAATGTTCTATTTCCGGGACATCTACTCCGAGATTCTGGCCAAGAAGTATTTCTGGTCCGGGTCGAGCGGGCCGACGCTCTGGTTTCCATTCGATTTCTTCGGAATACCTTATGCGTCCAATCCTCAGGCCGAAGCGTTTTATTTCCCGAATTTCATGTTTTCGATCCTGGGCCCGGAGCGGGGAGTGGTGTATGACGTTGTTTTTTATCACCTGCTTTTCCTGTCGACCTTTTATCTGGCTTTGCGAAAGATCGGATTCAAGGAAGAAGCCAGCCTGATTGGCTCGATCGGGTTCGGATTCGGGGGATATCTGATTTCGCTGGGTTCCATTCCCCTGTTTTTCCGGACCATTGCCTGGCTGGGTTTGCTGATCATTTGCCTGGATGAGGCTTTGGAAACAAAGTGGCTCAGGTGGACTCTCTGGCTGGGACTGGTGATGGCGGTGCAGATTTTGGGCGGGGAGATTCAACTGGCGGGGATGAGCTGGGTATTAGCTTTCGGGATGGTGGCGCTGGCCCCCCGGAAGAGGACATCCCCCCGGGATTTGTTCCGCGCCTCGGGGGCGATGGCTTTGGGCCTGGTCTGGGGAGTGATTTTGATTCTTCCCCAAATTGCCTTGACCGGAGAGCTGGTCACTCTTTCCAACCGGGCGGGCGGGATGAATCTTTCGGATGCGATGGTCTGGTCTCTGGCGCCCTCCCAGTTGATTTCGCTCATCGTTCCGAATTACCTGCTTCCCTCCACCGCGGGCCAATTCTGGGGATTGGGGTTTTTTCATGGTTTCCCATATTTCTTAAGCCATTACCTGGGGGTGACTTTATTGCTGATGGTGGTCCTGTCCTGGGCAGGTCCGGGTAAATGGAGGGGACTGTTCTGGCTGGCTTTGGCTTTGTTCGGTTTGGTGATGATTTTGGGGGACAGCGCGGGGGTATATACGTTTTTTTACAAACATCTGCCCGGTTTTAATCTGTTTCGGTTCCCGGAGAAGTTTTTTTTGTTTTTGAACTTCGGCTCCGCCATGCTCGCGGTTTATGGGTATGAATATTGCTCCCTCCGCAGGCAGTTTTCCCCCTGGGGGTCGGGGGCGTGTTTTCTGGCCGCGGCTGTCATTATCATCCTGCTTTTAATCTATCCGCTGCGGATCCAGGAATTTAAAGACAATTACCATACCGTTACCGAATATCTTTACTGGAGGAATATTTTACGGGTTTCGATGTTTTTCCTGCTGGGATTGGGATTGGTTTTGTCGGCGGGAAAGCTCTCGAGGGGCGGGCTGGGATTGGGATTGGCGTTGGTGCTTTTCGGGGACCTGTTTTTTGCCCATTATCGGCTTAATCCGGTAACAAAAATGGAATTTTTCCAGCCGAATGAATACATTAAAAATCTGCTGGCGCAGGAGAAGGATCGGATCGTTCCCCCGCGCATATTTTCGATTTCCCCGCCGAAACAGGATCTGATTTTACAAAGGCTTTCGGACCCGGTGCTGTCTTTCAAGGATTTTCAAAATTCGCTGGAATCCGGGTGGGCTGTTTATTTTGGTTTGAATAATATCCGTTGGGCCGGAGGCACCTTTTATCCGAAGGAAGTGAGCAAATTCAAGAAAATTATCGGGGCAGCCAAATGGCCGGATAACGACCTGATCCTGGCCCGGGCCGGGGTGGAATATTTATATTACCGTGACCGCGGGTTCACCGGCATTCCGGGCGCTTTTCCCCGGGCCATGGTTTTTTATCAAGCCCGGGCGCTTTCCGATCAGGATCAGATCATCAAGCTCTGGTCAACTCCGGATTTTCCCGCCGAGCAGGTACTCCTGGTGGAAACTGAGCCGGAGAAGCTGACTCCCGGCTCGAAATTAATGAAATCCGAGCCGGCGGCGGTGATGGAATACCAGAACGAGAAAGTGGCAGTGGAGGCGGAGGCCAGGGAGGCGGGCTGGCTTTTGCTTTTAGACAGTTATTACCCCGGCTGGAAGGCGGAGGTTGACGGCCGGCCCGGGGAGATTTACCGCGGGGACGGATTTTTCCGGGCGGTGAAGATTCCCCAGGGAAAACATCGGGTGGTTTTCCATTATTACCCGGCGGTTTTCAGGAATTCGGTCGGGGTCAGTGCGACCGGGCTTTTGGCCTGGCTGGGGTTGATGGTTTTCAGCTTCGTCCGGTCCGGCCGTCAGGAAAAAAATCTCAACAAGTTTTAACCCCGAAAACAGAACGACGGATTCGAAACTCTGCCAGGTTTCTTGGCCGGATGTGTATCGGGCGGGGGCGGAGGAAAAAGATAAGGATGAATTCTTATTTGCCCTTGGCCCCGGGAGAATCCGGGGCGTTGACCGCGGCCTGCAGTTTGACTTCCGGTTTCTGCGCCGGGGGCGCGGGATTGAGCACCCGGGGAGGGCGCTGCATCATCCGGAGCTTTTCCTCCACGGCCTGGACCTTTTCGATCTGTTCCTGGGCCGCTTCCAGCAGCTTCAGGTGGGTATCGATTTCGGAACGGAGATTGGTCTCAAACTGGAGCTTCTGGCGCTTGAGTTCCTTGATCTCGTTCAGGATCTCCCCCAGGCGCACCTGGGCCTCCCGGATGATGTCCTCGGCCTTGAGCTCGGCCTCGGAGAGGACAATCCGGGCTTCCTTGAGGGAGTTGGCCCGGACATCCTCGGTGATTTTCTGGGCGGTGATGATGGCGGATTTAAGGATATCCTCCTTGCTCCGGTATTCGTCCACCAGGTTTTTCAGGCGGATCAGCTCTTCCTTGAGCTTCTGGTTTTCCAGGATCTGGCCTTCGAACTCGTCCCGGAGCAGGTTGAGGAATTCCTCCACCTCCCGGAAATCATAACCCCGGATCCTCCGGCGAAAGGTCTGCTGCTGGATGTCTAAGGGCGTTACTTTCATCGGCGTACCCTTCCTTTTCGGTTAAATTTACCCGTTGTTCCCTTATTTATTTGGCCGGCTTTATTTCCAGCGCCGGGACAGATCGTACATCGAGCCGATGGCGAAATACTTGATAAAGAGAATGATCGCGATGACTACCAGGGGCGAGAGATCCACCCCGCCGTGAATCAGGGGGAGACGGCGGCGGAGCCAGGAAAGCACCGGGTCGGTCAGGGCGCGGATAAACCTGACGATGGGGTTGTAGGGATCCGGGCTGACCCAGGAAAGAACGGCGGAGATGATTACCACCCACATGTAGAAGGTGACCGCGAAATTAAAGATCTCGGCCAGGGCATAAACCAGGTTTCCCAAAACAAACATAAATCTAATTATAACATAACTTTCATGTAAATGACATAAATTTACAGTAATTAGTAAAAACCCGGTTTTCGGGTCCCCAGCCCTGACCGCCGGGAAAATATCAGTTGATCAGGTGGTCAGGTTTATTGGCGTTGAGGAATTTCAGATTGGATTTGGCCCGGGAAAGATGCTCGCTGTCCCCCGTGGCTTGAAAACATTGAACCTGCATGAGGGATAATTCTTCATTGAGAACAGAGTATTCCTCGACCTTTTTCAGGACCCGGGCGCAATCCGGCAGATCGCCATGATCGTAACCGAGCTTGGCCGCGGTCATCAAGGCCAGGAGCCGCATCCGCGGAATCGGCATATCCTGCTCCAGGATCCGGACCGCTTTTTTCCATTCCCCCCCATTTTCCGCGGTTTTGGTCAGTTCGGAAATCGCCTCCGACACCTCCTCCACATCCAGGAAAAGACCCGAGGATGCCTGCCGGAAAAAATCCTCGAGAAAGCCGACCGCTTCCGGGCCGTTTTTCCTGCCGTTGGCCGCTTTCGCGAGAAGCAAAGACGCATAAGCGGGGAAACGATCGCGCAAGGCCCGGGCCTGCAGGACGACCTGGTCATAATCGTTCCCGCCTAACGCGATCCGGGCGCGGAGGAAAGCCACCCGGTCCCGGCGGGAGGGATGAATGTCACCCGGCATTTTCTCGAGGATTTGCCGGGCCGGTTCCGTCTGACCGTTCAGGAGCAGGGCCTCGGCTTCGGCAATCAGGACCGGAGGAGCCGGCCGGTCTGCCCTTAAAATCTCCTGAAATTTCGATTCGAGCAGATGCCGGTTCTCCGGGAAGGTCCGGTAGGCGGACGCGATTATTTCCCGGATCTTCCCGGACAAGGAATCGGGCGCGGGAACCCAGAGATCATGCTCCAGGCGGAACCGGAGGAAATCCTCCAGGAAAGAACCGCTGTTGGTCTGGTAAAGCTGCCGGGGGAGCAGGAATTCCAGCAAAAGCCGGTCGTCCGTGTTGATGATATTTTCAAACCCAGGCACGAGAGAACTGATCACGGTCTGGTCGCCGAGATAACGGCCGGCGAGATCCTCGGCGGTGTCCAGCCCCAGGAGGTAAAAAAGTACTTTTCCGGCGATCGGGTCGTCGTCAATCCACTCCTGGGCCCGTTCCGGATTGAAGGTGATCGGCTGCCGGCAGCCCAGCAGAATAATGTCCCCGCTGCCGGGCGACCAGATTTCCACGTAGGGGAAGACCTGGCGGAAGGTATTGAAAATGATCTTGATCGCCTGGCTGTTGATGGAATAAAGCTGGATCCACTGGACGTATATTCCTTCGGGGGAAAGATGCTTCCTGGCTTCCCGGAAAAAATCCTCCGTGTAGAGATGGGATATGCCCGCGATCCAGGGATTGGAGGGCTCGGAAATAATCAGGTCGTATCGGGTCCGGCTGGCGAGAATGCAGGTCCGGGCGTCTTCCAGGATGATCCTGACCTTGGGATTCCGGAGGACATCATGATTGAGCGGCGCAAAGAAATCCGCGGCTTCGACCACGGCGGGCTCAATTTCGACGACATCCAGTTTTTTCACCTCCGGCCTCCGGGCCAGGCCGCCGGCGGTCACGCCGCTTCCCAGGCCGATGACCAGAACATTTTCCGGAGGATAGGACAGGGCCGCCCGGGGAATCAGCCCGGAAAGAAGCTGGGTGGACATGTCCGACCATGAACTGGCGTCGATTTTCCCGTTGGTTTTGAGAAAATAGCCGGTTTGATCTTCGCGGATGCTGACGGTGGCGTTCAGACCTTCGCGCAGGAAGCGCAGGGGAGTGGCGGATTGGTGCAGCTCCCGCCAGAGATCGACGGGGTTGGAGACCTCCAGAAAAGCGTTTCGGCGGATCCCGATCCCCTGGTCGCAGAGACGTTCCGTCCAGGAATCGGCCTGCTTTATTAAAATGCCGGCCAGGAGCCCGATCGCCACCGCCCATCCCAGCCGCCGGGCCTGCCCCGTTTTCGGGGTCCAGAGAAGCCCCAGGGCCACGAGCAGAAAAATCAGGATCGCGCTCGAAACCGTGGCGGCCTGGCTGCCGATCCGGGGGACCAGGATAAAACCGGTCAAAACCGATCCGGCGATGCTTCCCAGGGTGTTGAAGAGATAAAGCTGGCCGACTTCGAGGGCAACCCGGCGGGTGCCTCGTCCCCCGATCCCGATCGCCATCGGGAAGGCGATTCCCAGCAGGAAGGCGGCCGGCAGAATCAGGATGCCGACCAGGACACCCTCCATCATGGTGATCTCCCAGAAATCCAGAAGATTAATGCTGATCAGCCGCGCCAAAACGGGGGTTAAAAAGGGGATGGCGGCGATTATCCCGGCGACGGCCAGGAGGAGTATTAATATCACGGAGAGATAATTTTCGACGGTAGGAATCCGGCGGCGGGCCCAACGGGCCTGGAAGATCCCGCCCCCGCCGATCCCGAGGAGAAAAAGAATCAGCATCAGTGAAAACGCGTAGGTGCTGCCCCCGACCAGGGGAATAAAAACCCGGGTGGTGACGATTTCGAGCTGCATGGTGATAAAGCCGGTGGCGGCCACGGCCAGGGCGGCAAAAACGAATCCCGGTTTAACGGATCCATCCGGTGACGGGGGATCCGGCTGCGAACGGGCGGCCCGCGGCGGACCGCTGTCCGGAAGAGATGGATTGATGGAAACGGACGGAACGCGGGGACGGGAGAGCTCCGGGTGCTTCCGGTCCTGGATCCAGGCCAGCGTCCCGATCACCAGGTTCATGACCACGGCCAGGAAAATGGTGTGGCGGATCCCCAGGACTTCCAGGAAAATGAAACCGGTCAGCACCACCCCGATGGTTGCTCCCAGGGTATTGAGGCCGTAAAGGAGGCTCACCCATCTCCTGCCTTTATCCTCCTGGAGGGTTACCAGCCGGCTCATGACCGGAAGGGTCCCGCCCATCAGGGCGGCGGGTATTCCCACCACCGGGATCACGAGGGCGAAACGGATCAGCGCGCCCAGGGCCTGACCGGGGACAAAATGATAAATGGAAAGGTAAAGCCATTTGACCGCCAGAAAGGCGGGGAGAGTCAGGAGGGCGGTAATCCCGGTGGCCAGCTCGAGGCCGGCGTACATCCGGAGGGGACGTTCCTGGCGCTCGGCGGCCCTGCCGAAGAAAACGGCTCCCAGGCCCAGTCCTCCCATGAAGGCGGACAGAATCGCGGTGATGGAATAATTAGTCGATCCGAAAACTTCCTGGAGGAGACGGCTCCAGGTGATTTCGTAGATGAGGCCGGTCAGGCCGGAAACGAGGAAAATGAGAATGATAAAAGTCTGGGGGAACATTTTTTAAAACCGGAGATAATTAAAAAAATAGTTGTCCCGGCCCGGAGGAGTTTTCGCTGATGACGTCGGATTTTTCAATCTGGTTTTATCTCCAGGTAATGGTAATTTTATACCATAATCAGGAACATTTTCGTAAATCCGCGAATGAAGGTGAGTTGAAATCCATCATGGAAATTTCGCGCGGATCTATTTCGTCATCCTGACGGTTTTTTCCCCGGCGGTTTCAAGCTCCTGGGAACGCCGGGCCGCGGCCGCGACCGCCTCGATCAGGGCGGAGCGGAGGCCGCGGGCCTCCAGGACCTCGATCCCGGCGATGGTGGTCCCCCCGGGGGAGGTGACCTGGTTTTTCAGCTCGGCCGGATGCTTGCGGGTTTCTTCGAGCATGCGGGCGGCCCCCAGGATGGTGCGGAAGGAGAGCAGGTCGGAAAGCGAGCGGGAAAGCCCCAGCTTGACCCCGGCGTCGGAGAGGGCTTCGGCGACAATGTAGATGAAAGCCGGTCCGGACCCCGAGAGGCCGGTCACGGAGTTCATCAGCTCTTCCGATTCGACCTGCGCGGCGAGCCCCACGGTCCGGAGAATGCCGGAGGCCAGTTCCACGTCTTCCGGGCGGGCGGCGGGGTCGGCGTAGACGACGGTGACCCCGGCCCCGACCATGGCCGGGTTGTTCGGCATGACCCGGATCACCCGGGCGTTTTTCCCCAGGACGGATTTCAGCCGGTTCACCGGGATGCCCGCGGCGATCGAGATCAGGAGCTTGTCCCGGAGAACGGTTTTAATCTCGGAGAGAACCGCGGGGACCACCGGCGGTTTGACCGCCAGGATTATGACCTGGCTGGATTTAACCAGTTCAAGATTGTCGTCCATGGTCGCGACCCGGTAATGGGAGCTCAGGTAACTGAGCCTTTCCTTCACTTTGTCGCTGACCTGGAGCTCGTATTCCCGGGAAGCCGAGAGGCCGCGGATGAGGGCCTCGGCCATATTGCCTCCGCCGAGAAAGCCCAAGACCGTCCGGGGATTTTTCAGGCTGCTGGTCTTAACCAAGTTGTCTACTCCTTTCTGGGGCCGAAAATCGCGGTCCCGATTCTCAACATTGTCGCGCCTTCCTCCACCGCCGTTTCCAGGTCCAGACTCATTCCCATGGAGAGCTCCGGCAGGGGCAGATCCGGCCCGGCCAGCCGCTCCCTGAGGGCCCGCAGCCGGCGGAAGTAGGGGCGGGATGACTCGGGGCCCGGGCCGGGCGGGGGAATGGTCATCAGGCCGAGCAGGGAAAGGTGGGGTAGGGAGCGGGAGAAATCAACCAGGCCGGGCAGGCTTTCCTCGCTGATCCCGGATTTGCTTTCCTCCCCGGCCAGGTTCACCTCGATCAGGACCCGGGTTTTCCGTCCGGTCTCACCGGCCCGGCGGCTGATCTCCTCGGCCAGCTCCTGCCGGTCGAGGGAATGGATGAAGCTGAAACGCTCGACCGCCTCCTTGGTTTTTTTCCGCTGCAAATGGCCGATAAAATGCCAGACGAGCGGACCGGGGACGAATTCCTGTTTCCTCCGGGCTTCCTGCAGGTAGCTTTCCCCCAGATGCTCGAGCCCGGCTTCCGTGGCGGCCCGGATCAGCTCCGGCTCCACGTATTTGGTCACCCCCACGAGGGTGACATCCGTTTCCTTCCGGCCGGAACGCCGGCAGGCTCCCGCGATCCGGTCCCGGACAACTTCCAAATTAATTTTTATCTGATCAGGGTTCATGGCTTAAAAACGTGAGAAGTAAGACGTGAGACGTGAGACGAAATAATCGATCTTCATTCTTCATCTATATTTGCTTGTTTCTAGGCTCTCAGGTTTCTTAACTCTTAGGCTTAAAGGTTCTGGACCATTTCCTTTAACCTCGAACGTTGAACCTCTTAACCTTACACTTTACTTTCTGCTCTATGCCCTATGCTCTATGCGCTATGCCTTTTTTTAGTTTATACCATTTCCCACCGGGTTTTAAACTTTCCGCCTGATCGGTTAAAATTTTCCCCGTCATTTTTAATGGAAAGGAAAGGTTAACATGGCTACGATCAAACCCTTTGCCGGCTGGCGCTATTCCCCGCGGACCTACGGGCAGGACCCGGGCGCGGTTACCGCCCCGCCTTACGACGTGATCGATGAAAAATTCCAGGGGGAGCTTTATCGTCTGAACCCCCATAACATCATCCGCCTGATCCTTCCCCGGGAGGATGATCGGGAAAAAGGGTCCGCGGACCGCTATGAATCCGTCGCGCTCCGCATCCGGAAGTGGCGGGAGGAGGGGGTTATCATCCCCGATCCGGCCCCGAGAATTTACCTTTACGAACAGACCTTCCGCTTCGGGAACGGACCGGAACTGACCCGCCGGGGATTCCTGGCCCTGATCCGGCTCGAGGAGTTTTCCCGGGGGGAAATCCGGCCCCATGAAAAAACCCTGGCCCGCCCCCGCGAGGACCGTCTCCGGCTTCTGCGCGCCACCCGGGCCAACCTGAGCCCGGTCTTTTTCTGCTATTCCGACCCCCAGGGGGAACTGGAATTCCGCCTTCGCCCGGACGATCCCGATGTCATCCGGTTTACCGACGAAATGGGGGTGGCCCACCGCTTCGGTTACGTCGAGCGCCAGGACCTGGTGGATAAATACGTGACCGGGATCGGCAAGCGGACACTTTTTATCGCGGACGGCCATCACCGCTATTCCTCGGCGCTGGATCACTTCCGGGAGAATCCGGAAGCCGGTCCCGAGGCGGGTTATGCCCTGGGTTTTTATACCCGGGTGGAGGATCCCGGCCTCCTGATTCTCCCCACCCACCGAATGATCAAGGCGGTTCCCGGCCTTTCCGACCCGGAAGCACTGGCGCGGATCGAGAAAGATTTCAGTTCCGAAGCCAAGGAATTGCCTCCCGGGGTTTCGGAAGGGGAGATCGCGGATTGGATCAACCGGGAAAACCAGGAAGGCGGGTTCGCGTTCGCCCTGCTCTCGGCGGGAAAACCGGGGATTCGTTTCTTCCGGCTCCGGCCCGGGGTGGATCTCAATTCCCGGATGGCGGATATCCCCGAGGTGGTCCGCCCGATTTCGACGGCCATCCTGGACAGCCTGGTCCTGGGCAAAATGTTGGGGGTGGCCCGGGAGGAGATCAGTTACACCAGCAATCCCCTGACGGTGATCCAGGGTTTGAAGGAAGGCAAATACCAGAAGGTTTTCATCCCGCGCGCGGTTTCACCCGAGGAAATCCTCCGGGTAACGGAAAAGGGGGAGATCTGCCCGCCCAAGACCACCTTTTTCCATCCCAAGCTCCGCTCCGGCCTGGTGATGAGGATTTATTAATTATTCCGAAAACTCAAATGCATCGATTTGATTATCCTCCCGGGCAGGTCTTGCTCCCAAAAAAAATCAGGTTTTTCCGAAAGCGAAGCCAGCCGCTTCATCATTGTTCTCTAATTGGTTTTACCGGAGCCCGGGGGGTTGGTCCTCGCGACCCAAATTCTTTGTAGACCTGCTTCGATATACTTGATGCACTTTTGATATTCTTCAACGAAGGCGAGGCTTAGCGAGCCCGCCGCCCGGGATTACGTGAGCGCACGCATTATTTGGGGAGCGAGACCAACCCCCCAAAAAAGAAAAAAACGGTAGCAAGCAATAATTAGTCGGATAAAAATGAGGCGAGATGAATAACCCGGCGAAACTCAACCCCGGCGAAACGCTCGATGTGATCCTGGGGGACAGTCTCAAGCTGATCCAGCGCGGGAACGGGTATCGCTTTTCCATCGATGCTTTGCTCCTGGCCGCTTTTCTCGAAGCGAAGAAAGGCGAAAGGGCGGCGGAGCTGGGAACCGGGTCAGGGGTGATCGCCCTGATCGCCGCCGGGTATCTGCCGGTGCGGGAAGTGGTTGCCATCGAGCTCCAGGCGGCCCTGGCCGACCTGGCCGGCCGGAATACCCTCCTGAATGGCTTGAATGAGCGGGTCCGGGTGGTCCGGGGAGATCTCAAGAAAATTCACCGGTTGGCGGAGCGGGAAAGTTTTGACCTGGTTTTCTGCAACCCCCCCTTTCGTTCCGCCCGGGAAGGGAGGATCAATCCGGACCCGGAAAAGGCCATTGCCCGTCATCAGCTCCGGGCGGGCCTGCGGGAATTCCTGGGAGCCTCGTTTTTTCTCCTCCGGAATTCCGGTCGGCTGTGCCTGATCTACCCGGCGGCCAAACTGGCGGAACTGGTCTTCGAACTGCGCCGGAAACGATTGGAGATAAAACGCTTGCGGATGGTTCACTCCCGGAAAGAAAGCCCGGGGGTGCTGGTCCTGGCGGAAGCCCGGAAAGGGGTGGGAATGGAGCTCGAGATCCTGCCCCCGCTTTATCTTTTCCAGGGCCGGGGAAAATATACCCGGGAAGCCCGGGAGATCGTCAGCGGCGGATATTTCCGGCGGTGGGCCCGACAATTAAAATTCCCCCATCCCCCCTTTGGAAAAGGGGGGTGAGGGGGGATTACAACGGCAAATTATTTTTTCTGGGGATTGGACAGATTCATCCGGATCTCGGTGATGCATTTTTCCCCCAGGTGATCGTTGATTTTTCTGATCAGGGATTTCTGCCGCAGCTTGAGTTCGTTCATTCCCGCCGAACTCTTCACCTGAAGAAACAGAATTTCTCCCTCAACCCGGTCGGGCAAAACCTCTTCAGCCAGGTCGGGGTCGATGATCCGGGCAAAATCGGAGAGGATCCTGCCCTCCTTCATCTGGGGTTCAATTTGTAATCTGGAAATGAACTGCCTGATTATTGACCCGATGGATTCAATCATAAGACGGCCTTTCCGACCTTTATAATATTATATGATAAGGAATCGATCCATTGACACCCAAGACGGTTTGGGAATAATCTTAACCTTTGTTGTTTAACCTGAATATACCACTATCAGGAGGCGGAAAATTGAGATCCCGGATTGTCCCCATTTTTGCTTTTTTCGTCTTTTTCTTCCTGGTTCTTAGTCTCAGGGCCGCCGAGCCGGCTGCGTCCCCCCAAGCCAAAATCACGGCCCTGGAAGGGGAAGTCTCCTATTCGCTGGACGGAAAGACGTTCCAGCCGGTCAAACTGGGAGGGGAAATCCCGGTCAGTGCGACCGTGAAGACCGGGGCCGGCACCCGCCTGGAACTCAGCCTGCCCGACGGGAGCATGATGAGGATGTCGGGGAATTCCCAGATGAAGCTCGCCGCCATGGCATACCAGCAGGAGACTAAAAACCGGGATTACAAATTTCGTCTGGACCTGGGAAAGATGTGGGCCAAGGCCCGGAACATCTCGGAAAGGGGTTCAAAGTTCGAGGTGGAAACCGCCACGGCGGTCACCGGGGTCCGGGGCACGGTTTTCCGGGTTAACGTCGATTCCACCCACGCCACCATCGTGAAGGTTTACCAGGGGTCGGTCCTGCTCCGGAGCCCCCGGGAGGTGTTCCGGCCGGCGGGGGCGGGGGAAACCAGGAAAGAGATTTCCGGGCCCCGGGAAGTGGGGCCCCCGGAGGAAATCAGCCGGGCGGAATGGGAGCTCCTGGTAAAATCCATGCAGGAGGTTTCCGTTTCCGCGGAAGGGAAGGCTTCACGGCCCAAGGATTTCACCCTGCAGGAAGACCTGGATGACTGGGTGAAATGGAACCTGGAACGGGACAAGTCCGCCGCCCCGGAGAATCAGGAAAACCCGGCGAAATAGCCGGAACTTTTTCTATCCGCGCGTCCCGGCATGGAAAACAAGCCCGCAGATTCACTCTCCGGAGATATTCTCACCATTCCGAACCTGCTCACCGGCCTGCGGATTGTGCTGCTTCCGGTTTTCACGATTCTTTTCCTGAAAGAAAAATACAAAGCTTCCCTGGTGGTTTTCCTGATCGGCGGGGCCAGCGATTTCCTGGATGGTTACCTGGCCCGGCGGCTTAACCTCCGGTCGCGGCTGGGATCCTACCTCGATCCCGTTGCCGATCACGGGAGCGTGATCCTGATTTACCTGATGCTGACTTTCGCCACCGGGTTTTCTTTCCAGATTCCGCTGGCCCTGTTCATCCTGATCTTCGCCCGGGATCTCGTCGTCTTTGTGTCCGAACTGGGCGTGATTAAAATCCGGGGACTGGACCAGAACTGGGGCCCGATTTACGCCGGCAAGGTCGCCATTTGCGCCCAGTTCATCTGCGCCTGCACGGTGGTCCTGGCCAACATTTTCCCGCAATTTTTCCGGGAAAACCTTAATTACCTGCTGTGGACGGTATATGTCATCACGGGTGTCTTCACCCTGTTTTCTGGGTTACAATATCTGAATCGGGGTTTGGATTTATGGCGGGAAAGGAGAAAAAAATGATCAAAAAAGTTCAAAAAAGACAATGGCTGGGTGGCTGGGTGGCCGGATGCCTGGCGGTTTTATTGGTGAGTTTCCCGGCCCTCGCCCAGGAGAAAAAGTCCATCGCGGTTCTGGATTTCGAGTCCCCCGTGGAGAAACAATATTTTGACATGGGCAAGAGCGCCTCTGATTACCTCACCGCGCAGCTGGCGGAAATCGGGTCCTACCGGGTGATCGAACGGTCCAAGCTGGAAAAGATCCTCAAGGAGCACGAACTGGGGATGCTCGGGGTGGTGGACCCGGACAAGGTCAAGCAGATGGGCAAGTTCCTGTCCGCCGATTACATCCTGATGGGCAACATCACGTTTCTGGGCGATTCCTTTTCGATCAACGGCAGGATGGTGGATGTGGAGACCGGCGAGATCGTCGGGGCGAAGTCTTCCGTTTTCAAGGATCCCACGCAGCTGCGGGTGGCGGTGAAAAACCTGGCCCGGGCCCTTTCCGACCTGGCCAAGCCCAAATCGGGAGGCCAGAGCGGGCAGTCTTCGGCCGAGCTTTTCATGGGGGTGAGTTCCCGGGATTTCTATGATTCCGCGGAAGCCCTGATCCGGGAAATCGCGGCCATCGAGGTGTACGTGGTGGGAAGCATCACCGAGGTCAACACCCTGGACCGGAAAGTCAAGGTGGCCTCCTCCATGAAAACCGGCGCCCGGGAAGGTCTCCGGCTGAAGGTTCAGAAGCTGGGATTCTCCGGCCCCGAAGATGTCGGGTCTATTTTCATCACCCAGGTGGGAACGGGATTCCTGGACGCGTCCTATCTGGAGGGAGACCAGGTCAAATTCTCGATCGGGGATCAGGTCACCAGTAAAAAATATCGTTTCAAGGTGGCGGTGGGCCCGATTGTGGACGAGGTGGAGGACAACCAGGACCTGACCAAAAAATATCACGAAGCGGTTGCCGAGAACCTGGCCGGGTCGGAGTTCCTGGATTCGGCCGATGAAGATGATGTCCAGAAAGATCTTTCCCAGCTCCGGCCGGGAAACCGGAAAGCCATTCTGGCCAAACTGTTCAAAAGCGGGGTTGATCTGGTGGTGGAGGGGAGATTTCATGGAACCCCCGGGGCCCGGAGAACCGATTTCAATCTCTGGAATGCTTATGACGGGAAAATCGTGAAAAAGATAAGCTTTGAAACCAAGCTTTAAAAGATGTGAGTTGGTGAGTTAGTGAGTTTGTAAGTTAGAAAATTGGTGAGTCGGATATTTTGCGGGTTTAAAGAAAATTTTTCATGATTTTATTCCCCGTGGCGGAATAATGGGGAATGGCAGGTCAATTTAGCAGGAAGTGACAAATATCGGCACTTTTGCTCAAGTAAAAATGATAAAAATTGCGGATATTTGTTGATTTGCGCTGAAAGAACCAGAATAATTCTTTAAATATCAAATAGTTAGTTTTATTTAAAAGAGTTGTTGATTTTTTCCAAATCATGGAATAATAATTGCATTCATAATTATGCAGTTATAATTCTGAGGATTCGGAGGTAAGAAGGAAAATTTCTAACGAAGGGAGGTGAAAGAAAATGTTGAAGACACAAAAAGGATTTACGCTGATTGAGCTGATGATCGTTGTGGCGATCATCGGCATCCTGGCAGCCATCGCGATCCCGAACTTCCTGCGGTTCCAGGCCAAGTCCAAGCAGTCCGAGGCCAAGACGAACCTGGGGGCGATCGGGACCACCGCCGAGGCGTTCCGGGCGGAGTATGATACCTATGACACCACTTTTGCGTTCCTGGGGTGGAAAGAGCAGGGGTCTTGTCGGTACCTGTACAAATGGAGAGGTACTGATAATGAGTGCACCGCTCATGTCAATGGTTATGTTGCCTGTTCTGGTGTCCAAGCCACTGCGACAACCGCCACCGGATTCACGGCGGCAGCTTCCGGCAATATTGACAAGGATACCACTTGCGACATCTGGACTTACAATGATGTCAGGTCGCTGAACAATCCGACCAACGATGTTTCGTCCTGATCTGGATGCTGGATTGTTTCTTAAGGGGGCAAGAGTTTCTTGCCCCCTTTTTTTCTGTTTTTACTGCTCGCCCGGCTTTCTCTTTTTTAAAAAGCTTTATTGCTTAAATGCTGGTTAAGATTCTTTTGGGGATTTCAATTCTGGTCCCTCCTCTTTTTGACGGCGGGACCACTCACCTGCCGGCAACGATCCTGAGGCTGTCGAGCCTGGGCCTGGCCTTTTACTACATTAATGAAATGTTGAAGAAAGGGTCGGCCTCGGCCCGGCTCGGCGGATTGTCCTGCTCCCTGTTTTTCCTGGTTTATATGATCCTGATCGCGGCGATTTTATCTCCTTATCAGTACCTCAGCCTGCAGTTTTTCGGACTGGTGGCGAATTATGTTTTCTTTTTCTTCCTGATCACGATTTTTCTCGAACCGGAAATCAATCGGGAGGTCATCAGATTTCTGATCCTCTCCGGCCTCATTCAATCGGCCTGGGCCTACTGGCATTTCTTTTCCGGAGGAGTGCCCCGGCCAAAGGGTGGTTTTTTCAACCCCAACGAATTGGCCGGTTATCTGGTTCCGATCGCCGGCATCTCCCTGTCGTTTCTCGGTGCCTTTCTGGTGAAAGCCCTGAAAATGGGTAAGGAAAAGGACGGGTCATCCGCCGCCCCGCCCCGTTCGGACCGGAACGTTGTCCCATCCCGGTGGCCGGTCCTCTCCTGGTCCGCAATTTTTATCTTTATCTCCGGAGCGATCATGATCACCGCTTCCCGGGGAGGGAACCTGGCGTTTTTCTTCATGGCGGGGATAATCCTCTGGTTCTATTTCCGCTGGCGTCTCTTATACCTGATTTTTCCGCTCACCCTGATTTTCATCCTGGTTCCCAACCCTTTCATGGAAAGACTGGTGAATATCGGGGCGAGTGATCCCTTCGCTTATTCCCGGATCGGGATCTGGAAAGCTTCCATCCGGATTTTTCTCGATCATCCTCTCGGGGTGGGACCGGAAATGTATCAATATTATTCACCGCTTTACGTCTTCCCGGTGGATACCGGCATCTCCCGTTATCTGAAATTTCCCGAAAGAGCCCACAATGAATATCTTAATTTCCTGGTGGAGTTGGGCATTTGCGGAGGGGTATTCATGGCCTGGTTTCTCCTCCTGATCGGGGGCAAGGCGGTAAAATTCTTTCGGCATACCCGGGAAAACCTTGCCGATCCGGAAACCGTTATCAAAATCGGGATGGTGGGGGGCATGATCGCGATCCTGCTTCACGCCCTGGTGGAATCAAATTTTCATAATCCCCCCATCGCCCTGACCTTTTTTATATTTTTGGGTTTGATCTTCCGGGATGACGGCAAAGTTTTCGAAATCCGCTTGGCCCCGCTGAAGAAATACCGCTATTACCTGATTGCCCTGACGGTTTTATTGACGGTGGTGATTTTGAAACCGGCGCTGGCCTATTGGGAGTTTGTCCGGGGCAATCAGGCAATGAACAGGAATGAAACCGATAACGGGATAAAATATTTCAAACGCGCGGCGTTTTTTTGTGACGGGGTGGCTTCGGCCCATTTCTCCCTCGGCGCGGCCGCCATGGTCAAATTGCGCGAGACCGGGCAGGAGGAATGGCTCGACCTGACCCTGAATGAGTATGAAATCTCTACGCGTTTGAACCCGTTCTCCTATGATGCTTATGAAAGCCTGGGCACCATGTATGGGGCCGCGGGCCTTAAAACCCACAGCAATTCCGATTACGCCCTGGCGATCGAAAATTTCCAGCAAGTACTCAAGCGCAAGCCTTTTTCCCCGCAGATGCGGAGGAATGTCGGATACATGTACCTGAACATGGGCAAAACCGGGGAGGCCGAGTTCTGGATCCGGGAGGCCCTGAAATTGGAACCCAATTTTCTGGATGCCATATTCCTCCTGGGGATCATCCACGAAAAGAGAGGGGACCTGAAAAAATCCCGAACGTTGTATCTGAGGGTGATTGATCTTTATAATAAATACAGATCTTTTCAAACCGGTTATGGATATGAAAAGGATCTTCTACGGGTAAACATGCGTGAAGTGGAGAGCAGACTGCGGGGAGTCGAGAGCCGGTTGAAATGAAGAAGGCATTGATATTACTGGTTTTGGTCTTCTGGCTGGGCGCTTTTTACGCCCAGAGGCAGCTGCAATTTTATCACGGCCGTCAGCATTTCGAGGGAAGTTTGAATCATTTGCCTTCGGGGGAGGCGCTCAAGATCTTCAGCCTGGGATACCGGGAGATCACCGCGGATTTTCTCTGGCTCTCGGCCATTCAATACCTCGGGGGCCGGGATTCCTGGCCTCCGGAGGACCGGACTTTTTACGATCTCCTCGACCGGGTGACCACTTTGGACCCTTTATATGAATTCGTTTACCATGCCGGAGGGGTGTGCCTGAGCAAATACGGGCAGCAGTACGACCTCAGCATCAAGCTTTTACAGAAGGGGATTAACCAGTTGGGAGATGGTCTGAAAAAGAGCAAATTCGGATGGTGGCTCCCTTTTCTAATCGGGTATGATTATTTCTTTTACCGGGGGGACTATAAGAATGGGGCACGGTATATGATGATCGCCGCCCAGCTTCCCGGTTCACCCCGGTATCTGCCCGGCCTGACCGCGACCCTGTTGAAAGACGCCGGTGATCCCCAGAAAGGGATCGCGTTTCTCGAAAAACTTCGCGGAGAGGCCCGAGACGAAATGACCCGGCTTTATTTTGACGATGCCATCCAGAGAAAGAAAAAAGAACTTTTAGAAAAGGAAACCCCCGGTGCCGGCCGCGATAAAAATTGAGGGTTTGAACAAAATCTTCCGGGTGGGATTCTGGGGCCGGAGGTTCGAGGCCGTGAAGGATCTCGATTTCGAGGTCGGCGCGGGAGAGCTGTTTGGATTCCTGGGACCGAACGGGGCGGGGAAGACTACCACCATTAAAATGATCATGGGACTGCTCTACCCGACCCGGGGGCAGGCCTGGATCCTGGGGAAAAACTCAAGAGACGTGGCGATCCGGGCCCGGGTCGGTTACCTTCCGGAAAGCCCGTATTTTTACGATCACCTCAAGGGAGCTGAGTTCCTGGATTTTTATGGGAAGCTTTTCGCGATCCCGGCCCCCAAACGGAGGAAAAAAATCGGGGAATTGCTGGAACTGGTGGGAATAACCCGGGCTGCCGATCTGCCCCTCAGAAAGTATTCCAAGGGAATGCTGCAGCGCATCGGTCTGGCCCAGGCTCTGATCAACGATCCGGAACTGATCGTGCTGGATGAACCCATGACCGGCCTGGATCCGGTCGGACGGAGAGAAATCAGGGATATTATTTTGAAATTGAAGCAGGAAGGAAAAACCGTATTTTTCAGCACCCATATTCTTCCGGACGTGGAGATGATCTGCGACCGAATCGCGATTCTCAACCAGGGCCGGCTGGTGAATATCGGGCCATTGGGAAGTCTGCTCAGCCCCCGGGTCAAATACTACGAGATCAGCTTTTCCGGCCTGGCCGGGGAAAAGCTGAAGGACCTCTCGGCCTGGGTGTCAAATATACTGCAGGACGGCGCCCTGACCCGGGCCCGGGTGGAAAAAGAGGATGACAAGGACCGGATTATTTCCTGGATCTTGAAGGAAAAAGGCAGGGTTGATTCGGTTCTTTCCCATCGGGAATCATTGGAGGAATATTTCTTGGGGCAGGTGGATATAAACAACGCGGATAAACGCGGATAAACAACGCGGATAAACGCGGATAAACAACGCGGATAAACGCGGATGGAAAATAAAAAAGATTTTTTGTATGAGAAAGAAACTTACGAAATAAGAGGGGCATGTTTTGCGGTTTGGAAAGAATTTGCTGGTGCATTCAAGGAATCCATCGTAGATAAAGCTCTAATAAAAGAGTTAAGAGATCGGGGCCTGAAAGTTGAGAATCAGAAAAGAATAGACGTTTACTTTAAAGGCGAGAAGGTTGGAACATATATTCCCGATCAAATTGTCAATGAAAAAATCTTGATAGAGCTCAAGTGCAAGCCATTCTTGGCTAAGGAGGACGAGAGGCAGTTTTGGTATTACTTGAAAGCGTCTAAATATAAGCTGGGTTTGCTGATCAACTTTGGCCCTAAGAAATTGGACATTAAACGCCGGATCTATGACCAAGCTCGGAACAAACAACGCTGATGAACGCGGAGAAACAACGCTGATGAACGCGGATAAACAACGCTGATGAACGCGGATATATGTGGAGAATCAGCGCCGATCTGCGTTGTTTCAGCGTCGATCTGCTTCTAAATAATTATATGCATAAGTTGCTCGCCATTGCCCATAATACTTTCAAGGAGACCATCCGGGACCGGATTCTCTACAACATCCTGATTTTTTCCATCCTGCTGATCGCGTTTTCCCACTTTTTAATCGCCCTGGATATCGGGGGGGACGAAAAAATCGTGGTGGACCTGAGCCTGGCCTGTATCTCCATCTTCGGGGTTTTAATCGCTATTTTTATCGGGATCGGGCTGGTCTACAAGGAAATTGAGAAAAGAACTATTTATACGATTCTTTCCAAGCCGGTCTCCCGCCCGGTTTTTCTCCTGGGTAAATACCTCGGCCTGCTGATGACTTTGCTGGTGAATGTGGCGATCATGACGGCGGTGATGTATGCAGTGCTGGCTTTCACCCGGCGCGGAATCGATCTCAGCATCCTGAAAGCCGTTTTCCTGATCTACATTGAATTAATGCTGATCACCGCCATTTCTTTTTTCTTTTCCAGTTTTACCACGCCGACAATGGCGGCGATATTTTCCCTTTCCTTTTTCATTATCGGCCATGTCACGGAAACCCTGGAGGTTTTGGGGCAAAAAAGCGGGGTGGCTTCCGTGAAGTATCTGACTTCGGGGATATATCATGTCCTCCCGGACCTGAATTATTTCAATATCCGGGCGGAAATTGTTCATTCTCTCCCGGTAACCATCAAACAAATCTGGTTTTCCGCCATGTACGGGGTGTTTTATATCGCAATATTTTATTTCCTGGCAATCATGATATTTTCCCGTAAAGATTTTAAGTAAGACCGGGAGAAATATCATAATGATAAAATAGACGGTTCCAACCAAGTAAAATAATCAGACCGGTCGAAAGATGCCCTCGGACAATGAAAAAAGAGATTAAAAAAGAAGGCTTGGAATATTTGTATCACGAAGAAGAACTATATTGCGTTGTCTTACGTGATAATTACAAAAATGATTCCATTACATTTTTTACACCTGATACATTTTCACAACAACTTGGATATTTACCTCATAAAAAAGGCAACATAATCTTGCCGCACAAACACAGGATCAGCAAAAGGGAGATTCTTTACACTCAAGAGGCTCTTTTGATAAAAAGCGGTGCGGTCAAGGTTAATTTTTACGATAAGACCCACGCTTTTACCGGTTCCGAAATATTGAAAAGCGGGGATGTCATTTTGCTCTGCAGCGGCGGGCATGGATTTGAAATTCTTGAAGATTCAGTAATGGTTGAAATAAAACAGGGCCCATATGTGGGAGAAGTCGACAAGGAACGATTTGAAGGCGTGGAAAAATGCAAATAGTGCCGGTCAACGAGCCTTTAATCGGCGAAAAAGAGCTTGAGTATGTTTCTGAAGCCGTGCGGTCCGGATGGATTTCATCCGAAGGAAAATATATCAGGGCTTTTGAAGATAAATTTTCCAGTTATGTAAACAGAAAGCATGGAATAACCGTAAATAACGGAACGAACGCGCTTGTTCTTGCTTTGCGAGTCCTGGATTTACCTGAAAAATCTGAAGTGATAATTCCTTCATTCACAATCATCTCGTGTGCCCTCGCGTGCGTTTATAACAATCTGGTGCCGGTTTTCGTTGATTCGGAGGAAGATACCTGGAATATGGACGCCGCCAAAATCCAGAAAAAGATAACAAAAAAAACCAAGGCGATTATGCCGGTGCATATTTATGGTCATCCCTGCGACATGGACCCCATCAGTAAAATCGCCAGAAAAAACAAACTGGTTGTTATCGAAGACTTTGCCGAGGCCATCGGATCCAAATATAAAGGCAGTAAATGCGGCGGCTTCGGACAGATAAGCTGCGCCAGTTTCTATGCCAACAAGGTGGTGACAACCGGGGAAGGCGGAATGTGCCTTACCGATGACCAGGATCTGGCGGAAAGATTAAGGAAGCTGAAAAACCTCGGTTTTGTCCCCGGGAAAAGGTTTTTTCATGAAGAATTGGGGTTTAATTTTCGAATGACCAACGTTCAGGCCGCGATCGGGCTCGCGCAATTGGAAAGCATTGAAGCCAGGGTCAGGAAAAAGATTTGGATCGGCAAAACTTACACGAAACTCCTGAAACCTTTGGAAGACCAAGGCGTGATCAGATTGCCGATTCGAAAAGGTTGGGCCCGGAATACCTATTGGATGTATGGAGTGGTTTTAAATGAAAAGAAGGGCCTGAAGGCCGCGGAGGCGATGAAGAAACTGGAGGAAGCTGGAATTCAAACCCGGCCATTTTTCTGTCCGATGCATCTTCAGCCGGCCTTTAAAAAGTTTTCCTGGTTCAAGAAAGAAAAAATGCCGGTTTCTGAAAAGCTGTACGAGTATGGTTTTTATCTTCCATCCGGTTTGGCCTTGACGGAGAAACAATTGTGTCGGGTGTGCGAGTCGCTTAATACCACTCTGGCAATTTAATGCAGGACCCCCAATTTTTATCTTTTCCTGATTTGAGATAAACCAATCCGGAGACAGTATATGCCAATTTACTTCAAAGCGGCGGTCAGGAAATACCTCGACAAAGCAATCAACCTCCTTTTATCTCAATCCGATCTTCAGATGAAAAACTCCCCTCAAGTGAAGATCAATCAACGGATGCTGTTTAACTTCTACCGCTATTCAATCAGCCAGGGCCGTCCATTCCCGCTCCCTGATACCGGGTTCCGGGTTTTTTCCCAATTTGAAGAAGATGGGATCCTCCTGTACATTTTCGCCGCCATCGGCATGGAATATAAAACTTTTATCGATGTCGGATCAGGAGATGGAATAAACAGCAACTGCGCCAATTTCGCTGTTAATTTTGGCTGGCGCGGGTTATTCATTGACGGAAACCCCGCCAACATTGCAAAAGGGAAGAAATATTATTCCGGCAACCCCGACACGGTTCTGTTCCCCCCCACATTTGTCCAGGCCTTCATCCAGAGAGAAAACATAAATGAATTGATTCGAGACCATGGATTCTCGGGGGGGGTAGATCTGCTGTCGATTGATATTGATGGCAATGATTATTGGATCTGGGACGCGCTGAATGTCATTGAACCGCGGGTGGTAATTATCGAAACCCACGTTGAGTTTGGAATGAACAGTATCGTGGTTCCGTATGACAAAGATTATTCCTATCCAGGGAGGCACCCCGATTATCACGGCGCCTCCCCCGTGGCCATGGAAAAACTGGCCAGGAAAAAAGGATATCGGCTGGTGGGAGCGAATAATTACGGTTTCAATACCATCTACATTAAAAATGGCGTCGGCGAAGATGTCCTGCCCGCTGTTCCGGTCGAAAGCGTCTTCCGGCATCCGCGCAATCAGGAACGGCAGAAACTTTTCGAGCCGATCAAGGATTGGGAATACATTCATGTCTGAAAGCCGGAATAACCGATCCAAAAATGAAGCACGGATGAGCACGGCTGTATTTAACGGTTATGCCCGCTATTACGACCTGCTCTATCGGGATAAAGATTATGCGGCGGAGGCGGATTATATCGCTCGGCTCATCCGGCGCTTTCATCCGAAAGCCCAAACCATTCTGGAACTCGGTTCCGGAACCGGTATTCACGCCTCCCTGCTGGTCGAAAAAGGTTTCATGGTGCACGGCGTTGAGCGGAGCCCGGAAATGCTTGCCCGATCCTTGAGCTTGGCTGGGAAAATGGGCATCAAACATAATCGGCCGGTCTTCTCCCTGGGTGACATCCGCGAAGCCCGGTTAAACGGGAGATTCGATGCGGTGATTGCCCTGTTCCATGTGATCAGCTACCAGACCACTAATCAAGATGTGACAGCCGCATTCGAAACCGCTCGGCATCACCTTAACCACGGCGGAGTCTTTATCTTCGATGTCTGGTATGGCCCGGCTGTTTTAACCGAGCGCCCGGCGGTTCGAACCAAGCGGATGGCGGACGAAAAGATTGAGGTAACCCGGCTGGCGGAGCCGGAACTTCACCTCAATGAAAACCGCGTGGATGTCCATTACCACATATCTGTGCGTGATCTTGCTGCCAATACCGTTGCCGAAATGAAGGAAACCCACCCCATGCGGTATTTCTTCAAGCCCGAGATAGAGAGGATCGCGGACCAGGCCGGGTTTCAATGCCTGCATGTCGAGGAATGGATGTCCGGGAGAGAGATAGGATGTGATACCTGGGGTGTTTGTTTCGTAATTCGTAATGAACATCCTTGAAAGAAATGATGAATGACGTTCCCCTATAAAGTACATTGTCCCGCCAAAACATTTAAAAATATCTCTTGCCGGAAGAGAAGACCGATCAATCTAATTTAACATACTAATATCAAATAGTTGCCATTCGTTTGCGATGGCAATGGGCAGGAAAACATTTTGAAAATAACGCTTATCCAACCGCCAAAGCCAAGGTATGGGGTGCAGGCTGAGGATGACTGGGTATTGGCCCGGCCGTTTTCCTTGTTTTTTCTGGCCGCATCAATTGAAAAACATACACAATATGAAGTTCAGATAGTGGATTTAGAACAAAGAAAATACAGAAATATTCCCCTGAAAACCGTATTTGGGGAAAGCAATTCGCAGATATACGGCATTACTGCGACCACTTTAACCCGTTATGAAGCAGTCAAGATAGCCAAATATATCAAAAAGAGTCACCCGGACGTAATGGTAATCGCGGGTGGTGTGCATTTCATGCATTGTGCGGAAGATACGCTGAATAGTGTGCCTGAAATTGACATTGTTGTGCGAGGAGAAGGTGAAATAATTATCGTGGAACTTGCGAATGCCATATGCCGTCGACAGAACATCGAACATATAAAAGGAATCACTTACAGAAAAGACGGCAAAATAGCCGTTAATCAGGATGAGGCTCTGGTTGAGGACCTCGATGGCTTGCCATATTATTCAAAGTTCTCCTGGGACGAGTATCCTGAATATCTATTTGGCTATCCGGAAAGAATCCGGGCAATAAGCGTGATGTCTTCACGGGGATGTCCATTCAATTGTGTCTTTTGCACAAAAGCGGGAATGAAATATCGTGTCAGAAATGCAAAAAATATTGTAGATGAAATCCAAAATCTCATGGATAAATTTGATGTTGCAGGGGTTAACTTCCTTGACCTGACCTTTACCGCTGATTCCAATCATTTAACAGCTGTCTGCAATGAAATGATAAATAGAAGGTTGAATTTAAAATGGTGGTGCGAGAGCAGGGCCAATATATCCCTGGATCTATTGGATATCATGAAACGAGCGGGATGTGTTTCTACCGTAGTCGGGGTGGAATCGGGTTCGCCCAGAATTCTTTCCGCCATTTCAAAGAATATCTCGCTAGATCAGGTATTGGCTTTTTGCCGTAAATGCAGTGATTTGGAAATATTTGCTATCCCTTATTTCATGTTTTCTCTCCCGGGTGAGAAAAAAAGAGATTTAAAACTAACCCTTGATCTGATTATCCGACTTGAAAAACTGAGAGGAATCGGACCCTGCGCATTTCAACCTACCTTGATTATGCCTGGCACCGAAATTGAAAGAATTTCATATAAGAGAGGTTTTTTGAAAAAAGGATTTTCCTGGTATGAACCATATTATTCCGATTTTAATGTAAAACTTGGACAGCTTCCGAATATTCCTCTTTTCATCGATAAATTGAACCCTGATAAATTCATAAAGGTCCTGAAAGAATTAGAATTAAGAAGAAAATTCAGTAAAGCAGAAAAACTTGGTTTGCGTGACTTGATTAGAAAAGGAATTAATTTGTTAAGAAGGCAACCGTCTTCATTAAAGTACGTTTTCTCTCCGAAGTATTATTGCAAATTCATAGTCAATAAAATTAAGGAAATGTTGAGTTAAGCTACCGGCAGAAGATTTAACAAATAATGTCAAGAAACAATTGGAAGAAAAACAATACTGCAATTTATGAGCATTCATGAAGAAGTAAAAAAGAAGGCGATTAACTCTTTAAAATGGTCTATTCTGGTCGAGATTGTCAATCGGACCGCCACGCCCGTCATCTTCATCATATTGGCCCGCCTTTTAACGCCTGCTGATTTTGGAATTATGGCAACGGCCATGATCGCCATCAGCTTCAGTCAGATATTCTGGGATGCCGGTTTGAGCAAGGCCCTGGTCCAGACCCGGGAAGCACCCGAGGACGCCGCCCATATTGTGTTCTGGACAAATATATTTCTGGGTGTCCTGATATATTTCATTCTGTTCGCTTCAGCTCCCGCAGTTGCCTTATTTTTCAACAGTCCGGCTTCCGAGCCGGTGCTTCGGGTTTTGGGATGCCAGATCGTCATCGCTTCCTTTTCCTCAGTGCAACAGGCTCTCTTTGTCAGGGATCTGAATTTCAGAATTCTTTTCTGGATCAAGCTGGTGACCGCTTTTGTCCCTGTTTTATGCTCCATTCCTCTTGCTTTATCCGGATATGGCGTTTGGGCTTTGGTCATTGGTTCCCTGGCCGGACAAATCATTAATTGTTTGCTTTTATGGCGGCTAAGCGCCTGGAGGCCAAAATTCATTTATAACAAATCATTAGCAGACAAATTATTCGCCTTCGGTTTCTGGGTTGTTGGTGAGGGCATAACCATATGGTTGGTTTTATGGGGAGATAATCTTATTGTCGGTAAGTTCCTTGGCATACATGATCTGGGAGTTTACCGTACCGGATGGATGATGGTAAATTTTGTATTTGGCATTGTTCTCAGCCCTTTTATCCCTGTCTTGTATCCTACTTTGTCGCGGCTCCAGGATAATATTCCAGCCATGATAAAAATATTTCTTAAAGTCAACCGTGTAATCATGGCACTGGTACTGCCGATCGGCGTTGGTCTATTTCTGGTCGGTTCCGATGCAGCATTTGTATTTTTCGGAAACAAATGGCAGGGACTTGGATTAGTCCTGAGCGTGATCGGGCTGACTAACGGCATAACCTGGACGGTGGGAATAAACACCGAACTTTACAGGTCTTTCGGTCGTCCTGATGTTAATACAAAATTAATGTTTGTCGCCGCTTTATATTATTTGCCATCATATTATATCGCCGCCTCATTCGGTTTGGAGATATTTGTTTATGCCCGTTTAATAGTTGGAACATTAGGAATTCTCATACATGTTTATGTCTGTAAAAAACTGTTCAATATTTCACCTTTCTATCTATGGCATGAAGGCAAAAACATAATATTCTCAACGGCAGCTATGGCGTTTAGTGTCATAATAATAAAATGGGGGATTATGCCGGTTGTCCATATACCACATATCTTTATCTCGATTATGATTATTGCGGGTGCTGGTTGCCTTACCTATTTGGGATGCCTTTGGTATCTGGACCGGCCTTTTATTTTAGAAACAAGGAATCTTTTGAAAAAAGTAGCTTTCAATTGAACATCCTTTAAATTAATAATAAATAAATGCTGGAAAATATGTTGTTCAGGCTGCGCTGGTTTAAGGAAAAAATTGATTTTAAATTAAAAGGATTCGGTGATTCGTGGAAAGTATTCACTCACTTAACAGTTGAAGAACGTTTGCTCTTATATCATCTTGGAAAAAAGCGGCCCCAAGGCGCGGTCTTTGTGGAAATCGGAAGCTATCTCGGAGCCAGCTCCTGTTTTCTCGCGGCGGCTGCCCACGAACGGGAAGGGGTCCTACACTGTGTAGATACCTGGAACAACGAGGGAATGACCGAAGGCCAACGGGATACGTGGGGAGAGTTTTGTCAGAATACCCTGCCATTTTCCGATAAAATCATGACTCATCGAGGCAAGTCGATAGAAATCGCGAAAATGTTTAAAAGCAAAATAGATTTATTGTTTGTTGATGGCGATCATAACTATGAAATGTGCAAGGCGGATATGGAAGCCTGGTTGCCTCATTTGAAGAAGGGCGGCATCCTGATCATGCATGATTACGGGTGGGCGGATGGTGTGAGAAAGGTTGTTGATGAAATTGTTAAGCAAAAACAAACCGATAACGGTCAGGTGATGCAGAATACCTATTGGACGACTTTATAAACTAAGTAAGTCGAGAAAAAGCCTAATGAAAAAAGAAAATATGACAACCTTCAGAGGTTGGGAATATTCGAAAAGAGGTGATTACCATCGCAATCTCGATCCCAACTGGTCTTATACGCCAACTTACATTCGAAAAATGACCCTGGTTCATAATCAAATTATTAAAATAGGCCAAAAAGCGAAGATCCTGGATGCCGGCTGCGGTGAGGGGGTTCTGGTTGAGGAATATCATAATCAAGGCTTCCAGATCGAAGGCCTGGATTTGAACTACGAAAGCGAAATCGTCCGGCGAGGGTCAGTTCTGGAAATGCCATACCAGAATGGCTCATTTGACGCTGTTCTTTTTTTGGATGTTTTTGAGCATCTCGGCTATGCGGATCAGCCCAAGGCACTGGCGGAAATAATCCGTGTCCTGCGGCCGGGGGGGAGACTGATCGTATCTATACCGAACCTGGCGCATTGGAATTCCCGGTTCCGGATTGCCTGTTTCGGGACCTTAGATCGGTCCGACACCGAAACCAACCATATCGGCGAACGGCCCTATGGTGAGAACCGGAAACTTTTGGTTGATGCCGGTTTCCAGATCGAAAAAACAGTCGGGATCACTTTGACAGTTCCCTTCGTATATCGCGGTATTATCTGCCGAAAACCGGCTCGTTTCCGGTGGCTTCATGATTTGCTGGAACCGTTTGCGGTTCCGCAATTGGCCATGCTCAATGTTTTCATCTGCCGGAAATCATGAAAGTCTCGATTATCATACCGACATACAACCGGATGGAACTGCTGGCGGGGGCGTTGTCCAGCGTCACCGCGCAGGACTTTCCGAAAACGGAATATGAAGTGCTGGTGGTGGATAACGCGCCGTCACCGACCCCCGGGATTGAAGCCCTCTGCCGGTCCGGGCATTTGCCTGTTTTGTCCTATTTATATGAACCTCAAAACGGCCTTCACCATGCCCGGCATGCCGGGGCCAGGGCCGCCAAAGGGCAAATCCTTCTTTACCTGGATGATGACGCGATCGCGGACAAGAATCTTTTGAATGAAATCGCGCGAATATATTCCGATCCTGATGTCGGTTGCGTAGGGGGAAAAATACTTCCCAAATGGGAAACCGAACCGCCCGAATGGATAAAATATTTTCCCAAATGGTATTTGAGCATACTGGATGATGATGAAGGCCCTAAAGAAGTCAAATGGATATACGGATGCAACTTTTCAATAAAAAGAGATCTGCTTTTTGAAGCAGGGGGCTTTAACCCCGACGGGTTTGGGGATAGAAAACAATGGTTATTCCGAGGTGATGGAGAGGCGGGACTGCTGAAAAAAGTTCATGCTCTCGGCAAAAAAGTTGTTTATAATCCGAAAGCCGTGGTCTGGCATTTTATTAACAAACAGAGGGTGACCGTAGATTATTTCAAAGAGCGGTCATTTAAAGCCGGGATAGAATCGGAATACAGCAGATATCATTACAGCACAAAACCTCTTAATTATATTAAATTGATTTTAATCTTGATGCTTGTCGTCTCGAGATATTATGCGATGAAAATGAGCGCCGTAATATATTCCAGCAATAGAATCATGTATGATATAAAGGCATCTTTTTATAAAGCCAGATTCATTTATTCATGGCGGCTATTAACAGACAACCAATTAAAAAAATTCATAAAAATCAACCGCTGGCTGGCAATTATATTTTCGGTATTTCTTCAAAATTATTGAAAATATAACCGGAAAAGAAGAATGAAAATCGGGATAATCTACACGTCTGCTGAGGTCGATAATTATGGCGGCTTTACGTTCATGAACGAGATATTAAATTCGCTTTTGGATTTTTCCGGGAGCAGCAATCATTCTTTCGTGATATTAACCGACAGCAAGAAAATTCAGGAACAGAAGATAAACAATCAAAATATTGAAGTCGCATATTTTCCGTATTTCCAATCAGGACTTTCGAATAAAATAATCGTGGAATTGCCCCAATTAATCCGGGTGATATTGCATAAGTTGCGCCATCCCCTGAGCGATCCGGATCCGGGATCAGCCCGGAACAACTTCCTGGAGAAACGAATGAAGCGCCATGGCGTTGACATGGTCTGGTTTCTGCGGCCCAACCAGTATGTGGAAGATATCCCCTATATAATCACGGTATGGGATCTGGCGCATCGTATCCATCCTTTTTTTCCGGAGGTAAGCGCCAAAGAAATTTGGAATTACCGGGAAAAATATTTTGCGAAAAGCCTTGTAAAAGCTTCCTATGTGATTGTCGGAACCGAAGCCGGCAAAGAAGAAGTGGAGCGATTTTACAATGTTTACTCCGGAAGAATAAAAGTCCTGCCATTACCCACACCTAAATTTAATTTTGCCGGTCAGAATAATGACCCGAAGACCGTGTTGCTTCGCTATGGCCTGAAGCCCGGGTTTCTTTTTTACCCTGCCCAGTTATGGCCGCATAAAAATCATGCCGGGTTGCTTAAAGCCCTGGCCTGCCTAAGCAAGAATCATGGCCTGTCTTTTGATCTGGTTCTGGTCGGATCCGACCAGGGAAATCTAAAGCATATCCAAGCCCTTACCGAAAAGCTGAATTTATCCGGCCAGGTTCATTACCTGGGATTCGTCCCCTCCGAAGACCTGGTTGCCCTGTATAAAGGCGCGTTTGCCCTGACTTACGCCACGTATTTCGGCCCGGATAATATCCCTCCCCTGGAAGCTTTCGCGCTCGGATGTCCTGTGATTGCTTCGCGGGTGTCGGGCGCGGAAGAACAATATGGCGGGGCGGCGATGCTTTTTGATCCGAACAGCCCGGAGCAATTGGCGGATGCAATCAAAATGTTGCATGACAATGCCAAATTGCGGGATGAACTGATCCTGAAAGGACGCGCCAGAGCCGCGATTTTTTCCGGGCATGATTATATTAAAGGCATATTCAAAATCCTGGATGAATTCGATCGGATCAGAGGCTGTTGGCATTGAAATAAATTGACGGCCCGGATGTGAAAATATCCGGCAAGATTACTTCGATCCGGAAAAACATTTTCCTGAAACCGAAAAGACGGCTGCCCTTGGCAGAAAAATCATCCGGTGATCTTTCCCGTTATCGTTAGGAAAATCGACGAAACAAAATATGCGTTGCCCGAAATTGTCAGATCTTCCTCCGCTTTCCTCGGGAGAAACCGGATGGCCCTGGGACGAGGAATGCGAACAATTGCCCGGGACCATGCCGGGCGGAAAATCCTGGCCCCGGATCGGGATTGTCACCCCCAGCTATAACCAGGGCAGGTTCATCGAAGAGACAATTCGTTCGGTATTGCTCCAGGGGTACCCGTGCCTGGATTACGTGATCATGGACGGAGGCAGTTCCGACCAAAGCGTGGAAATAATCAAAAAGTACGAGCCCTGGCTGAAATCCTGGAAAAGCGGTCCGGATCAAGGCCAAACCCACGCCATTAATGAAGGCTGGGAAAAGCTGGAGGTCGATATTCTGGCCTGGTTGAATTCCGACGATGTTTACCTGCCTGATGCCTTGAAGAAAGCCGCGCGATATTTGTCTGATAATCCGGAGGCGGTTCTGGCTTATGGCGATGCCTTATATATTGATGAAAACGGGAAAATTCTTTTGCGAGGCAACAGCAGGGATTTTGATCCGAGGGAATTGCTGCTCGGACACAAGCGCAATTACATCCCACAACCGGCGGTTTTTCTCAGGAGCGAAATCGTAAAAAAAGTCGGTGAATTGGATGAGGCGTTTGATTTTGCCATGGACTCTGAATTTTGGCTGAGGATTGGTTTCGAACATAAAGTCAAATATCTCCGGAATGAATGGCTCGCCAAGGTGAGAAAACACCAGGAAACCAAAACGACCAGATGCGCCGGCAAGGCGGCGGAAGAATATGTGGATATCCTTAACAAATATTCGAAATATCTGACCCAGGCTGATGATCTCCCAAAATATCAGGAGGTACTCAGCGAGGCGAACTATTCCGCCGGAAATCAGTTGTGCTTGCGCGGTGAAACCGGAAAGGGAAGAAAATATTTTGTCCAATCGCTGAAGATCCGGCCCTTAAGATTCAAGCCATTCATCGCCTGGTTTTTATCTCTCGCGGGTTCCAGGGGATATCGGAATCTGATTGAATTTTACCGCCTGGTCAAATATCGTCGATAAAATAAAATATATGTTTTCTACCGGTCAATATTAAATGAAAAGCCGCAGAAATGAGTTGTCGATTTTTCTGTATACCGATCCCTCCCAACAGTTGTTTGCGGACCGGCTGATCCAGCCCTTGGCGGATTTGGGGGTTAAGTCTGCGCCCTTTTCCCTGCCTTCGAAAAACATGGTTTCCTGCCTGAACTGGTGGCTGAAGCTGGCGCGATCCGAGAACAAAATCATCCACTATATCTGGGGACTTCATCATCCCCTGGCGTATATCCTTCCCAAACTGGCCGGGAAGAAAGTGATCGTTCATTGGATCGGTACCGATGTGTTAGGGCTTCCTCAATTTCCGCGCAGAGGGATATGGTGGAAACTCGCAATCAGAATGGTGGATCTGCATCTGGCGGTTTCGGAACCCCTGGCGGGGGAATTAAAAACCCAGGGAATAAATGCCGGGGTTGTTTCGTTGATAGCCGATTTTCCCCCTCAACCGGTCGAGATCCACTGGCCCCCGGGAGATGCGATATTCGTTTATCTGCCGGAATCCAGAAAAGAATTTTTCCATCAGGACTTAGTTTTTCAATTGGCGGAACAAATGCCGAACGTCACCTTTCTGATCACCTGTCATCGCGGTGACGGCGGATCAGCGTTGAAAAATATTAAATATCTGGGTTTCGTCAAAGATATGGAGAAACTCTGGGAGCAGGTCAAGGTTTATCTCCGGATTGTTGATCACGATGGCCTTTCCCTTTCGGTAATTGAAGCCCTGGCCCGGGGGAAACACGTGGTCTGGTCAAACCCTTTTCCTCATTGTCATCGCGCCGGCGATGTGGAAGGGATAAAGGGAATTCTCAAAAATATATTTCAAAACGATAAACCGAATATCGAAGGAATGAAATTTGCCCAGGCGGAATACAACCCCCGTAAAATAGCGGCGGATTTTAAGAATGTTTATATGTCCCTCTCCGGAAGGAATCCGCGGATCGGGAAATGATGATTATATATTTAGTTTTTTCAGGCTTAGCATCTGACCAATGTAATCAGACGGCCTCCCGGGTATTTTCTGTCTCAAATGAGCATCGAAAGGCGGAAGTAGGTGGCAGGTAATCCCCCTGAAGTGACCGTTATCATTCCTGCTTTTAACAGCGGCGGAACCATCAGCAGGGCGGTCAGGAGTGTGTTGAGCCAGACATTTCAGGATTTCGAAATTATTGTTGTCGATGACGCCTCGACTGATAACACCGCCGAGATCGTGAAGAATTATAAGGATGAAAGAATCAGATGCGTCCGGCATGCTCTGAATCTGGGGTCAGCGGCCGCCAGAAACTCCGGGGTTAATGCCGCGAGGGGAAAATATATCGCTTTTCAGGGCAGCGACGATGAATGGCTCCCGGAGAAGCTCAAAAAGCAGATGGGAGTTTTTGGGAGCGCGGCTGCCGAGGTCGGAGTTGTATATACGGATATGTGGAGAATTACCGGGAATGAAAAAAGATATTTTCATTCGCCGAAAATAATGCCTGGCCATAAAATAATTTACGAGCGGGCCTTGGATTACGGGATTATCGATATCGGGGATGGAACCGCGTTGATCCGAAAAGAGGTGTTTGACCGGGCGGGAGGGTACGACGAAAGGCTGCGAAGGTATGTGGATTTGGAAATGTTCATCAGGTTGTCGAAATATTTTTATTTTTATCATATCCCGGAACCGCTGATAAATTACTTCGATACGGAAAAAACTGTTTTTGCCAACCTGAAAACGCTGATTGCCGCGAGGAAATTGATTTTAGAAAAATATTATGAGGATATTAAAAAGGATAAAAGAGTGCTGGCGAAGCATTATCTGGGTATCAGCGCGGTTTTGAGCATGAATGAGGAGATCGAAGAGGGGAAGGATTATTTCGCCCAAGCCTCGGAATTATTCCCGGGGATGAATGGACGGGGGAAATTGCTTTCAGAATATTATTCCGGCCTGGGTACCCAGCTGTGCGCGAAAGGGGACTTTGCCCGGGGAAGAAATCATCTGGTCAAGGCGGTCAAAGCATACCCTCTGAATGCCAAATTATTATTAATTGCTTTATTGTCATTATTCGGCCGCGATGCTTATCGAAAAGCCCGGAGAATCTACCAGAAAATGAGAAGTTCTTGAAAACCGTGATCACGGTTATCATCCCGAACTGGAACGGGAGGGCGTATCTGCCGGATTGCCTCGGTTCCCTGAGATCCCAGGCCGGCCGGCTCCACGAGGTGATCGTGGCCGATAACGGTTCCCGGGATGGTTCCGTCGAATATTTGGAAAAAGAATTTCCCGAAGTCCGGGTTATCCGGTTTGAGGAAAACCGGGGTTTTTGCGCCGCGGTTAACGCCGGGATCCTGGCGGCGCGGGGCGATTACATCGCGTTGCTGAATAATGATACCCGGGTGGAAAAAGATTGGCTGAAAGAACTTCTCGAGGGCGCCGGAAGGCACCCCGGCTCGAGTTTTTTCGCGAGCAAGGTTGTTTCCGACTCGCCCCCGGCCCGGATCGATTCCGCCGGGGATTATTACTCCCGGTCCGGTTTCGGGGGCCAGCGGGGCCATGGAGAACCCGAGTCGGGCCGGTACGAAGAAGAAATCGAGGTCTTCAGCCCCTGCGGCTGCGGGGCATTTTACCGGAAGGAATTATTCCGGGAAGTCGGCCTGTTTGACGAATCCCTTTTTGCTTTTTGCGAGGATGTGGACCTGGCCTTCCGGGCGAGGTGGCGGGGATTCCGGGGCACCTACCTTCCCCGCGCCCGGGTTTATCACCGGGGGAAGGGGACGCTGGCGGGAGACAACCCGCTGATATTGAAATTGATCCTGCGAAACCGCCTGGCGGTGATGCTGAAAAATTCCCCTTTCCGGGTTTTGCTGAAAAATTTCCCCCTGATCTTTTCCGCCGTCTGTTATTTTTCCCTGCGCGCCGGGTGGAAAGGCGGTTGGCAGACTCCTCTGACGGCTTATCGGGAATTGCTCAGGATGGCGCCGGAACTGTTAAAGCAGCGCAGGGATCTGATGCAGAAGGCGGAAGTAACGGGCGGCCAGATCGGGAAAATGATCGGAAGCGAACCGTTCCGTCCCATTCCCCGGAAATAAAGATCGGGATCACCGGAGGATGAAGAAGGTAATGAAAAAACGTAACTTTTCCGGACATATCGAAAAGCGCGGGTTTGCCAGATCGTGAAAATTATTTATTTTTCCAGGAACACCCGGATTGAACCGGCGAGCCGGTACCGGATTTACCAGTTTCTTCCCTCCCTGACCGCGCGGGGGATAAAAGTGGAGGTCCAGCCCCTGTTCCGGGAATTCTATTTCCGGATCCTGGGCCTGCCCCGCCCGTTAAAAATTCTTTTTCAGATTTTCTATTGCCCGTATCGCTTCGCGGTGCGGGCTTTCCGTTTGCTCCGGGCCCCCGCGGCCGACCTGGTCATTATCAAGGACCAGCTTTTCCCCTATCTTCCCTGGGGCTTGGAAAAGTTCTTCACCCCGGCGGGAAAAGCGGTCGGGATCGATCTGGACGACGCCGTGTTCCTGACCCCGGGCCAGGGCCGGAAACTGGAAAAGGTCCTGGAAGCGGCCGGGCTGGTGATCGTGGGTAATAAATATCTCTCCGAATTCGCGGCCCGGCACAACCGGAAGGTTTTCCTGGTCCCCACGGTGGTGGACACCGAAAGGATCCGGGCCCGGACCGACTGGAAGATCCGGGATCCGCGGGGGGTGGTTACGATCGGGTGGATCGGCCTGGCCTACAACCTGCATTACCTCCAGGACCTGGAGGAAGCCCTGGCGGAACTCTCTCAAAAATTCCGGATCGCGCTCAAAGTGGTATCCTCCCGGGGAGTGAAAATGCGGGGCGTCAGCGTGGACTGCCGGAGATGGAGCCTGGCGGGGGAAGACGACGAGGTGCAGGGCTTTGACATCGGGATCATGCCGCTCCGGGATGACGAATGGTCCCGGGGCAAGTGCGGCCTGAAACTGCTCCAGTATATGGCGGCGGGGGTGCCGGTGGTGGCCTCCCCGGTCGGGGTGAATGCGGAGATCGTGCGGGACGGTCAGAACGGTTTTTGGGCCCGGAACCGGGCCGAGTGGGTGGAGAAATTGGCGATTCTTTGCCAGAATGAAGACATCAGGAAAGGTTTCGGAAGCCGGGGCCGGGAAACGGTGGAAAAATCCTTTTCGCTGTCCGCCTGGGCTCCGAAGCTGTACGAAATTTATCAATCTGTAGTAAATACACAGGTTCAAAGTTCAAAGTTCAAAGTTCAAGGTTAAGAGATTCGGGAGATTTGAAATCGGGATTTACCATGTTTTCACTTTTAGCCTTGAACCGTGAACCCGGCAACCTGAACAGGGTTTAAACATGATTCTGAAAGATATCCTGATCGCCTTTTTTGTCCTGACTTTTCTGCTGGGGTTTGCTTTCAGCTATTACCTGACCCCGCGGTTCATGACCCTGGCTTCCGACTTCGGGCTGGTGGACCGCCCGGATGGACGCCTGAAATTCCAGAAAGAGCCGGTGCCCTACCTGGGAGGACTCGCGGTGTTTTTCGCTTTCCTCCTGACCCTGGCCATTACTTACGAATTCAGCCCGGAGGTCACGGGCATCCTCCTGGCCGGGACGGTGATCGTGATCCTGGGCTTGCTGGATGATTTCGGGGCGCTCACGCCCTGGCAGAAGTTCCTGGGCCAGGTGGTGGCCACGGCGGTTCTGATCAAGTCGGGGATTTACATCAAACTGACCATCATCCCGCTTTACCTGGCCATTCCCCTGACCTTTTTCTGGATGATCGCGATCATCAACGCGGTCAACATCATCGATATCATGGACGGTCTTTCCCCGGGGACGGCCCTGATCGCGTCCCTGACCCTGTTTGCCGTGGCGCTCCTGAACGACCGGCTTCCCGTGGCGATCATGACCCTGGCCCTGGCCGGGAGCCTGGCGGGATTTCTGCCCTATAATTTCCCGCCGGCCCGGGTTTACCTGGGAGACACCGGCAGCATGCTCCTGGGGCTGATGCTGGGTTCCCTGGGCCTGGAGGGAAGCTATACCAGCGGAAGCGTCCTGGGGGCCCTGGCCCCGCTGGTTATACTGGGCATCCCGATTTTTGATACCGCCCTGGTAATGTGGGTGAGGTGGCGGAAAGGCTTTTCCCCCTTTCTGGGGAGCCCGGACCATTACGCCCTGGTTCTGCAGAGGGCGGGTTTTTCGATTCGCAAGATTATCCTGGGGACTTACCTGGTCGGCATTATCCTGGGTATCCTGGGCCTCTTCCTGATGCGGGCGAATTTCCAGGCGGCCCTGCTGATCATCGGTTCGGTCGGGATTTTTTTCCTGGTGGTTTTTTTCCTGATTCCGGGAATGGACCGGAAAAAGAAAAATATTGAATAACAGCCAATCCCCCCATCCCCCCTTTGTCAAAGGGGGGCGAGGGGGGATTTTCATGATTATCATTCTGGGTTTTACCGAAACACCGGGGGAAAGGTTCTTTCTTTGGGTTTTAGGTAGTAGGTCGTAGATGTTAGGTTTTTGAAACCCATGACCCATGACCCACCACCTATGACCTGGATTTGGTGAGGGGAGCGAAACCTTTCCCCAAAAAAGAAAACAACGTTAACGGAAATTATAGCTGCTGCCCCGCCGTAATGCGGCTGCAGAAAAAACAATATATTCCCAGAATGCAACACAATCTAGACGATATTAAATAATGCCTGAACGAGTCATCATCATCGGCGCGGGACTCGCGGGGCTCAGCGCCGCCCGGGAACTCGGCCCCCGCTGCGAGGTTTTCGAGCGGGAAAACGAGCCGGGCGGCCTCTGCCGCTCCCAGCGGACGGAGGGTTTCACCTTTGATTACGGCGGTCATCTCCTTCACTTTCGGGACCGGCGTGTCCGGGAACTGGTTTTCGATCTCCTCGGACCCGACCTGATCGAGCACAAGCGCTCGGCCTGGATCTACTCCAAAAGCACCTTTACGCCTTTTCCTTTCCAGGTGAATCTTCACGGCCTGCCATTGCCGGTGGTCTGGGAATGCCTGTGGGGATTTATAAAAGCGCAAAGGGCAAAGGGCAGAGAGCAAAGCGCAAAGAAGGAAGAAGAAAATTTTGAACAATGGATATACAAGAAATTCGGGCCGGGGATCGCCAGGCATTTTCTGATTCCGTTCAACCAGAAATTCTGGAGGGTTCCCCTCGCGGAGCTGACCCGGGAATGGGCGGAATGGTCCATTCCCCAGCCGGGGCTTCCGGATGTGGTCAGGGGGGCCCTGGGTTTCCGCCGGGAAGGGCTGGGTTACAACCCCGTTTTTTATTATCCCCGGGGCGGGGGAATCGATCACCTGGCCGTGCGGTTGGCGGAGAAGATCCCGGCGATTAATTACGGGCGGAAGCTCCTGGAGGTTGACCCGGGGAAAAAGAAAATCAGGTTGGACAACGGCGAGGAGCGGGATTACGACCGCCTGGTTTCCACCATTCCCCTTCCGGAGCTGCTGAAAAAAGTCCGGCCGGCGGGGGAGTATTTTCCCGCCGCCGGGGGAAAGCTCGACTGCCTGGCGGTCGCGATTCTGAACCTGGGAATCAAGGGGGAATTGCCTCCCTACCACTGGATTTATTTTCCGGAGAGCGATTTCCCTTTCTACCGGATAAATATTTCCTCCAATTTTTCGCCCGGGATGGCGCCGCGGGGGTGCGGCTGCCTCTGGCTGGAAGCGACCCTCCGGGAGGGAGAGGCCTTCGACCGGGAAAAATTCTCCGAGGCTTCCATCGAGGCGCTCCTCCGGTGCGGCCTGCTCAAGTCCCGGGGCCAGGTGGTGCTGAAGCATCACCAGCGGATCGAATACGGATACGTGGTGTTCAACCGGTACCGCCAATCGCATCTCCGGGAAATCCTGGCCGCCTTGGAAAAGCGGGGAATTTATTCCATCGGGAGATACGGGGGCTGGGATTACCTGACCATGGAAGGGGCGATCCAGGCCGGCCGGGAAGCGGCCGGCAGGATCGGCGGCCGGGCTTAAGATGAAAATCCGGGCGGTTCACATCATTGCCAAATTGGAACTCGGCGGGGCCCAGGAGAACACCCTCTACACGGTGGGCCATCTCGACCCGGACCGGTTTGAACCCTGGCTGATCACCGGCGACCAGGGAATTCTCCTGCCCGAAGCCCGCCGGATCAAAAACCTGAACCTGGTCGTCGTCCCGGAACTCCGGCGGGAAATCTCGCCCGGGAGCGAGCCGATCGCCCTGGTCAAAATCGCCGCAATTCTCCGGAAGCTGCGCCGGGAAAATCCCGCGATCCTGATTCATACCCACGGGTCCAAGGCCGGGATCCTGGGCCGCTGGGCGGGATGGCTGGCCCGCATCCCGGAGCGGATTCACACCTTCCACGGGTTCGGCTTCAACGATTACCAGAATTTTTTCGTCCGGAATCTTTATATCCTGATCGAATGGCTGACCGCCCGGGTCACCACCCGGATGATTTTCGTCAGCCGGAACAATCTGGAAAAAGCCCGGCGCCTGGGGATCTTAAGGGGCGATAAAGGAATAATCATCCGGAGCGGGGTGCCGCTCGCGGGTTTCCGCGAAGCCCGGGTGGACCGGGGAGCGAAAAGGAAAGAGCTGGGATTTTCCCCGGAATCCCCCCTGGTGGGGATGGTGGCCTGTCTCAAGCCCCAGAAAGCCCCCCTGGATTTCGCCCGGGTGGCCCGGCTGGTCCGGGACAGGTTCCCGGATTGCGGGTTCATCCTGGTGGGGGACGGGGCGCTTCGGCCTCAATTGGAGAAGCTTGTGTCTGAGCTGGACCTGGGGGATTGTTTCAAAATACTCGGCTGGCGCCGGGACATGCCGGAAATCATGAAAACCGTTGATGTCCTGGTGCTGACCTCCCTCTGGGAGGGCCTGCCCCGGGTTTTCCCGGAAGCCCTGGCGGCGGGGACGCCGGTGGTGGCGACCAGGGTGGACGGCGCGGAGGAAATCATCGAGGAGGGAATAAACGGGTTTCTCCGGCCGCCCGGCGATATCCGGGGGCTGGCGGACCGGGTGAACTGGTGGCTGGAAGACGCACGGAGGAGAGAAAAAATAGTCTCATCGCGTCTGGGGGAATTCGAGATCGATTTGATGGTCAGGAAACAGGAAGAAATGTACGCGGGATCGCTATCCCTTAATCGACTTGGACGTGGGTGAGCAGACGGTTTTCGTTGATGGTCCAGATATCCAGGTCGGGGTCGATATCCAGGTTCCCGCTGACCCGGGCGGTAAAGGTAAACTGTTGCGCGCCCAGGACCACCCGGTTGGCGAAATAAGTCTTTCCGGTGGACATGAAACCGATGGAGTCGATATTATCGGTATAAATATCGTGCTCGGTATGAAAGACCTCCTCCAGGGTGCAGATGACGCCCAGCATGGTTTTGGCTTCCGTGGTTTTGGCTTTTTTGGTGAAAGTATTGTAGTTGGGAATGGCGATGGCGGCCAGGATCCCGATGATCGCGACTACGATCATCAATTCGATCAGGGTGAATCCGGACTCATTTTTGGTCCTGGTGATCATTGGCCCCCTCCATCAGTTAATAAATGCTGCTTTACACTTATATTTAAAAGTTATAGGTATCATCAAGTCTTGTCAAGATAAATGCGGTCGAGCGCGAATCGGCACGGGCGGAAATTGTCGGCGTTTTATCATTGTGGGGGCCTGGGCTGGACCCGGGGCCGGGGAAGTCGAAGGGTTGATTTTTCCCGCTTTGATGATAAATTACCCAAATATATTCACAACAAATCCGATTAAATAAATGGTGATTTCATGAATGGCAATCAGAACGTCCCGGAAGACAGTAAGTCCCGGGCCCAGGTTTTTTTCGAAAAAGCTTTAAGCGATCTGAAAAAAATGAATTATCCGCTGGCGGAGTTCTATATTCTGGCCGCGATCAAGGAGGACCCGGAAAACCAGGAATACGTGGGCAAGCTCCAGGAACTCCAGAAAATCCTGGCTCAGGAGAAAGAAGCGGCCAAGCAGGCTGGCGCCGGCGAGGTTCCCCCTGCAGATCTTCCCCCCGCGGATCTTCCCGCCCCGGCCAAGCAGCGGGCCATAAAAAAACCGGACCTGGAGGTGAAGAAAATTCCCAGGATTTTCGGCATCCCCGTGAAGCATATGAATCCCCGAATCGTCTACGTGATCCTGGGGGTATCCCTGGGGATCGCGGTGGCTTACTCGGTGTATGCCACCATGAATAAACAGGAAGCCCACGTGAATATCGGCGACATCAAGAACATTTACGGGATCGAACTGAAAAGCGCGAGCCTGGGCGAGGGGAAAATTCAGGGATTTGTCACCGAGAGCTGGAAGGCGATGCCCCGGGCAGAAAGGGAAGCAAAGGTCCAGCAGCTTTTCCTGGATTTTCATAAAAACCAGAGGGTCAAAACCCTGGTTTTCTGGGACGATAATTTTTCCGTGGCGGCAGAGGTTTCCGAATCCGGCGTGAACGTCTCTCCATAGGCACGTGGGGCCTTGGGACCGGTAATCGTATTTCTCTTCGGGCTGATTGTCGGGAGCTTCCTGAACGTCTGCATCCACCGGATCCCCCGTTCGGAATCCGTTCTTTTCCCTCCCTCGCATTGCCCCCGCTGTTCCCGCCGGATTACCTGGCGGGACAATATCCCGGTTCTGAGCTTTCTCCTCCTGGGGGGACGGTGCCGGGTCTGCCGGGAGAAGATCTCCCCCCGTTACCCCCTGGTCGAACTGCTCACGGCGTTTTTCTCCATCGGTATTTTCCTGATTTCGTCCGGACCGGTTGAATACCTGGTCTATTTCATTTTCACCGCGGCCCTGATCGTGATCTCCTTCATCGACCTGCAGCACCGCATTGTTCCCAACGTGATCAGCATTCCGGGCATTCCCCTGGGTTTCCTGGCTTCTTTTTTCCTGCCCCGGATCACCTGGGTGGATTCCCTCCTGGGGATTCTGCTCGGAGGCGGGATCATCTACCTGGTGATCGCGGTTTACTACCTTTTCACCCGGAGGGAGGGGATGGGGGCCGGAGATCTCAAGCTCCTGGCCATGATCGGGGCTTTCCTGGGCTGGAAAGGGGCGGCTTTCTCCCTGGTGTCCGGCGCCCTGGCGGGCTCGATCCTGGGACTCGCCCTCATTCTGGTCAAAGGCTGGACCCGGCGGGACCAGATTCCCTTCGGACCTTTTCTCTCCCTGGGGGCGGCCGGATTCCTTCTCGGCGGGGCCCGGCTGGTCGACTGGTACCTCTCAATTTTACGGCCGGTGTAAAATTGAAATTACAAATCCTAAATTCAAATGACTGAAAAAATTTTAAAATCAAAAGCTGTTTTGGACTTTCATTCGTCAATCGTTTTATCCCGAGTTATTTCGAGGGACATTCGTCAATCGTCAATTAACTATCAGTCATCAGCCTCCCGGCGTGCTGGCTTCCCAGCAAACTTAAGATAATGAAACCCCTGAAACTCAAGCTGGCCACCGAAGTCATTATCAACATCACCTTCCTGATGGTGGTGGCGGTTTCACTGATCGGACTCGTGGTTTTCAAAATCGTGGAGCAGTCCATCATCCTCGAACGCTACCAAGCCGGGAAGGCCCAGGCCCTGACCCTTTCCCGGCTGGCGGCTCCCATCTGGAAGGACGGGGCGAAGCCGGAACTCGAGCGCATCGCCGGGCTCTTCCTGGCCCCGGCCCCGGGAGAGGCCACCCGGGGGTTGGAGCGGGGGAACGGGGCGGAGCGGGTGATCCTGGTGGATATGAACCTGGAACCGGCCGCGATCGTCGGGATAAACGACCGGGCTCCCATCCGCGAAATCGAGCGCTCCCTGATTTTATCGGCGCTGAGTTCCCGGACCACCTTGCTGGACCTGCGCGGAGGAACGGCGCCGGGTTACCTGGCCCGCATGTTTCTGACGCCTCCCGGACCGTTGCGGGTGGCGGCCCCCGTGATCTCCGGCGACCAGGTCCTGGGGGGAGTGCTTTTGAGCTTCCCGCTCCAGGGGCTCCGGGCTTCAATCATTCGCTCGCAGCGGATCATTCTTTTCTACCTGCTCCTGGATATCGTGCTGATGCTGGGGCTGGGTATTTTCTTGGTCAATCGCCTGGCGGTCCGGCCCATCCGGAACCTGGCCCAGGTTACCGAGCGGGTCGCGGAGGGCGACCTCTCCGCCCGGGTCAAGGTCGTCGGCACGAATGAGATCGGCACCCTGGCGGTTTCCTTCAACCGGATGGTGGACAGGATCAGGGAGGCCCAGGAGCGGCTGCTGGCTTCTCAGCAGCAGATGGTGCAATCGGAAAAACTGGCCTCGGTGGGCCGGATGGCGGCGGGACTGGCCCATGAGCTCGGCAATCCCCTGAGCGCGCTGCTGGGATACGCTGACATTCTCCTGAAAAGCCAGGAACTGGGCCCGGAGGAACGGGATCTGGTTTCGCGCCTCCGCAACGAGGGGCTGCGGATCGACCGGACCATCCGGGGCATGCTGGAATTCGCGCGGCCGGCCGCGATTGAGCTGAAAGAAATCAATGTCAACGAAGCGCTGTCCCACACCGTGGATCTGGTGCGGGGGAGAAAATTGGCCCGCGAGATTGATTTCCAGGTTTCCCCGGACCCGGGCGAACCCCGGGCGGAGGGTGATCCCAACCGCCTGGAACAGGTCCTGGTGAACCTGATTCTGAACGCGGTGGACGCCATCGGCGAAAAAGGCATCCCCGGATGCATCAGGATCGAGACCAGGGCGGCGGACGGAAAGGCGGAGATTTCGGTTTCCGATAACGGGGTCGGGATCGGTCCGGGCGACCTGAACAAGATTTTCGATCCATTTTTCACCACCAAGGCCCAGGACAAGGGCACGGGGCTGGGGTTGACGGTCAGTCTCCAGCTGATCCGGTCCATGGGTGGAAATATCCGGGTGGAGAGCATCCCGGGCGAGGGTTCGGTTTTCACCATTTCATTGCCTTCCCTATTAAATAATAAAATATTGTAGTTCACCGATTTGATTATCCCGTCACTGACGGGATCGGCTGGTTTTAATATATCGGGCAACTACAAAAATATTATTTTTATTGCCAATCCCCCTCTGTCCCCCTTTTTATAAAGGGGGAAAATATTTAAATATTTTTATGGCCCCTCTTTGTAAAAAGAGGGGGAGGGGAGATTTTCAGGAGTAGATTCCTCCTGGTACATAGTTTGTAAATCTCCATATTTTTCCCAATAAAGTAAGTTGTAATAGTGAAAATATTTCCCCATTTGGGAAATGTTTGCTATAATTACACAAAGTTAAAAAATATAACCAAGGAGATTCCAGAAAACGGAAGGAAAAATGGTTAAGAAGAAAAAAGTCCTGATTATTGATGACGAAGAATCATTATTGAACATGCTTTCCGTCCTGCTCCGGAAGGAGGGCTACGAGGTTTCCATCTCCGAAAACGGGGAGAAGGCCCTCAAGGCGCTTGAGGGCGGCGACTACCAGGCGGTCGTCTGCGATATCCGGATGCCGGGAATGGACGGCCTGGAGATTCTGAAACGGGCCAAAGCCAAGGGGGTCAAGACTCCCTTCATCATGATGTCCGCCTACGGCACGGTGGAAACCGCCCTCGAGGCGATGCGGATGGGCGCCTACGATTTTTTAAACAAGCCGTTCCAGACCGAGGAGATCCTGCTCCGGCTGAAGATGGCGGAGGAGCGAGAAAACCTGCGGAAGGAAAACCAGATTTTGAGCCAGGTGGTCCGGAGCGAAAGCAGCCTCAAGAATTTCGTGGCCAAGAACCGGGAAATGATCAAGATCCTGGACGTGATCAGGAAAGTGGCCGACTACAAATCCACGGTTCTGATTACCGGGGAAAGCGGAACGGGAAAAGATCTCCTGGCCCGGATAATTCATTTCAACAGCTCCCGGGAAAAAATGCCTTTTATCCCCGTGAACTGCGGGGCGATCCCCGAAAACCTGCTCGAGAGCGAACTGTTCGGATACCAGAAAGGCTCCTTTACCGGGGCTTTCAGCGACCACGTCGGGCTCTTCGAGGCCGCGGACGGCGGGACGATCTTCCTGGATGAAATCGGTGAGCTTCCCCTGAATCTCCAGGTAAAACTCCTCCGGATTCTCCAGGACGGGGAGGTTTACCGGGTGGGGGACACCAAGCCGATCAAGGTGGAGGTCCGGGTGATCGCGGCCACCGCCAGGGATCTCGAGGCCGAGGTCCGGGCCGGCCGGTTCCGCGAGGACCTTTTCTACCGGTTGAATGTGGTCCGGATCGATGTTCCCCCCCTGCGCGAGCGGAAGGAAGACGTCCCGTTCCTGGTGGATTTTCTGATCGAAAAATTCAACCGGAAACTGGGGAAGAAGGTCAAAAGCCTGACCCCGGCGGCCTACAAGCTGGTCCAGGAGAATGAGTGGAAGGGAAACGTCCGGGAACTCGAGAACGTGCTGGAACGGGCGATGATCATGGCGGACGGCGACCGGATCGACGTGAAAGAAATCCAGGACCTGACGGTCCGGGCGGCGCGGCCGGTCAAGCCCCCGGCGAAAAACTCCGAAGCTGTGCCTCCCGGCCAGGGGATGCCGCCCGAAATCAATTCCGATGGCAACGGATTTCTCCAGGCGATGGTGGAGATCCTGAAGAACGGCGACATCTCCATTCCCCACCTGGAGACGGAACTCGAAAAAGGCCTGATCCAGATCGCGCTGAAACAGGCGGGCTGGAACCGCTCCCGGGCCGCTGATCTTCTGGGGATCAGCCGCCGGGCGCTTTTCTATAAGGTGAAGCAATACGACTTGGAGTAAAAACAGGTAGCAAGTAGCCGATGACCGGTCGCAGGTAACAGAAAAAAATGCGGAAAAATTTCCCAAATGGGTCAGCAAATGCGGATCCAGGCATTATTTTCCTCGGATAAATAATTATTTTGTGGAAAATTAGCAAAGGAAATCAAATGGTTAATGATTTCAACGATTATGGGTAAAGAAGGGAATGATCCTTGCACCGGTTATAATATGAGAAGGGAAGCAGTAACCGTTTATGAATAGAAAAATTATATTGCTTCTGGTTTCCTCCATCCTGTTTTTAACTTCATTTTTATATCTGGCCCGCTTTTTAACCGCCGGGGTTCCCGCCGGGATCCAGGAATATTACGTCCTGGGGCGGGAGGATCATATCTACAATATGATGACCACAGTTCGCGGCAATCCTGGTAATTATAATTTTGACCCTCCGATGAGGTCGATTGTAACCCTGACGGCCACCCTGAATTCTCAAAAAATTTTATATGACCAGTGGGAAGACGGTTACGAGACCGATATCTTCCATCCCGCGCAGGCTTCCACCTTGGCTTATCTTTGTAACCGGGGTCAGGTCATTTCCTTTAAAAGCGATGGTTCCGGTTCCGCCAGCATTGCCACTGCCTGCACCCACCTTCAAGGTACTGTTATCGCCAATGAAATGGTACCGGCCCCTACCCGGGGAACCAGTACCCGCTTTGATGGTGGAGACCGGATTGTAAGTATTGGCGGGCCGGTGAGCCTGGTCCATGTTAACTGGCCCAGCGACACTTCGATAATCGGTGAGGCGTGGTCTATCTTTTCCCGGACGGCCCTGGGCACAGGAACATTTTTTACCATTCCTGTCGGGGTGGATCTTTATACCAAACTCGACGGCAACAATCACACCGGGGCCAACGGGGTTTATGCTCCTTTTCATTATGTTTGGCTTGAGGTCCAGTCTTTTGAGAACAATAACACGGTCCAGGTAAACAACGGGACCTCGACGGTCTCCTTCACCCTCAACCAGGGGGAGACCTTCTCCAGCCAGGGCTACATCAACTCGACTTCAATCCCGGCTGACGCCATTACCGTTTATTCCCGGACCAAGGTTCAGAGCAGCAAGACGGTCCAGATCCTGATTTACACGCTTGCCGGGAGCGCGGGCGATTGTTGTCAGGACCGGGCTTTCAGCGTAATCCCCGATAAAGTCTGGGGAAATGATTACATTATTCCGGTAAACAGCCATAACAGCTCTCCCACGCAGGTTTATATAGTGAATCCCAATAATTACGGGATAACTGTTACCGCTTATGATCGTGATCATGACGGGACCCTGCTTCATCCGGCAGTGAGTTTTCCGATTGCGGCGACAGGGGTGGTGGCATATGAGGACCCGGCGGCGGTTGGAGCCCTGATTCCCCAAACCTCGGGGGCGCGTTTAACCTCGGCCGACAAATTATGGATCGTGACGGCGATGGATTACGATGCGACCACCTACGATTGGGGTTTTTCCCTCATCCCGACCAAGTTTTTAAAATCGGAATATTTTATTTCCTGGGCCCCGGGCTCCGGAGATGATTCCCTGCCCGTCGGTCCTGACAATAATGGATCCTGTATCTGGGCCTCCCCGGTTGCCAACAATACGAATTTTTATATTGATCTGGACGGGGATGGAAGTTTCCGCCGCCGGGCCAATGTATATCTCAATAACAACGCCACTTTGATAAAATGCGGCACGTATGCTCTTCCCTGCACCGCGAGTGTGCTGGATGTCCTTCGTGTCTATGATTCCGATCTTGATATCAGCGGCGCTTATATCGAAGCCACCAATAATTTTGCCGCCGCTTACGGGGAGGATGCTTATCTGGCTGGCATCGGTAATCCCTATCTGGATCTCGGATACACTGTTTTCCCCCTGGCACAGGATTGGCTGGAACCCACGCTTGCGATTACCAAGTCCGCGGATGCCTACACCATCGGCTCGGCGGGCGGGACGGTGAGGTTTACCCTCCAGGTTGACGCATATGCCGCCTCGGTTACGGGGGTAGATGTCTATGATGTAATCCCCGCCGGGGTGAATTATGTTCCCGGAAGCACCGTGATCACCTATCCCAGCGGAGCCAAGAGCTACAACGACCCGGTGATTTCGGGAGGGACCAGGCTTTTCTGGGATTTAAACTGGGCTTTGAATGAATATCAGTATTTAACGGTCAGTTTCCAGGCCAATTTCCCGGCCGGGCTCGCGATCGGCAACTACCAGGATACCTGCCGCGCCGAGGGCTGGTATCAATCCCTGCTTTTAATCCCGACGGATGATCTTTCGATTTTCAAGGGCGGGGTCTACCTGACCAAATCCTCCGACAAAACCCGGGCCAGCAAGGGGGAAAACATCGTTTACACCCTGACCGCCACTTATTCGACCGCGGTCACCAACGCCACGGTAACAGACGTCCTTCCCGATGGGGTCGATTGGGTGTCGGGCGGAAATTATGATCTGCCTTCCCGGACGGTAACCTGGGGGCCGTATGACCATATTAAGGGGTCGGAGCAATTTTCCTTCACCGTGCGGGTTGGTGAGCTTGTCGACGGGACGGTTATTTCCAACCAGGCCCGATACAGCTCCGATCAGGTTCCCGATGGTTTTTACAGCAACCCGGCGACCACCTGGGCGATTGAGCCGATCCTGGGCATTGCGAAAAGCATGTCCCCGGCCGCGGTCTGCCCGGGCATGCCGGAGCAGGTAACCGTTACCGCCAATCTGTATTTATCCAATTCCGGAAAGCGGACCGCCACCCAGGCCGAGATTTACGATCAGATTCCTGAATACACCCGGTACCTGACCGGTACCATAGTCTCAGGCGCGACGGCCCTGACCGACGCCAAGGATGGGGACGGGGGTGAGTATCGCTACTACTCGGCCTCCAATACCGGGGTTGTATTCGTCAACGGGCTGACCCTGCCTCCCGGGGGATCGGCGGCAATCAGTTTCAAAGTCCAGATCAAATCCACGGCCTCCGGGCTGGTGAGCAACGTCGCCTCGTTTAAAAGCCGGGAATTGTCCTGGGATTCCTCCAACCTGGCATCATTTAATGTCACCAATGCCGATACCGACAGCGATGGGCGGAAGGATTGTTTTGATAATTGCATTAATATTTCCAATTCACCCTGGACGGATACGGACGGTGACGGGGCGGGCGACGCCTGCGACAACTGCCCGACGGTTCCCAATCCGGATCAGTTGGATACGGATGGGGACGGGCGGGGCAATGCCTGCGACAATTGCCCGAACCTTTCCAATTCACCCTGGACGGATACGGATGGGGACGGGCGGGGCGATCTTTGCGACAATTGCCCGAACGTTTCCAATTCACCCTGGACGGATACGGATGGGGACGGGCGGGGCGATCTTTGCGACAATTGCCCGAACGTTTCCAATTCACCCTGGACGGATACGGACAGCGACCTCGTGGGCGACGCCTGCGACAACTGCCCGTCTGTTTCCAACCTGAGTCAGACCAATTCAGATGCCGATACTTACGGCGATGCCTGCGACAACTGTCCGGTAGTAACGAACCAGGACCAGGCGGATCCCGACGGTGATGGGAAGGGGAGCGCCTGTGACAACTGCGTGTCCGTTTCCAACCCGCTTCAGACCAATTCAGATACCGATGCATACGGCGATGCCTGCGACAACTGCCTCCTTGTTTCCAATCCCCTCCAGACCAATTCGGATACCGACATCTACGGCGACGCCTGCGACAACTGCCCGCTGGTTTCCAATCCCAGCCAGGCGGATGTGGATACCGATGGTTTCGGCGATACCTGCGACAACTGCCCGGCGGTCTCCAACCCGACCCAGACGGATACGGACAGCGACCTCGTGGGCAACGCCTGCGACAATTGCCCGACGGTAGCCAATACCAACCAGTCGGACGCCGACATGGACGGGGTGGGCGACCTCTGCGACAACTGCCCGTTGACCGCCAACGCCGACCAACTGGACCGGGATCACGACGGTTTCGGGGACGTCTGCGACAACTGTACCCTGGTTGCCAATGCCGACCAGGCGGACGGTGATAACGATCAGGTCGGGAATGTCTGCGACAACTGCCCGGCCGCGGCGAATACCAACCAGACCGACACCGATCTGGACGGCAAGGGCGACGCCTGCGACGCCTGTCCCCTCGATCCGCTCAACGATATCGACGCCGACGGGATCTGCGGCAACGCGGACAACTGCCCCTTTGTTTCCAATTCCACCCAGGCCGACGCGGACCACGACGGCAAGGGTGACGCCTGCGATGCCTGCCCGGGTGATGCCCAGAACGATGCCGACGGTGACGGGATCTGCGGGAATATTGACAACTGCCCGGCGATAGCCAATCCCAGCCAGGCCGACACAGATCACGACGGGCGGGGAGACGCCTGCGACGCCTGCCCGAGCGATCCCAATAACGATATCGACCATGACGGGATCTGCGGCAACGCGGACAACTGTCCCGCAGTTCCCAATACCAGCCAGGCCGATCATGACGGCGACGGGATCGGCGACGCCTGCGACAACTGCCCGGCGGTGGCCAACGCGAACCAGCTCGACAGCGATAACGACGGGACCGGTGACGCCTGCGAAGGGGCGGTGATCGATACCGACGGCGACGGGATCCCGGACCAGTCCGACAACTGTCCCTTCACCCCCAATCCCGGCCAGGCCGACGCGGATCACGACGGGCGGGGCGACGTCTGCGACAACTGCCCGGCGGCGGCCAACCCGAACCAGGCCGAGAGCGACGGGGACGGGTTGGGGGACGCCTGCGATACCTGCCCTCACGATGCCCTGAACGATATTGATCAAGACGGGATCTGCGGTGACGCGGACAACTGCCCGACGACGGCCAACGCCAACCAGGCCGACACGGATCATGACGGGGTGGGGGATGCCTGCGACGCCTGCCCCGGCGATCCGCTTAACGACGCCGACCATGACGGGATCTGCGGCAACGCGGACAATTGCCCGGCGGCGGCCAATTCCAACCAGGCCGACACAGATCATGACGGAATGGGGGATGCCTGCGATGCCTGCCCGAACGACCCCAGTAATGATGCAGACCGCGACGGGGTCTGCGGGAATGCGGACAACTGCCCGCTGATTCCCAACGCGGGGCAGGCTGATTACGACAATGACGGGGTCGGAAATGCCTGCGACAACTGCCCGGCGGTGGCCAATGCGGACCAGAAAGATACCGACCATAACGGGGTGGGCGACGCCTGCGAGAGCGGGAGCATCGACACTGATAAGGACGGGATCCCCGATTACCGGGATAATTGCGCCTACACCCCCAATACCGACCAGAAGGACACGGATCAGGACGGGGCGGGTGACCTCTGCGACAACTGCCCGGCAACGATCAACCCGAGCCAGGCCAATTCCGACGCGGACGCTCTCGGGGACGCCTGCGATGGCTGCCCGCGCGATGCCCAGAACGATGCGGACGGGGACGGGGTCTGCGGCGAGATCGACAACTGCCCCACCGTGGCCAACGCGGATCAGAAGGATAATGATCATGACGGCCAGGGAGACGCCTGCGATCCGGACGACGATAACGACGGGGTCCCCGATACAAGTGACAACTGCCCGCTCGCGGCCAACCCCGGCCAGGCGGACAACGACCGCGACGGCCTGGGGGATATCTGCGACCCGGACGACGACAACGACGGGATTCCGGACGCGAGCGATAACAGCCCCCTGGTAGCCAACCCGAACCAGGCGGATCACGACGGGGATGGGATTGGCGATGCCTCGGATCCGGACATCGACGGCGACGGTCTTACGAACGACGAGGAAATCGCCGCCGGGACCGACCCCTATGACGCCGACTCGGACGACGACGGGATCATCGACGGGCAGGAACCCAAGTGGAACGAGGACAGCGACGGGGACGGTTTGATCAACGCCCTTGATCCCGACAGCGACAACGATGGGATCTATGACGGGACGGAATGGGGAGTCACCATTCCCTCCGCGGACACCAACCTGATGGCCGGGCATTTCGTGCCCGACGCCGATCCCGCCACCCACACCAACATGCTCCTCGCCGATACCGACGGAGGCGGCGCCACGGACGGGGAGGAAGACCGGAACCTGGACGGGAGGGTGGACCAGGGCGAGACCGATCCAAACAATCCGCTTGACGACGATTCCGATTTCGACGGGCTCACCAACGCGGTCGAAACCGCGATCGGGACTGATCCCCACAACCCGGACTCGGACGGCGACGGGATCAATGACCGGGTCGAAGTGCGGGACCCGAACTCGCCCGCCGACACAGACGGCGACGGGATTATCGACGCCCTGGACACCGATTCCGACGGCGATGGGATTCCCGACCAGGAAGAGGGTATCCAAGACCTGGACGCCGACGGCCTGGAGAATTACCGCGACCCGGACTCGGACGGCGACGGCCTTTCGGACCACGAGGAAAGATTTACCTACGGCACCGATCCCTATAAATCCGACACGGACGGCGGCGGGGTAAACGACGGGATCGAAGTGAACACGGATTTCACCGATCCTTTATGGGCGAAGGATGACGGCCGCGGCCTCGAAGGCGCCGGCTGCCGCTGCGGGACGATCGGACCCTCCCGGGGACCGGAGAATTACGGGGATCTGATTTTCCTCGGGATGACGCTCGCCGTCCTGGGATTCCGCCGGGCCCGCGCCCGAAAAAACCGTAACGGGATTCGAACCCTTCGATCAATTTAATCCGAACTTCGAAATGACCGTTATCAATATCCGGAATAATTCTATTCAAATCTCCCCCCCTCCGGGTCGTAGACCCTACCCTCCCTCCGGGCTGGAGGCCCCTACGGGCAGGAAGCCGGCCTGTAAGCCCTACGGGCTGGAAGCGGGGTCGGAGACCGGCCCCTCTTTTCATAAAGAGGGGAGACCCATCAATTGTTTCTCCTCCTTTTGCAAAGGGGGAGGGAGGGGGATTTGGGGAATTGTTTTGAGTAACTTTTATTTTCGCAGCCTGAAGGCTGCGGCTACAACGCTATGCTCTATGCTCTTTGCCCTCTGCTTCTTTTCTCTCGTCGCCCGGGAGGCCCCGGCGGCGGGATTGAACGTCCAGAACTCCAAGCCCGCCCTGGACGCGAGCGGAGGCGGGGTCCTGCTCGACGCCACGCCGATCGGTCACCTGATGTACCGTTTGAATTACGAATTTTCCTACGCCCGCAGTCCCCTCGAATACGGGTGGAATGGGAAAAGAAGCCTCGGGGTGGTGGACAATCTTTTTTATAACGACCTGACCGCGGGCTTCGGCCTGACCCCTTCCCTGGATGCCGGGCTCTCGGTCCCCTACGGGATTGTTTACGACTACCTCCAGACCGGCACGGATGCCAGAAAGACCGTGGGCGGGGTGGGGGATGTCCGCCTGGGCCTGCGGGATACGCTTTTTGACCGGAAGGATGTCCCGATCCGCCTGGCCCTGGCCGCCTCCGCTAATTTTCCGTCCGGGTACCAGTCGGGATATCTCGGCAGCGGGACCTTCGAAGGTGATTTGCGCGCGATCTCGGAGGCGAGGGCGGGCACTTACCGCTTCATTGTCAACCTCGGCTACCTGGTCCGGGGCCCGGAACGGATGGTGAACGTCAAACTCGACGACCAGATTTTCTGGGGGATCGGGTCGCGCTCTTCCTATTACGATAACCGGCTGGGGGTCGAGGCCGAGATTTTCGGATCAACCGGGGCTGCCCAGCCCTTCCGAGACAAAGTTCTCAATCCGATTGAGGGGGACCTGGGTGTCCGCGTCGCGATCACCCGGGGCTGGTCGGTCAAGCTCGGCGGAGGCGGGGGATTAACGCACGGGATAGGCAGTCCGCAGTTCCGGATCCTGGCCGGGGTTCAATACGCTTATCCCGGTCTCCGGGACCGGGACGGGGATGGCATCCCCGATAAATTTGACAAGTGCCCGAACGATCCGGAGGACATTGACGGTTTCCAGGACAACGACGGCTGCCCCGACCCGGATAACGATAACGACGGTATCCCGGATCGAAACGATAAGTGCCCCAACGACCCGGAAAACGTTAACGGCTGGCAGGACAAGGACGGTTGTCCGGATCCCGAGCCGAACGCCAAGCTGATTGGACATGTTGTGGGAGAGGACGGAAAACCCATTTCGGCCCTGGTCAAGCTGGATCCTTCCCCCGATTCTCAAATCAGGAGCGACGCCAACGGCCATTTCGAGGTTAACTTGCCCTTCGGTGATTACAAGATCCTCCTGCTGGCTTCCGGTTACGAGACAGTCAGGTACAAAATCACCTTGAAAGACCGCGAGGTTAAAACCCTTCGTTTTGTAATGAAGGAAAGCATGTTCTTAAGATAAAGCACAGGGCAGGGGGCAGGGAGCAAAACAAGTAGCAAGTAGCCGGTCGCAGGTAACCGGAAAAAGAAAAAAACATTTAATTAGGTAGCAAATAGCCGGTAGCAGATAACCGGAAAAAGAAAAAAACAAGCAGCGGGTAGCAAGTAGCAGGTAACCGGAAAAACAGAAGAGAACAAAGCAAACAAGACAAGGGTGAAAGGTCAAAGGGGAAAGGGAAAAATAAGGAAAACATTACAAAATAGGGAAAAAATACATATAAATTCAACAATGCGTTTTTTTGTGAAATAATTGCTCATTGGGAATTAAATACCCTCCTTTTCAAGTTCCTAAGTCGTTTTATTTAACCGGAAATAAAATAATTGATTGAAATAATTTTTTGGATTACAATAAGTTACGAGAACGTCCCGATCCGGAAATATTTTGCTTGGAAGCGGAATGAAAATTGCTTTTACTTAGAGCGGAAGGAAAACGAGAATGAATACCAGGGCTAAAAACCAATCAGGATTCAGTTTGATTGAATTAATTATCGTGGTGGCAATCATCGGCATCATGGCTACGATAGCTATTCCTTCCGTTCGCGGCATGATGCAGAGAGCCAAATTGAAAGCCGCCGGCCGGGAAATCACCATGGAACTGCTGCTGGCCAGGTCTCAGGCGATCAGCACCGGAACCTCCAAGACCGTCATTTTTAACGTCGGCGCCGGAACCTGGGTGGTTCCGGACAAGGGAACCTTCGGTTTTACCCAGGGAAATTATCATGGGATCGTTTTTTCCCATTCGAGCAGCGACCCGATCCAGTTCAAAAGCAGCGCCGGCGCCTCCGTGGATTCTGTTACATTCAAATCGGACGGGACGCTGGATAATGACCTTTCCTCGTATACCAACGCTTTCGGCAAGATTTACCTGCTGGATACGAAAACCAATTTGAATAACAAACTGACTATAGAAGTTAACCAGTATACCGGGCTGGCCAGAATGAAAGAGGGATGGTCGACTTTATAAAGAGCAGGGCGCAAGGGGCAGGGAGCAAAAGCAAAGAATAAAAGTCAGAGGAAATGAATATGAACAAAAATATTAAACCCGAAACCCGAACCCCGAAACTCGGAACGGTTTTCTCCGGAGACCGCGGCACCACCCTGATCGAGGTGCTGATGGCCTCGGTAATATTCATGATCGGCATGCTCGCCCTTCTCGGGATGCAGATAACCGCCATGCACAGCAACAAGATCGGGGGCGAAATCACCGAGGCCACCTCCCTGGTTTCCGACGAGATCGAGAGGCTCTGGGGACTGGACCTGGCCTCCGCCAATGACTTGAAGGTGGGTACCCACAACGATCCGAACAATCCGATCAATAATCAGGGCCAGGCCGGGGGAAAATATACCCGGCAGTGGATCGTGACCGGCGACGCCTCGAACACCAATTCCCGATTTATTCAGGTTACCGTGAGCTGGAGCGATTTCTGGTCGAAAAGCCGGAAAGTGACATTCACCGGGATGCGGTAAATAAGGTAGCAGGTAGCAAGTAGCAAATAACAGGTAACAGCAAAAGTAAAAACAATAACAGGTAGCAAGTAGCAAATAACAGGTAACGGCAAATAGTAAAAACAGTAACCGGTAGCAGAAAACAGGTAACATGTAAAGATAATAAATAAAAGAGAAATCAGGAAGAGAAAATGAATAAACGCATAAAACCTGAGACTCGAACCCCCCTGGCCGATACAAGCGTTCAGTTCGGGCAGGCGAAACTCGAGACTTATTCTCGTGTTTCGGGGATGACCCTGATCGAGGTGATGGTCGCCACGACCATTTCCATGATCCTGGTCATGGCCTTTTATTCGGCGATGAACTACCAGCAGAAGGCGAACGCCACCCAGGACCAGGTTACCCGGATGCAGGGGAACCTCCGGGTGGCGACCGGCATGATCGAGCGGGATCTCCGGATGGCGGGTTTCGGCCTGGGCGAGCAGATGACCCTTCTCACCAACACCCCCCGCCGCCAGGGTATCTACCCGTGCAATGGGTGCGGCGACCAGCCTACCACCGTAAATGCTACCACCACGCCTGACAGCATTGAAATCTGGGCCAATTTTAATGATCGAAAGCTTTTCGCCTCCGCGGCGGTCTCCGCCGGCGGTACCTCTGTCTCGGTGGGGAATGACCCGGTCAACGCCAGCAACGCTTTGGCTTATTTCAAGAAGGGGGACTACCTGGTCATCCGCGACCCGGCCACGAATAATACCGAGGCCAGGCTGGTTTCCAATGTCGCGGCCAACACCATCACAGTGAGCACCTCTTTCACCAATGCCTACCCGGCATACAGCGAAGTCAGGGACATCAAGAAGCATATCTACCGGATCGAAAGCGGCAACCTGGTCCTCCGATTGATGACCGGCCCGCCCGCGACGGCTGTTGAGACCAGCCATATCCTGGCCGAGAACATCGAGGACCTCCAGTTCGCCTACGGGATGGACAACAACACCTCCAGCCCCCTCGACCCCGACGCGGTCCCCGACGGGACCATCAATACCTGGGTCAACGACCCGAGGGCCGACGGGGTCAATAACGACGGGAACGGGACCAGTGAAGACGAACGCGACCTGACCAGGATCGCCGCGGTCCGGGTCAGCATCCAGGCCCGCGCCGACAGGCAGGACACGAGCTGGGCCCGGGCCGGGCAGACCCCGCCCTTTTTCCGCCAGGGGCTGGAGGATCGCACCGCCGCCGGGACTACCGACGGCTATCGGCGGAGAATCATGCAAAAGACGGTTTTCGTCCGGAATCTCGGGCTGGTCGGCAAATATGAACCTACTCCGCCATAACCCGGGGATTAACCTAGAGAGGGAAGAGAGGACAGCGAAAATGGAAAATCGCGAAACGAAAGGGAAGCAGGAAAGAAAAAACCCGGCCGGACTGGTCCGAATGCTCCGGCGGCAATCCGGCTTCGCCCTGCCGGTGGCGTTGGTGGTCCTGCTGGTCATCACCTTTCTGGGGATCTCGGCGATCACCTTTACCAACCTGGACGTGGATGTTTCCCGGAACGTCCGCAACTCCGAATTTGTCTTCTACACCGCCGACAGCTGTCTCACCCTGGCCCGGGGGGTGCTGTCCCAGACCCATAACCTAACTACCGGATGGACTACCACCCTGGCGGGTCATGGAATCGCAGCCGACGAGGTTTTAGCGACGGGCGATCGGGACGGCAATACCGGGGTGGTTACAGGAACCACGGGCACTCCCGTCCATGTCAAGAGGGGAGCGATCCTCTACAACCTTGCCGGTGTTGAGATTCTCAATTACTCGGTCGGAACCCAGGCCGGGAACGGTTTCTGCACGGTGTATGTCCGGAACAACCGCGAAGACCTGACGGCCAGCCATACCGACGTAAACGCAGACACGGACGGCATCGTAGTGGTGACCGCGATCGGGACCAGCTCGAGCGGCGCGCAGGATACGATTGAAGCCGCCATTTCCTGGAAGGCGCTGACCGCCATTCCTTACCCGGAAATCGCGGACTATCCCCAGATGACGATGGGGCCCCAGAACCTGAACGCGGCCCGGGCCAACCTGGATGTGCTGTAAAAAATTGCAGAGGGCATAGAGCAAAGGGCAAAAAAGAAGCAGCAGGTAGCAAGTAGCAGATAACAAGTGACAAATTAAGAAGAAAAAAATGAACAAAATTAATCAGGATACGCCGCACAGCTCAAAAAGCTTTGAATTTAGCGTTGGGAATGGAAAACTCCATGCCCCGCGCTCTATGCCCCATGCCACAAATGGGGGGAGGTGGAACAAAATGTTAACGAATAAAAAGAAACTGGGTATTCTGGCGGCGTTTTTTTTCATCCTGGCGGCGGTGCTCCCCCTGGCCTCGGCCCGGATGGACCCCTTGATGGAAGTCAAGTCCCAGATCAAAACCCCGAACATGCTGATTATCCTGGATACCTCGGGAAGCATGTCCTTCCGGCCCTCCGACAGCACCGTTGTGGGAGGAGACACCTCCACCAGCCGGATGTATATAGCTAAAGATGTAATCAAAAGCGTTGTTTCGGATAGTTACGAGATGATGAACTTCGGCCTGATGAGTTTTGATCAGAAACATATTTCTTTAGGTGACAGCACCGGTTACTTCCCTTACTACAAAGTCTCGACCACTTGCACTACCCAAACGGAATTTTTCAGCGATAGAGACCTGATTGACTGGGGTTATTTCACCCTGGCTGCGGGGCCGTCAGCCACCTTTACCCGCCGGGGAACCGTCTATACCCTGCAGACTTCCAACAACAGCCAATTCCACCGCGGTTTTGGGCGCCGCGGGCGGTGGGGCTCCGACACGGACCATTCTTATAACCAATCGGCGGACAGCTGTTATATCCAGAACAATAACGGCAAGGGAAAGGGCGGCGGGGGACAGCAGACGAGGATCTTCTGTACTTTCAGCGGATATACCTGGGAATATCAGGGGAGCTACTATACGTATCAGCATTGCGACCCCTCCACGACAAAAAAATATGTTCTTAATTATCTGGGCACCACGTTTGTCGACGACGGCACCATTACCGGGACTGCCGGGACGTACGTTTATCCGGATTTTCCCAACAATTATTATTCAACCGGCTTAGCGGATGGCAGCCAACCGATCGATTATGATCAGAATTACGGGGATCTCCTGGTCCGGATTTCCACTGATCCCACCGTCCAAACCACCAAAGCCAACGAAATCCTCGCCTGGATGGCATTGCAGAATAACGGCGGCCTGGTGGCCATTGGAGGCACACCCACGGGAGTCACGCTGGAGAACGCTGTCGCCGATCCAAACCAGGAAACGCTTCTTTCCAATGCTTCCGCCGCTTCCCCCGCGATCGGGGACGGCACGTCCTCGCCCCCGTCCAGCGTCACTTACACTTCCAAAACTTGGACATTGGAAGACTTCGGTCTGGACGGAAACAGCAGCTATTCCTGCTCCAAGGTTTGCACCCCCACGGCCGGTACTGGCACCAGCGGAAGCACCTGTAGCAGTGATACTGATTGTCTGAGCTGTCTCGATTGCGCCAGCAGCCGTTGCAACTACTGCGGTTCCGGCGGCGATTGCCCGACCGGTCTTACCTGCTCGGGTAACCGCTGCGTCACCCCCACCCTCGGCACCAGCGGCAGCGCCTGTTCCACCAATGCCGATTGCGTGAGCTGTCTGCAATGCTATGGAACCGCTCCCAATAAAAAATGCGGGGCCTGCACCAGTACTAACCAGTGCGAGGGCGCGATGAGTTGCACCAGCAGTGCTTGCACCCAAGGCACCGTCGGCGCCGGCGCATGTGGCGGCACCTGTACCGCCGATAGTCAATGCAAGAAAGGAATGAAATGTAAAAACGGTCTCTGCGGTGGCTGCACTGTCGCCAGCGATTGCGGGACCTCAACCACCCTGACCTGCACCAGCGGCCTCTGCGGCGGACCCGTTCACACCGGCACCGCCACCGCCACCTGCGGCGCCTCCTGCACCAACGATACCGACTGCATGACCGGGATGAAATGTAAGAATAGTATCTGCGGCGGCTGCTCAAGCAGCAGCGATTGCGGGGGCCTTACCTGTACCGGCGGAGTCTGTGTCGGCGCCGGCGGTACGCCCGTGACGACCACCGCGACCAAGAGGATGGATTACCAGGGGAAGAGCTATAGCTATTCCTCTACCTGCAACACCGGCACAACTTGTACTCATGATAGTGATTGTGGTTATGGTGGCAGCTGCACCGGCGGTTACTGCGACGGCACCGGTTCACCCGGCACCGCCACCAATACCTGCACCTACGCCGGGTCTTATTACATCCCGGCCGGCGTCCTGACCGCCTATAATGATGCTTTCCATTATTTTAAAAACGAGGTCATCCACGATGACCCGATGGCCAAAAACGGCTGCCGGAAGAACTATATTATTTTGGTCACGGACGGAGAGCCGAACGGTCCGCCCACCGGTTCGGAAACCTGCGATTCCGCCCTCCGCCCCTCAGGCAACGAGTCGGATTGCCCGGGCAATACGGGCTATGGCAGTTGCGGCAGCCCTACCGGGAACGCCTCCAAGTGCGCCGCCTATGACTTGTCGCATCTGGCCGTAGGCGTGGGAGGAAGAAGTACCCCGGTAATTACCTACGTGGTCGGCTTCGGGGCGGCCACCGCCGGGAGCGCGCTCCTGGACGCGATCGCCCAGCAGGGCGGAAGCCCGCTGAAATCCGACGGCCACTACGCTTACTACGCGTCGGACGCGGCCGCGCTCGAGGATTCCCTCCGCGCGATCATCAACGAAGCCGCCCGGGGCGATTACACTACCGCCCCGCCTTCCTATACCTACTCCGCGGGCGGGACGGGAACGGTGGTGTTCTTCAGCTCGGCCCAATATCCGGAATGGAACGGGCATTTAAGGGCGGTGGATGCCGCCAAGAACCAGCTCATCTGGGACGCCGGGGCCATACTTTCAGCCCGCACGGCCACCCGGAACATCTACACCTCCGATCCGTCCACCACCCCCGCCTATCCCATCGCGTTCACCACCACCAACCTCTCCGCCCTCCGGGCCCTGGGGCTCGGGGCGAGCGATGCCGAGGCCAGGGCGATCATCATTTTCATCCACGGCAAGAGCCGGAGCTGGAGACTGGGGGATATCGTCAACTCGGCCCCGGCCACGCTGACCCCGCCTCCCTGGAGAAAACTCGACGCCTTCAATTACCAGAACTTTTTTGATACCTACGGTTACCAGCTGGTTTCCGGCAGGTGGGTTCCCAAGCGTAATATCCTGGTTTTCACCGGGGCCAACGACGGGATGTTCCACGCCTTCACCATGGAGTCCGTTACTTCCGGGGGAACGACCATTGACGCCGGGGATGAGGTCTGGGCCTACATCCCGCCCGACCTGCTCCCCCGCCTTAAAGACCTCTACCTGAACGGCGGGCAGATCTCCGCGGCGGACAACCACCTTTACTACGTGGCCGCCTCGCCCAAGATCGAGGATATCTGCATAGATTCGAGCAGCCCGGCGGACGGGGTCTGCGACTCCTGGCTGACCGCACTGGTCTGCGGGGAAGGGCCGGGAGGGGCTCACGTTTTCGCGCTGGATGTCACCCATCCGAGCCCCAACGATCCCAATTACGATGCCTCCAGGCCCTTCACCGTGCTCTGGACCACGAGCAACACCACCAACACCGGGCTCCGATCGGATGTGAACAAGCTCGGCGAGACCTTCTCCAACCCGGCTTTCGGCAAGGTCAGGTATCTCAGCGGCTCCCTGACGCTGACCGAGGACGCCATATTCATGGGCTCGGGTTATGACGATATCAACCCCGGGAACGTCTCCCACAGCGGCGTCGGTACCAGCGTTTATGTCCTGCGCGCCCAGGACGGCACCGCGATCAAGAGCTTCAATGCCGGCGACGCCCCGAGCGGGGCCATAACGGAGTATTCGCTCCTGGCCAACACGGTCGCCTACGGTTTTGGGAGCATGTTCGGCTGGTCCACCAAGTCCGGGTCGGTGGATACCTGGAACCTCTCGGATATCGTCCAGGCCGACCTGGGCGGCAAGATCTGGACCGCCATCACCTCCGCCGATACCAACAAGTCCAACTGGACGATGACGACTTCCTACGACGCCGGGTCCGGCCAGCCCTTCTATTACTCCCCGGCCATGGCCACGATCCAGGTCGCCGGCGGTACTCCCCAGTATATTAATATCGTGGCGGCGATCTCGGGCGCGTACGCCGACCCCGACATGGCCTCGACAACCTTTACCCCCAAGGTCTTCCTGTTCCAGGATGCCAACGGGACGTTTACGAGCTTCTCCGGTTTCCCCAAGACGATCGATAATTTCCAGGAAACCGTGGGCGGCACCAGCTTCCCCGCCCGGACCCGGCCGACCGGCTCCCCGCTGATCGCGATCGACGACAACGGCACCCGGGACGATCCGAGCGATGACTTTATCGGGATAATCCTGACCCTGTTCGTCCCGCCCGACCTGACCACCTCCCCCTGCAGTTACGGCGAGGGTTATGTCGTGATCCTGAAGATCACGGGACTTTACACTAGCGGGGTCGCGGGAGCCACCGTTGCGGAGGCCTACGCTCACAAGGTTTCCGACTCCATGCCGAGCCCGCCCTTCATCGTGAGAGGGGCCCTGGTCATGACCGAGAGCGGACACGGGAGCGACACCGCCACGATCACTACTATCGGCAATGTCGGGGTGGTTACGACCACGAACGGCAACGCGAAATTCCTGTACTGGAAGGAAGTCAGGTAGCCAGGAGCAGGGAGCAGAGAGCAAAGGGCAGGGAGTAAAAAACAAAGAGTAAAAGGGCGGCCTTTTGGCCGCCCTTTTATTTAGGAGCAAAAGAGCAGGGGGCAGGGCGCAGGGCGCAAATGGCAAAGGGCAGAAAGCATAGAGCATAGAGACTGGTAGGGGCGGGGTTTATCCCCGCCCGGGATGGGAGCCAATAGAAGGGTTCCCATCCGAAGAAAATATTATCTTTGCCGTTGAATTTGAATAGTAATAAAATGATATTAATATAAGGTGGAAAAGGAGGAATAAAAATGCGTCTATCAATATTAATTAAAACCGTGGTCATCCTAAGCCTGGGGATATTCTTCCTGCCGTCAGCCTGCGCAAAAAAGCAGCCTGCCGCCGGGGAAGGGGCCGGGAAAAACCATGCCCCGGTGATGAAATCGGTGCAGATCGAGCCCCAGACCGATAACCTCAAGGCCCAGGCGGTGGCGGAGGACCCCGAGGGCGACCAGGTCAGCTTTGCCTACCAGTGGCTGCTGAACGGGACCGATATCAGCGGCCAGACCCGGGAGGAGTTCAGCCCCCAGGGCCTGTCGCCGGAGGACAAGATCGCGGTCCGGGTCACCCCTTCCGACGGTAAAGCGGAGGGCCAGCCGCTGGTCTCCGATTCGTTTCAGGCCCACAATACCCTGCCGCTGATCACCTCGGTGAAGATCGTCCCGGTGGGGGACAAGATCCTCGATCCGCTCCGGGCTGAAGTGGAGGCGACGGACGCGGATCACGACCCGATCACCCTTTCCTACCAGTGGCTGAAGAACCGGGAGGAAATCCCCGGGGCCACCGCCCAGGTCCTGGAATCCAGCTTTTTCGAGAAGGGGAAGATTCTGCAGGTGCGGGTGACGCCGTCCGACCGCTACGGCCAGGGCAAGCCGGTGGTATCCTCCAATTCCATCCGGGTGGTGAATGTTCCCCCTTCGATCACCAGTGATCCCCCGGTGACCCTGGACAACGGGGTCTTCCGCTACCAGGTCATTGCTGCGGACCCCGATAACCAGGAACTTACCTATTCCCTGAACGCGGCTCCTCCCGGAATGCAGATCAGCCCGGGGGGCCTGGTCGAATGGACGCCGCCTCCGGGGCAGTCCGGAGTCGTGACCGTGGATGTCAGGGTGGCGGACCCGGACGGGGGCTCGGCCAACCAGAAGTTTTCCCTGAATATTCAGGGGAGCAAATAGTCGCATAGCGCAAAGCGCAGAATATTATTTATTGAAGGGGCGGCCTCGCGGCCGCTCTTTTTATGATCTTTAATCAATGTATGAAAATCCCCCTCGGTCCCCCTTTTAACAAAGGGGGAGAGTATCCTGTTGTTTTTTACTAACCCCTCTTTGTTGAAAGAGGGGGAGGGGAGATTTTCAATAAGTAAGTGTCCCCTGCTTTCCCGCTATTTACGTCGGAGAATGCCGGAATTGTTCGGTTATTTTTCTCTTGAGGCCTAGAGGCGCCGGTTTGGGCCACTTCTATATATTGTGTTGGCATTGGATCAATCTACTAAATATACTGTTAATTGATGTTAATTTAGTGCAATTTAATAAAAATGATTGACAGGGCATGCCCATTGGCAGAAAATTGGAATTAAGGAGAGCAGTCGCAAAGGGCAAAGCGCAAAACAAATAGGATTACCCCAATTCATAGACAAGAAAAAAAGATTTAAACGAAAAAGCGAGGAGAAGAGGTGGCAAAGAACCTAGTAGCAAAACTCCGGGAAGAGCTTTTGATGAGCAAGGCGGAGCTGGCCCGCAAAGCCCGGGTTTCCGCCCACACGATTGACCGGATCGAGGAAGGAATGGACTGCCGGATCGACACCAAACGGAAAATCATCCTGGCCCTGGGCTTCGATCTGGCGGAACGGAAAAAGGTTTTCCCCGAAGACGAGGATACGGTCAGAAGGCACGCGAGCCAGGTGCTCGGGGATACCCGGGGCAAATCGCAAAGAGCGTAAGACAGAGGATGAAGCTCAAAGGTCAAAGCTGAAAGACAAAGCGGAAAAACAAAGAATTATGAGAAAAATAAAGGATTTGGGAATAAAACCACGGAAGGGAAGGTAAATACATGCGGTTAAGCCTGGGAAAAGTGAAATCGGCCATAGGGTTGGACATCGGGTCCAGCTCGATCAAGCTGGTCGAGCTGAAACCGAGCAAGAAGGGATACCGGCTGGTCAACCTGGGGATAGCGCCCCTTTCGCCCGAGACTATCGTGGATGGCGCGATCATGAACTCGGCCGCCGTTCTCGACGGGATCAAGGGACTCCTGACCGAGCTCAAGGTCAAGACCCGGGAGGTGGTCGCCTCGGTCTCGGGGACTTCGGTGATCATCAAGAAAATCAACGTCCCGATGATGACCGAGGACGAACTGAACACCCAGATCCAATGGGAAGCGGAGCAGTACATCCCCTTCGACATCAATGACGTGAACGTGGACTTCCAGATCCTCGGCCCCTCGGACGAGGGCCAGATGTCGGTCCTGCTGGTGGCGGTCAAGAAGGACATGATCAACGACTATACCGGGGTGCTGACCGAGTCCGGACTGACTCCCGTGGTGGTGGATATCGACGCCTTCGCGATCGGCAACATGTACGAAATCAATTACCCCCTGGCGGAAGGGGAGGTCCTGGGCCTGGTCAATATCGGCTCGAACTTCATCAATATTAATGTCTGCCGGGACGGGATCTCGATTTTCACCCGCGACATCTCGACCGGAGGGGCCAGCTATACCGAGGAAATCCAGCGGCAGCTGAGTCAATCCTTTAACGAGGCGGAAGCGGTCAAAAAAGGCGCCGGGGTCGAGGGGGAAAACACCCCCAAGGAAGTTTTCGACATTATCGGGGTGGTTTCCGATTCCATCAGCGCCGAGATCCAGCGCTCCATGGATTTCTTCGGCACCACCAACCCGGGGGTTTCGGTCAACCGGCTTTGCCTCTGCGGGGGGGCCTCCCGGACCCACAAGCTCGCCGAGGCCGTTTCCGCGCGCCTGGGGATTCCCACCGAGCTGATCGATCCTTTCAAGAAGGTTGAATGCGACCCGAAAATATTCGATCCGAAATATGTCGCCAATCTGGCCTCCGCCTCCGGGGTGGCGGTGGGCCTGGCTTTGCGGAGGCAGGGCGACCGTTAGGGGTTACCCGAGCAGGAAGCCCTTAGCCGTCCGGAACAGGTTTTCCGAAGGGAGGAAATCAAGTGATCAAGATTAATCTTCTCCCCAGAGGGAGAGAACAGAAGAAAAAAGAAGGGTTACGGGAGCAGATCGTGGTGCTGGTGGCCGCGGTCGTAATCCTGTTTTTCCTGATCGGGATGCTGCACTCCCGGATCGGGGGGCAGATCACCTCGACCCAGAAAAAAATATCCGACACCACGACGGAAATCGCCCGGCTGGACGAAATGATCAAAGAGGTCAAGGACATCGAGGTGAAAAGGAAGAACCTGGAAGACAAGCTCAACGTGATCGAGAACCTGGAAAAGGGCCGGGTCGGGGCGGTAATGTTCATGGACAAGCTTTCCCTGATGCCCCCGGAGAAACTCTGGCTGACCTCGCTTTCGGAAAACCAGGGCAAGGTCAATCTCACCGGCAACGCCATTGACAACCCGACGGTGGCCAAATTCATGGATAACCTGGACAAGTCCGGAGTTTTCCGCGATGTGGCTTTTGGCTCCAGCAATAAAATTATGTATGAAAAATATAGAATGGTTAGTTTCAACCTTTCGCTCAGGGCCGCCCTGCCGGGGATGGGGATTGAAACCAATCCTGCCGCCCCCGCATCGAGTAAAAAGGGGAAATAGGAAAAACCCGGCTCCGGCGAAGAATCAAGTAGAGCGATAAAGGAGGATCAGAATGACCCTAGCGGACCTGCAAAGCCTTAATTTTGAGAAGATCAACAAGCTGCCCGTGACCCAGAAGCTCCTGATTTTGGGCGGGCTCCTGATCCTGATCTTCGGCCTCTATTTCTATTTCTTTTACGTTCCCAAGTCCAAGCAGCTTTCCGGGCTGAAAGCCCAGCTTTCCACCCTGGAGTCCGAACGGATCACCAAGAAGGCCACCGCGGACAACTTGCCGACCTTCCAGAAGGAAATCAAGCGCCTGAATGAAAAGCTCAAGCGGGCCCTGGTCAAGCTTCCCAGCCAGGCCGAGATCGACCAGCTCCTGATCGAAATCCCGGTGAAAGCCAGCGAGTCCGGGCTGGAGATTTTAAGCTTCAAGCTGGAAAGCGAGATCCGAAGAGGTTTCTACGCCGAGGTTCCCATCAGCATATCCTTGTCGGGAAGGTATATGGATATTACCAGCTTCTTCGACCGGATGGCCAACATGCCTCGAATCGTGCATGTGGATAACATCAACCTGAAACCGCAAGCCGGGAAAATAAATCGGGAGGTAGTGCTGGACTCAAGCATCGTGATCACTACCTACCGGTTCCTGGAAGATATTTCTTTAAGTCAGTGAGGGAGGGAGGTTTGAGGATGAAAAAGTTCCTAATAATTCTCCTGGGCCTGTTTTTGATCGGGGGCTTGATGGGCCCGGCCGCCTGCGGCGGGAAGGGCAAAGCCAAGAATGTTGCGGGCCCGGCCGCGGAGAAAAAGGCGCCCGAACAGGCCGAGGCGCCCGAGATAATTTCGGGCCCGGTGATCAGTTACGAGTTCCGGTCCGAGGGGAAACGGGATCCCTTCTTTCCTTTCGTCGCGATTGAAGAAGAGGAAGACAAGAAAGCCACCCCGCTGGAAAGGTTTGACCTGTACCAGTTGAAGATCAACGGCATCATGGCCGGCTCCCTCAGCGACAGCCGGGCCATGGTCGGGGCGCCGGACGGGCAGGTTTATATCGTGCGGGTGGGGACCATGATCGGGCGGCACAGCGGCAAGGTTACCGAGATTACCCGGAGCTGTATCATCATCATGGAAAGATTCAAGGATTTTTACGGGAAAGCCCAGGAACGTAAATCCGATCTTTGCTTTCTGGAGAAAAAGAATCAATAAGGATTTCCATAAAATAAAAATTCGGTGCTGGAACCAAGGAGGAAAATTATGAAGTTAAAGGCGCAGGGTTGGTTGGCGGTGGCGGTGACCGTCGCGTTTTTTTTCGCCCTCGGGGGGGAAAGCCAGGCGAAAAAGAACTGGGATAACACCATCACCAATATCTCGGTCAGCGATTCCGGAAATGCGGTGGTGATCACGCTGAAGGGAAAAAGTCGTCCCACTTACACGGCCTTTAAGCTGAACGACCCCGCCCGGATCGTCCTGGATCTGGCCCAGACCGACGTCTCGGCGGTAGCCGCGCCGGTCAAGGTAGATAACGGTTTCGTGAGCCAGGTGACCGCTTCGCAGATGTCGGAACAGAATAAGGACATCGGGCGGATCGAGATCGGACTTCTGAAGCCCCTGGATTACGATGCCAAGTCCGAGGGCAACGACATGGTTATCCAGGTTTTCAAGGCCGAGCCGGCCCCGGCCGCCGCACCGGCGGCTCCGTCCCCGGGCGACAATATGGAACTACCGCCCCTGGAGGGAGAGATCCCGCCCCTGGCGGAGGCGCCTGCGGAAATGGGTCCTTCCGCCGCTCCGGCCCCGCCTGCCGAAGTCGGCCCCGCGCCGATTGCCCCGGAAGCCGCCCCGGCCCCGGTCGCCGAAGTCCCCCCGGCTCCGGTAGCCCCGGTAGCCCAGGCAGCCCCGGCAGCCGTCCCGGCGACTGCAACCGGAAAAGCCACCAAGATTTTGGATTTCAAGGTTACGCCCCAGACCGGGTCCACCGAGATCCAGGTGGTGGGAAACGGGGAAATCAAGGATTACAGCGCGTTCAAGCTGGATAATCCTCCCCGGTTTGTCGTGGATATCATGGATATCGGAAATCTCTATCCGGCCACCGAGATCCCGGTGTCGAGCCCGGAACTCAAAATTATCCGGGTCGGACAGCATCCGGACAAGGTGCGCCTGGTTTTTGAACCGGCCAACGGCGGGGTACCCCCTTATCAGGTCACCCGCCAGGAAAACCGCCTGGTCATCAGTATGGGTAGCGCGGTGACCCCGGCCCCGGCGGGAGTGGTAGTTGCCGAGGTAACCCCGTCCGCTCCTCAGCCTGCCGAGGTTCCTCCTTACGAGGCCCCGCTGGCCCCGGCGGCGGAACCCGTGGAGGTTCCGCCTCTGCTCGAGGCTACGCCGGCCCCGGCCGCCGCCCCGGCGGCTCCGGCTCCGGCCCCGGCCCCGGTGGCCAAAGCCCCGGCTGTCCCGGCCAAGCCGGTTCCCGGGGTCATCCTGGAAGAACCGGTCCAGCCGCATTTTACCGGCCGGAGAATGGACATTGAATTCCGCGAAGGTGAGATCGTGGACGCCTTCCGGGTAATCGCGGACGTGGCCAAGCTGAACATTGTGGCCGGGGAAGACGTCAAAGGAAAAGTGACCCTCAAGCTGGTGAATGTTCCCTGGGATCAGGCCCTGGAGTTGATCCTGAAAACCAACAACCTGGGGATGGAACGGGTAGGCAACATTATCAGGATCGCCCCCGCAGAAAAGCTCAGGAATGAGATGCAGGATTCCATGCGGGCGATGAAAACCAAGGAAGAAATTGAGCCTCTGATCACCAAAATTATTCCGGTCAACTACGGAACCTGCGATACGTATACTTCCCAGGTCAAGGGATTGCTTTCCACCCGCGGGACCGTGGACGTGGACCGGCGGACCAACGTCCTGATCATCAAGGACATCGCCCGAAATGTTCAGGCCGTCGCCATGCTGATCAAAAACCTGGATACCCAGACCCCGCAGGTCCTGATCGAGGCCCGGATCGTGGAGGCCAGCACCAACCTGTCCCGCGACATGGGCGTGCAATGGGGGGCGCGCTTCAACGCCTCGGCCGCGACGGGTAATCCCACCGGCTTGCCTTTCCCCAATTCCGTCGCCATCGGGGGCGGGATGGCGAGTCTGGGGGAGGGCACCCAGTACGGACTCAGGACCGACCCCTATTACGCGGTGAACCTGCCCGCGGCGGTCAGCGCGGCCAGCGGCGGCGGAGCGATCGGCTTCAGCTTCGGCTCGATCAACAATGCCTTCGCCCTGGACCTCCGGCTTTCCGCGCTGGAAGGATCTGGTGAAGGCCGGGTAATCTCCGCGCCCCGGATCGTGACCCTGGATAACGAAAAGGCCACGATCAAACAAGGCCTTTCCATCCCCTACGAATCGGTTTCCACCTCCGGAACCCAGACCAGCTTCATCGACGCCGTGCTCAGCCTGGAGGTTACCCCTCATATTACCGCCGACCGGAGCGTGATCATGAAAATCAAAGCCGAAAAGAACGCCCCGGACACCACCATCCGCAGCGCTTCGGGAGTCCCGAGCGTGTCCAAGAAAGAAGCCGAATCGGACATCCTGGTGAAGGACGGCGAGACCGTGGTCATCGGTGGAATTTACACGATTGAGAAGACGGAAAGTCATTCCCAGATCCCGATCCTTTCCCAGATCCCGATCCTGGGCTGGCTCTTCCGCCGGGATATGACCGCCAACAACCGGACCGAGCTCCTGATTTTCATTACCCCCCGGCTGATGATGGATAAGAAGGAAACGATCTAGGGAAAAACTTAGAAAAAAAGGATAGGTCCTATAGGGCTTATAGGACCTATAAAAAAAGCAAAGCAATGATCAGGTTCTTGACGGCGGGTGAATCGCACGGGAAGGGACTGCTGGTGATCCTGGAAGGAGTCCCCTCCGACCTGCCCATGACCGAGGAGGATCTCAATCAGGACCTGGCGCGCCGGCAGAAGGGATATGGCCGCGGCGGGAGGATGAAAATCGAGAATGACCGGGTGGAGATTATCTCCGGGGTGCGCCGGGGTAAAACCCTGGGCTCTCCGGTGGGCATCATGATTCGGAACCGGGACTGGGAAAACTGGAAAGAATTGATGAAGGTGGAGAACAATATATCGGCGCTCTCCGCCGCGAATTCCCTGAAAGTGCCCCGGCCCGGGCATGCCGACCTGGCCGGAGGGATAAAATTCGGGCACCGGGACCTGCGGAACGTCCTGGAAAGGGCCTCCGCCCGGGAAACCGCGGCCCGGACCGCGGCCGGGGCGGTCTGCCGCCGCCTCCTCGCGGAGTTCGGCGCGGTCATCAAAAGCCAGGTGCTGGAGATCGGGGGAGTCCAAGTCAAAGGTGAAGGGTCAAAGGTCAAAGATAATGATTATTGGGAGAAGGTGGAAAAATCCGAACTCCACTGCGGTGACCCGGGCGCGGAAAAAAGGATGAAAAAATTGATTGACCAGGCCCGGGAAAAGGGCGATACCGTCGGCGGGGTCTTCGAAATCCGGGCCTTCGGACTGCCGCCCGGATTGGGCAACTACGTGCAATGGGACCTGCGCCTGGACGGACGGCTGGCCCAGGCCCTGATGTCGATCCCCGCGATTAAAGGGGTGGAAATCGGGATGGGATTCCTGGCCGCCAGGAAGTTGGGCTCCCAGGTCCACGATGAAATCTCCTACCGGTCAAAGGTGAAGGGCCAGGGGTCCAAGGTCAGTTTTTTCCGGAAGACCAATCATGCCGGCGGCCTGGAAGGGGGCGTGACCAACGGGGAAGATCTGGTTATCCGGGCGGCGATGAAACCCATCTCCACCCTGCTCAAGCCCAAGAACTCTGTGCACATTGAAACCAAGGAGGCGGTCCCGGCCACGGTCGAAAGGTCGGACATCTGCGCGGTGCCGGCGGCCGCCGTCGTGGGAGAGGGCATGACGGCCCTGGAACTGGCGCGTGCCTTTCTCGAAAAATTCGGAGGGGATTCCATCCGGGAGGTACGGAGGAATTTTTTAAGCTACCTCCGTGAGGTAGAGGCGTACTAGAACAAAAGCAGGGAGCAGGGTGCAAGGAGCATAGAGCAATAACAGGTAGCAGGTAGCCGAAAACAGGTAGCAGGTAAAAGAATAATAACAAAGAACAAAGAAGAATATTGATCAGCCGGTTCCCGGAAGTGAATGGAAAAAATTTTAGTCAAGCTCAAGGAGGAAAGTTACCCGATTTTCCTGACCCGGGAAGGGTTGGAGGACATCGGCTCAATCATGCGCCGGTTGGACCGCCTGGAAAGAGTGACCGTGATTACCGATTCCCAGGTGGAAAAGAGGTATCTTGACGTGGTGGAAAAAGGGTTCCGGGTGGCGGGATACCAGGTGGACCACCTGGTGATCCCGGCCGGAGAGGAAAGTAAAAGTTTGGAACAGGCGGGCAAAATTTATGACCGTCTCCTGGAACTCGGGGTTAACCGCCAGTGCGGGCTGGCGGCCCTGGGCGGAGGGGTCGTGGGGGACCTCACCGGCTTCGTGGCGGCCACTTACCTGCGGGGGATCGATTATATCCAGATCCCGACCACGGTGATCGCCCAGGTTGATGCCGCGATCGGGGGAAAAACCGGGGTCAACCTCCCCCAGGGCAAGAACCTGGTCGGGTCTTTCTGGCATCCCCGGATGGTTTTCTGCGACATCGAGGTCCTGAAAACCCTGGAGCAGAAGGAATTCGTGGCGGGATTGGCCGAGGTGATCAAGTATGGGATAATTATGGACGAGAAGCTTTTCGTCTTTCTGGAAGAAAATATCGAGCGGGTTCTCCAAAAAGAGATGGAGGATCTTCTGTTCATCGTCCGGCGTTCGGCCCGGGACAAGGCCCAGGTGGTGAAGGAAGACGAGCGGGAATTGACCGGAAAACGTACCATCCTGAATTTCGGCCATACCATCGGCCACGCCCTCGAGGCCTCGGCCAGGTACCGGGGGTACCGGCATGGGGAAGCGGTGGCCATCGGGATGGCCTCCGCCGCCCGGCTTTCGGAAAGGCTGGGCTTCTGCAAGGGCAAGGTCAAGGACAGGATTGTTTCTCTCATTCAGAGGGCGGGATTGCCGACCGAGGTTCCCGAGCTGGACGAGGATGACCTGGTCCCGATCATTTCCATGGATAAGAAAGCGACCGCGGGCCTGATTAATTTCGTGGTCGTTGAGGATATCGGCAAGGTCAGATTGGAAAAAATAGAGCCCGGATTAATCGGGGAAAATTTTCGAAAATAAGGAGGTAATAAAAATGGAAAAAGGCAGGGCTTTTCTGGGTAAGGGCTGGGTATTTATCCTGGGGGTTTTGCTCCTGACCCTGAGCTGCGGTGGGATGAACCAGGCTCCCTTCGGTTCCAAGATGTCTATGCCCGCCGACACCACTGTCGCCTCGGCCGTGGACGTGGTTTTCGTCGCCAAGGTCGTCGTGGTGGACCAGGACGGAAATCCTTTGAATGATGTGGACGTGGATTTCACTGTCTGTTGTGACGGGGGTGAGTTTGTCGATAATAACGGCGGATCCCTGGGCACCGATATCACCATCAGAACCGATGGCATCGGGGTGGCCACCGCCAACGTCCTCGTTTACGGGAATTATGCCGGTGATGTGAACATCTTCGCCACCATTGGAACCGTGTCGGATACGACGAAAATCACGAAGACTGTCCCCGCTTCGTAGAGCGGGATTTGCCAGGGAAGCACCCGGGAGGGTAAAATAATTACACACAAGGAGGATCTGAAAATGGTTAGAATAAAGGGATATAGCCTGCTCATCGGCCTGGCGTGCTTGCTGGCTTTTTCCGCCTGCGGCGGCAATGGAAACGGGGGAGGCGGAACGACGACCACCAGGGTGACCATTACCCTGACTGCAGATCCGGCCTCGATCCCGGCGGACGGGACAACCACCTCCAGCATTGTTGCCAAACTGGTGAACAGCCGGGATGCGACCCCGGTAGCAGATGGAACGGCGGTGACTTTTTCCCTGGAAACCTCGGTGGGCGGAATGGTTTACCCCTTATCCACCACCACCACCAGCGGGATCGCCAAAACTACCCTGACCGCCGGGAGCGCGGTCGGCTCAGTTACGGTTAAGGCGGTAAACGAAACCTTTTCGAAGACCGCGACGGTGGAATTCACCGAACCCACTATCAATAATCAGTCTTACTCTATCTCGCCTTCGGCTGATCCCAACCCGATCCAGATTTACGGAACATCATTAATCTCCGCCGAAATCAGGGACATTGACGGCAACCTGGCCGCGGACGGGGTCGAAGTCACATTCTCTTCGGCTATTACCGGAGTTTCCTTTAACAACCCGGCTTATACCGTAGGGGGAGTAGCGACAGCCACCCTGACCGCCGATTCCACTCCAGGCTGGTCGGCGATCACGATCAAGGCGGGAAACGAGAGCGATGACACCCTGAATATCCAGATTTTGGACCTGACCATTCCCAATCTCACCCTTTCGGAGACGAAAATCGCGTCAGGTAAAAGCACGACTGTTACCGCGGAGGTTCGGGATACCCAGGGAAACCTGGCCATGGACCAGTCCCCGGTTATTTTCACCACCAATCTGTTAGGGGCGACTTTTACCCCGACCACTTCCGTTACGACGGGCGGATTGGCCCAGGTGGAATTTAAAGCCGGGGTTGGTTCGGGACCGGCGACCATCACGGCCAAGGTGGGCAAGAACCACTCCGCATCCGTTGACTTGACCGTGGGGGTTTCCAACGTGACCATGACGGCCACAGCCACGCCTCCTTCGGTCAATATTAATGAAACCTCGAACATCAAGGTCGAGGTCAGGTCGGAGGGAACCTTAGCTCCCGACGGAACCCCGGTGACTTATTCTACCGATTTTACCGGCGCAGTTATTACCTCCCAGGCGGAGACTACTTCGGGGATCGCCTCGGCCACTTTTACAGCCGGGGAAATAGCCGGGAGGGCGACAATCAAGATTTCATGCGGGAACGGCGCGAATGCCAAGACCATTACGTTGGGAATTAACGTTGTGGGGCAGGTGGCCAGCATCGCGGTCAGCGCCACCCCCAACCCGATCTCGGTTAACGCGAGTTCGAGCGTGCGGGCCGAGCTCCGGGATGCGCTCGGCCACCCGGTGCCGAACGGGACCCCGGTTAAATTCTCCACCAGCATGTCCTGGGCGACCATCACCGAATCATCCGATACCAGCAGCGGCCAGGCCCTCGCGACCTTTACCGCCGGACAAAGTTACGGAAACGCGAGTGTCACCGTAACCTCCGGAACGGTCACGAACAACAGCCTGACCATCGAGATCCTTCCCCCCGTTGTCGGCTCGATCGAATTCGTGTCGGCCTCGCCGTTGCAGGTGGGGGTCAAGGGCTCAGGACAAGCGGAAGTTTCCACCGTGATCTTTAAGGTCAGGGACAAGGATGGGAACGCGGCTCCGGATGGTACCCTCGTGGATTTCGATCTGTTCGGCCCCAAGGGCGGTGAATATATCAGCCCGGTTACCAACGTCACGATCAACGGCCAGGCGACCACCTACCTGCAGGCCGGAAAAGTAGCCGGCCCGGTGCGGATCGAGGCCTCGACGCTCAGCGACAACGGAACCCCCGCCAACCTGGTGGATGATATAACCCTGACTTCCGCTTCGATCGGGATCTCCATCGGCGCAGGACTTCCCTCCATGAGAAACTTTTCCCTCTCCATCGCCAATGGCGGTCTTAATGTGGCCGGGCTTGACTGTTACGGGATCCCTGCCCCGATCAACGCTTATTTGGCCGACCGATATTATAACTTTGCCGTTGAAGGCACCTCGGTGAATTTCTTTACCGAAGGAGGCGCGATTTCACCTACCGTTTGGACGGACAATAAGGGGGGGGCAATTGCTACCATGATAACCCAGGGTCCGGCCCCTCTGGATATGGCACCGGGGGCTCAATATCAGTGCGGACAAGTTAACACTTGTCTTAATCCCTGCGTGCCGGAGCGTTCGTCCACTGATGTATTCTATGGGCCCCATCATACCTACAACCCCCGGGACGGGGTCAACACCATCCTGGCCACGACGATTGGCGAGGAAACGTTCGACGATAAAAACGGCAACGGAATCTATAACTTGGGCGAAAGCTTCGAGGATATTTCCGAGCCTTTCCTGGATGCCGATGATGACGGGGTCTACGATTACGCCGAGCCCTTTACCGACGGGGTTGATGTCAATGGTGTTGCCTGGGCTTCCAAGGTCAACAACAAGTACGATCCCCCCACCCCCTGGATTGACAATAACCTCGTTGATGATGATTTGGATGGCAACGCCGCCGACTGCGATGCCCCCACCGATTGCAATAACAAATGGGACAAGGGGGAAATCTGCCAGGGCGAGCTCGAAAATCCCAGCTTGAGTGTCGATTGCACCGACACCAAGAATTCTTCAGGCTGTGTCTGCTTCCCGGGCGAGAAGTTCTGGGATAAATGGATACCAGGGTTGAAGCAAGGTGACGGGATGTGGAACGAAGCCGAGTTTTATGTTGATTACAATAAAAACGGCAAATTCGACCGGCCCAACGGAGTATGGGATGCTCAAACAATGATCTGGACTAAAATCAGAAATATATTTACTGATTCAAACTTTATATACCAAATACATAAAGTGGATGGTTTCGGATGCGACGATCCCCCGGCCACGATTGCTATTTCTCTTGCCAGTACCCCACCCACGAATAATTTTGTTTTCGATCTCTCTGATTACAATTACAATCCTTTGGATAATATCAACGTAGGGTTTGCGGTTGCATCAGGATCAAGTGCTTTTTGCAAGGTCCTGCCCGTGGGCTACGTCAATGTCGATCCATCCGGAGTGCCTTGGACCCATTTCGAATTTTCCGTAATTGGTACAGCCGCTGGGTCGTGTGAAGTAGATATCACCGCGACCTGGAACAATACGTGCATCGGTACCGTAACCCTGAAACCTTTCGTAGCGGGAACGGTTACACCTTAATGGGCGGGTCAGGGAAAGAAAGGGTTTTTAAACAAGGGGTAGTATTTATGAATTTGTGAAATGCAGGATGTTAAGCGAAGATGATTTATTGGAGGCGGGGGTAACCCCGCCTCCTTTGTTTAAAGGGCAATAATGCCATATAATTAAACATTAAGGCGGAATATCGAGATTTTGGCCGTGGAGCGTCCATAAAGCCTGCGGCTGACCGCCCCCGTTTTTATCAGCTTCCCTTTAATCAGGAGGAGAGGGGAGATCCTGGGGGACCCAGAAGTATGCCCGAAACCGGCAAACCTGAAGAAAAAACCGCGGGAAAAGAAATCAAGATTTCCGCGGAAATCGAGAAATACGCCGCGGTCCTGGCCAAGGACCCGAAATCCCGGGCCTTCGCCCCCCTGGCCGAGGCCTACCGCCGGGCCGGGATGCTGGACGAGGCCATCATGGTGGCCCAGGATGGCCTGAAAATCTATCCCGCCTACCATAGCGGCAGGGTGGCCCTGGGGCGGGCTTATTTTGAGAAGGGAATGCTGGCGGAGGCCGCCCGGGAGCTGGAAGCGGTCACCAAGTCCAGCCCGGACAACATTGTCGCCCAGAAAGTATTGGGGGAAACGTATTTCCGCCAAGGGGAAAAAGAAAAGGCCCAGCGCCTGTTTTCCCTGGTTTTAACCCTCTCACCGGGGGATAAGGAAGCGGAAGAAAAGATCAAGGCCATCACGCAGCCCCCGGCCCCTGAACCGGTTCCAGAGCCGGAAAAACCGTCTGACCAGTCGGATTTGTCGGACCAGGCTGACGCTGCTTCAAAACCGGAAAAACAGTCTGACTTGTCAGACTTGTCGAACCAGTCAGACGCTTCAGGCAAGGCTTTAGAGCCCGAAAAACAGTCGGACGCGACGGACCTGGTGTCTGATGTTCTGGACCGGAGCCAGGCGGAAGAAATCGCGGCCAAAGAGGAACCGGTTCAGCCCGAACCGGTTGCTGAACCTGAAAAACCGTCGGACTTGTCGGACCAGTCGGATGCGTCGGACCTGGTGTCTGATGTTCTGGACCGGAGCCAGGCGGAAGAAATCGCGGCCAAAGAGGAACCGGTTCAGCCCGAACCGGCTGCTGAACCTGAAAAACCGTCGGACTTGTCTGACCAGTCGGATGCGTCGGACCTGGTGTCTGATGTTTTGGACCGGAGCCAGGCGGAAGAAACCGTGGCCAAAGAGGAACCGGTTCAGCCCGAACCGGCTGCTGAACCTGAAAAACCGTCGGACTTGTCTGACCAGTCGGACCAGGTTTTGAAGGCCGACACCGGCACTGACAACCTGGCCGACACGAGCCGTCGGCTCGGGCAGGCTGACACTGATCTTGAGCTAGTTCCTGAGCCGGTTACCCCGGCCTTGCCAGAGCTTTCTATTGATACCGACACCGAGTTTGAAAAGCCGTCGGACCTGTCTGATCAGCCGGACTTGGCTTCAGAGCCTGAAAAACCTTCGGACCTGCCTGACCTGCCGGAACAGTCGGACAAGGTTTTGAAGGTCGCCACCGGCACTGACACCGACACCGATCTTGAGCTGGAGCTTGAAAAACCGTCTGACCAGTTGGACTTGTCTGACCAGTCGGACGCGTCAGACCTGGTTTCTGATGTTTTGGATCTGAGCCAGGCGGAAGAAACCGCGGCCAAGGAGGAACCGGTTCAGCCCAAACCGGCTGCTGAACCTGAAAAACCGTCGGACTTGTCTGATCTGTCGGACCAGTCGGACCAGGTTTTGAAGGTCGCCACCCTGGCCGACACGAGCAATCGGCTCGGGCAGGCCGGCACTGACACCGACACCGACACCGATCTTGAGCTGGAACTTGAAAAACAGTCTGACCAGTTGGATTTGTCTGACCAGTCTGACCTGTCGGACGCGTCGGACTTGGTCCCTGAAGCCGGGGCAGGGGCGGAAAAAATCGCCACCCCCACGATCGCCGAGATTTACGTGAAACAGGGACACCTGGACAAGGCCCTGGAGGTTTACCGGGAGATCCTGGCGGCGGATCCCGGGGCGCGGGAGATTGTTCAACGGGTGGTGGAACTCTCCCGGCTTTCTTCCGGCGGGGAGGGATCGGACCCGGGCCTGCCGGATGCAGCCGGGGAATCAACCCCGACCGAAAGAAAGATTCGTTTTTTAAAAAACTGGTTACAAAACATTCAGAACCTCCGGGAGCAAAAGCATTAGGGCAAAGATCATCCCGGGAAAGCGCGGAGGAAAAACATGGTTTTCCAGAAAATTTTACAGGATATCATCGAGGGGGTGGAGGGCGGCCTGGCCGGAATGGGGATCGCCCGGGACGGGATCGCCCTGGAAACCTACGTCCGGGCCGATTCCGACGGCAGCGTGGATATCCAGGCCCTGGGGGTGGAACTGGTTACCCTGACCGGGGAGATCGGCCGGGTCACACAGGCCCTGGGCTCGGATGGTTTCGAAGAGCTTTCCCTGGTCCTTCCCGCTCACGTCGCGGTGATGCGGCTGATCACTCCGGAGTATTTCCTGGTGGTTCTGCTCGGCCGGAACGGGAATTTCGGGAAGGCCCGTTACCTGATGCGCCGGGAATCCCCCCGCCTGCAGAAGGAATTTTAGGACGGCCGGGCTTTTGCCGGGAAGGAAAAACCGGGGATGGGCTGGCCGGAAGAAAGAATAAACCGGGCTTTCCGGGTGGCGCAGGCGCGCAAGCTGGACGCCCTGCTTTTTTTCAGCCCGGAGTTTATAAACTATTTTTCCGGTTTCCGGGGCGAAGGCATCCTCGCGCTCGGGTCCGGGAAGGGATTCCTGGTTTCCGACGGAAGATATCTTACCCAGGCCCGGGAGGAAGCCCCGGAGTTCGAGTTCCGGCTTTCCCGGAGCTGGCTCTCCGGCACGGCGGAGCTGATCGGGGAAAAGGGCTTCGCGCGGGTGGGTTTTGAGGCCGAGGGAATTCCCTATATCGGTTTCCAGAGGTTAAAAGAACTTTCGCCGGGGTGGGAGCTTTGCCCCCTGGATGAGGAGCTGAAAAAACTGCGGATGGTGAAGGAACCGGGTGAGATCGAGAGGATCCGCCGGGCCCTCGCGATCGCGGAGCAGGCTTTTGAACAGATCCGTCCCCGGATCCGCTCCGGGGGCCGGGAGCGGGACATCGCCCTCGAATTCGAATACGCCGCCCGCCGCCTGGGCTCGGAAAACCTTCCCTTTGACCCAATCGTGGCCTCCGGACCGCGGTCGGCCCTGCCCCACGCCATTCCTTCCGACCGGCTATTGGGAGAAGAGGAACTGATTATCGTGGATTACGGGGCCCGGGCGGAAGGATACGCCTCCGACCAGACCCGGACCGCCTGGCTCGGCAATGGCCGGGGCGGGCGGGAGGAAATCCGTATTTACCAGGCGGTCCAGGCCGCCCAGCGGGAGGCCATCGCCGCGGTCCGGCCGGGTGTGCCGGCCCGGGTTGTGGACCGCGCGGCGAGGGGCCGGATAGCCGCGGGGGGCTGGGGGGAATTTTTCCGCCATTCGACCGGGCACGGGGTCGGCCTGGCGGTGCACGAGGCGCCAACGATTTCAGAGGATTCGGACGTGATCCTGGAGCCGGGGATGGTTTTTACCATTGAACCGGGTATATATATACCAGAACTGGGCGGGGTCAGGATTGAGGATATGGTCCTGGTTACCGCGGAAGGGGCGGAGGTACTTACCTCAATCCGCTCAGACTGATAAAATAATAAATTGGCACTGGACTGAAAGTAATAAGCTGATTTAGGGAAAAATGGCGATCGATAAAAACAAGATTCTTCAGAACGCCCAGAAGCTGATTCAAAAACAGCAATGGGACAAGGCGCTGAAGGAATACAAGATCCTGGCGGAGGCCTTTCCCGGCGACCACGCCGTCCGGCTCAAGATCGGGGAGCTTTATTCCAAGCTGGGGCAGACAGACGCCGCGATCGAGGAACTCGTCCGGGTGGCCGAGAGCTACACCAAGACCGGGTTTTATTCCCGGGCGGTGGCGGTTTACAAGCAGGCCCTGAAGATGGACGAGTCCCGGGCCGACCTTTTCGTCAGCCTGGGAGACCTTTACCAGAAACTCCAGCTGACCCGCGAGGCGACCAGCCAGTTCCGGATCGCGGTCAACCACTTCGAAAAAGAGGGCAACAGCAAGGCGGCCCTGGATATCCTGAAGAAGATGGCCGAGATCGAACCGGCCGGACTGGGGACCCGGGCCAAGATCGCCGAACTCAATTTCAAGTCGGGCCACGAAAAGGAAGCGCGGGATGATTTCAAGAAGATCGCCGATGAGATCCGGAGCGAAGGACGGCAGGAGGACCTGGTTCATTTCCTGGAGCGCGTGGTCAGCATCATTCCCGAAAGCAACGCGGAAGTGCTGGAGCTGGCCAAGATTTACGTCAAGCAAAATGAACCGGAAAAGGCCCTGTCCAGAATCAAGATCCTGATCGAGGGCGGACGCCGGGGCGAAGAGGTCCTGGCCACTTTGGCCGAGGCTTACCGGCTCCAGGGGAAGATGGACCGGGTCAAATCCGTCTACAAGGAAATGCTGCGGCTCTTCAAGGACGAGGGCAATCAGCAGAAATTACAGGAAACCGCCGAAGCCGTCCTCAAGCTTGATCCCAAGGATTTTGAGGCCCAGGAGGTGGTGGGGAAGAAAGCGGCCCCGGCGGGACCGCCGCGGGCGGCGGCTCCCGCCGCTCCCAAACCCGCTCCGCCTGCCCAGCCGCGGATCGCGCCCGTGACTCCGGCCGCCCCCAGCGCGGCCCGGAAGGCCCCCGCCCAGTCCGAAGCCGGGGCCGCCAGCCGTTATCTGACTGAAGCGGACATTTTTCTCAAATACGGCCTGAAGGATAAAGCCGTGGATTCCCTCCAGCAGGTGCTGAAGCGCGATCCCGGCAATGAATTGATCCGGAAGAAACTGACCGAAATCCTGGGGGAAGCGCCCGCGGCGGGCCAACCGGCAGCCGCCGTTCCCGAGCCGCCCCGGGCCCCGGCCCCTCCCGCGCCCGCAAAAATCCCGGAAAAAGTCGAACCCGAGATCAGGCCGACCATCGATTTCCGTCTGCCTTCCGAGGAAGCGGTTCCGCCCCCGCCACCTGCGGCGGCCCCCGCCGGGCCGAAACCTGGAATTTCCGATGGAATGGAGATTGAATTTCCATCGGAAGGATTCATCAAGGGTCCGGAGGTGGAACTCCCGGCGCCGGAGGCGAAAGCCCCGGCCGCGGAAGCTCCGGCCGCCGCCATAGAGGAAGAGGTTGATTTTGACTCGGAGGAAAAACCCACGGAGCCCGCTCCGGCCCCCGAGATTTCCCTGACCCTCCCTGACCTGACCACCCCGACCCTCGACATCGGGGACAAAATCGGCGAAATCACCGCTCCCGCCGAACCGGAGGAGGAGACCGGCGGGGCCGCCGAAGTGGATGAAGAGCTGGATGAAGCCGAGTTTTACCTCCAGCAGGGTTTGCAGGACGAGGCGGTCAAAATTTACCAGCGCGTTCTGAAAATCAGGCCGGATGAAAAACGCGCCCTGGCCCGCCTCCAGGAGATTAAAAGCGGCGGGCCGGTTTCCGCTCCGGCCGAACCGGCATCAGCGCCGGATCTGCCTGACCAGCCGGACTCGTCAGGCTTGGCCCCCGAGGCGGCGGCCGCCCCCGCTTCTCCCGAAGAAGTTTTGAAAACCCAGGGCGATTCCTTTTTTACCGCGGAGCCGGCGGAAAGCCAGGAGGAAGGGTTCGACCTGGCCCACGAGTTGGAGGAAGAACTCGAGACCGAGGTGCCGGAACCGGCCGCGGCCGAGGACGGTCCCAGCTTCGACGATATTTTCAGCGAGTTCAAGAAGGGGGTGGAAAGGGAGATCAGCCTGGACGACACCCAGGCCCATTACGATCTCGGGATCGCCTACAAGGAGATGGGGCTTCTGGATGACGCCATCCAGGAACTGATGGTGGCCAAGTCCGATCCGGACAAGGAAGCCGACTGCTATAACCTCATCGGGATCATCTATTCCCAGAAGGGGATGCAGGAAAAAGCCATCGAATTTTATATCAAGGGACTCCGGTCCCCCTCGATTTCGAAAACCGGGGCGATCGAATTGTCCTACGAACTGGGGGTGGCTTACCAGGCCATCGGGAAGGCGCCGGAAGCCACGAAGGTTTTCGAACGGATCGCCCGCAATGACCCGGATTTCCGGGATGTCCAGGAGCGGCTGGCGGAGCTGAAGGGCGGAGCGCCCGCCGCGGCCGCGGCGGAAGAGGCGGCCCCGGAGGCTGAGGTTCCGGAAGCCGCACCGGTACCGGACGATGGAGCCGGCGACCGGGAACGGGCGGAAGCGGAGCGCAGCGGAAAGGCCAAGGAGAAGGTTCGACAAAAAAAGATAAGTTTCGTATAATCTTCCCGGTCCGGCTGAAGAACCGGCCGGCGAGTCCTAGCAGCCAGGGGGTATCATGGATTACCTAGAATTTTTCGGATTGAATAAAGAACCGTTCTCGAACGCCCCGGACGTGCGCTTTTATTACAACAGCGCGCAACATCAGAAAGCCATGCTCCGTCTCCAATACGCGGTGGATTCCATGAAGGGATTCGCGATTCTCATCGGCGATATCGGCACCGGGAAAACCACCCTGGCCCGGATGATGCTGGACGCCCTGCCCGAGGAAGCCTATGAGTCCGCGCTCCTGGTGATTATCCATTCCGGGATCACCGCGGACTGGCTCCTGAAAAAAATCGCGCTGCAGCTGGGGGTGGAGGATCCCTCCGACGAAAAGCTCAAGGTCTTGAACCAGATTTACGGCCGCCTGATGGAACTCGACCAGCAGGGGAAAAAGGCCGTGGTCCTGGTGGACGAGGCCCAGATGCTGAAATCCCGCGAGCTGATGGAGGAATTCCGGGGCCTTTCCAACCTGGAGGTTCCGGGGCGCAAGCTGATCACCTTTGTCTTCTTCGGACTCCCGGAAATCGAGGAAAATCTCAAGCTGGATCCGCCCCTCCTGCAGCGGGTGGCCTTGAAATACCGGCTCGAGCCCCTGAACGAGGATTCCACCGACGCCTATATCCGCCACCGCCTGCGGATTTCCGGGAGCAACGACTGTTTCTTCACCCCGGAGGCGATCAGCGCCGTTCATATCTTTTCCCGGGGAATCCCGCGGATGATCAACACGATTTCCGACAACGCCCTGTTTGAAGCCTACCTGATGAAGGACCGGACGGTGAACCAGGAAGTGATCGAAAACGTGGCCCGGGACCTGGGGCTCTTTGAAGTGGAAAAAGCCAAGGGTCCGGAGGATCGTTCCCGGGCCGCGGCTCCCAAGCCGCAAGCCCCGGCCGAAGAAGTGCCGACAGAGGAAGCCCCGGAAGAAATCCAGACCCTGACGGAAGAGGAAGCGCCGGCCCCGGTAGAAGAAGCCCCGGCCGAAAACACGGCGGTGCCGGAAGAAAAAGCCGAGGTCGAGGACCTGATCCGGGAACTGGAGGCGGAATCCAAGGGGGCCCAGCAGGAAACGGAGGAGGTCCCGGAACCCAAGCCCCAGCCCCGGCTGAAGGAAGTCGCTCCACCGCCGGCCGCGAAGGAACCCACCGTCCGGGAAAAAGCTCCGATCCCGAGCAGGACACCTGCTCCTCCGAAGGCGGCGCCGGCTCCCCCGGCGGCGCAGGCCAAACCGGCCGCTCCCGAGGCCAAGAAACCGGAACCGAAGAAGCCGGAGCCCAAAAAGAAGGAAGAACCAGAGGTCATTGACGATATCGACAAGCTTCTGGAAAGTCTGGAAAATAAGTAAACCAGAGGCACCTAGACAGGATTTAAGCGGGCGTAATTCAGCGGTAGAATGCCAGCTTCCCAAGCTGGACGTCGTGGGTTCGATCCCCATCGCCCGCTCCATTTTTTTGTTCTTTCGAAAAAATTTTGGCAGATGTTATTTTCAGGTCTATGGATAAGCCTTCGCTCCCAAAACAATTATCTTTTTCCCGAAAACGCCGGCGACCGACTCCTTCGCCTTTGCTCAGGACAAGCCGCGGGGGCTGAGGCCGTCAGCATGCGAATGTCATTCTGAACCGAAGGCGAAGAATCTAAACCAGGGAAAATCAGGGTTTTGGTTCGCTTCGGTTTACCCATAGACATGTTTGCTCGTAAATTTTTTTCGAAAGAATCCAATTTTTTCCGCAAGTATTTTCTTCCCCTCCTCACGTTTCAGGATTTTTGCTTTTAGCATTAACCCGAAAATTGCATTAGAACGGCAATTTTCGTCTGCAAGACCGCCGATGAAATTATTGGCGGGGTAAACCCCGCCCCGCTCAAGCGGAGGCGGCCCCTTGGGTAAATTCCTCATCCTGAGGAATTTGGGTTAAAATTCAAAGAATGACGATGCCGGGGAAGAACATAAAAATCGGATCCAAAGCCAGATTTATCGGCTGGATGATTCTGGCGGTGATGGTGATTCTCGCCCTGGTATATTTGTATTACACCCCCCTCAAGGTTCCCGTCCGCCTGGCCCGGCTGGGAGAGACACTGATTAAACGGACCCTGGGCACGCAGGTGGTTTTCAAACAGGTCCGGATCAGTCTTTTCCATCCCCGGGTCATCATTCAAGGCCTGGAAATTCCGGAGATCCGGATCAGTTCCCTTCCGGCCCGGGGCTGGCTGGAAGTGGAAGAGGCGATTTTCGAACCCGATCCCCTGCAGATTTTCGGAGGCAAATTAAGTTTCGGCCGGGTTACCCTGACCGCCCCCCAGCTCTGGCTGAAAGTGGAGGGAGCGGCCCCCGCCGGCCGCGAAAAGATAGATTGGGGCAAAATCCGGATTCCCCGGCAATCCTGGGTCGGGCGGGTTCTGATTAAAGCGGGGAGAATCCAGATTTCCTGGCCGGAAAAGGAATTTTTCCTGCAGACCGACGCCCTGGATCTCGATCTTTCCTTCCCGGGACTCTCGCGGAACGGCCGGATCTTGCTCTCCGACCGGGGAGGGAAAATCGAGCTTTTCGGGAAGACTTCCTCTCTGGACGCCTTCGACCTGACGGCGGGTTTTTCCCGAAACAGCATCCGGCTGGAAAAAATTTCCCTGGCCACCGGCCTGGGCGAACTGACCGGTTCCGGGAAATGGAACAATGGCAGCGGGTCGGTCCTGGCCGAAGGTGATTTCCAGGGCCGGATCCCGGCCGAGCTTTTCCGCGGGGACAGTCAGCGGAACGATCTCGGCGGTTATCTCGCTTTCCAGGGGCGGGGGAAGTGGGAAGGGGAGAAGTGGCGGATCAATTCCTCTTTCCCCGGTTCCCGCCTGGAATGGTCCGGCCTGGGCCTGCTTTTCCGGGGCGGGGAAGTCGAGGTCCAGCCGGGAAATATCACATTTTCCAATCTGCGCCTGGGGATCTACCCTGTCGAGGTTTCTCCGGCGGCCTCGGGCCGGCCCCCGGAGGAAAGGATTCCCCTGGGCGAACTGGGGGTCAGCGGCAGTTTTCAAATCGAGGATCCCCATGTTTTTTCCGGTGCGTTGAAGCTTTCGGACTTGAACGTTTCCGAAATCGTCGCCTCCTTTCCGGGGCGGAAAACGGAAGCCGCGAGACATTATCTGGATAATATCGGGGCGGTCCAGGGTGATTTCCGGGTTCACGGTTCCTTTCCGGACGGGATAATCCGGCTGGACTCGATTTCCCTCCAGGGGGACAACGACCTGAACATTCTTTCGGGAGTGAAAGGCTGGGAACTGGTCAGCCTCCAATCCGGATTTTCCTGGAAAGGCCAGGTTTTCAACCTGGAAAAAATCACCATTGTATCTTCCTCAACCAGGATCGAAGGCCGCGGCTCACTCACCGCCCGGGGAGAAACCGGCCTGGAATTAACGGCGGATCCCTTTGATCTTTCCGGGCTCGGTAATCTGCTGGGGTGGGAAATGGCGGGGACCGGACAGGTGAAGGGACAACTCACCGGGACCCTTTCGGAACCGGTTTTTTCCGGCCAGGTCCAGCTGGCCCAGGTTAGGGTGGGTGGCGCCCGGCTCGGCACGGTCAGCGGCGAGCTGTCCTGGAATAAAGCGGAAGGCTTGAACGCCACGCGCCTCGAGGTCCGGCCGCCGGGCCCGGGCGGGGAAGTGATCCTGGTCGGAAGGCTGGGCCCGGAGGCTTGCAACCTTTCCCTTTGGGGCGACCGGGTGGACCTGGGAGAGGTTTTCCCGGGGGAAAAAGAGATTACCGGGCTGGCCTCGGGGAAGGTTTTTTTATCCGGAAAACTGACGGAGCTTTCCGGCGGGGGCAGGATCAAGATCCAGGAAGGGACCGGCCTGATTGCCGGGACCAAGGTCGGTTTTGAAGCGCTGGAGGCCTCCTTCACGGTGGAAAAAGGGGATGTGATCCTGGAGGACCTGACCATTTCCCAGGGGGGAGGTCGGGTCAGCGTCACGGGACGGTTCAATTCGCGCCGGCAGGACGTGGATCTGGCGATCAAAGGCCAGGCGCTTGATCCCGAGCGTTTTCCCTTCTGGTTTAAACAGTTGAAAAATTGGGGTATCTCCGCCGCGGGACCGCTCGAGATCCAGGGCCGGATCAAGGGGCTGGTCGGGGCCGAGCCGGACCTGCAGGGGGAGGTAGGATTTAAGGTCCGGCAGGTTTTCCTGGGCAGAGCCGAGGGGGAGGAACTGACCCTGGATTTTCTTTTCCGGGGCCGGGAGGTGGAATGGCGGGGACAGATCCCGGGGCTAGCCAGCCGGGGCATGGTGGTGCTCGGGGAAGGATTCCCCCTGAACGGAACCCTGGAATTCTCCGGGCTGGACCTGGGCCCGTGGCTTTCCCATGCCCTGCAGACGGATGGGATGAAGGGAAAAATCCAAGGCACGGTTTCCCTCTCGACCCGGCTTTCCGGTCCGGGGGGCCTGACCGTAGCCGCGGAAATTTCCTCCCTGAGCATCGGCAGGGCGGGTTATTATCTCGAGAACCGGGAGCCGATCCGGATTTCCCGCGGGGTGTCCGGCTGGGAGCTCAGCGGGCTTAATTTTGCCGCGGTTTCCGCCGTGCAGAAGGGTGAGGCGGGGAACACCGGCAGCCTGACCGTGCGTCAGCGGGGGGAGAACCTGGAAATCGCCGGGGACCTGGATCTTTATTGGATCGTGCCTTTCTGGTCCGGCTTGAAAAGCGGTTCCGGCCCGGTGACCTTTCAGATGAAAATAGGGAAAGCGGGCTGGGGCGGGCAGGCCGACCTGAAAAAAGCCACGATCCTGCTTTCCTATTTCCCGCAAAAAATCGATGAGGTCAGCGGCGCTCTTACCTTCAATCAGGATGAATTCAAATGGGAAAACCTGGCCGGGAAACTGGGCGGGGGAAACTTTGAATCAGCCGGGAGCGTTTTTCTTTCCAGCCCGGTTTTGCTGGATTTAAGTTTCCGGCTCCGCGGGGTCCGGTTGGAAACGGTCTCCTGGCTGCCGATGCAGGTGCTCGGCGACCTCCGCCTTTCCGGCGAGGCCCGGGCCCTGACCCTTTCCGGGAACGTGGAAGTGGCCCAGGCGGTGGTGACCCGCGAGATTAATTTCAGCCTGATCGCCCAGCGTTTTCACACCCGGAAATACCAGCCGACCGCGGGGGGGGAGGGCAAGCCGCCGCTTTCCTTCAATATCCATATCCGGTCGGAAAAGGGGATTACCATTTCCAACAGCTACGCCGAAGCGAGCCTCGGGGGAGAGGTTGATCTCCGGGGCAATATTTGGAACCCGGAACTCCACGGGTCACTGGAAACGAGTTCCGGAAAGATATTTTTCCGGGACAATACTTTTACCCTGATCTCGGCCCGGATTGATTTTATTGAATCCGCCCAGGCCGCCAATGGGATTGATCCCCTGATCGAAGTCTTGGCCCAGATCAACGAGGAAGACATGAGCGTGAAGGGGAAACTGAGCAAGATCACGCTGCAGACCACCGGGCCGCTCTCCGATCTGAAGGTCAGCCTGAGCTCCGATCCGTCCCGGGATGAAGCGGATATTTTGAGTTTCCTGGCCTATGGGGTCTTCCTCGAGGATCTCAGGGGTAAGGGGGGTGGCCTCACCGCGATGGAAGCCGGCTCGCTGGTGGTAGGGAAGGCCATTGGACCCTTGGAAGGGAAACTGGCCAAACTGACGCGGATCGATCAGGTCAGGATCGAGCCGGCTTTTTCCGAGTCAACCAATACCACCTTGCCCCGGCTCCTGATGAAAAAAAAGCTGGGGGAGGATCTGGATCTGATCTACACCACCGAGATCGGGGGCTCGTTGAACCGGAAATTCACGGCCAATTATCGCCTGACGGATTGGGTTTCCTGGGGGTTAAAGTGGGATAATGAAGAAAGCCAGGACCGTTACGGTAATATCGGGACGGATTTGAGGGTCAGGATACCCTTTCAATAAGAACCGGATAACCACATTTTGGAGATTCGCAAGCCCAAAAATCTTTTTCTTTTCCCGTTGCTGCTGTTGCTTTTGCTCTGGCTGGGCTTCCCCCGGCTGGGTTTTCCGGCGGAGCAGGGGGTTGAAACAGTCTCGTCCGTCAAGTATCTCTGCGCGGTTCCCCTTTACGAAAAGGACCTGGAAAAGTTAACCGGGATCCGGCCCGGGGACCGGTTCTCGCCCCGGAGCTTGGATCGGGCGATCAAGCTTCTCTACCTGACCCGGAGGTTTTACCGGGTGACCGCCGAAATCAACCAGGGCCCGACCGGACTCGAAGTGGAATTTTACCTGGTCCCTCGCCGGATCATCGGGGAGATCCAGATCAAAGGTTTGCACTCAGTCAAGTCCTGGGAGATCCAGAAGGTCTGGGACCAGGAGGGCATCCGCCCCGGGCTGGAATATTCCGAGCGTACCAGTTCACGGATCAAGGAGCTGCTGGAAAATTACTTCCGGCAGGCGGGCTTTCCCCTGGCCGAGGTGGAAATCCGGGGCCGGTTTGCGCCGGCCGACCCCGGGGTAACCGTGACGGTGGAAGTCAACGAGGGCCCCGCGATCCGGATCCAGGCGGTGGATTTTTCCGGCGACCCCTATTTCCCCCCGGAAAGAATCCGCCGGGAACTCAAGCTGAAGAACGGTGACCGCCTTGACCTCCGGGTCCTGCGGGAAGAGATCAAAGTCCTGAAACAGTGGTACCGGCGCCAGGGTTTATGGGAAGTCAAGACGGGTGAACCCGAGGTCTCTTCGGGACCGACTTCCCTCTCCGGGATCGTGAAAATTCCCATCCAGGCCGGCCGCCGGATCCGCGTGGATTTTTCCGGGCCGGATATCCCCGAAGAGGAGATGCGCGATCTCGTCCGGATCACCCGGATCCAGGAGGACGAGGAATTTTCCCTGGCCTGGATTGAAGAGAAGGCCAGGGAGATCAAGGAAATTTACCGCCAGCAGGGCAAGGTTTTCATCGAGGTTAAGACCGTACCCGAGGAACTGAGCCAACGGGAGCTGGTCTATCATTTCTCCGTCAACAAGGGACCCACCATTTACATCCGCCGCATCGAATTCAGCGGAAACCTGAAGGTCAGCTCCGATTCGCTGCGGAAACAGATGCTGACCAACACCCGGGATCTCCTGGGACATATTTATGAAAAATACAACGGGATTTTTATGGAAGAGGTTCTGGATGAAGATTTGCAGGCGATCCTTTTTCTCTACCATAAGCTGGGTTATGCCTCCGCCCGGATTACCGGGGCGGAACAGGAGGTCAAACGTCCAACAACCAAGGAAGAAGACGGGGACCTCGTCCTTAAAATCGGGGTGGAAGAAGGGATCCGGACCCGCGTGGGAGAAGTGGTTTTTACCGGGAACCAGGCTTTGTCCAACGATGAAATCGGCCGCCTGGTTACGCTCCGGATCGGGGAGTATCTGGATCCCGCCCGGGTCGAGGAAGGGCGGAAGAAGGTAGTGGAATGGTACGCTCAGCATGGTTTTCTCCTGGCCCGGGCGGAAAACCGGGTGGATTTTTCCGCCGATCAGAGCCAGGCCTCCGTGAGTTACCTGATCGAAGAGGGTTTGCTGGTCCGCCTCGACCGGATTATTGTGAGCGGGACGCGCTGGACCCGGGATTACGTGATCCAGCGGGAATTTCACCTGAACCCGGGTGACACTTACGATTCTGAAAAAGTGGTGGAGGGACGTCGGAGGCTTTTTAACCTGGGTTTTTTAAGGGAAGTTCAAGCCGAGCCTCCTCTTCGGGATCCCAGCCATGGAGACTGGGATCTCCTGGTCCATGTCCGTGAGGATAAGGGCGGTTACGTGGAGATGGGAGGAGGTTACGCAACCGAGGAGGGCCTGAACGCCTTCGTGGGGGTCCAGCACCAGAATTTATGGGGAACCGGTCGGGGGGCGCTGGCCCGGGCGGAGGTTAAATTCGGCTACCTGGACTGGCCCCAGGACCTCGTCAACCCGGATCTCTACCGCGTGACCAACTGGAAATTTGACGCCGGCTATCGGGAACCCTGGATTTTCCACTACAACCTCCTGGGCCGTCTGGATTTTAATTATGAATTCAAAAGGCGGGGGAGCGACGCCACGGTAGAAGACAACGATCTCTACCTCCCGGTTTGGAGTGCCGGTCTGGAAAGGGAATTCAGTAAGTACCTGAAAGGAACCCTCCGGTACGAAGTTAAATATTACCATCGAAATTACCTTTCGACTTTTGCCGGGGAAAGGCAGCCTTCTTCGGAATGGTTGGGAATCATCAATCCCATCCTGGTCTGGGACCTGCGCGACGATATCTTCAACCCCACCCAGGGGCTTCTGGTTACCTCCAAAGTGGATTTTTCCCACCCCGGCTTTTCCTCGGATCGATCCTATCTGATGCTGGACGAGGTTGGGGGTGTTTACCATAAACTGGTGGGCCGGGTGGTGGGGGCTTTCATCCTCCGGATCGGTTACGGCGCGGGATTTGGAAAAAACCAGGATATCCCCGAGGAAGAACAGTTTTATCTCGGCGGTGCCAACTCGATCCGGGGCTTCCTGAACAATCAGCTCGGGCCGAAAAAAATCCTGGCAAATTATCAGGCCGAAATCCGTTTTCCCTTTCCCGGGAGCCAGAGGTTCGGGGGCGTGATATTTACCGACGGGGGGACGATTTTCAACGAACCGCAGGAAGCCGGATCCGCGGACTTACGGAACTCAGCCGGCCTGGGGCTCAGGTATTACACCCCCATCGGGCCCATCCGCTTTGACTGGGGGTTCAAGCTGGACAAAAAAACGGGGGAATCACTGTATGAATATTACCTGGCGGTGGGAAACCCGTTTTGAAAAGCATAGAGCATAGAGCAAAGGGCATAGGGCAAAGAGTAAAAAGAATTGACGATTGTAGATTGACGATTGGCAAATGAAAACCAAACAAACCGGAATGTAGGGCAAGGCTTTTCGATCAGATCCCGAGGCATTGTGGCCGAGGGAAGCCTGCGAGAAAATAAAAAGCAGCGAGCAGCAAAAACAAAAGATGCGGAATGAAAATTAGATTGCTGAACATAATGCTGGCGGGCATATTGCTGACGCTTGCGACCGCAGGCGGAGCCCGGGCCGGAAATGACGCGCCGGCCGGGAACCGGGTGGTGGCGGTTGCGGACAAATGGCCGATTACCGGGCGGGATTTGAAACTCGAGCTATTTTTTGTCTGCCTGGAGCGGGGAGGTACCCGGCCCGAGCTGGTCGAGATGGCCCGGAACGGGTTCGCGGGGGACGTGCCGGGAACTCTGGGAGAAGAGCTTCTCCACAAGGTAATCGAGCGACGTTTGATCCTGAAGGATATGGAAAAATCCCGGCATTTCCAGGCCAATATTGAGGATCGGGAGGTCAAGGCCCGGCTCGAGAACTGGGATGCTGTCATGAAAGACCGGGAAATCCTGTCGCAATTCTCGCGCTGGCTGGATTTGGACCGTTCCGAGCTTCTGATCCAGGCTCGGGAGAATCTCCTGGTGGAAAAATACGTCAGCCAGGAACTCGGGGTGTTCGGCTCAACTGGCAAAAAGCTGGAGGAGATTTATAATAAATGGGCGAATATTCTCTGGAACCGCGCCGAGATCGAGATATTTTAACAGGTAATTCCCCCTGATTTTCCAACGGGGTTGTCTTAATTCTGTCATTCCGCACTTGATGCGGAATCCAGTTGTTTCAAATCTGGATTCCTGCTTTCGCAGGAATGACGATCGGCAAAAAAGAAAATTATTTTGTCCTTAAACCCGCAGTTTTTACCGCGGGGAGGTTCATCTGAGTTACCCCGAAGCCCGTTACTACGAAAAACTGGCCTCCCCGTCCCCGGATTCGGAAAAAGGGACGGCGGTGAAATGTCTGTTATGCCCGCATCTCTGCCGGATTAACGAAGGGAAAGCCGGAATCTGCCGGGTTCGGCGGAATGAGGGGGGCACCCTCCGGAGTCTGATCTACAACCGGATTTCCGCGCTCCACCTGGACCCGATTGAAAAGAAGCCCCTTTACCATTTTCATCCGGGAAGCGAGATTCTCTCCGTCGGTGCAGTGGGCTGCAACCTGGGCTGCGGGTTCTGCCAGAACTGGGAACTGGTCGAAGGCAATCTGGACCTCCAGGAGGTAACCCAGGATGGGCTCGTCCGCGAGGCCCGGGATTCCGGTTCGGTGGGGATCGCCTTCACGTACAACGAGCCTTCCATCTGGTTCGAGTTCGTCATGGATACCGCCCGCCGGTTTCGCCGGGAAGGCATGAAAAACGTCCTGGTGACCAACGGATTCTGCAACCCCGAACCCTGGGCGGAGATGCTGCCCTGGATCGACGCCATGAACATCGATTTAAAGTCCATCCGGGAGGAATTCTACAAACGGAATTGCCGGGCCCGGCTGGAACCGGTGAAAAAATGCATCGAGTTGGCGGTCAAAAGCTGCCACGTGGAGATTACCAACCTGGTGATTCCCCGCCATAACGATTCGATTTCGGATTTGAGCGAACTGATTGATTATGTGGCTTCCCTGGGGAATAATATCCCGCTGCATTTTTCCCGCTACCACCCCAGCTACCATTTCAACGAGCCCCCGACCTCTCCCGATATTCTGCAGACCGCCTACGAACTGGCCCGGCGCCGCCTGGATTACGTGTATCTAGGCAACCTGGCTTCCGAAAAGGGGCAGAATACCTACTGCCCCCAGTGCTCCAGCCTGCTGATCCGCCGGGTCGGCTACCGGACCGATGCGAGCGGGCTGGTGAAGAACCGCTGCCGCAAATGCGACCGGGAGATTGAAGTAGTGGTTTGATTGACCGGGAAAATACCTTTTTTGACACGGATTACGCGGATATACACGGACAAATAAAGTTAATCTGAACCCCAATTTATATTTAAAGAGAAAAACCGTGGGATCTGTGTAAATCCGTGTCTAAATTCATTACCATGTTTTCCCGGAAAGAGAATAACCAGGAAGAAAATTTCGAACGCCTCCGGCTGGAAATGGTGCAATCCCAGCTGGAGCGGAGAAATATCAGGGACCAGAGGGTGCTGGAAGCGATGGGGAAGGTGCCCAGGCACAGGTTTGTCCCGGAGCGGCTGGGAAGCGAGGCCTATGAAGACCACCCGCTCCCGATCGGGGAAGGGCAGACGATCAGCCAGCCTTACATGGTGGCGATCATGACCGAGCTCCTGGAATTGCGGGGCGGGGAGAGGGTCCTGGAAATCGGAACCGGCTCCGGGTACCAGCTCGCGGTCCTGGCGGAGCTGGCCCGGGAGGTGTTTTCCGTGGAGCGGTTTGGGCCGCTGGCCGACCGGTCCCGGGCCTTGCTCCGGGAACTCGGATACCGTAATGTCGAAATCCGGAACGGGGACGGGACCCTCGGCTGGCCGGAGCGCGCCCCCTTTGACGGGATCATCGTGACCGCCGGGGCCCCGAGGATTCCCCCGCCCCTGGTCGAGCAGCTTTCCGAAGGCGGGCGATTGGTCGTTCCGGTCGGGGAGGAAAGGCACCAGGAACTTTGCCGGGTGGTTAAGGAGGGGGGAGAGACCAGGAAAGAATACTTCGGCGGCTGTGTTTTCGTCCCGCTCGTCGGCGAACACGGCTGGGACACGGCATGAATAAAACAGGGATAAAGGAGAAGTAATATAGTAAAATATCCAAAATGAGACGCCTGAAAAAAATCATTTTATCCCTGATTATCCTGACGGGGACAGCTTGGCCATGCCAGGCCGGTGCGGAGGGAATCAACTGGGTTTCCTACCCGGAGGGAATCACCCGGGCGGCCCGGATTCAGCGTCCGGTGATGGTGTTTTTTTTCTCACGCACCTGCCGGGTCTGCAGCGTGATGGAAGAGAAAGTCTTTTCCAATCCGGAGATCGCCGGCTATCTGAACTCGAGTCTGGTCCCGGTTCGGGTGGAAATCGCCCGGGAGGGGAAACTGGTGGCGCGCTATGGGGTCTCCCGGAGCCCGGTTATTTACTTTTTAAGGCCGGATTCCACCACGATCGATTTCCTCGTCGGCTACGTGGAACCGGACAAGTTCCTTGATATCATCCATTATGTCGGGGAGGGAAATTATTTGAAGATGAATTTTGGGGAATATCTGGAGAAAAAGAGAAAATAGATATTTCCCAATTCAGCCGGGGACGGATCCTAAAGGGTATTAATGATAATGGATGCCGGGGTCAGTTATGATTAAAAAAGCGCTTGCCTCATTTTTTCTGGCGATAATTCTCACGGGTATTCCCGGTTGCGCCACGGTTCCGGACAAGGAGGGGGATATGAAATGCAATTTCGGGGTGAAAGCCCACGAAGAACATAAGTTCAGGGGCCCGGGGGAGTTTTTCTCGGCCGCCTGGGGTCTGCGGAAATACCTGTTTTCCAGCATCGTGCCCGTGTTTTTTTCCTCGGGGCGGATGGACCCAGCTTTCCGGGAAAAGGTCTGCCTGACCGTGACCTGGGCCAACCGCTGCCGGGCCTGCATGGCTGTCCACAGCCGTTGGGGAAAGAGCGCGGGGGTGAAGGAGGAGGAAATCAGCGAGCTGGAAACCCTGGATCCGGCCCGGTTCGAGCACCGGGAATGGGTCGCGCTGATGTACGCCCGGGATTACATCCTGTTCGACGGCCGGCTTCCCGACGAGGAAATAGTCAAGGAATTCGAGAAGCTTTACAGCGTGCGGGAACGGGCGGACATCCTGGCCATGGTCAAAATTATGGATTTTGCCAACCGCTTCAACAACACCTGGGACCGGCAGCGGGTGAAAAGCCGGGCCGCCGGTGACGCTCCCATAAATTAAATTGCCCCAATTGTCCGTCAAAACTGTTCTCCGGCTGGCGGTCTGCGGATTGCTCGCGCTTTTGGCCGGGCCGGCGTCGGCTTACAACCATCCAGAACTCAATTGGCGGATGATCGAAACCGGGCATTTCCGGGTTTTGTATCACCAGGGAGAAGAGGACCTGGCCCGGGAGGGAAGCCGGGTCGCCGAGGAAATCTATCCCCGGGTGACCGGTTATTACGGTTATGAGCCGGCCGGAAAGACGGCCATCATCTTCCAGGATACCGACGATGAAGCCTACGGTGAATCCAGTTATTTCCAAAATACTATTTTGATCACCGCCACGAGCCTGGATCTGCTCCTCCGCGGCCGGGTGGACTGGCTGAAAAACGTCATCACCCATGAGTTCACCCACCTGGTTTCCCTCGAGCTGGCCGACCGGTTCGGCCCGCGGATTCCCCTTTTGATCCTTTCCGTCCTCGAGAGCGGCTCGGGACGGGGGCGGCCCGGGGTTTTCCGCTACCTGGACCTGGCCGGTTCCGTCCCCGTTCCCGGCTCGATCACCCCCTCCTGGTTTTCCGAGGGCGCCGCCCAGGCCGGATCGACCCGGTTCGGCTCGGATTTCTGGGACAGCTACCGGAACACCTTCCTCCGGGCCTCCTGGCTGGAAGGAAAGGTCATGTCCCTGGACGAGATGGGGGCCCTGTCCGGAAAGGATGCCTGGGAAGGGGAACAGGTTTATAACCAGGGATTTTCGATCTGCCGATACCTGGAGGGACGATACGGCCCCGGGATCCTGAGGGACCTGGCCAGGGAACAAGGCCGGGGCTGGCATTTTAATTTCGGAAACACGGTCAGGAAAGTTAGCGGCCGGGATCTCCCGGCCGTTTACGCGGAATGGCGGAAATGGCTTTCGGAGGAATACGGGAAAGAGCTCGAGGGAATAACCGGTAATGAAACCGCCGGGGAAAAATTCGCCGGGAAGGGAAGGCTGAACCTTTTCCCGCGTTTTTCCCCTGACGGAGAATGGATTGCCTATGTTTCCAGCGGCAATTCCGATTTCCTGACCGAAAGCCTGGTTATCACTACCCGCGAAAAGGGCGGCGGCTCGATCTTTATCGCCGGGGGAGTTAATTCCGGAGCCGGTTTTTCCCCGGACGGGAAGAGACTGGTTTATTCCCGGGATGATCTTTTCGACCTGAAGGGAAATCATTTCAGCGATCTTTATGTTTATGACCTGGAGGAAAGCTCGGAAATGAAGATTACCGACGGCCTCCGGGCTTCCAACCCGGTCTGGTCACCGGATGGGACCAAAATTGCCTTTATTAATAATGAAGGAGGGGACCGGAACCTCTGGCTTCTGGACTTGTCCCGGGATCAGGATGACCTGGCGCCCTTAACCGGGTTTGCCGGTGGTTCCCAAATTTTCTCCCCGGTGTTTTCGCCCTCCGGCGATCTGATCGCCTTCGGGATCCTCAAGGAAGGAAACGAGGAAATCTATTCGGTGGACCTGTCCGGAAAGGTCCAGCCCCTGGTTTCCGGGCCGGCGAACGAAAGGGACCCCGCCTGGGTGAACGGGAGCCGCCTGCTTTACAGCTCGGACGAGGGCGGGATTTTCAATCTTTTTGAGCTGGATCTCACCACCGGGGAAAAACGCCGGCTGACCCGGGTGAAGACCGGGGCTTTCATGCCCGCGCCCGATCCTCAGGGGGAGGGCGTCGTTTACAGTTATTTCACCACGGACGGATTCCGGATATATCAAATGCAGGTAGCAGGCAGCCAGTCGCAGGTAGCCAGTAAATCTTCGTCTCAGATTCCTTCAATTGATAATCTACGGCCAGCGGCGCAGACAATGTTGCCTGAAAAGTCAGATTTGCCCCAACATTCCATCTCCCGTCTACCATCTGCCTCTGTTTATTCTGAACCGGTTACTGGTTACCTGCTTCCGGCTACGAACGTTGATCGTCCCTACCATTTTACCCTGCTCCCGCCTCTAGTGTTCCCCGAGTTGGTTTACGAAGACGACCAGGGCTTCAGAGGGGGCGCTGTCGTGGCCCTGTCCGACCTCCTGGACAAACATACCCTGACCGGGGAATTTCTTTTCGGTGAGAGCCAGGATTACACCCTCCAGTATGTGAACCGCCAGTGGCACCCGACTTTTTTCCTGGAGGGAGGATTTCACCAGCACAATTACCGGTGGGACGAGAAGCGGACCCGGGATATCGACGGTGAACAGGTCGGGGTCAAGGACTCCTATGATCTGTCTTCGGATTCGAGCATTTTCCGGGTCGGGCCTTGGTATGTCTGGGCCGACAGTTTTTTGTCCTCGCCCTTTTATCGCCTGCGCATTCTCAACGCCAAGGGAAAGCTGGATGAGTTCAATGACCAGGGGGAACTAATCGGGACCGGGGTTTTACCGCTTTTGCGGGAGCAATGCCAGCAGGTGGGCTTGATTCTCGGGCACAGTCAATTTTCCCCGGTTCGGGATTGGGAAGCCCATCCCCGGGGAGGAAGGGAAGTGACGCTGATCTACAGCGCCGGTTTCTCCAATTTCAACCGGGAAGTGGGGGACCTCATCGAAGCTGGAAAACGTGAATATTCCGGGACATATAACGACTATCGTTTCCAGGAGATTTTTTTCAACTGGAACGAAAACCTGGCCCTGCCGCTGGACAGCGCCCTGGAGGCCAACCTGGCCCTGGGGTTTATTGACCGGGATGTTTATCTGTGGGATGAATTTTACGCCGGGGGCTCGATGGAATTCGTGGGCATGGGGGAATTCAGGACCTTGACCGAGCTCCCGGGGTACCCGGCCTTCAATCCTTCCCTGCGCGGCGAGCGCCTGGGAATCATCAAGCTTTCCTATCGCATCCCGGTTTTAAATGTCCGGAAGCAGGTCGGGATCTTTTATTTCAACCGGGTTTATTTATCCCTTTTTGGGGATGCCGGGAATATCATCAACCTGCTGATTGTTCCCCATCCGGGACTGGGAGATTATTTTGACCCGGACCGGATCCTGACCGACCTGGGCGCGGAAATTAGGATTTCCAGCAATATTTTTTATGCCTATCCCTGGGGCACCTTCATCCGTCTGGCCCATGGTTTTCGCGACCCGGAAAAAGAACCGGTCAGGATTTATCTTGGGATCGGAACGGGGTTTTAAGGCACTGGCAGCCGGAAAAGTCCCACTGGACAGAGCGAAGATCAGCGAAATTAAAAGCTTGTAAAATTAATAAGTTAACAGATGATTAGTGCGCCTGTTCTTTAGCTTTAAAATTCTCTGTCCTGCTTCTCCCGTTTTTCCCGATTTTAAAAAAAACTTTCAAGATTATTTTTTTTCTTATTCTGCTCCTTGACAGGGGTTATCCGGGTTTGGTATCCATTCACTGCAGAAAACAGCCATTTATTTTATTATATTTTACTTTAAAAGGAGGATTTAAAATGTTTGAACTGACAGAACCCCAAAAGATGATCCAGCAGGTGCTGCGACAGTGGTGCGAAACCGAGCTCCAGCCCAAGGTGGATCTTCTCGAAAAAGCCGAGATCAACCCCTTTGACCTGATGCGTCAGATGCTGGACGCCTTCGGGATGCGGGACGCCATGCGTGAGGGCATGAAGAAGAAGGTGAAGAAGATGCGGGAAAAAGGGCCGACCCCGCCGGGTGAAGTTGACGAAGACGACCCCATGGCCGCGGCCCAGAAAGACATGATGATCCCGTTTACGATGATCAAGGAACTCTGCCGGGTGGCCCCGGGTTTCGCCATGAGCTTCGGGGTTTCCACCGGCCTGGCCGGCGGAACCATCCTCGCCAAGGGGAACGCCGACCAGATCGAGAAGTGGGGTATCCCGATTACCGCCCTGGACAAGGTGGGTTGCTGGTGCCTGACCGAGCCGGAAGCCGGCTCCGACGCCTTCGGGAGCATGAAATCCACGGCCAAGCCGAAAGGTGACGATTATATCCTGAACGGCCAGAAAACCTTCATCACCAACGCCCCCTACGGGGAAATTTTCGTGGTCTACGCCAAGGTCGACCGCGGCCAGCCCAAGGACAAACAGCCGGTTCATTGCTTCGTGTTGGAGAAGGGGATGAAGGGCTTTACCACCGGGAAACCCCTGGAAAAGATGGGGATGAAGGATTCCCCCACCGGAGAGCTTTTCTTTGATGACGTCGTGGTGCCCAAGTTCAACCTCCTGGGCGTGGAGAAGGACAACCTCCGCGACCAGGCCAAGGAAAGCCTCGGGAACGAGCGCTCCGGCGTGCCGGCGATGTGTCTGGGGATTATCGAAAGGTGTTTCGAGGAATCGGTCAAATACGCCCGGGAACGGAAACAGTTCGGCAAGCCGATCGGGGAGTTTCAGGCCATTCAGCTGAAGCTTTCAAACATGTATATTAAATATAAAAACGTCGAAAACATGGTTTACCGCCTCGCCTGGATGGGCTCATCGGGGAAGCGGGACATGGCTTTCATCTGCGCGAGCAAGGCCTACGCCGCCCAGGCCGCCATCGAGGTGGCCCTGGACGCGATCCAGATCTTCGGCGGCTACGGTTACATGAAGGAATATCATGTTGAAAAATTGCTCCGGGATGCTAAACTCTTGGAACTGGGCGCCGGCACTACCGACATCAACCTCCTGACCGCGGCCAAGTTTCTACTCAAGGAATAATTGAAGTTTTGACATCAATTTTATTTGAAAGGAGGAATTCAAATGGCAGACGTAAGATTTGACGGAAAAGTGGCAATCATTACCGGTGCGGGCGGTGGCCTGGGACGATCCCATGCCATGCTGCTGGCTTCCCGGGGCGCCTCGGTAGTGGTCAACGACCTCGGCGGCGCCATTGACGGGACCGGCTCGGACTCGGCGGCGGCGGTAAAGGTTTGCAAAGAAATCGAGGCCAAAGGCGGAAAGGCCGCGCCGGATTTCAACAGCGTATCCACGATGGACGGGGCCATGGGTCTGATCGAGACCGCGAAAAAGGCCTTCGGCAAGGTGGACATCCTGGTCAATAACGCCGGGATCCTCCGCGATGTGTCCCTTCTGAAAATGAAGGAAGCGGACTGGGACGCGGTCATCGCCGTGCATCTCAAGGGCACCTTCAATTGCACCAAGGCGGCCTTCCCCGGGATGAAGGAGCAGGGCTACGGGCGGATCGTGAACACCACCAGCTCCGCCGGCCTCTTCGGCAACTTCGGCCAGTGCAACTATGGTGCGGCCAAGATGGGGATCGTCGGCTTCAGCAACGCGATCAAGCATGAAGGCGCCAAATACAACATCAAGGTCAACGTGATTGCCCCCTTCGGCGGGACCCGCTTGACCGCTACGGTTCTTCCTCCCCCGATGCTCGAGGCGATGAAGCCCGAGGTGGTTTCCCCGATGGTGGCCTACATGTGCGCTGAGGAGTGCGAGCTGACCGGCAACATTATCGTGGCCGGCGCCGCGTATTTCGGGCGGGTGGCGATGCGGGAAGGCAAGGGAGTCGCTTTTGACAGCCGCAAGCCGGTTTCCATTGAGATGATCCGCGAAAAGCTGGACAAGATTATTGATATGACCGACAACCGGGAATTCGACAGCGTGAACGAAGAAGGCATGGACCGGATCTTCTCCAATATCAAGACCGAATAGTTAAGCTTCGGATAGTTATTAGATAATTTTCTTTCCGCCCGCCGGTCCTTCGAGGCCGGCGGGCGACCTTACCTACCCGGAATCCGGGGATATCAGAATTTCGGAGGAAAAATGCCAGCAGATCTCTCGGTAATAAAAGATATGCTCGAAAACGTGGCTTTTTCGCATAAATGCGGCGTCAAGATTGATGTCTTCGAGCCGCGCAAGGTGGTCCTCTCGATGGAAGCCCAGGAATGGTTCTTCACCCCGATGGGGACCGTCGCCGCCGGCCCGATCTTCACCCTGGCGGAAATGGCGGGAGCGGTGCTTCTCTCCGCCTCGCTCGACCTGACCAAGTTCTCGCTGGTGGCGAAACGGCTTGAGATCCAGTTCAAGCGGCCGGGGCAGGGGACGTTGAAAACCGAGCTGACTATGACCGAAGACGAGGTCAAGAAGATCGAAGCCGACAACGCGGCGGCCGGAGGCAAAAGCGACGCGCCCGTGAAGGTTGATATCGTCGGCGAAAACGGAAAGGTTGTGGCCGAGATTCTGGGGATCTACCAGATCAGAAAATTGGGGTAAAGATGGAAAGGATCGGAATCGTCGGGGTCGGAATGACCCCGATTTCCTCAGGTAAGAAAGAGGTGTTTTACGACGCTTCTTTTGAGGCGGCCCGCCGGGCGCTGGCGGACGCCCGGCTGGACCGGGGAGACCTGGACCAGGTAGTGGCCGCCGGTTACGACCTGGCCTGCGGCCGGACCATCACCAACATGTACACCACTCCTGCGGCCGGCGGCTACCTCAAGGATGAAACCCGGATCAGCGACGACGGGATGTTCGCGCTGGCCCAGGCCTGGATGCGGATGGGGGCCGGGTTCGCCACCACCATGTGCCTGGCCTACGGGGTCAGCTCCGAGGCGCCGATGCCGCTCGTCTCCAACCTGATGTTCGAGCCGCTTTTTCACCGCCCCTTTGGAATGCACTCCGGCAATACCGCGGCTCTGCAGGCCTCCGTCTACTGCGCGGAGTCCAGGACCAAGCCCGAGGACGCCGCCCTGGTGGTGGTCAAGAACTTAAGGCAAGGGAGCAAAAACCCACGGTCCCGCCGGGTGAAGCCGGTGACGGCCAAGCAGGTGGAAAAAAGCCCGATGGCGGCCTGGCCGCTCCGGGAACTCGACCTTCCCAATTATTCCGATGGGACGGTCGGGCTCATCCTGGCCCCGGAGCACGAGGCCAAGCGGATCTCTCCCTGCCCGGTCTGGATCGAGGGGATCGGTTGGTCCATCGACAGCTATTACCTCGGGGAAAGGAACCTGGCCGAGCTCAAATCGCTTTCCGAAGCGGCCCGGCGAGCCTATCTCATGGCCGGGATCAAGGATCCGGCCCGGGAAATCCAGGTTTTCGAGGTGGCGGAACAAAGTTCATATTATGAAATCATGGCGTACGAAGCCCTGGGCCTGATTTCTCCCGGCGGCGGAGCCAAGCTGATCCGGAGCGGGGCGACTGAAATATCGGGCCGGATCCCGGTCAACCCCTCGGGCGGGGCGATGGCCTCCGATCCGGTGGCGGCCACCGGTCTCTTCCGGGTCGCGGAAGCGGTGCTCCAGCTCCAGGGCCGGGCGGGCAAGGTTCAGGTCAAGGGGGCCCAATGTGCCCTGGCCTCGGTCAGCTCCGGACCTGCCGGCCAGGCCAGCTGTGTGGTGATTCTGAGGAGGGATTAACGTGCGCAGGGTAGCCATAATCGGGGTTGGACAGACCAAGTTCCGGACCCGGCGGGATGACGCCACGCATGAGGAACTGACCTTCGAGGGCGTTTCCCGGACGCTGGAGGATGCGGGCCTCTCTATTTCGCAAATTGATTCTTTCATCTACGGGACCATGGACCCCTTCGACGGGGTCAACAGCCCGGATAAATGGTGCGTGGGAGGAGCCGGCGCGGTCGGCAAGCCCTTCATCAAGATTTCCACCGGCGGAACCACCGGCCTGACCGCCGGGATCGCGGCCTACCACCAGGTGGCCTCCGGGGCTTTCGACATCTCCATGGCGGTCTGCACCCAGCGCGTGGGGGTGGGCGACGACGCCCAATCGATCCTGAATACCTGCGTCTGCCCGATCTACGAGCGGGACGCCGGCGCGGGGGCGATCAGCATCGGGGCCCATCAGGCCTCCCGGCATATGTTCAAGTACGGTTCCACGGATTACCAGCGGGCGCTGATTTCGGTGGATGCCCACAAAAACGCCCTGAACAATCCCAACGCCCACATCCAGGTGGACGTGAACCCGGAAGACGTGCTCAATTCCCGGATGATCGAATGGCCCCTGCGGCTCCTGGAATGCTGCCCGCGTTCGGACGGGGCCTGCGCGGTCATTTTTGCCTCGGAAGAGGCGGCGAAGAAACTCTGTCCCCATCCCGCCTGGGTCTGGGGCGAAGCATCTATTTTAGATTCCTATTGGTGGGGGGAGCGTCCCGACCTGGCTGACTGGGATGTTCTTTCCCTGGCCGGGCGGAGGCTTTTCAAAATGGCCGGGATTTCGAATCCGCTCAAGGAAATCGACGTGGCCGAGCTCTACGCTCCCTTTACTTCCCAGATTCTTTTAGAACTGGAAGCCCTGGGGTTCTGCGGGCACGGGGAAGCCGGCCCGCTGATCGAAAAGGGCGTGTTCAAGATGGATGGGGAAATGGCGGTTACTCCCTCGGGAGGGGTGCTCTGCACCAATCCGATCGGGGCCACCGGCCTGGTCCGGCTCACCGAGGCGGTGCTGCAGGTGACCGGGAAAGCGGGCCAGCACCAGGTTCCCGGCGCCGAGGTGGCGTTGGCGCATGCCTGGGGCGGAACGATGCAATTGCACGCCCTGATGATCGTCGGCAAACATAAACGGTAGCAAGTAGCAGAAAGCAGGTAGCAGGTAACAGGAAATAAAAAATAGGGGAGCTCCTCCCTGGCCGGATTTGCCCGGCTCGGGCACGCAGCGGGCTCCCGAAGAAATTGCGGAGGAACGATGGCGGAGAAGAAAGAGGAATTCATCAAGGTAAAAGCCAACTGGAACATTCCCTTCACCCATTCGGCCGGCAAATGCGCCAGCCACTTTTTCCAGGAAATGCGGGAGAAAAAGCGGATCCTGGGGATCCGCTGCCCGAAGTGCCAGCGGGTGATGCTGCCTCCGCGGTCCTTCTGCGAGCGTTGTTTCGTCGCGACGACAGACTGGGTGCCGGTAAAGGATGAGGGAGTAGTGGAATCGGTTTCCATCAACTACATGGAATACACCGGAATGCCTAAGCCTCCCTACGCCATCGCTTTTATCCGGCTGGACGGCTCCGACTCCAACCTGATGCATTTCGTCGGCGGGGTCGATCTCTCCGATTGGAAGAAGGCCAAGGACCTCGTGAAAATCGGCACCCGGGTCAAGGCGGTCTGGAAGGAAGAGCGCGAGGGCCGGATGACCGATATCATGTATTTCAAGCCCGTCTCGGCCAAGTAGCTTTCCCGGTTTAATTAAAAAAGACTCTTCCGAAGTGGTGATCGAAAGATCACCACTTTTTTTCGCCCTCATTTTTAAAGGCGGGTTCGATCATCATGAAAAGTTGAAGTAAACTGATACTCTAATGGAAATAAAAAAACTTCATTCTTTTGACGTTCACATCCAGGAGGCGCGGGAAATCCAGAGGCGTCTCCGGGATATGATCGTGCTCAAATCCCCCCGGGCCGAATTTACCCTGGTGGCGGGAGCGGACGTGTCCTTCCCGGGATCAATCCGCGGCCGGGGTACGAACCGGGCCCGGGCCGGGGTGGTGGTCCTGGACGCGGAAACGCTGGAAACAGTCGAAGAATCAGTAACGGAAGTGGAGTGCCGCTTCCCCTATGTGCCCGGCTTTTTAATTTTTCGCGAGGGCCCGGCTGTGCTCGAGGCTTTTCAGAAACTCAAACATGCTCCGGACCTGGTGGTTTTTGACGCCCAGGGTATCGCCCACCCGCGGGGGCTGGGGCTCGCTTCGCACCTCGGTCTTTTTCTGGACCTCCCGAGCATCGGTTGCGCGAAGAGCCGCCTGGTGGGGGAATCCGCCGAGCCGGGGCCGAACCGGGGGGATTCGTCCACCTTATATTTTGAAGGCCGCGATGTCGGCCGGGTTTTACGGACGAAGCCAGGCGTGAAGCCGGTATTTGTGTCTCCCGGCCATCGGATGGACCAGGAAACCGCGGCGAGGGTGGTGCTCGGACTTGTCACCCGTTTCCGCCTGCCCGAGCCGACCCGCCGGGCGCACCGGCTGGTAACCACCGGAAAGACCTGACGAGAAAGATGAAAAGAGATTTAAAATCCCCCTTTTTCCCCCTTTGATAAAGGGGGACTAATCTTTTCTTCTACCCCCCTTTGTTAAAAGGGGGGCAGGGGGAATTTCAGGGAAATGAAATGTTTACTTATAACAAAAAATTGAAGGATTACTCTCGAAAACTCAGGAATAATATGACCGATGCTGAGAAGATGCTATGGTTAAAAATCCGAGCAAAACAATTGCAAGGTTATCAATTCTATAGGCAACGGATAATCGGTAATTACATAGTAGATTTTTATTGTCCAAAAGCAAAACTAGTTATTGAGTTGGACGGTGGTCAACATTACCAAGATCAGGGCGCCAGGAACGACCAAATAAGAGATGAATTTATTAAAAGTCTTGGAATAAAAGTTATTAGATTTTCTGATTTAGACGTAATGAAGAATTTGAACGGAGTGATAGAAGAAATATTTGTGAATCTTCAATCCCCCTCGGTCCCCCTTTGAAAAAGGGGGAAGTATTTTTACCCCTCTTTGTTAAAAGAGGGGTAGGGGAGATTTTCATGTCTTACCCATCCTAAACCTCTCTTTTTCTCCTCGGTTTGGTTAAAATCAAAAAGATAATAAATCATCCCTCTCCCTTGAGGGGAGAGGGTAGGGTGAGGGTGAAGATATTAATATGGCCCCCTCCCTTTAATTCCCTCCCACGAGGGGAGGGGAAATATTATTTAAAATTCAAGAATGAAAACGTTCGCTCAGGATATCGCCCTTCTCAAAACCGACCTGCTCTGCCGGGGCATCCGGGTTTTCCCGTCGGAGCCTTATTTCCGGGAACTGGTCCCGGCCGCATACGGAACTGAAGGTAAGTCCCGGGCCGGGATCGCCGGGAGCGGGAAAAATTTTCTGCTGGAATATGGGGAAGCCGCCAACCTGGGTGTCCGGCAGTCTTTCCTGGAATCATCTCCCTATGCGTTTCGGATAATCGAAGGGGAAGGCTGGATTTTAAAGGACGGGGAAAAAGTCCTGCGCGCCACCGTCCGGACCCCGGCCTGGCATTCCACCGCCTGGTATGACCAGGTCCAACTCCACGGCACCGGTTCCCTCGCCACCGCCCTGACCAATACCTGCATCTACAAATCCCGTCCCGGAGGAGGCTGCCGGTTCTGCATCATCGACATCGGCGGGAAGGCGGTCCGGCACCAGCCGGAGACGCTGGCCCGGGCGATCCGGGAGATCGAGTCCCATCCCGAACTGCGGCAGGCGGAGGACCTGGTCAAGAAGCACGGCGCGGCGCGGCCGGACCGGTATGTCCCTTCCGAGACGATCGAGCCGGTGGATATCAATATCAATTCCGGTTCCGAGCCGGACGGGGGGACAGGTCTTTTCGCCGAAGCGGTCGCGGCCATCCGGAGGATTTCCCGCCTGCCCATCGGGGTCCAGGTTTGCCCGCTGGGCAAGCCCGAGCTCGAAAAACTTCGATCCGCCGGTGTCACGGAGATCAGTTTCAACCTGGAAGTATATAACGAGGACTTCCGCCGGAAGGTCATCCCCGGAAAGAACCATGACTATCCCCGGGAGAAGTATTTCCGGGCGATGGCGGAGGCCCGGGAAATCTTCGGGGAGAACCAGGTGGAATCCTGGATCATCATCGGCCTGGAGCCGGCGGAGGAAACCATCGCCGGGATGGAAGCGATCGCCCGGAGCGGGGGGATCCCGCTGCCCAAGCCGTTCCGCCCGCTCCTCGGCTCGGATTTCGCGGATCAGCCCCTCCCGCGCCTGGAAGACGCGGTGAAAATATATCAGGCCTGGCGGGAAATCATCCGCAAATACAAACTGGACCCGTCGGCAACCCGGGCCGGTTGCGGAAGATGCAACGGGTGCTTCCCATTACGGGAGATTCTGGAATATGGAATTTAAAAAGACTAATTTAGTTTCGGGTTTCGAGTTTCGGGTCTCTAGTTTTGAATTTGAAATTTAGTAATTGGTAATTGTTTGGTAATTGGTGCTTGGAATTTGGGATTTGAAATAGATCGTTTTTATGGAATCTAAAAAGCATTTCTGGTGGTGGTCGCCATTGCTGGTTCTCCTGGCCTGGGAGTTAATCAGCCGTCAGGGTTGGATCAGCCCACAGCTTCTTCCTTCCCTGGAATCGGTAGGGGGAGCTTTGGTGTCGCTCTTTTCCTCGGGAGATCTGCTCAGGCACCTGGGGATTTCCCTGCTGAGGGTGATCCTGGGGTTTTCTCTGGCGACGGTGGTGGGAGTAAGCCTGGGTTTGGCCATGGGCTGGTTCAAATGGTGGCGGGGATTTTTTGATCCGCTGGTGGAAATCCTCAGACCGATTCCACCCATGGCCTGGATTCCCCTGGCCATTCTTTGGATGGGCATCGGGGAAACCTCCAAGATCTATATCATTTTTTACGGGGCCTTTTTCCCTATCGTCATCAACACCACCCTGGGGGTGAAATCCATTGACGGGAACCTTTTAAAGATGGCGCGGAGCATGAACCTCCGGGGATGGCTTTTATTTAAAGAGGTGATTTTCCCCGGCTCCCTGCCGGCGGTAATGACCGGTCTCCGGATCGGCCTGGGGGTGGGCTGGATGTGCCTGGTGGCGGCCGAGTTGATCGCGGCGGAAAGCGGGATCGGCTACCTGATCGAGGAGTCCAAGGAACTGCTCCGCACCGACCGGGTGGTGCTGGGGATGCTTTTAATCGGCGCGATGGGGATCCTTTCGGACTGGGGGGTCAGGTCGCTGGAGAAATATGTGAGGAGATGGCTGTAAAAACAGTAAGCAGTATGCAGTAAGCAGTAAGCAGCGAAAAATAATGTAGCTGCCCGATTTATCGGGCTATAGTTCGGTAGGCGCAGGTTTAAGCCTGCGAAATAAATAATCGTGAAAAAGAAATTTAAAACATTTTGTTTAATCCTTGCCGCTGGCCTCTTTGTTGTTTTCTGCCGGTCGCATCCCGACAATCTCATCCGGATCGGGTATCAGCCTTACTGGGTAGGGGAGGCGAATATCGTTCTGGCCATGAAGCATCTGGGATTGCTGGAGAAAAAAGGCTACCGGGTGGAATATTTCCGTTTTCTTTCCGGCCCGGGGGTGAATGAGGCCATGGCCGCCGGAAGCATTGACGCCGGCGTGGGGGGGGACATGCCGACGGTATTGGCCCTGTCCTCCGGGATGAAGATCAAGGTAATCGCGGCGGTGGGGAAGTCCCTGCGGCAGGCAATCGTGATTGGAAAAAAACAGGAAAAAGAAATCCAAAAGGTCGCCGATCTGGCCGGGAAAAAAGTGGCCGTGGCCAAGGGATCCACCTCTCATTATTTGCTTTATAAAACCCTGGCGGAAAACGGGATTGACCCGGCCCGGGTTTCGATCATTCACCTCTCCGTCAAGGACCAGCCGCAGGCCTTGCAGTCCGGCGAGATTGCCGCGGCGGCGAACTGGGAGCCCTGGCCCTCCCGGATGGAAAGGGAGGGGATCGGCCGGATTCTGGCCATCGGCAGTTTTGCCGGGTATTTATATGCCCGCGATGATTTTATCCGGAGAAATCCGGAAGCCGCCCTGGACCTGGTCCGGGCCCTGCAGGAAGCCCGGGATTATGCTTCCAGCCGCAGGGAAGACACCTGCAGCTGGGTCGGCGAGGAGACCGGGGAAGACCCGTTGCTGGTTTGCCAGGCCATGAAGACAGACCGGATATTTCAAACCGGAGAAAACGTTAAGCCCGAACCGGAGCTGATCGGAGAGTTGGAGCACCTGGCGAAATTCGCCCTGGACTACAAGCTGATCGAAAAACTCCCGGATATTATCTCGAAGTTTGATTTAACCTTTGTTGAAAAGGTCTTGAATGATCAAGGTCGAAAAACTAACTAAGTCCTACCGGAAGAACGGGACGGATCTGGTTGTCCTCGAGAACCTGAGCTTCGAGGTCAAGACGGGGGAATTCCTTTCCCTGGTCGGCCCGACCGGCTGCGGCAAGACCACACTTTTAAACATCATCGCGGGTTTGGAACGTCCCACCTCCGGGAAGGTCCTGATCCGGGACCGGGAGGTGAATTCCCCCGGCCTGGACCGGGGGGTGGTGTTTCAGGAAGCCCCGCTGTTTCCCTGGAAGACGGTATCCGGAAATGTCGAGCTGGCCCTGAAGGCCAAAGGGGTTAATTTAAATAATCTCAAGGAATCGGCCCGGGAATATCTGGAAACAGTGGATCTGGTGAAATGGTCCGACCATTATCCCAAGGAGCTTTCCGGGGGAATGAAACAGAAAGCGGCCCTGGCCAAGGCCCTGGCCCAGGATCCGGAGATCCTCCTGCTGGATGAGCCTTTCGGCGCCCTGGATGCCCAGACCCGGATCATTATGCAGGAAGAACTCCTCAAAATCTGGGAAAGATTCCGAAAGACCATTCTGCTCGTCACCCACAGCATCGACGAGTCGATTTTTCTTTCCGACCGGATCATCGTGCTTTCCGCGCGCCGGAAGGGTGCCCGGGAAATGATTGAAGTCACATTGCCCCGGCCGCGCCGACCCACCGAAAAATTCTGGGAACTCCGCACCCGGATCTGGGAAATCATCAGAAGCGAAGTGATGGAAAGTTAACCCAGACTTCGCCAAGACTACGTCGGGCTCGCCCTTCGATAGAACTCAGGACAGGCAGAGCTCGGAAGCTCAAAAGTTAAAGATCAACGGGAAGAATTAAAAAAGCTCAAAGGATTTATTTATTCCTTTGAGCTTTCAACTTTGAGCTGTGACCTTCTCGCTGCCTACTGCCTACCCTCCGGGCCGTAGGCCCTTACGGACCGGAGGCTGCCTACTAATTTTTGGAACGGTATTCTTTAAGTGTGTCCTGGAGCCGGGTCAGAAGCCAGGCAGGGTAATACTGGCCGATGAACTTCTGGTAAAGCGGGCGGGCCTTTTCCCGGATGGCCTTCACGTTATCTTCATTCAGTTTGATTTCCCTGATTCCCTCTTTCAGGAAACCCTGGTAGGCCTTCTGGTTGTCTACCCGGGAGATTTTTCGGAGCTCGGGCAGATAAAGATCCCAGCCTTCCATAATGATTTTCCGCAGATCGGGGGGAAGACTTTCGATGAATTTCCTGTCCATGACGATGGCCGATGGCGGAAGGGCAAAGGGAAGGTCAATGATGTACTTGGCGTAGGCGTACCACTGGAGGGTCAGGGCGGCATAGAGAGGCGAGTAAAAGGAATCCAGCTGGCCGGCCTTGAGCGCCATGAGAAGGTCGGGAAAACCGACCGGGACGTTTTGAAATCCCAGGAGCTCGGCGAACTCGGTGATGACCGGATCTTTTTTCCAGGCCCACATCCGGCATTTGGGGAAGTCCTGGATGGATTCGACGGGTTTCTGGAGAAACCAGTAGCTGAAGCCGATATCGAGCCAGCCGGCCAGATAGAAACCTTTCTCTTCGAAAAGGCGCTGGAACTGGGGTTGCATCCGGTCCAGGACAAAATCTATTTCCGCGGAATTATTGAAGAGAAAGGGCAGGCTCAGGATCCGGGTTTCCGTGGCGATCATCCCCAGCCCGACATTGGCTAATCCGGCCCCCTGGAGCTGTCCCATTTTGATCTTCAGGAACTCATCCGGCTCATCGCCCATGATTCCTCCCAGGTACCAGATGACCTTGATCCGGCCCGCGGATTTCTGCTCAACGTATTTCTGGAATTTATGAGCCGTATCCGCCCAGCTCGTCCCTTCGGGAGCGACGGCGGAAAGCTTGAGCACGAATTCCGGCGGCCGGGCCGGGGGAGCCTCCGCGGCGAGAACCGGCAGGGAGCCGGAGAAAACCAGGAAAAAGGAAAAAATGATGCCCTGGAAAAGAATTTTTAGCCGGAGAGTTTTAATCATGGAATTCATTAAAACCCGACAATCGGATTTTTTACCTATGTTATTATAATAACGGAAAGTAAGCGCAGCGTAAATCAATAATAAATATTAGAAAACCGGAAAATCGAACCTCATTTTATCTCTTTTTCCGCATTTCCCGCCCAGCTCGCTTTTCCTGTGGACAATTGGGGGGAAATATTTATAATTAAATGCACTTTGGAGGGGGAGGAGGATTATCCGTGAGAGCCAGGAAGAAAAAAACAGGTTCGGAAGCCACCAAGGTAATTTCTCCGAAAACCGCCGTTCCGCCCGGCCAGGTGAGCCTGGTGGTTTTGAACGGGGAGGACGCGGGGGCGGAGCATTTTGTCCGGGGTCTGAAGTGTGTCCTGGGAAGGGACAGCGAGCAGGTGGACATAACGGTGAAAAGCAAGGGGGTTTCCCGCCGTCACGCCTCCCTTTCCTGGCAGAAAAACCGGATAATCCTGGAAGACTTGGGCAGCACCAACGGAACCTTTCTCAACGACGAGCGAATCTCGGACCCCGTCGAGGTCCGGCACGGCGACCGCATCAAGCTGGGCGATCTGGTCCTGCAGGTGATCAAGGTTGACCAGCCGCAGGATACTCCGGTTTATGAGCTCCGCGAATAGGAAATCCTACCTGATTCAGTCAGCCGGAAAAACAGATCCGGGCCGGGTCAGGGCCCGGAACGAGGATAATTTCTCCCGGGAAGAGGATCTCGGTCTTTTCCTGGTGGCGGACGGGATGGGCGGCCATGCCGGGGGGGAAACCGCCAGCGAGCTTTCCGTTACCACGGTGCGGGAATTGGCCCGGGAATTTTTCCTGTCCCAGGCTGGTGTTCCGCCGGAGGAAAAACCCTATCTGGATTGGCTGGCGGTGACCATCAGGAAGGCCGGGGAGAAGATCTATGACCTGGGCAACCAGAATCTCGAGCTCCGGGGGATGGGAACCACCACTACCGCTTTGTGGATTCCCCCCGCCTTTGATCCGCCCCGCGCTTTTCTGGCCCACGTGGGGGACAGCCGGGCCTACCGGCTCCGGGAATCCCGGCTGGAACAGCTGACCCGGGATCATTCCTGGGTGATGGAGCAGGTTCGGGCCGGGCACCTGACCGTTACCGAAGCCAAGACCCATCGTTTCCGGAGCCTGATCACCCGCTCGGTGGGCTTTCAGCAGAACGTGGAGGTCGATTCCGCCACCCTGGAATTGAAAGCGGGCGATATTTTCATGATTTGTTCCGACGGGCTTTCCAACATGGTGGGGGACCCCGAGATCCAGCATGTTCTGGAAACAACCGCCCCGGAACAGGCGGCGGAGGAATTGATCATCCAGGCCAACGCTCACGGCGGAATCGATAATATTACCGTTCTGGTGATCAAAATTCTGCCAGTTTAATTTCATCCCCGTTATTGACCTGTCATTTTTCAGAATAATTTCTCTTTTTTCTATTTTTGATTATTGCTGAAGACCGCTCGGGCTTTGGGCCCGAGCCGCTTCTCGAGGGGGTTGCTTCGCGATTAACTTGAAACCCGAAACTAGAAACTCGAAACAAGAAGCTAAGATTGGTCCGGGGGAATTTCGTAGATAACCGCTTCCTCGTTGCAGTCCGGAAACTGGGGGCAGCGGATGCACTCGGTCCAGACCTTTTGGGGCAGGTCGCGTTTATCGATGGGTTGGAAACCCATGCAGAGGAAAAAACCGGGTTTGAAGGTGAGGGAGAAGACCCGGTAACAGCCCAGACGCTTGGCTTCCCGGAGGGAGGCCTTGATCAGGGTGGAGCCGATCCCCTGGTGGGAATAGTCCGCGCGCACGGCCAGGGAGCGGATCTCGGCGATGTTTTCCCAGAGCACGTGCAGGGCGCAGGTGCCGATGATATTGTCGGTCCCGGGCTCGGTAATCACCATGTAATCCCGGATGAATTCATAGATGTCCCCCAGGGAGCGGGGCAGCATTTCCCCCTGGCGGGCGAAGGGCTCGATCAGTTTCTGGATGGCCCGGGCTTCCTCGATCCGGGTTTTCCGGACCGAGCGGCTCCAGGAACGCTTTTTAGGTTTGGTCTGCGCCATAGAAATGATTATAAATGATTATCCCGAAAATTGAATATTAAATTTCTTTTTATTAATAATCGAGCGGAATAATTTGTCTGTTTGTTGCCAGAATGATGGTGGAGACTTCAGTAGGGTGCGTTCCCTGAACGCACCGATATATGGGCCGATGGGGGCATCGGCCCCTACTTTTTAGATAGTTCCGTCCGGCGGGCGAGCAATTCCCGGGCATAAGCCTTTCCGCGCTGGGTGATCTCCAGGCCGGCCAGCATCCGGGAGATCTCTTCCAGCCGCTCCGGTTCGGACAGGGTTTGGATCCGGGCCCGGGTTTTTCCGGCGGAGGTCGACTTGCTGACCAGGAAATGCCGGTCCGCGTAGCAGGCGATCTGGGGCAGGTGGGTGACGCAGAGGACCTGGGAGTCCCGGCTGACCTCCCAGAGCTTCCGCCCGACCATTTCCGCCACGGCCCCGCCGATCCCGGCGTCGATCTCGTCGAAGATCAGGGTGGGATTTTCCCGGGCCCGGCGGGAACGGATTTTTTTCAGGGCCAGCATGATCCGGGAAAGTTCTCCTCCGGAAGCGACCTTCCGGAGCGGTTTCGGGTCTTCCCCCGGGTTGGCGGAGAGAATGAACTCCACCCGGTCAATGCCCCGCTCGGTGATATCGGTGAAACCGGAGGGATTTTCCGGGGCGGCCCCGGCGGTTTCCCAGGAAAAGTCGAAGCGGACCTCCGGGATGCCCAGATCCCGGATTTCGGAGATCACCGCCTTCTTCAGCTTTTTCCCTGTTTCCCGGCGGGCGGCGGAGAGCTTCCCGGCCGCGGCGGCGAGAGACTTTTTCGCGCGGGAAAACTCCGCTTCCAGTCCCGGCAGGGTCTCGGATTGGCGGGTGAGTTCGTCCCGTTCGGCCGTGATCCGGTCCCGATAGGCGAGGACCTCCGGGACCGATCCCCCGTATTTCCGTTTCAATTGATTCAAGGCGGCCAGGCGGTTTTCCACCTCCTCCAGCCGCTCGGGATTGTGATCGGCGCGGTCAAGGTATTTTTCCAGCGAACGGGCGAGATCACGGATTTCCGCCCGGGCGGATTCCAGGCGGGAATGATAATCCTTCAATTCGGGGTCGAGCGCGGACAGCTCCTTCAGGGCCGAGAGGGCCCGGGAAATTTTTCCGGCCGCTGATCCCTCCTCGGTGTCCAGAACCTCGAGGGCGGCCCGGGCCAGGGAGGTTATCTTTTCCGAATTCTGCAGGCGGACCCGGAGGGCCGGGAGCTCTTCCTCCTCGGATTCCTGCAGGCCGGCCGCCGCGATTTCCGAGATCTGAAAAGAAAGGAGGTCCAGACGCTTCAGCCGTTCCCCCTCGTCGGTTTTGATCCTTTCCACCTGTTTCCGGATTTCCAGGAAATTCCGGTAGAGGTTTTGAAATTCGTCCCGGGCGGGGGTGAGCCCGCCGTACCCGTCCAGGAATTCCAGGTGATATTCCGGGTGGAGAAGCAGCTGATGCTCCCCCTGCCCGTAGATTTCCACCAGGGAGTCGGAGAGCTCGGAAAGGATGCCGATGGTGGCCAGGCTTTCATTGAGGAAAATCCGGCCTTTTCCCGTCCGGGGGATCGAGCGGCGGATGAGGAGCTCCTCGCCCTCCGGGTAGCCCGCCCGGGACAGGGCTTCGGCGAGGGCGGGGGAATGGGAATCGAGCTCGAAAACCGCTTCGATCCGGGCTTCCGGGGCTTCGGTCCGGATGAAGTCGGGGGAAGACCGGTCACCCAGGATCAGGGAGAGCGCGTCCAGGATGATGGATTTCCCGGCGCCGGTTTCCCCGGTGATGATATTCAGCCCCGGCCCCAGGGAAAAGGAGAGCTCGTCAATGATGGCGAAATTCTGAATGGAAAGCTCGCGTAGCATGTTAATAATAGTTCAAAGCTGAAAGCTCAAGGCTCAAAGGAAGAACAAATCATTTTCAGAACTGATTTCTTGGCAAACTGCAAATCAGGTTTAGGATATATTTTCAAATCATATTATGACCCCCTCTCCCTCACCCTCCCCCTCGAGGGGGGAGGGAAAGGGTGGGGGTGAAAGTGTGAATTTAGAAAATTGTGGATTTTAACATTTATCTGACCTTTGAGCTTTGACCTTTGAGCTTCGAACCGGTCATCGGGTGCCCCAATGCAGCTTGGTCTGGAGGATCTGGAAATAGCTTCGGCCGGGAGGCCGGACCAGCAGGGTCGGGACCGGATGCTTGGAGACCAGGACCTCGTCTCCCGGACGGAGCTCAAACCGCGATTGTCCGTCGAGGGAAAGGACGGCTCCGGCGGCCGGGGCGGGCAGGGTGATCCGGATCCGGGCGGAGTCGGGCAGGAGGACGGGGCGCTGGGTCAGGGTGTGGGGGGAAATCGGGTTCAGAGTGATGGCCCTCAGGGAGGGGTGAATAATCGGTCCGCCGGCCGAGAGGCTGTAGGCGGTTGAACCGGTGGGGGTGGCCAGGATCAGGCCGTCGGCCCGGTAGCTGGAAAGGGTTTCGGAATCGATCGCGACGTTCAGGACCACCATCCGGGCCGGATCCCCCCGTCCGATGACCACGTCGTTCAGGGCGCTTCCGCAGTCGGTCCATTTTTTCCCCCGGAGGTATTCGGCCCGGAGGCGGATTCTTGCTTCGATCTCGATCTTTCCCGACCGGATCTCCTGGAGCAGGGGAAAGAGCTCCTCCGGAGCCGCTTCGGTCAGGAAGCCCAAGCCGCCCAGGTTTACCCCCAGGATCGGGACGGCTTTTTCTCCGGCCAGGCCGGCGGTGTGCAGGAAAGTCCCGTCTCCCCCCAGGGTGATCAGGAGGTCGGCGGACCGGGCCAGGGCCGCCTCCCCGCGGGGTTTCTTCCCGAGGGACCGGGCCAGTTCCGGGGCCGGCAGGGGTGTGAAGCCCCGGGCCGCGAGCCAGTGAAAAAGCTTCTCTCCCAGTTTTTGGGCCGCCGGGACTCCGTTTTTTGTAAAGATCCCTACCTTTTTGATAGAATTTCTGGCAATGATCATTGTGCCATTATCATAAACCAAGAAGGATGGCGATGGAATATTTGATCGAGCGGATTAAAAAACTGAAGGAGAAGCGCCGGGCGGTTTTCCTGGTGCACAATTACCAGATCCCGGAAGTCCAGGAGATCGCGGATTATACCGGCGACTCCCTGGGGTTATCCGAGGAAGCCCGGAA
>JAQTNV010000004.1 GCA_028713675.1 bacterium
CCTACACGACGCTCTTCCGATCTCTAATTCCGGGACGATCCGGACCGGGATCGCCAGCAACCCCCGGGCCGCCAGGAGATAAAAAAAAGGGAGCGTGAAGAAGAGGTAAATCGGAGCAAAAATATTTTCCCCCCGGGACAGGGAAAAGCTTAGGGTAACAGGTACAATAAAGAGAAATAGTCCGAAAGAAAATTCCCAGCTGCGGAGCCATCCGGTTTTAAACTTGCGGGAGAGGAAACCCCCAAGAAAGAGCGCGGGGAGGATGACCGCCAGACAGGTCAGAATCATCGGCTCCGGATAGGGCCCGATGCTGAAGGATTTTATTGTTTCCCAGATTTCATTCGGGCCGGGGGCGGGGGAAGTCCTGGTCAACCACCAGTGCTGGTCCGGGGGAGCTTGGGCCCGGACGAAAAACCCCAGGATATCGAGAAAAACCCTCCAGATCCCGGCGAATATGATCAGGTAGCAGACGGACCAGCGGAGCAGAAATTGCTTTCGATTATCCGTGTTGAACAGGAAATACCAGCCGGACAGAAGAGCCAGGCCGCCGATAAAAATTATGGAAAGAAAATGGGTGTTATAAAGCAGGATGCCGCAGGCAACAAATCCCAGGAAATCCCTCGCGCGCTGATAAAGCAGGGCCCGGACCTGGAAAATCGCCGCGGCGAGAGAGAGAAGGAAAAGGAGGGAATACCCCCGGGTGAACTGGCTGGGGATTAAATGGAAAGGGGAAAATGTCAGAATAATGGCCGCATAAATCCCCATTTGCTGGCCCCGGCGGCCGTTTACGAGGAGGGTGGAAATATAATAGATCAGGATAATCGAGAATGAGCCGAAAACGGCGGAAAGAAAACGCAGGGCAAATTCGGTGGTGGAGACCTGGGTTACCAGGTGGAGAAGGGAGAAATAGAAGCTGCCGTTGATTCCGCCCCGATTCAGGAAAGTGCCGAAAAGCAGATTTAAAATCGGCCGATGGCAGTCCGCGAAGCTGGTCGCCTCATCCAGGGCGAGACTTTCCGAACCCAATTTATAGAACCGCAGGATGATCCCGATGAAAAAAACGATCCAGAGGATTACTGTCAGCCACTGGCTGGACGGCTCGGATTGGTCGGGCGATTTGATAAACGCCGATGATGAATTAATTTGCATGATTTACCAAATAACCTTGAACTGTGAACTTTGAACCCTGTCTTATCAAGGCAGGAGCTGACCCAGGAATTTTTCGGGGTCGGCGATTTTGATGTAACCCATCCGGGAAAGAAAATCCACATACTTTTTCAGATCTTCGCGGTTCAGATCAGGGCTGAAAGTGATCCTCGACATGGAGTACCGAACGACATTTTCGCTCATCCCGGTGTACTTAACGGCGATTTTGACCGCTTCGTCGGGATTGTAGCGGATAATGTCGATGGCCTCGCGGTTTATCTTTTTCAGGGTATCCTCGAGCCCAGAATTTTCCCGGAGTGCTTTTCCCGACGCGATCAGGACGCAGCAGGGATGCCCGGGCCAGATCTCACTGGAAGAAAGCAGGATTTTGCCTTTCCCGGAATTGACTGCCAGGGTGGGGAAGGGTTCCCAGGCGATAAAGGCCTGGATGGTGCCCTGGCGAAGGGCTTCGCCCATTTCCGGAGGTTTCACTACGATAGTTTTCAGGAGATCGGGCTGGAGTTTTTGATTTTCCCAGGCCAGGAGAAGAAGGAAATCCTGCACGGTTGAAAATCCGGGAAGGGCGATCGGTTTGCCCTCAAGGTCGGCCAGGGAATTGGTTTGATAGTCTAATGACGAAACAACCACGCTGGAGCCTTCCCGGTTAACCAGGGAAACGATTTTCACCGCGGTGCCGGTATTGGCGGCGGAACTGACCACCGGGGCGATCCCCACATAACCCAGATCCAGTTCTCCGGCCCGGAAGGCGGACATCTCTTCGGGCCCGGCGGAAAATATCCCGGCTGTTTTCACCTGCAGTCCGTTTTTCCTGAAGAGATCTTTTTCCAGCGCCACCAGAGCGGGAAGCTGGTGAAGATCGCCGGACAGATACCCGAGCCGGAGGGGTTCATTAGATTTTTTCTGACAATTAAATAAACCCAGCAGGGCAATCAGAACAGCCATGGTGAAATTAAACTTTTTCATTATTTTCTCCTTGTAAGTTCCTTCACATTGATTGTCATTCCGGGCTTGACCCGGAATCCAGATTTTTTATCATGGATTCCCGCTTTCCTTCGGTTTCTCTCAGGACAAGTCGCGGGGATGACAAAAGGAAACTGGATCCCGGCTTTCCTTCGACCACGCTCAGGACAGGTCGCCGGGATGACGGACACCACAATTTATCCCCGGTCTACGGTATACGGTCTACCGTCTACTAAATTATAATATTAACCATGAAGAGCAAGGAAATCTCCCGCCTATTTGACCAAATCGCCGATGCCCTCGAGTTCCAGGGGGAAAATCAGTTCAAGGTCGGCGCTTACCGGAAGGTCGCCCGGACCCTCTCGGAAATGGCCGAGGATATCGAGGTCATCCACCGGGAGGGAAGGCTCCGGGAGATTCCCGGGGTGGGGGAAGGGATCGCTCAACACATAACCGAATACCTGGAGACCGGGAAGATTTCAAAATACGAAGAGGAATTGAAAAAGGTTCCTGCCGAGCTCATCCAGCTGATGGACATCCCGGGGATGGGCCCCAAGACCCTGGCCCTGGCGAATAAGAAACTCGGGGTGAAGAACCTTTCCGACCTCAAAAAAGCGATCGAGAACGGGTCCCTGGCCGGGATTCCGGGCCTGGGCGAAAAAAAGGTCGGAAATATCCGCAAAGGGATCGCCCGGTTTGAGAAGGTGAAAGAAAGAATCCCGCTGGGAATGGCGCTTCCGCTGGCGGAGGAGATCATGACCGGGTTGAGGGGAAAATTTAAGATTACGATGATTTCCCCGGCCGGTTCTCTCCGCCGGATGAGGGAGACGGTAGGTGATATCGATATTCTCGCCGGCTCGAGTCAAGGGAAGAAAATAGTGGAGGCTTTTACCCGCTTGCCGATGGTGAAGGAAACGCTCGCGGCGGGCGATACCAAGGGCTCGATTATTACCGACGAGGGACTTCAGGTTGATCTCCGGGTGGTTCCGGAAAAGGCCTTCGGCGCGGCCCTGCAGTACTTTACCGGTTCCCAGGCCCATAATGTGAAACTCAGGGGGATCGCCCATAAGATGGGGATCAAGGTTAACGAATACGGGGTTTTCCGGGGTGAGAAGCTGATCGCCGGTCAGACCGAAGAAGGGGTTTATCAGTCCCTGGGCATGCAATGCCCGCCTCCGGAGATGCGGGAGGACCGGGGAGAGATTGAGCTGGCCCGGGAAGGAAAGATCCCGCGGCTCGTGGAAATTCCCGATATCCGGGGTGACCTGCATGTTCATTCCCGTCACTCGGATGGCTCCGGGGAGATCGAGGAGATCGCCGGGAAAGCCAGGGAGAAAGGTTACCAATGGATCGCAATCTGCGACCATTCCAAGTCGGCCAGGTACGCGCGTGGGCTTCCTGAAGCCGAGGTTTTAAAGGTGATCGAAGAAATTGAAGAGCTTAATCAACGGCTCAAGGGGATCAGGGTCCTGGCCGGGGCCGAGGTGGATATTCTTCCTGACGGCAGCCTCGACTTTCCCGATCGCATCCTGAAGAAGCTGGATGTGGTGGTGGGGGCTGTTCACCAGGGATTTAAGAAGAATGTAACCGGGAGAATGACCCGGGCCATGGATAATCCTTATCTTAAAATCATCGCGCACCCGACCGGAAGGCTGATTTCCGCCCGGGAAGGTTATGAGATCGATATCGAAGCGGTGATGGAAAAAGCGGCCAGAACCGGGACCGCTCTGGAGATCAACGCGCATTATGACCGGCTGGACCTGGATGACTTAAACGCGATGAAGGCAAAGAAAGCAGGGGTGAAAATCGCGATCGGAACGGATGCCCACAGCGTCAGGATGCTTGACTATATGCGCCTGGGGGTGGCGGTGGCGAGAAGGGGATGGCTGGGCCCGGAGGATATTGTTAATACCTGGTCCGCAGATAAAATAATTAACTGGCAAAAGAAGCAGTAAGAAAATATTTTCCCCCCCATGTCCCCCTTTGTTAAAAGGGGGATGAAGGGGGATTTTCATTTTCTGTTTGTTTAGTAGAATTTGAACGACTGGGACGATTCAATATCCAAGCCACGGATATCCCGATCATCCCGCCGGCCACATTCAGTATCCAGTCTCTGATTTCTCCCACCCGGTTGGGAAGGTAATATTGGATAATCTCATCAATTCCGCCCAAAAGAGAGACTAAAAAAATCGAACCCAGGTAAAGCCAGTTTCCGGACAGGTTTTTCGACCAGGCGCTGAAAATCAAACCTCCCAAAAGGCCGTATTCCAGGAAATGAGCCCGCTCCTCGGGGATTTCCATGACTTGCATGGTTATGCCGGTGGCCAGAAAAACCACGACCAGGGTAAAGAGGTCGAAGAGATTGCGGTGGATTTTTTTTCTGAGCAGGAAATAAACCACGATGGCGGCCATTACGGTGATGAGAAAAACATCCACGCCGGCGCCGAAACGATTCCGCCCGATGTGGTGATAAACGTAGCGGAGGACATCCCTCATTATCGAAAGGGTGGAGTAGATCGTGACGGTCAGGGCGATTACCATCCCCCAGAGAAATTTGGCTTTAGGGGACAGGTGTATTTCTTTGCGCAGATTCACGAATGGTAATTAATTTATTTAGGAATGTTCCCCCAGTTCATACCGGAGAATTCCCAGGATAACCGGGGCCACGGTTTCGGTGCGGAGGACCTGGGATCCCAGGGAAACCGGGATGAATCCCTTCGCGCGCGCCAACGCGACCTCTTCGTGGCCGAATCCTCCCTCGGGACCGATCAGGACCAGGAGGGGACTTCCGGAAGGGATCTTTCGGGAATGGAGGTATTCATAAAGGCTGGTTTCATCCGGGTACTCGGAGAGAAGCAGACGGCAATCGTATCCGGGTAATTCAACTATTTCCGCAAATTTTAACGTCCCATGAATTTCCGGGATTTCCACGCGTCCGGATTGCTTGGAGGCGGCCAGAGCGATCCGGCGCCAGCGTTCGGTTTTTTCCCGGGACCGGTTTTCGGGTAAACGGGGGATGGTCCTGGCGCTGACAAAAGGAAAAATGTTTGCCGCCCCCAGTTCCGTGGCCTCCCGGACGATTTTATCCATTTTGGAGCCTTTGGGGATGGCCTGTCCGAGACTGATGATCAGATGGAAATTCTGAACCGGAGCGGAAATATCTTCAATCACGACGAGGATCCGGCCGGGCTGGATAGCCTCGATCCGGCCGGTAAGATTCCTTCCCTGTCCGTCGAAAAAACTGATTTGGTCTCCGGGCTTTTTCCTCAGGGACGCGGCGAGGTGAGCGGCTTCGGAACCGCTGATGGTAACCCGGCCGTCCGGGGAGATTTCATGTTTGGGATCAAGATAAAATCGGTGACTGGTCATAATTCAATTTTTTCCCAATTCATTATATAATTCATCGGAAAATCAGGAAAGGAGAAGCGAAAAATGACCAAAAATATCGAATGGCTGGGGCACGCGTCTTTTCGAATCACCAGTAAGGACGGGAAGGTAATCTATATCGATCCCTGGAAATTAAAAACCAAGAAGAAAGCCGACCTGGTCTTGATTACCCACGATCATTACGATCACCTTTCCCCCGAAGATGTGGAAAAGATTGCCAAGTCGGAAACCGAGATTGTCACCACCCCCGACGGCGCGGCCAAGCTGAAAGGCAAGGTCAAAACCGTTAAACCGGGGGATAAAATCAAGGCTGCCGGTTTCGAGATCCAGGTAATACCCGCCTACAACACCAAGGCCGACCGTCAGGGATTCCACCCGCAGGATAAAAACTGGGTCGGTTACATTGTCACCGTGGATGGGGTTCGGATTTACCATATGGGTGATACCGATTTGATCCCGGAAATGACCAATCTGAAGCCGGAAGTGGCCCTGATCCCCTGCGGGGGGACCTACACAATGGATTGGAAGGAGGCGGTCAACGCCGCCCAGAAAATCGCTCCGAAGGTCTTGATCCCCATGCACTGGGGAGATATCGTCGGTTCCAGGCAGGACGCCCAGAATATTTCCAAGTTATATATGGGCGAGGTTAAAATTTTGGAAATCGTTTCCGACTAAATTGAAATCACTACCGGGTCACCGGTCGTTGGAGCTGATCTTACTGGCTTTTATCGCTTCCTGGCTTGGGTCCGGTTGCGGCCAGAAGAACCCCGGCCTATTCTGGACCGACGGACAGTGGATGAGGGATGCCCAGGGCCGGGTTTTCATCTCCCGCGGATTGAATCTCTCGGACGACAATAAATTTCCATCGCCGATAACCGGGGAATTCATCCCCGGCTGGTTCCATGAAGATTGCTTCTCCGAAATCGCCTCCTGGGGCTTTAACACAGTGCGGTTTGTCCTGACTTGGGAAGGGTTGGAACCGGAGCCCGGCCAATATGATGAGCGATACCTGGAGCGGCTGGAACAGGCGGCCGAATGGGCGCGAGCCGCGGGCATCTATCTTATCTTCGACATGCACCAGGACATCTACGCTCGCAAGTTTTACGGAGACGGCGCCCCGGAATGGGCCATCCTGGATGAGGGTTTATATTATTTGCCCCTGGGTGACGGGGTCAGCCCGGACCTCTGGTACCTCAACTACACCACCCCGGCGGTGGAAAAAGCGTTCGACAATTTCTTCGAGAACAAGAACGGGATCCAGGATCATTTTATCGAGACCTGGCGGAGGGTGGCAGAAAGGTTTTCGGGTAATCCTGCCGTAGTTGGTTATGATCTGATCAACGAGCCTTTCCCCGGATCTCGATTGATTCAACTCGATGATTTCGACCGGGAATATTTTCAGCCTTTTTACGAGAGGTTGATTTCCTCAATGTTCCAGGTTGATTCCGACCATCTGTTCTTTTTCGAACCCAACGCGATGCGCACCAATTTTCTGGCCGGATCAGGTTTCCCTTCCGGGTTTTCCCAAATTTCCGCGGGCCAGGGGAAACTCGTATTCGCTCCGCATTTCTATGACCCGGAAGTTACGGTCAGCCTGGATTATGATGGCGAAATATCCCGTCTGGAAAGAAACATGGATTTACTTGACCGGGAAGCGCTGAGGCTCCAGGTCCCGATCTGGGTAGGGGAATGGGGGGTATGGGGTGGAGCGGTGCTCCACGGAGATAAATTCCTGGCTGATCAGCTGACCGTTTACGATCGATCTTTTGCGAGTTACAGTTTTTGGGATTACAATCGGAATCCCGCTGACTATGCCTCCCCGGTTAACTCGACCTGGATGCTGGACATCCTGATCCGGCCGCAACCCAGTTATATTGCCGGGGTCCCGATGGCTTTGCATTACGATGTGGAGACGGGTAAATTTGAGCTGAAGTTTAAAGAGGAGAAGCCCGGCCTGGCTTCCGAGATCCTGGTCCCGACCCGATTTTGCCGGCCGGGGGATTGCCGGGTGGAAATGGAGCCGGATCGTTCGTATTCCTGGGAGGCGGGAAAATCTCAGGGAGTAAATATCTTGAAAATATTGTCTAATTCCAAAGGGACTGAATATATTATCCGGATTTCAAAGAATTAACTCGGGGATATTCAAAACTCAGGAGGAAAGATGAAAAAAATCGGATTGGCTCTGATTTTAACCGCTTTTCTGTTCCCGGTGGGATGGGGAAGGGCGGTGGATCTGATCATGCCCCCAACCGGCAAGATCACCAAGATGGCGGGCACGGTGAAGAAGGTGGAAGTGGAAAATATGTATCTGACCTTCGTGGCGGACAAGGAAAAAAAGACCTACCGGGTGCGGGGGGCCATATCCATTCTGGAAACCCTGAAACCCGGGGATCACATCGTGATATCCATCGCCGATGATTCGATCAAATACATCCGGAAAATGGAGACGGGGAATAAGGGAAAAAAGAAGAACGTTTCTTCCCCTAAAGCCCAGCCCGTGCCTGCAACCCCTCCGGTCCAGCCCCAGGCACCCGAAAAGAGTGGTAATCCCCCGGCTGGCACGCGATAAATGATTAATAAATGATAGCCAAGCGCTGATTACCGGATCGAAAAGAATAAAAAGCCATTCTGCTTAACTAAAGCAGAATGGCTTTCATTCTTTTGGTAAATGGAATTTGGTTATTGGAGATTGATTTTCAGAGGACGATCTCCATCCCCTCGTAGGCGGCCAGGCAGTTCGGAAATTCCTTCTGGGCCATCTGCTCGATTTTTTTAACGATCAGGTCTGTATGGGAAGGTTCGTGGTGCCAGAGGATCAATTGCTTGACCTTCGCGGCCCGGGCCAACTTTATCCCCTCCGCCCAGGTGGAATGACCCCAACCCAGCTTTTTTGGGTATTCGTCTTCCGTGTAAGCGGCGTCGTAAAATAAAACGTCGGCGTCCCGGGCGGACTTGAGCAGATTGGGATCAATTTCCTGGCTATGCTCTGTATCGGTGGCGTAAGTAACGACTTTGCCTTCGTAATTGATCCGATACGAAACGCAGCTGTCGGGGTGCCGGGCCGGATAAGTGCTGACCTGGACATCGCCGAGATTGAAATTCTGGTTGGCGCTGATCTCGATGAATTCCATCTGGGACATCATTTCGTCGAGGCGGACCGGAAAATAAGGAGCGCTCATCTGTCCGTCGAGTATTGAGCGCAGACTGGTCCCGGCCTTGTTTTCCCCATAAATCCGGAAGTGGTTGTTGGGCGAGTAGCCGGGGGCAAAGAAAGGCAGTCCCATGATGTGATCCCAGTGATAATGGGTCAGAAGGATCGAAGCGGAGATCTTTCCCTCCGTAATCAGTTTCATTCCCAGTTCCCGGATCCCGGTCCCCGCGTCCAGAATCAGGAGTTCCTTCCCCGCGCGGATTTCAATGCAGGAGGTGTTCCCGCCGAAGTGGGCGGTTTTGGGACCGGGGGAGGGAATACTGCCCCGGGCTCCCCAGACGGTCAGGACCATTTTCCCAGTTTTTGCTTTCATTTTCATTTCTTTCCGGAAAGGGGACAAAAATAAAAATCGTTCATTATCCCGCAACTGTTTTTTTCGAATTCCGGCAAAGCCGGCTTGCTCTCAATTACCTCCGGAATTTGGCAAAATCCGGTTTGCGTTTTTCCAGGAAAGCGTTCATGCCTTCTTTAAATTCTTCGCTTCCATATGTTGATTTCAACATTTCCATCCCGTGCAGGAAGGAAGGGTAGAGAAGATCCGCTTCGAAATTCAGGGAAAGCCGGGCGATTCTCAGGGCCTGGGGACTCATTTCCAGGATCCGGCGGGCGATCCGCTCAACCTCTACCGCGAGTTTCTGGCGGGGAAACACATGGTTAACCAGGCCGAATTCCAGGGCTTCCCGGGCCGAATACCGCTGGCAGAGGAAAATAATCTCCCGGGCCCGTTTTTCCCCGACAATCCGGGGCAGAAGCTGGGTCCCGCCCCAGATCGGGACGCTTCCCACCGTGGGACCGACCTGGCCGAAGACCGCTTCTTCGGCGGCAATCGTCAGGTCGCAGAAGAGGTGGATTTCATGCCCGCCGCCCAGACAGTACCCATTGACCGCCGCGATAATCGGCTTGGTGAGGGCCCGCATGGTGGTGGAGAGGCGAAGGCATTTCCGGAGGAAAATCATGCCGGTGTCGGGGGTCAGAGCGACCATTTCGGAAACGTCGCCCCCGGTACAAAAAGCCCGATCCCCGGCTCCCGTCAGCACAGTCACGCCGATCCGATGGTCCTGATCCGCATCGGTAAAAGCTTCAGTCAATTCCTCCAGGGTTTGGGAACGGAAGGAATTCAGTTTGTCCGGACGATTGATCACCATCCGGGCCAGCCCGTTTTCCTTGGTATAGATAATATCCTTGAAATCCATGAAATTATCCCGGGTTTTCAGATGCAAATCCCGATTATCCCCCGTGCCGGAACTTAATTGTAAACTTATATCATTATTTGCCGTTGGGACGCAAATATCATTGCTGATTTTCCCTGATCGGGGTAAAATCGCTTAAATTATCAGGAGGTTACGAAATATATGCTGGAAAAATTAGATATCAGGACCCGGGCGATCATTGTTTTCCTGCTTACTATTGTGGTCGGTTTCCCGGTCATGCTTTCCTATGCACTTGTCCTTTTTTCCCTTTTCACTAATGCGGCCTCGGTTTCCAAATACACGGCCATTTCAGTCCTGTCCGTGCTGTTCGTTTTGGTTCTGGCTCATATTTATGTGATTATACGGGCTCTCCGGCCTTTGGCGGACTTTCTCAACCGGCCCAAGGATGGAGACGGAGACAAGGCGGTCCGGGCCACGATTACCGCCCCTCTGGTCATCAGCGGTTTTTCCCTGATTACCTGGCCGGTGGGGACTTTTTCCGCCTTGGTCTTTTTTTCCGTTCTGTTTCCTCTCCCCATGTCCGAATCGATCCAGGTGGTGGTTGCCGGGGGCTGCGTCGGGATCCTGGTTACCCTCATCCAGTATTACCTCACCCGCCTGATCCTCGGACCGGAGCGACGGAAAATCACCGAAATATACCCGGATTACTGGAAGAATCCGGCCAACCGCCCGCGCTTTGGGGTCCGTTACAGCATCCTGGCATCTTCCATGCTGCTGATCCTGGCCAGCCTGCTGTTTGCGGGGATCATGAATTATTCCCAGGCATCGCTGGCCCTGATCCGTCAGGTCGGGAAGGAAAGGGCGCGGGAGCTGAAACTGTTCACCCAGTCCCTGGGATCGAACCAGTCCCAGGAAGGCCTGTCTGAGGCAGTTTCCAACCAGTTTCCCAAGGGTTTCGCGGACGGTGTTTATGTAATGGATCGGAACGGCCGCCTCCAGGTCCAGCGGGGAGGAAAACCGGATCCAGACATTGTCCAGGCGGTTTTACGGAACCGGGGCGCGCATCCGGAGGGACCGGTTTCGTCCACGGCCCTCTTGATTTCCACCCCGGATTCCGCGAACCAGAACTGGTTCATCGGGGCCAACCGGGAGGGGATCTTCATCATCGCCTCCCAGGATTTCTCCTCCGGAGAATCGACGGTTTTCTCCATCGATTCCTGGGAGCGGCATAAGAATCTGATCGGCGACATAAAAAAATCCACCACAATTCTGACTATTTTCGCACTCCTGATCGCGGCTCTCATCGTCAGTTTCTCCGCTTACGATCTTTCCCGCCCGATTAACGAGATCCGGAAACTGCTCTCGGGGATCAGCAAGGGAGACCTGTCCCGCGACCTGGATATGATTTCCGAAAGCGAAATCGGGGATATGGCGATCAATCTCAAACAGATGGTCAATGGTCTCCGGGACATGATCGGCCAGGTCGAGGCTTCCGCCGGCGCGGTGGAAGAGAAGATTGCCGGCATGCGGAACTCCAGCCGGGGGGTAATGGACGGGATTGAAACCCAGCAGCAGGAAACCGAGAAGACCTTCGCCTCGATGGACGGGATCAATTCCTCGATCGGGGGGATCGGGGAAAATTTGGAGCTCCTGGTTTCCTCGGTTCAGGATATCTCTTCCTCGGTTTACCAGATGGATGCCCTGATCGGGGAAGTGGCCGAGAACATTGAAAGCCTTTCCCACTCGGCGAGCGAAAGCACCGCCGCGATCAGCCAGATCGCGAGTTCGGTCGGCGAGATCCGGGGCCGGGGCGAGAACCTCTCGCTGAAATCCCGGGAGGCCCTGGACTCCATGGAGGCGATGGAAGGCTCGATTCGCAAGATCGAGGAGAACGCCCGCCAGACCTCCAAGCTTTCCGACCAGGTGCAGGAAGACGCCGAGACCGGGTTCAAGAGCGTGCTTGCCACACTCGAGGGGATCGGCAAGATCCGGGAAGCCATCCGGGAGACCGCCAAGGTCGTGGAAGTGCTGGGCGGGAGGATCGAGGAAATCAGCACGGTTTTGACCGTGATTGACGAGGTGACCGAGGAAACCGGCCTGCTTTCCCTGAATGCCTCGATTATCGCAGCCCAGGCCGGGGAGCACGGGCGCGGGTTCGCGGTCGTTGCCGATGAAATCAAGGCCCTGGCGGAACGGACGACCGAATCCACCCGGGAGATTTCCGGCCTGATCCAGAGCATTCAGACGGAGAGCCGGAGCGCGGTCCAGCGGGTCAATGAAGGGCAGGAACGGATTGAGGTCGGGGTGAAGCTCGCCCGGGAATCCGGGGAGGCGCTTTCCCTGATTGTCAATTCCAGCCAGAAGACCCGGAGCATGATCGAGGACATTGTCCGGACGACCACCGATCAGGCCCAGCGGACCCAGAGCTTCTTCAGCTTCATCGCCGTGATCAACCAGATGCTTTCGGAAACCAACCGGGCCCTGAAGGAGCAGGGCGAAGGGGCTTTGCGGATAACCGAGGCCTCCGCCCGGATGCAGGAGATTTCAGATCAGATCAATAAGGCGGCCAAGGAAGAAGCCTCCGGAAGCAAGCAGATCACCCGGGCGATTGAAAATTTGAATGAAATTTCCAAATATATCAGCCAGGCCCAGAAAGGGCTGGCGGGTTCCAGCCAGAAAATCCTGGGGGCGGTGGGCAATATCAAGAAGGTAATTTCCGAGAATACCCAGGAACTGGTCCGGATCAAGGACGGAATGGAAGAAATATTCGCCCGCTCCTCCGAGTTGAGGATGCTGGTGGATCGGTTCAAAACCAAAAAATAGGCATTCGGAGGAAAATGATGAAGGAAGCCTTGATCTTAAGCCGGGCGCGGACACCCCTGGGCAGTTTTCAGGGAAGTCTCAGTTCCATACCCTCCACCAGGCTGGGCGGCCTGGTAATCGCCGAGGCGGTTCGCCGCGCGGGGATTCCCAAAACCGAAGTGGAACAGGTGATCATGGGTTGCGTCCTCCCGGCCGGCCTGGGGCAGGCCCCCGCCCGGCAGGCCACGCTTCTCGCCGGACTGGACCCCCGGGTCAGTTCCCTGACCGTGAACAAGGTCTGCGGTTCCGGCCTCAAGGCGGTGGCTCTGGCCGCCCAGGAAATCTGGCTCGGGAATTCCGAATTGCTGGTGGGGGGAGGAATGGAGTCCATGACCGGGGCTCCCTATCTTTTAAAGCAGGCCCGGGGGGGATTCCGGATGGGCAACGGGGAAGTGGTGGACGGCATGATCCACGACGGCCTCTGGGACCCGTACGCGAACTGCCACATGGGCAGTTTCGCCGACAAAACCGCCGACGATTATAAAATTACCCGCGCGGAGCAGGATGAATTCGCAGCCGAGAGCTATCGACGGGCTTTGAAATCCCAGGCCGAAGGCAGGTTCAAAGAGGAAATCGTCCCGGTGGAGATTCCGATGAAGAAAGGTGAACCCGTCGTCATCTCCGAGGACGAGGAACCCAAGCGGGTCAAATTCGAGAAGATTCCCGCCTTGCCCCCGGCGTTTAATAAAAATGGAACGGTGACCGCCGCCAATGCCTCCTCGATCAACGACGGGGCGGCCGCCCTGGTCCTGGCTTCAGCCGAGAAAGCCCGGGCCCTGAAGTTGAAACCCCTGGCCCGGGTGCTGGCCTATGGCGAGCACAGCCAGGAACCCCAGTGGTTTGCCACCGCCCCGCCCGCTTCCATCGAAAAAGCTCTGCAAAAGGCCGGCCTGAAGGTCAAGGATATCGATGTTTTTGAAATCAACGAGGCTTTCTCGGTCGTGACCCTGTATGCGCTCAGGCAGCTGAAGATCGACCCGGCCAAGGTTAACATTTACGGAGGGGCGGCCGCGATCGGCCATCCCATCGGGGCTTCGGGGGCCAGGCTGCTTTGCACCCTGATCACGGTGCTTAAAGACCGGGGCGGGCGTTACGGACTGGCTTCTCTCTGTGTAGGAGGCGGCGAGGCGGTCACCATGATTATTGAGAAAATTTAGAGCAAAGTGCATAGTGCATAGGGCATAGAGCATAGAGCAAAAGCAAACAGATAAAACCTAAGTAATTTAAATGAAGAAAATCGGGGTAATTTCCGACACGCATATAATGAACAAGGGGATGAATCTGCGGTCCGCCTGGAACCGGTTTCTCACCCGGAACGATCAGCCCTTGCCGGAGGTCCTGACGCGGGAGTTCGAAGGGGTGGACCTGATCATTCACTGCGGCGACCTGGTGGAATTATGGGTTCTGGACATGCTCAGGGAAATCGCCCCGGTGGAAGCGGTGGCCGGCAATATGGACGGTTCCGAGGCCCGCCAGGAACTTCCGGTCAAGAAAAATCTGGAAATTGAAGGAATGAAGCTCGGGATCATTCATGGCGGGGGATCTCCGCACGGAATGATTGACCGGATCATTCCGGAATTCAGCGGGGTTGACGCGATTCTCTTCGGCCACACTCACGCCCCCTTTGCGGAAACCCGGGACGGGATTCTATTTTTCAACCCCGGGAGTCCGACCGATCGGAGGTTCGCCCCTTATAACTCCCTGGGGATCCTGACCATCGATCCCAGCGATCCCGGACAAAAAATAAAGGGCAAGATAATAAGGTTGGACTAAAGCGCATATAGCATAGGGCATGGAGCATGGAGCATAGGGCAAAAAATAAAGAGTAAGAAAAAGATGACCGCCAGGAAGAATATATTTTAATGTTTTTTTCTAACCACCAAGCTACCTAAATATCTAACCACCTAAATTACGGAGGGAGGAAATAATGACCGAGATTGTTTTGACCGAGGAACAGCGGATGATCAGGGAAGTGGTGGAAAGTTTTGTCCGGAAAGAGATCGAGCCGATCGCTTCCCGGATTGACGAGGAAGAAAAATTTCCCGAGGGGATCTTCCGAAAAATGGGTGAATTCGGCCTGCTCGGGGTTCTGCTGCCCAAGGAACACGGGGGCGCGGACGCCGGGGCGGTGGCGGCGACCGTGGTAATCGAGGTGATTTCCAAGGTCCAGGCTTCCGTCGGCCTTTCGTTCGGGGCTCACGCGGTTCTCTGCGCCAACAACCTGAGGGAGAATTGCAGCCAGAGGCAGAAGGATAAATACCTACCCGGCCTGGCTTCGGGCAAGTCGATCGGGGCCATGGCCCTGACCGAGCCGGAAGCAGGTTCGGACGCGATGGGAATCAAGACCCACGCCGTTAAAAAAGGCGACGAATATATCCTGAACGGCACCAAAACCTTTATTACCAACGGCCCGGTAGCCGATGTTTTTCTGGTTTACGCCAAGAGCCTGAACATCAAAGACCAGAAAATCCCTCTCTCGGCCTTCATCGTGGAAAAAGGCTATCCCGGATTCTCCGTGGGCAAGAAGATCACCAAGATGGGGATGAGGGCCTCTCCCACCTCGGAGCTGATCTTTGAGGATTGCCGGGTGCCGGCGGAGAACCTGATCGGGGGGGAAGGGAAGGCCCTGAATATGATCTGGCGGGGACTGAATGTGGAACGGATCACCCTTTCCGGGATCTGCCTGGGAATCCTTCATTCCTGCCTGGACACCGCCACCCGCTATTCGCTGGAAAGGCGGCAGTTCGGCAAGCCCATCGCGGACTTCCAGATGATCCAGCAGATGATCGCCGACATGTCCACCCGGATCAGCGCGGCGCACCTCCTGGTCTATTACGCCGCCCAGGAAGCGGACCGGGGCCGGAGGGTGAACCGGGAAGCCGCCGAGGCCAAGCTGTTCGCTTCCGAAGCCGCCACTCAGGCGGCCCTGGACACCATCCAGATCCTCGGGGGCTACGGTTATACCCGGGAATTCCCGGTGGAGCGCTGGATGCGGGATGCCAAGCTGATGGAAATCGGGGCTGGGACTTCGCAGATCATGCGTTACATCATCGCCAAGGAGATTCTGAAAAAGTAAGTGAAGGGGCTGACCATGGAATATAAGACGATTAAATTCGAAAAGGACGGGCCCATCGGGATTCTGACCCTGAACCGGCCGGAAAAAAGAAACGCGATCAATTCCCAGATGCTCGACGATCTTTACGCTTTTTTCACCGAGCGTCTGACTGATTCCGAAACCCGGGTGCTGATCATGAAAGGGGCGGGGAGCGTTTGGTGCTCCGGGGCGGACATCAAGGAACCGGCGATCAATATGCTGGACAACCCCACCCCCGCCGTGGTTTACACCGGCCAGCGGAGGTATTCGGAGATAATCCTATTGATGCGCCGGGTGCCGCAGCCGATCATCGCGGCCGTTCAGGGGCCGGCCATGGGGGCGGGTTTCAGCTTCGCCCTGGCCTGCGATATCCGGATCGCCACCGGGAAGGCCAGGTTTGTGGGAACGTATATCAATATCGGTTTGGGTGGGGCGGACATGGGCTCGAGTTATCTGCTCCCCCGGCTGATCGGGTCGGCCCGGGCATATCGTTACCTGTTGACCGGGGATGATATCTGGCCCCCGGAAGCCGAAAAGATCGGCCTGGTCAGCCAGGTGGTGGACGATGAAAATGAATTGTTCCAGACCGCAATGCAAATGGCCCAGAATATGTGCACCAAGAACCCGCTGGGGCTCCGGATGACCAAGGAAGCCCTGAATCAGAACCTGGACGCCGGGAGCCTGGAACAGGCGCTCCTCCTGGAGGACCGCAACCAGACCATGCTCCTGCTGGGATTTCCGCAGGCGTTGCATAGATAACAAAGGGATCAAGGGGTCGAGGATTCAAAGGTTCCAGTGATAAAAATAAGAGGCGGAATAGAAAAAGGGAGCCGGTAAAACGGCTCCCTTTTAATTATTAATATTCGGTATTTTGACTCGAACCCTGCCCCCTTAGGGCCTAGCTTTTTTCCGTTTCCAGCTCCGATAAATGAGATAAGCTGCCAAGGCCAGGATAACCAGCCCCAGCACGCCGATTAAGGACATGACCAAGACGCTGGGAGGCTGCCGGAAAGTGGCGGTCATGACCACCCCGCCGGGTTCGGCCAGCTTGGTGACCGGGATTTTCCAGAAGAGTATCTTCCCTTCCACTTTGTTGGCGTTGTTTGCCAGGATCTTGAGCGGGGTCTGCAGGCGGTAATTGAAATAGGAGCGCGAAAGAATCGATACAATGGCGTTTTGTTTCCTGGGGTCGCCGGCCTGCTGGGACAGGATCTCGCTGATTTTCTGACCGATGCCCTGCAGGGAACGGGAATAGACAAAATCCCCGTTGGGATTCTGGCTAAACTTGACCTCTCCGAAAAAGTCCCCGTTTTTACCGAAAGAACTCACGGCGGATTTCAGATCCGGGATTTTTACCTCGAAGTATAATGTATTAACTATTTTTTCCTTGTCTGCCGTAAATTTTGAAATTACGGCCTGGGGGGGAAGGAGGGCCTGGATTTTCGCCTGGTCAAACAGATCGTCAAGCTTCATTTGCTCGCGGATCTGGCGGGCCACCTTGAGCTGGATCGTGATGTTGGCGGAACCGTCCCGGTTGACGACCAGATTTTCATCGTAGTTCAGGCATCCGGTCAGCATGATCAGGGCGAGGAAAAGAAAGATCCGTTTCATTTTTTTCTCCGTTTTGGTTTGTCCGCGGGTATATTTCCCACCAGGGATTCAATACCTTTTAAGCCCTGATTGTCAAGATATCCGACGAGCTCGGGGATGATGGTCAGGGGAAGCCGGGGATTAATCAAAAATCCCGTCCCGATCTGCACGGCTCCGGCCCCGGCAATAAAAAACTCCAGGGCCGCTTCGGTGGAGTCTATGCCTCCCGCTCCGATTACGGGTGCCGCCAGTTTCCGGGACACTTCATAAACCATCCGCACGGCTACCGGGCGGATAGCCGGCCCGGAAAGCCCGCCGATACCCCGGGCCAACTTGGGACACCGGGTCTTAACATCAATTGCCATCCCTTTCAGGGTGTTGATCAGGGTCAGACCGTCGGCGCCACCCTGCATCGCGGCCCGCGCAATTTCGACGATGTCGGTAACATTGGGGGAGAGCTTGGCCAGGACGGGCAGGGAGGTTTTTCCCCTGACTGTTTCAATCACTTTCCGGGTCGAGTCGGGCTTTACCCCGAATTCCAGACCGCCTTTTTCGACGTTGGGACAGGAGATGTTGACCTCCAGACCGGCGATTCCGTCAATATCGTCCAGGATTTCGGCGAGTTTCCGGTATTCTCCCAGGCTTTCTCCAAAAATATTAACCAGTACGCAGGCTTTCTGTTTGCGGAGGAAGGGGAGCTTTTCTTCAATAAACCGGTCCACGCCGACGTTTTCGAGGCCGATGGAATTCAGGAGACCGGCAGGGGTTTCGGCCAGCCGGGGAGGGGAATTACCCGGACGGGGCTTCAGGGATATTCCCTTGGTGACCACGCCTCCCAGCCGAGACAGGTCCAGAAGCGGGGCGTATTCTTCCCCGTATCCGAAGCAGCCGGAGGCGACCAGGATGGGGTTCTGCAAAACCAGCCTGCCGATTTTGGTCTTAAGGTTCATATAAAATTAAAATATTAATTACAAAGCTTAAAGTTCAAATAAAGTTCAAAATTCAAATTCCAAATTATATGCCCCATGCCCTATGCTTTTTTATTCGTCAATCTAAAATTATATCTTCGGCCAGGAAGACCGGGCCGTCCTGGCAAACCCGGAGATATTTTATTCCGGAGGCCCGGGCCCGGACGGAACATCCCAGGCACGCACCCATCCCGCAGGCCATCATTTCTTCGAGTGACAGGTAAACGGGGACTGTTTTGTTTCTCGTGAGTTGGGCCACCGTTTTGAGCATGGGACGGGGTCCGCAGGCGTAGGCGGCCGAGATATTCCCGTGAGGAGAAACCAGGAATTTCCGCAAAAGATCGGTGGCCAATCCTTTCCGGCCGCCGCTTCCATCATCGGTAATGGTGCTGACCTCGATCCCCATTTTCTGAAAATCGCTTATTCTCACCAGGTGAGCTTTGGTTTTTGCCCCATAAAGAAGATGGATTTTCAGGTTGGCCTTTGACCTTTGACCCTTGACCTTTAACCTTTCTGAAATTTGTTCCGCCAGTGCGAGCAGAGGGGCGATCCCGATTCCGCCCGCGACGAGAAGGATGATCCCGGAAGACGAGGCGGGGAGCGGAAATGGCTTCCCCAGGGGGCCGAGGAGGTCCAGGAACTCCCCGGGCCGGGTTTGGCTCAGGGCTTGAGTTCCCTTTCCGATTACCTGATAGAGCAACTCGATGGAAGTGGATGAGACCCGGTGCAGGCTCAGAGGGCGGCGGAGAAGCGGTTCCCGCCCCTCCCGGGTTTTGATCATGACAAACTGCCCGGGCTGGGCCTCCGCCGCGATTTCCGGGGTTTCGATTTCCATGAGGAAATAACCGGGAGCGATTACCAGGTTTCTGTTGACTGGGCAGTTTGAAAGTCGCATCTCAGACTTACTTATACATCACTATCGGGAATTTTGAAATTGGCCATGAATCGGGAATCCCTCATCCAGCGTCAGCGATTTCCGGAATATTTTCGATTTCGCCCTGGAGGAGGAGGGCGTTTTCCCCGGTGTCCTCGTAGTAGCGCGGGCGGACCCCGGTCTGGACCAGGTTCAAGCCGCGGTAAAAAGCGATGGCTCCAAGATTACTCTCCCGGACTTCCAGGTAGAGGGTTTTCCCTCCCCGGCGGTGGCAGTCGCGAAGGATTTCCAAAAGAAGCATGGTGGCGGTTCCTTTCCGGCGAAAATCGGGGTGGACCGCAAGACTCATAAGGTGGACTTCATCGAGCACTTGATAAAGAGCAAGGTATCCGATGACCCGGGCTTTCTCCCGGACGACCCGAAGGGTGATCCGGGGGTTTTTCAACTCCTGGACGAAAAGGGTTTTCTCCCAGGGGGAAATAAAAGACAACTTTTCAATCTCCATGATCCCATCGAGATCAGCGGAGGTCATGGGGGAGATTTCGAGATGAGGAGAAGGCATATAAGCCTAAAAGCCTAAAAGTATTTTAACTCTTAGGCTTCTGAACTCGTAGTCTTCTGAACTTTTTACTACCACTTCACCAGCGCCGAAGCCCAGGTGAACCCGGCCCCGAAGGTGATGAAGGCCAGCAGGTCTCCCTTCTTTAAAAGTCCCTGTTCCAGGCACTCAGTCAGGCAGATGGGAAGGGTGGCGGCGGTGGTGTTGCCGTAGCGCTGGATGTTGTTGTAAACCTTCTCGGCCGGAATACCCAGGCCATCAGCAACGAACTGATTGATTCTCAGGTTGGCCTGGTGGCAGATTAAAAGATCGATGTCTTCAACCTTCAGGTTCTCTTTTTCCAGCGCTTCCATTAGTACTTCCGGCATCCGCTTGACCGCGTGGGTAAAAACCATGCGTCCTTTCATCCGGGGGTAATGCCGGCCTTCGTCCAGCATTTTGTGGTCGATCCGGGGATGATAAAGACTGGCCGGTCCTTCCACCCAGAGGTCGCGGAAGTATTTGCCTTCCGAATGGAGGTAAACCGAGAGAACCCCGCGTTCCGGCTCGGGCGAGGGACCAACTACCACGGCTCCGGCGCCGTCTCCGAAAATACAGGTTACGTCCCGGCCGGAGGTGGCGAATTCCAGGCCGGTGGAATGGACTTCCGCGCCCACGAGTAGGATCCGTTTGTAGGTCCCGGAACGAACGAACTGGTCGGCGATGGAGAGGCCATAGAGGAAACCGGAGCACTGGTTCCTGATGTCAAGCGCTCCGACGGTATCGATGCCCAGTTTATCCTGAAGCAGGACGCCGGATCCGGGGAAGGTAAAATCCGGGCTCAGGGTGGCAAAGATAATGAAATCGATATCCTTGGGCTCCAGCCCCGCCGATTTGATCGCCTTCAGCGAAGCCTGATATCCGAGGTCGGCGGTGCCCACGCCTTCGTCGACGTACCTCCGCTCGACGATTCCGGTGCGCTGCTGGATCCATTCGTCCGAGGTCTCGAACATCTTTTCCAGGTCGAAGTTGGTCACGACCCGCGGTGGAACGTAAAAGCCGGCTCCGAGAATATGCGAACGCATGAGAACCCCCCTATGGTGTGTATGCCCAACCAATCTTGGGCAGAGCAATTCTACCTGAAGAGAAAATCAAGGGAAACAGTTTTTCCGGTAATCGGAACAAATCCGGGATTAAGCGGTTTAAATGTTTAGCGAGAGGCAAGTTTTCGGATTTGAGCGTCGAGAATCCGCCGGCTTCGCTGCACCTTGGCCTCCCGGGCTTCCCATTCCTTCTGCAGTTTCCGGATCCGGAGTTTCCCTTTTCGCAGGACGCGGGTGATTTCGGCGGGGGAGGGCCCGCCCAGGCTTTTTCTTTCCCGTAACAATTCATCAGGGTTGAGAAAGACCGCGAGATTTTTTATCCCGGCCCGGCGCAAAAGGGCGGGGAGACCGGTAACCCAGGAAGGATCGGCTTTTCCGAGCTCGACCCCGTGTCTTTGCGTTTCCCGGACCAGATTGCCGACCAGCCGGTGGGCTTCCCGGAAGGGAAGCCCGGCTTTCTGGGCCAGGGCTTCAGCCAGGTCCAGGGCCGCTATTCCGCTCTGGGCGGAAAGCTCAGCCATTCTCCGCCGATGAAGGATCATCCGGGGAACAATCAGATTCATGACCCGGAGCGAGGCCCGGGTTTCGTCCAGGCCGGCGAAAAGAGAAACCTTGAGGTCCTGGAAATCCTTATGATATCCGGAGGGCAGTCCCGCCGGCGCAGAAGCCAGATGGGTAAAAATACCCAAGAGAAGCTGGGCTTTGCCCCGGACCATTTCCAGGGGATCGGGATTTTTCTTCTGCGGCATGGCGCTGGAGGTGTCGGCGTATTCGTCCGGCAATTCGACCATCCGGGACGGAGGGGCGCTCCAGAGTATGAAATCGGCGGCCATCCGGGAAAGGTTGACTGCCAGGGAGAGCAATCCGGCGCCGATTTCCAGGAAAAGATCGCGGCTGGAGACGGCATCGGTCGAGTTGTCGATAATCCCGTCAAAGCCCAGGCAGCCGGCTGCCTGGTTCCGATCCAGACGGATCCGGCTGCCGGCCGTGGCCCCGGCCCCCAGAGGCAGGAGATTCAGGCGGGGATAAACCTCGGAAAGTCTTTCCAGATCCCGGGAAAGGGCGCCGAAGTGGGCGAGCAGGTAATGCCCGTAGCTGGTGATCATGGCCGGCTGGGTATGGGTGAAGGCCGGGAAGACCGTGGCCTTTTCTTTCTCCGCCCCGGCCAGCAGATGCGAGAGCAGGGAAATGAGCTCTCGGGCGATTTCCAGAATCTCGGAACGGGCCACCATCCGGATATCGGTGACGACCTGGTCGTTCCGGCTCTTGCCGAGATGAAGCTTACCCCCGACCTCCATCCCGGAGCTTTTGATGACATAACTTTCGATCCAGGGGTGGATATCGACGAAATTATCCGCGATTTCGGGCGGGGGCCAGGAACTCCTCATCCGTTCGATTTCTTTCCGGGCCCGGCCCAGGCCGATCAGAATCTGTTTTCGCTCGCGGGCGGAGAGGATCCCGGCTTTTTGCAGCAGGAGGGAGTGGACCTGGTTGACCGCCAGGTCGGCTTCCGCGATCCGGAGGTCTTCTTTCAGGCTGGAGATGAAGCGGGTGATTTCCGGATCCGGGCCGGCGGCCAACCGGCCCCGGTAAAGATCCTGGCTGAAGCGGGATCCGGCCGGTTTGGGGTTTTTCCGATCAAGGGAAGATTTCGGTTTCATAAATTGATTGTATATCAATTTCCTTCTTAAGACACGGATTTACACGGATTCAAAGGATTTCCTTTTTAAATAAAAATGGGACTTTACATGAACCTGATTTATTATCCGTGTATATCTGTGAAATCCGTGTCTGATCATGAATTTTTTGTCTGTGTAATCCGGGTCAAAAGCTCAGATTTTTATCCCCACTTCGTACCCCTCGGCAATGGCATTCATTACCTTGCGGGGACGGTTGACATCGCCAGCCCGGTAAAGCTCGAATTTTCCGGCGGCTTCCAATTCCTTGTAGAGGGCGTCATTGGGGCGGAGCCCCACGGCGATGATCACCGAGTCGGCGGGGAATCTGACTGCCTGACCGTTATTTTCCGCGACTACCTCGGTGTCGGTGATTTCCAGGACCTTGGTTTCGGTGGCCAGCTTGACCCCGGAGCGCCGAAGTTCATCCAGGATGGTCCAGCGGGTGGAACGGCCGATATCCTGGCCCATTTTGGGAAGCATCTCGATTATGGTGATCGGCCGGCGGGCGCGGGTGGAAAGCTCAAAGAGGGTTTCGTTGGATTCGGCCCGGTTGACGAAAAGGAACTTCAGAAGCTCTCCGCTGATGGTATCGGCATCAGCGAGCCAGTGGGCGGTCTCACAGCCGGTGGCCCCGCCCCCGATGATCACCACCTGACCGTTCGGCCAGACTTCCTGCTTCAGGACCTGGTGGGCCAGGTAAACATGTTTCTTATCAATCCCCGGGAAGCGGGGAACAATGGGATTACCGCCGGTGGCGATCACCACCGTCTGGGGGGCAAGGGAGTTTATCGCGGAGAGGCTGGCCTCCCGGTTAAATTCGACCTTGACCCCGGCGTCTTTGAGCCTTTCTTCGTAATAAGGGAGAAAGCGACTGAATTCCTGGCGGCCCGGGGGAGCGGCGCAGAGAACCAGGGACCCTCCCAGACTGGACCCGGATTCCCAGAGATAAACCTGGTGACCCCGTTCGCCCAGGTTGCAGGCGGCTTCCATCCCGGCCGGACCGGCGCCCACCACGAGGCACTTTTTCGCCCGGGCGGCCTTCGGAGGGGTTTGCGGAAAATCGGTTTCCCGGCCTCCCCGCGGATTGGACAGACAGATGACGGGGGTGGCGTTGAAGACCGAATCGAAGCATCCCTGGTTGCAGCCGATGCAGGGCCGAATTTTCCGCGTCTGTCCCGCCCGGGCCTTGTTCGGCAATTCCGGGTCGGCGATCATGGCCCGGCCCATATTGACCATATCGGCGGCGCCTTTTTTCAGGATATCCTCCGCCATCTCGGGCTCGACGATCCGGTTGGTGGCGATCACCGGGATCTTCACCGCTTCTTTGATTCCACGGGCGAGGTAAACGTAAGCCCCGCGGGGAACATTCATGGTAATCTGCGGAACCCGCGATTCATGCCAGCCCCCGGTGATGTTGAGTGAGTCCGCCCCGGCTTTTTCATAAATCTGGCAGACCTTGGCCACGTCGGGGTTGTGCAGGCAGCCGGGGACAAAATCGCATCCGGCTACCCGCATCTGGATGATGAAATCGGGACCGACCGCCTTCCGGACGGTTTCCACCACTTCTCGGGGGAAGCGGGTCCGGTTCTCAAAGCCGCCCCCGTATTCATCGGACCGCTGGTTGGTTACCGGGGAAAGGAACTGGCAGAGGAGGTAACCGGTGGAGGCGCTGATTTCCACCCCGTCAAATCCGGCCTCCCGGGCCCGGACGGAGCCCTGGGCGAAAGCTTTTTTCACTTCCTCGATGTCGTCTTTGGTCATCTCCCGCGGGGTCTCCATTCCAAAAATGGGTGCCGGGATGGGAGAGGGAGCGATCGGCTGCAAGCCCCCCGTGGCCATGGCGAAATTGTAGCGGCCGGAATGATAAAGCTGGGCCACGATGGCCGCACCCTCGCGTTGGGTAGCCGAGGTCAGCTTTTTCAGCCCGGGTATATATTTGTCGTCATTCAGTCCGATCATCAGGGGATTTCCCCCGAACGGGTCGAAGAAACATCCGCCGACGGCGATGAGGCCGACCCCGCCGGCGGCCCGGGCGCGGTAAAACTCGACCATCTGGTCGCTGATGAATCCGTCCTGGCAGTAATCCAGATGCATGGCCGGGATGGCCAGCCGGTTCCGGATTTCTTTTTTTCCCACTTGGATCGGAGAGAAAAGATGGGGGAAGTTTTTCATGGCGTAACCTCCAGATTAAAAAACATAAGAAAATATTCTTTAGGGGACACGGATTTTCACGAATTCAACGGATTTCCTTTTTATATAAATTGGAGTTCATATAAAAATAATTAATTAATCCGTGTATATCCGTTTTATCCGTGTCAAAAATTCTCCGGTCCCTGGCCTGAACCCAGGCCGGGGCCGGAAATAACAAATTTGAAGAAGATTATTTTAACTGACCAAGAAGATCAAGCCCAAAACCAGCAGGGCCAGGATCACCGCCACGATGATGGTGGAACGGACATAAAGAAGCCCGCGGGGTTTTTTCCGTTTGCTTTCAAAAAGGGCGTTGACCAGTTTGGGATAAATGTTGAGCCGGCCTTTTTTCTTGACCCAGGGTTCGAGCCGCTTAAGAATGAAGTCCGGGCACATGGCGACTCCGCTTTGGGCGAGCTTAAGCATCAGGCGAAGATCTTCGATCGAGCCGATCAGCCTGGGAATGCTGGTCCATCCGCGCTGGAAAAGAAAATCAAAAATCGCGTTGAGCAGGTCTTTCTGGACCGCGAAGGCGAAATTTACCCAGCCGTCTTCAGCCCACATGATTTGCTTGGCCCGGAAGAGACGCTCGCGCAGGTCATCCCGATTTTCCCGGCCCAGGCCGGCGAAAGCCGGTTCCAGCTTGTCGATCGGAAAGGTGCTGATTTTCCGGAGCGCTCCGTCATAGAATTCAAAAATGATGGCGGCAAAAGGTTTGTCGCCATCCACGATGACCAGGGCGTAGCGGGCGCTCAGACCGGCGAGGCCGAGTCCGTCCACCAGGAGATCGGGCAGATCCTGGTCCGGGATCCGGGTGATGTCGTAGCCGATCAGCTTGCCCCAGAAACGGATGCGTTCCTTGAGGAAAAAAGGACGGGGGGAGAGATTCCACCAGGTCCCGAAATTTTTGATGAAGGTAAAAAGCTTGCGATAAAGGATGAACATGTCCAGGCGGCGCAGGGGGAAGGGACGGGAGAGGTATTCGTAGAGAAGGTTGAGAGCGGGATCGGCGGCCAGCGCGAGCGAAAGCGGGGCGCCGGTTTTCTCGGAGAGGTGGCGGGCGAATCCCTTCAGGTCGCTCCCGTGGTAGCTTTCGACCATATCCTGATTGAGGACGAGTTCGTAAGGGTGGGAGAGACTCAAGTTGATCGCCACCTTGTAATCACGTCCCACCAGGCCGAGCACCACCCGGGGTTCGGAGGGATATTCTTCCTCTCCGGAATCTTCCGGAATCTCCCCGGAGGGAAGATGGGCGTGGTTGTATTGAATGATCTCATCGTGGATGACCTCCCGGATCCGGGCGAAGATGTGCGGTTCGGGGATAAATTCTATCCATTGTTCCGCATAGGCCTTTTTGATCGCGTCCCAGTAACCTTCCAGGAGATCCCGGAAACTCCGGTTTGCCTCGAAACGCTCCAGGACGTCGCGGAAGGGACCGAAAAACTGGATATTGGCGATTTTGACCCAGTTGACCCCGAGATTTAGCTCCTTCTGAAAATTCTCATTGAGATATTGGGTGAGGTAGTGGGTGTCGTTGTTTCCGATCATTTCCAGGACTTTCGGGGTCCAGGCGCCCTGGGGGTCGAGGGGGGTCAGGGAAATGAAGTTGTTCAGGCGGGCTTCCTCGATATAGGCTTTCAGGATTCTTTTCCGGTCCGAGCTCAGGATGATGGTGAAGAGGTTGCAGGGCTCGCCGACGAGGAGGTTGACGCCGTCCCGCATCAGGAAAAAGGCACCGCGGTAGTCAACCCGGAAGGGGGTGAGGGGTATCTCGACGGTGGACTGGTCCGCGGGAATGGGCTTGCCTGCGGCGGCCAGGGCCGCCACCTCGCACATGTGCTCCCAGGGCTTTTTGACCTTTTCCCGGGCCCAGCCGATCAGGTCATCTTCCGGGTAATTCTTAAAAATCAGCGTGCTGGATCGCCGAAAACTGGTTTTTGGTTCCAAGGTGTTTTCCGCTTTCATGGCTACCCCTTCTGCTCAGGTTCCACCCCGGCCTCCCGGAGGATCCGGTCAACTTCCGGGTCGGTCTTGCGGAGGATCTGTCCCTTGATTGATTCGTTGGCCGCGTAAATGTACCGGGGAGGTTTGGATTCCTGGATTTCCCGGGAGTACTTGCGGGCCCATTCCCGGTCGAAGTTCCAGCGGCGGGGATTCTTTTCCAGGGAAATGCCTTCGGCAAAAGTGATCTGGTCGGCCTCGACCACGCTGACTGCGTCCCCCAGCGCGGCCATGGGATCGTACCCCTCCACCAGGTGGGCCATGCTCCGGATCCATTCCAGCTGGACCGGGACGCAGCCCTTGACATCGATATACCCTTTCCGGGGCTTCCACCAGGGGCCGATCATCTGGGGCCGCCGGCGGTACTGGTAATGCCAGGTGGAATAAATGGCGCAATCGCCGAAAACCAGGATAAAAGCTTTCTCGGGAGGCGGAGGGGGGTTGTCCCCGACCATGATGTAGATGGGGCCGAGTTCGCGTTCCATTTTCTTGAACAGGATGTGGCTCAAGTCAATCAAATAGCGGACGATCATCTGGCAGCCACCGTGGCAGACGTCCCCGGCCAGGATCCTGATCCCGTAATAGGGCCGGTCGGTGTCCGGGTGCCAGAGGGCCCGCTTGAAATGCCGGCGGTGCTGGAGGATATTTTCCCCGACCACCTGGATCTGGTTCATGTCCCCGATCCCCAGGCCGCGTTTATGGGCGATCCGGGTGAGGGGACATTCCAGGTTCTCGAATCCCATCAGGGCCTCGACCGTGGCGTCGCAGGCGACGGAATCGGCGCTCGCGACCACCAGCTTCATTTCGACGATATCGCCGAAAGCGGGGCCCTGGCCTTCCATGGCGTGGAACATATCGGTTACGCAGAGATGGGGTTTGCTGATGGCGTAGATGTCCACGAATTTTTCCCAAAGGCTGGAGTTGCCGAAAGGCCGGCCCCGGTGGTGGCGGGCCTTGTCTTCATCGGGGAGAATTCCATGGCTGTTCTTCAGACCCAGGGTGGTCAGGCAGGCTTCATGGGTCTTGGCGACCGGGACCGTAATCCAGACATCCGCATCCACGAGGGACTTGGGGATGTGGATGTCTTTCAGGCAGTAATTGTCTCCCCGGAAGCGGTAGACCCAGTCCTCCTCGTCGAAAAAAATAACTTTCATCCCGATGTCTTCCAGCGCCCGGTCATAGCCGATGATGCCCATCTGAATCCGGGGTGGCATCCCGCAGACGGAGTTTTCGCCCACCCAGACCTCCTTGGCGCCGGCTTCCTTGCAGAGCAGGTACAAGCCCTTCAGGGTGTCGATGTGGGTGATCTGGGCCCCGCCCTGGGCCGCCATGATATTCGGCTTCAGGAGGACCTTGTGACCCGGTTTGACCCATTGCTGGATGCCGCCCAGGGCGGCGAAGGCCTTGCGGACGCATTCGATCCGGTTATTCCCGTATCCGATGCCGACTTTGGCCTTCAGATTGTTTTCCATTGTTTACCCCCCCGTGAAAAGAATGATTTATTGTATATATAAAAAACAAGATTATCCAGTTTGCTCCTGCAATCGGAAAACGGCCCCGGTCTGTTGACACGGGGTCGGGTTAGTTCATACATTATTCCCGTGAAGATAATCGGGATAACCGGAGGAATCGGGAGCGGAAAAAGTCTTGTTTCCAAAATGATCCGGGAGCGGGGATTCCCGGTGGTTGATCTCGATAAACTCGCCCACGAGATAATCGAACCGGGGAAACCCGCTTACGAGAAGATTGTTTCCCGCTTTGGCGGGGAGATCCTGGATCGAGACCGCCGGGTGGAAAGGCGGAAACTCGCGGCGGTGGTTTTCAGTGATGCCGAGGCCCGGAAGGAACTGGAGGCCATCACCCATCCGGAGATTTCCCGGCTCCTCCTGGAAAAAATCGAGGGATACCGTTCCGCCGGAACCGGAATGCTTTTCCTGGAAATTCCCCTGCTTTTTGAAACCGGGATGGATTCCTGGATCCGCCCGGTAATCGCGGTGAAATGTCCGGTGGGGGTCTGCCTGCTCCGATTGGAGGACCGGGACGGTTTTTCCGTTTCCGAGTCCCAGGCCCGGATGAAAGCCCAGATGGATCCGGAAGAAAAAGCCCGGCGGGCTGATTTCGTGATTGACAATTCCGGCAGCCTGGAGGAAACCCGGGCCCGGGTTGAGAAAATCCTGAATGAATTGGCGAGTCAGTAGGCCGGCCGGTTGTTTAACGAGGAGGAAATGAGTGGATCCGAGGTTTGAAAAAATAATCAACGAAACCTTCCGGATTGATTCCCACGAAGGCACCGATAAGGTCGGGGACCTAAAATCCATCGTGGCCCGATGCGTGGAGCCGGGGATGACCATCCATGCTTTAACCACCCATCTGATCCCGTTCGCCTCGTCCAACGAAATTATCCGGCAGTTTCATGACCGGGATCCCAAATTCACCTTAATTACGCTAGGTTCGCTCGGACACGCCTTCTGCATGATCCATTTCAAGATGCTGAAGAAACTGATCACCACCTTCGCCGGGGACGTTTACCCGACTCCCGGGCCCAGCAAGGTTTTCCTGAAAGCCTATCTTGAGAAGTCGGTTGAGTTCGAAAACTGGTCCATCCTGGCGCTCTCGGAAATGCTCCTAGCCGGGGCCATGGGGGTTCCCTTTCTCCCCATCCGCTCGATCGGCGGGAGTTCGATGGCCGAGGAAAACCGCGAAAGCTACGCGGAGATCGATAACCCGTTCGAGCCGGGCGGGGAAAAGGTCAATCTGGTCCGGGCCATGGTTCCCGATCTGGTCCTGGTGCACGGCTGGGCGGCCGACCGGGCCGGAAACACTATCCTGGCGCCGCCGTATTCTGAGGGGATCTGGGGGGCGTTGTCCGCAAGGAAGGGCGCCATCGTGACCGTGGAAAAGATCGTGGATACGGATTTCATCCGGCGGTATTCCCACCTGGTCCGCCTACCGGGGATATATGTCTCCGGGGTGGCCGAAGCCCCGTTCGGCGGACACCCGGGGGGAATGGTCAACCTGGGGATTCCCGAGTTTGACAGCTACGCGGAGGATTACGATTTCATCATCGATTTCCGGGAAGCCACCCAGAAAAGAGAAACCTTCGAAAAATGGATCGAGAAATGGATCCTAGGCCCCGGGAGCCATGACGGCTATTTGCAGAAGCTGGGATCCGATCACCTGGCCGAGCTCCGGGGGCTCGGCCGGCCCGACGCCTGGAGGTCTGAGCTGGAGACCTTTGCGGAGAAACTGCCGCTGGTCCCGGAATGTACCGAGAACGAACAGCTGACCGTGACCTCGACCCGGATCATCATGGAAAAGGTCAGGAAACACGGCTTTAAGTCCGTCCTGGCAGGGATCGGCGCCTCCACGCTTTCTTCCTGGATGGCATACTATTTTTTGAAGCGGCAGGGGGTGCCGGTGGACCTGATCGCCGAAATCGGCCTCTTCGGGTATGCTCCCCGGCCGGGGAGCCCGTTCCTGTTTAACTTCGGGACTTTTCCCACTGTGAAAATGGCGATGGATTCATTTACCTCCCTGGGGACACTGGTATCCAATCCCAACAGCCATTGCCTGGGGGTCCTGGGGGCAGGGCAGGTGGACCGAATGGGGAATATTAATTCTACCAAAATCCCCGATATTTATTACCTGGTAGGTTCAGGCGGGGCCGATGACGTGATGAGCACGGCGGAAGAGGTGATCCTGATCTGCAGCCAGGGAACGAGCAGGCTGGTGGAAAAGGTGCCTTATGTAACCGGCCCAGGCCGGAGAGTGAAGACCCTGATTACCAACCTGGGGGTATACCGGAGAGAATCGGTAAAAGAAGAATTGAAATTGTCCGGTTATTTCCGGGGAAAAGAGGGGGAAAAAGAAGAAGAACTGGTCAGAAAAATCAGGGAAACCTGCGGATGGGACCTCCAGGTTAATTCCGGTCTTGAGGCCATCGAATCGCCTACGCTGGACGAAGTCCTGACCCTCCGCCTCCTCGACCCGCGCCGGAGCTTTATCGGCTGATACTTCGACTGATCCCGATCCGATCCTATTTTTTATATTCAAATCCTGTTGGCTAATAGTCAGGATTTGTGTATAATTACATCTCTTCCGCAATTTAATTTCTCGAAAAAAGAAAGGTGGGGAATATGGCCAGGGGGAAAGAAATCTTTGGTTTCACCGGGTTTTTGTTGATATTTTCTTTGGTTATAGGGGTGGGGTGCGGAGGGGGATCCAAGGGTTCGGTCCCGGCTTCCCCGGCAAATCTTTCAGCCAGGATTGCTTCCACTACCGAGATTGATTTGAGTTGGCAGGATAACGCAATTGACGAACAGGGATTCAAACTCGAAAGGAAAATCGGTGACGCCGGGTCATATGGGGTGCATGCCACCACTTCCGCCAACAGCGTCGATTTTACCGACTCGGGATTGACCCCCGCAACCAAGTACATCTACCGGATTTCCGCTTATAATCAAGCTGGTGATTCAACTTATTCCAATGAAGTTACCGCCCAGACTTTCAGCCATGACATTGTTAATCAGGATATTGATATGCAGGCATCGGATTTCGAGTGCCTCAAGAACATGAACTATATCGGACCCTACTACCTCACCAACAAGTTAGGGGCGGATAACTTGGCCGATGCCTTAAGTATTGCCAATTATCCTCAAGGGGGAACTTTCCCGCCCGGCACGATCATCCAACTTATCCCGCTGGAAGCGATGGTAAAACGGGTCAAAGGTTGGAATCCGGCAACCAACGACTGGGAGTTTTTTGCCTTGGCGGTAACCGGCACCACTACTACCATCAAAAGCAGGGGAGCCGAACATACTAAAAATTTTGCTAATTTAAATTGCTTTGACTGCCATAAAAAAGCGGCAACTAAATGGGATCTTGTCTGTGGTGATAACCACGGCTGCGATCCCCTGCCGGCGACCGACGCAATGATCAAGGCATTTCAGGACGCTGATTCGAGATGCCCGTGACAAATAGCATAGAGCAAAGGGCATAGAGCAAAACTAAATACAAAAAACGCGGTAATAAAAAAGGAGCCCGGAAACGGGCTCCTTTTTTTAGGACGATATTTTGCTAACTTGCCATTTCACTCTTTCATTTTTCTTTACCCGGTGTAGTGGGTGAAGTATTGAATGTCTGAGATCGCCCCCTGGGTCTGGTCCTGCCATTTCACCTGGACCTTGATTCCCTCCTTGATATCCTGGGGCTCGATATCGGCGATCGGCATAAAGATGGTGGAATCCGCGCCTTCGAGCTTGATCGCGCCGATAAATTGGGGTTCGTCCAGGTCCACGAATTTGCTCGAAGCGTCCAGCTGGACGTAGGCCTTGGTGAACCCGACCAGGATTCCCTTGCCCGAGAGCCTGACCAGGTCTTTTTCTTCGATCTTGGCGTCGCACTGGAAGCAGCGGTTTCGGGGCGGGACATAGGTGTAGCCGCACCGCGGGCACTTGGCGGCCCAGATTTCCTTCTTGGCCAGCGATTTGATGAATTTCTCCATTAAAATACCGGTGGACCAGCAGAACCCGGCCGCGTAGGGCAGGGTATTGGTCTCAACCGCCTGGATTCTTTCCGCCTTCATTGGTATCTCCTCTCAGTTTTTGCCAATCCCTGAAAGTCCGAAAAATCTCCGCCCGGGTTATTCCTTGAGGGGCTCCACCCCTTCCAGGTCGCTGAGCTTGCCCTCGGGGTTCTCCACGAAGACCGCTTTCACCCGCATGCCGATATGAACCTGCTCCGGGCTGGAGTTGAGCAGGATGGTGTTGATGTTGGAATCCGCGCCGTCGAAGCGGACAAAGACCGGGACCAGGATGGCACCTTCCTGGATTATCCCGGCCTCGACCGGGTCCATCCCGATAATCTTATACTTGCCTTTCTCAATCGGGGGGCTGATCACGAAACAGGTAATGGTGCCTTTGTGACTCACCACCATCCTTTTGTCCATCCTCCGGTGACAGCGCCCGCAGATGTTCCGGGGCTGGACGATCACCTTGCCGCAGCCCGGGCAGAGGGAGCCGATGAGTTTTTTCTCCTTCAAACCGTCCACGTATTCCTGGAGCTGGGTGGAGCCTTTATAGCGATAGGCCCCGATGTTCCAGGAGCCTTCCACCATCATGGTCTCGCGTCTTTGGTCTTTAAGGTATGCCATGGTCCTACCTCCTGGGGGCGGGGGTTTCGCCCAGAACCGTAACCGTAACGTAATTGGTGACGCCGCCCCAGCCGTGGGCTACGGCGTTCCGGACTTTTTTCGGCACCTGGTGGTCTTCGGCTTTTCCCATCACCTGCAAGCCGGCTTCCAGGATCCGCTGGAGGGCGGAGGAACCGATCGCGTTGGTCGCGTTCACTCCCCCCGAGGGATCGCAGGGCATCCTGCCGTTGATTTCGGTTTCGCCCTTCTCCATGGCGATCCAGGCTTTCCCCTCGTCGAAGAGCCCGAGCTTCTCGGAGAAGAAGAGCTCCTGGCTGGGGAAGGGCTGGTAGATCTCGGCCACGTCGATTTCCTGCTGGGGATCCTTGATCCCGGCCTGCGCGTAGGCTTTCATCGCCGACAGCCGGGCGCCCATCTGCTCGGAGGGGTCGAGTACGCCGACCCCGCCGCCGCTTTCGCTCTGCATCTGGTTTTCCTCGTCTGAGTAGGAAGCCAGGCCCTTGACCCAGGCCGGGCGCTTACACTTCTTGAGCGCGATGTTTTCGCAGGCGATCACGATCGCCGAGGCGCCGTCGCTCGCGGGGCAGACATGACCCATACGGAAGGGATGGACGATTACGTCGGTCTTATGGATATCCTCCGGGGTGCAGTTCGGCCATTGGAGATGAGCGTATTTGTTCCTGGCCGCGTTTCTCCGGCACTTGGCGGCTACCATGTCGAAATGTTCGGAACGGCAGCCGGAACGGTGCATGTAGAACCGGGCCTGGTAGGCGGCCACGCCGGCCGCGGCCCCGACCGCCGAAGTGGCCAGGAGATTTTTCATCGAGAGCCCGTAGCCGAAGGCATGGAAGAAGTTGGCGAGGGCCACGTGGAGCAGCCCGGTGGTGGCCCCGGCTTCCTTGCTGTCGGAGTGCTTTTCCCAGGCGGTGGCCACGACGATGTCGTAGAGCCCGGACATTACCGCGTAGAATCCCCCCTGGCCGACCGATCCGCCGGTGGTCCCGCCGGTGGCGATCCGCAGTACCGGCTTACCCGGGGCCCCGATCCAGTCCCCGATCCAAAGCTCGGGTTGGGCTACCCCGCCGAAACCCTGCATGTTACCCACCACCAGGGCATTCACTTCCTTCATGGAGACCTGGGCGTCTTCCAGGGCGTTGTGCACCGCTTCCGAAACCAGTTCGGCCTGGCTCACATCCCGGCGCCGGCCGGAATGTTTGGTCTGGCCACATCCGATGATTGCAGCGTTTCTAAGCATTATCGGTCACCTCCTAGAACAAACACGGTGTTTTTCTGGGCACAGATTCCAAATTGTCCATGGGCCAGAGCCCGGGTCACCCCCAGGATCTGGTGACTGTCGGCCTCCCCGCGGATCTGTTTGGCCGCTTCGATCACCCGGGTGAGCCCGGTGGCGCAGATGGGATCGGCGGACAGCGCCCCGCCGCTCGGGTTGATCGGGATCTCCCCATCCAGCCCGGTCAGGCCTTTTTCAATCAGGACTTGGCCCCGTCCCTCCCGGGCGAGCCCCAGGGCTTCCGAGATCATCAGTTCCTCGTGGGCGAACCTTTCGGAAACCTCGAAAACGTCAATTTCCCGGTAGGGATCCTTAATCCCGGCCATCTCGTAGGCCTGGGCCGCTGCTTTCTGCAGCGATTCGAGCTGGGTCAGGTTCCGCTCCCGGAGGTAGGAATCTACGCAGGTGCCCACTCCCTCGATCCAGACTGGATTATCGGTGATCTCACGCGCTTTTTCTTCGGAGGCGAGGATCAGGGCGCAGACCCCGTCGGTGATGGGCGGGATCATGAGCTCCCGGATGGGATCGTAATAAATTTTGGAATTCAGGACCTCTTCCACGGTCAGGTCCGGCATTTTCCGGTGGGTGAGGGGATTGAGGGCGGCGTTGGCCAGGTTCTTGACTGAAACCATGGCCACGGCTTCCTCGGGGACCGAATATTTTTTCATGTACATCCGGGCCTGGATGGCCGAGGCGGCGATGTCATTCATCAAGCCCACTTGCCGGTCGAAAAGGGGATCCAAAGCGTAAAATAGAATCTGGTGGGGATTAATGGTGGAGGCCAGGGTATGAGCCTCGACGGTAACCACGTCGTGCGTCCCCGCCAGGATCCGCATCAGCCCGTAAAGCAGGGCCCCGGTGCCGTCTTCTTCCACCTTGGATTCGTCCTTCTGGTAGGCGCCCACGGCCATGGAAAGGAAGACATTGGAGATGGTTCTCCCGTCCAGGAAGTCGGAAGAGGCGGTGACCACGCTGTCCACTTCCTCCCGGAGAATCCCGGCGTGCCGGAGGGCGGCCTTCACTACGTCGAAGACCTGGTCCTCCCGGGTTCGGGGCACGTCTTCCTGGTACTCGGATTGGGCGTACCCGACGATCGCAACCCTTCTTTGCATTTCCATCCTCCTTGGTTGAACTTTTGCTTTTAAGATAAAGGCAAAATCATCCTGACTTAACCGGGAATCCCTCCAAATCGGATCAATCAAATTGACTGAATTCTTTTATCATAGTTCTAAAGGAAGTCAATATCTCAGAGAAAAGAGCAGGGAGCAAGGAGCAGGGGGCAAAGAGCAGCAAACCGGTGAAAGGCGAAAGGTCAAAGTTAAAAGTTAAAATGCTTAAGCCCAAAGGTCAAACAAACGTCAAAGCCTAAATGTCAAAGAGAAATAATAAAAAGGATTTTTTGAGTTTTTATTCTTTGAACTTTATTTGAACTTTGGATTTTGAAATTTGGACATTGATTTTTTAGGTCATGTACCCGGCGTTGATCTTTACGTAACCTTCGGAAAAATCGCAGGTCAGAATGGTAGCCCGGGCTTTTCCCTGGTTCAGATTGACCCGGATTTTTATTTCCTTCTTTTTCAGAAGCGGAACCGCTTTTTTCTGCGCTCCCGGAACTCCCTGGGAGGAGCGGACCGCCTGAAGCCCGCCGAACCAGATATCGACCCGGTCGGGATTGATTTTAACGCCGCTCCGGCCCGCCGCGGCGATAATCCGGCCCCAGTTTGCTTCCGCTCCGTAGATGGCGGTTTTTACCAGGGGCGAGTTGGCGATGGTCCGGGCCACCAGGTCGGCTTCACGGGAATTCCGGGCTCCCTCGACCATGATCTCCACCAGCTTGGTGCCGCCTTCGCCGTCCAGGACGATCATTCTGGCCAGTTCTTTCAAGGTGTCCCCGATCAGTGATTCGACCTGGGACAAGGAACGCCCGCGGGGTAACGCGTTGCCGGCCAGGCCATTGGCCAGACAGAGAGCGGTATCGTTGGTTGAGGTATCCCCATCCACGGTGATCCGGTTAAAACTGTCTGCCACCGCGTTCGCGAAAATCGGCCGGAGAAGACGGGAGGGAATGGCGAGATCGGTAAAAACGAAACCGAGCATCGTCGCCATGTTCGGCATGATCATCCCGGCTCCCTTGGCGGTTCCGAGCAGGGTGACATTCCTGCCGCCGATGGCTTTGCGGGTATAGACTACTTTCGGGAAGGTGTCGGTGGTAAGGATGGACTGGATAAAATCAGGGACCGTTTTCGGGTTGAGTTTCCGGACCAGGGCCGGGAGCGAATTCATCATCTTTTCAACCGGCAGGGTCATCCCGATCGTACCGGTGGAAGCGATGAGGACGGAACCAGCGGGAGCCCCGAGGATCAGGGCCGTCCCGGAGGTCAGAAGATTGGCGTCGCGATATCCCTGACGCCCGGTGCAGGCATTGGCGTAACCGCTGTTGACCAGGATCGCCCGGGCCATTCCCGAGCGGGCCCGTTTCCGGGAAATAACCACGGGAGCCGCCTTGATCAGATTGGTGGTGAAGGCGCCGGCGACGGAAGCCGGGACCTCCGACCAGGCCAGTCCGAGGTCCAGGCGGTTTGTATACTTTATCCCGCATTTGACCGCGGCGAACTGAAACCCCGGGACCGTCAATCCGGTTCTGACTTTTTTCATTTTTGTCCTCTTCTCCGACCAATGGTTGCAGAAAAAGCGATCCGGAAATTAATCTGGATTGCTCATCAGGATTATTGATGAAAGCCGATATCTCTGCAAGCTGTGGGCAGGCGAGAAATACGTTTCTGGCCAAACTCCGGCGGGGATAATCAGCTGCCGGACGAAGTCAGAAGGTGATGGGCGTAACCCGGCCCCATTCTCAATCCCAGGGAAAAAAGGTTGGCCGGGGGGCGCTGATAGTTCTTGACCGGCTGCATGGAAAGCGCCTTGGCCGGGCAGAGCGAGGCGCAGACCCCGCACCCGATGCAGCGTTCCCGGCGGTATTCCCAGCCGGTTTCATTCATCACCCAGGCCTTCATCGGGCAGCGGTCCCGGCAGAGACCGCAGCGGACGCACTTACTCTTGTCCCGCTGGGGCCGGAAATGGGGAGGGGCGACCAGGGCGGGGGCGTTGAACTCGGAAATGGTCCGGAGGATGAGGCAGCAGCACCCGCAGCAGGAACAGGTGTAATTGGGCAGATTGAAATCAACGTTTATCGAGAAGGTCGCCAGCCCGGCGGCGTTGGCTTTCATTTTTATATCCAGGGCCTCGGAACGGTCAATCCGGCGCTGGAGGTTCCGGGAGAGCATAAAATCCGCGACCGGCCCGATCGACATGCAGGTTTCCCGGGGGAGGCCGCAGTCGTGGCCGGCATAGGCCTGGGACTGGCGGCACTGGCAGAAGCCCACGCCGAAGTTCGAGTTTTCCTTCAGCATTTCGGTCAGAAGGTCGGAGGGCAGGGCGGCGGGAACGGCGTCGATGGTTTCATATACCGGGATGTACCGGATCAAGGGGAGGGGTTTGTCCAGATATTTGGGCAGATAGCCGGTATTGTAAACCCGCTCAAAAAGCTGGCCGAAACGGCGGTGCCATTCATCATCATTTCCGCTCATCATCACCATCTCGAATGTTCCCGGGACGATGGGCATCAGGCCGTAGCGGAGGGGTTCCTCGGGCGCGGTGAAAGTAAGATTGCTCCGGAAGTCGGAAATATAGGAAAGGATTTTTTCCGGTTCGCCTTTTCCGAAGACGATCAGGGCCCGTTTTTCGTTGGCCAGGCGGTTGAGGATGACCGTGACTTCCTCCGGCGGCCGTTTCGCCCGGCGCGCCACGGACCGCGCGGTTTTGCCGTATATCAGGGGAAGGTGTTGAACTATTTCCGCCTCTTCCGGGGTGTATAAATGGACAATCAGCTCCAGGAATTCCTGCGAAGGGGGGGGGCCGTACAGGATCTTCTGGGAATAAAACTCGACGATTTTAAGGTGGGCCGGGGTGGCCCCGGGATTGGCGGCGCCCAGTTCCCGGATTTCCTTGAATCCGCATCCGCTGAGGAGAGCGGGATAGGCGGAAGCGGCCATGGAGAGCTTCAGGAAATCCCGGCGGTTCAAATTTTTGGAAAATCCCGGCATTGCTCTAATAGGTTTTAATAGGTCCTATTGGCCCGATAAGTCCTATAAAATCTATAATAACAAATTATTACTTCCCGCAGCATTTCTTGTATTTCATTCCGCTCCCGCAGGGGCAGGGGTCGTTCCGGCCGACCTTGTCGTTCTGGCGCTTGACGGTCGGGGCCTTGCTGTCTCCCCCCACACCCAGATGCATGGCGGCCTGTTTCTTCCGGCGCTGTTCCATCCGCTCCACTTCCTCTTCGCGCCGGATCTGGATCCGGAACATCCTTTCCACCGTGTCCGATTTGAAAATGCCGATCATGGCCATGAACATGTCATAGCCTTCACGTTTATATTCCTGGAGCGGGTCTTTCTGGCCGTAGCCCCGGAGGCCGATTCCTTCTTTCAAGTGATCCATCCCGAGCAGGTGGTCTTTCCAGAGCCCGTCCAGGGTGGAGAGGAGAAGAAAATGGAGAAGCTGGGTCATGGTCTGGCTGCCGAATTCCTCTTCCTTCTTCCGGAAAAGGGCTTTGGCCTGTTCCAGAATGATGTCGGTCAAACCCTCCGGCCGCAGTCCTTCCATTTCCTCCGGTTTTATTTCCAGGTTCAGGGTAGTCTGGCGCAGGACGCCGATCCGGATCTCTTCCCAGTTCCAGTTTTCCGCCGGGGTTTTCGGCTCGGTATATTGGGAAACGAGGTCTTCCACGACCTCGGCCAGGATGTCGAAAAAGAGGGGACGGGGATCCTCGGAGGAAAGGATGCTGCGCCTTTCCTTGTAGACGACGGTGCGCTGTTGGTTCATGACGTCGTCGTATTCGATCAGGCGCTTGCGAATCTCGAAGTTCTGGGCCTCCACCTTTTTCTGGGCGTTTTCAATCGCCCGGCTGACCAGGCCGTGTTCAATGGGCTGGTCTTCCTCCATCCCCAGGCGTTCCATGATCCGGGAAATGCGATCCGAACCGAAAATCCGGAGTAGGTCGTCTTCCAGGGACATGTAAAAACGGGATGAGCCCGGGTCGCCCTGGCGGCCGGAGCGGCCCCGGAGCTGGTTGTCAATCCGGCGGCTCTCGTGCCGCTCGGTGCCGAGGATGTGAAGACCGCCCAGCTCGATGACCTTGGCCTTATCCGCCTCGCAGGTTTTCTGGAATTTCTCGACCTGGGTCTGGATTTCTTCGGGGGTGGCTTCCGGGCCGACCGAAGCCAGGGCCATTTTCTGGGGATTGCCGCCGAGCATGATGTCGGTGCCTCGGCCGGCCATATTGGTGGAAATGGTGACCGTGCCGACCCGCCCGGCTTGGGCGATGATATCGGCTTCCCGCTCGTGGTGCTTGGCGTTCAGGACCTGGTGCCGGATGCCTTCCCGGTTGATCATGTGGGAAAGCTTTTCAGATTTTTCAATGGAAATGGTTCCCACCAGGACCGGCTGGCCCTTGGCGTGGAGTTCCTTGATTTCCCGGACCACCGCCCGGAATTTTTCGGTTTCGGTTTTGTAGATGCTGTCCTGATAATCTTTCCGGATCATCGGCATATTGGTGGGGATCACCATTACGTCCAAGTTGTAGATTTTGGAGAATTCCGCGGCCTCGGTATCGGCGGTTCCGGTCATGCCCGCCAGTTTTTTGAACATCCGGAAATAATTCTGAAACGTGATCGTGGCCAGGGTCTGGTTTTCCCGCTCCACCTTGACGTGCTCCTTGGCTTCCAGGGCCTGGTGGAGGCCATCGGAGTAGCGGCGGCCGGGCATCAGGCGACCGGTGAATTCATCCACGATGATGACTTCACCTTCCTTGACGATGTAATCCACATCCCGCTGGAAAGTGGTGTGGGCTTTGAGGGCCTGGTTCACGTGGTGGACGATCTCGATGTTGGAAGGGTCGTAAAGATTGGGAATCCGGAGGAGCTCCTCGAGCCGGGTCACCCCGGACTCGGTGACAAAAGCGGAACGCCCCTTTTCATCGATCCAGCAGTCAAAATTCTCGCGGAAAGAGCGCTGCTCCTCCTCGATCATTTTGGCGCCTTTATCCAGGTCTTCCCGGCTGGGTTTCTTCAGGCGGGGGATGACCTGGTCAATGGAATGATAAAGCTGGGTGGATTCCTCGGCCGGGCCGGAAATGATCAGGGGGGTGCGGGCTTCGTCAATCAGGATGGAATCGACCTCGTCCACGATCGCGTAGTGGAGCTCCCTCTGGACGTAATCCTCGATCCGGAATTTCATGTTGTCCCGGAGATAGTCGAATCCGAATTCGTTGTTGGTCCCGTAGGTGACGTCGGCGTTATAGGCGATTTTTCTTTCCGGGTCGGAAAGTCCGTGGACGATCACCCCCACTTCGAGCCCGAGGAAGCGGAAGATCGGTCCCATCCAATCGGAGTCCCGGCGGGCCAGGTAGTCATTCACGGTGACCAGGTGGACCCCTTTGCCCTGCAGGGCGTTCAGGTAGATCGGGAGGGTGGCCACCAGGGTTTTTCCTTCCCCGGTTTTCATTTCCGCGATCTTTCCCTGGTGGAGGACAATCCCGCCGATCAGCTGGACATCGAAGGGGCGCAAATGGATGGTGCGCCGGGAAACCTCGCGGACCACCGCGAAGGCCTCGGGGAGGATATCGTCAAGGGAGGCTCCCTGGGCCAGGCGTTCCTTGAGGCGGGGGGTATAGGCTTTAAGCTCGGGATCGCTCAGCCGGGAGATTTCCGGCTCGAGGACGTTGATCTGCCCCACCAGGGGCTGGATGCGCTTGAGCTCACGCTCGTTTTTGCTGCCGAAGATTTTTTCCAGAAAGCTTTTAGGCATTGGCGCTCAAATTTCTTCCGGGCGGAATTATAATCCTTTTGCCCGCGAACAAGAAAACCGGCATGGGAAAATTTAAAAAAAGGGGGTTAAAAGAGGAGGAAATTAATTCAATATATATTTCTTCGGGTTGACCGCAATTTCGTTAATCCGGATTTCGTAATGGAGATGGGGACCGGTGGAGCGGCCGGTGTCCCCGACATTGCCGATGGTTTCTCCCCGCTTGACCCGGTTTCCCAGCCTGACCTTGATTTCCGATAAATGGCCATAACGGGTGGTCATCCCGTAACCGTGATCGAGCACGACGACTTTCCCTATTTCCGGTGTGAAGCCGGAAAAGCTGACAATCCCATCCGCCGGGGCCAGGACCGGGGTTCCGACCTGGGTGGCGATGTCCAGGCCTTCATGCATGGAGTTGAGGCCGGTAAAAGGCGAGATCCGCATGCCGAAACCGGAGGTCAGCCAGCCCCGGGTGGGCCAGACCGAAGGGGTGGCGGAAAGAATGGATTTCTGATCCTGAACAAATTCGTTAAGGTCCTGGAGACTGATTTCCTCGAGATAAGCCTCGCTCTTTAACCTTTCCAGTTCGGAATTCATCCTGCGAATGATCACCTCTTCCAGGTTTCCCAGGATCGGGTAGGTTTTTTCCCCTCCATCCACACCCCCGATTCCGAGGGGGGAGAACTCGTCTTCGGACTTTTTATCCAGTCCGGTAATGACCCGGAGTCGGTTGTTAAACTGCCGGAGGCGGGAGAGCTGGCCGTCCAGATTATCAACCTTGCTGGCCAATTCGTAAATTTGGGTTTTCTGGGTTTGATTTTCGCTTTTCAGGTATGCCAGTTCTTTCAGCTTGGAACGGGAACTTAGAAAAAGACCGGTCATCAGGATAAAAACCAGAAAAGCCGAAGCCAGAAAAATAATCCCGGCCTTTATTCCCCAGGTGGGGAATTTAAGGCGCCGCAGCTGGTCAGTCTTCTCCGGTATAATTAATACAGTAAACCGCTTTGTTCCCATTATGTTCCTATTTTACGTGACTTTAAACGGCTGTCAACCACTTAGATGGGAAAATATTGAAAAAGTTGCCGGTTAGGCTTAGATTTCCCTGAATAATGTCCGGGGTAACCGGGCCAAAATGTCGGCCGGGAGCGGGTTCGGGCGAAAACAGGGGTATTATGAGGCTGGGAATATTTACCGATGTCCATTCCAATTTTGAAGCTTTGAAGGCGGTGGCCCTGGCGCTCAGGTCTGAGAAGGTCGACCGCCTGATTTTCCTGGGGGATGCGGTTGGATACGGGGCGGACCCCAACGATTGCTGCCGAATCATCCGGGAAATGGCCCATGTGGCCCTGGTGGGAAACCACGACGCGGCTTTAACCGGAAGGCTCCCCATGGATTGGTTCGTGGATTATGCCCGGGAGGCGATCAGATGGACGGAGAGCGTGATCAATCCTTCCTTCCGTGAATGGCTCTCCGCCCGTCCTTTCTTTCACCGGGAGGGAGAGGTGGCGTTCTGTCATGGCTCGCCGGTTGACCCCGAACGTTTCGGCTATGTGCTCGATTATAGAGAGGCCTATGAAATCTGCGACTGGATGGAATCCCAGGGAATCCCGGTGGTTTTTGTCGGGCATGCCCATGTCGGACTGGCTTTCCGCTACAAACACACCTCCGGCGGAAAGGACAGGGACGAGGTAAAAGTCTTTAATTTTAACGGGATAGAATCAACCCGGGCCAAGCTGGATCCGGATTACAGTTGGATAATAAACGTGGGGGCGGTGGGACAGCCCCGGGACGGCGATCCCCGGGCGGTTTATTCTGTTTTCGATACCGAGACCAGAATTTATATGGTCCAGCGGGTGGAATATGACATCAAAAGCGCCGGGAGCCGGATTGAAAAAGCCGGGCTGCCGTCGGTTTTGAGCGAAAGGCTTTTTGTCGGAAGATGATCAGGGTCGCGAGTCTGCAAATCAACAGCCGTCCTTTTGAAGTGGCGGAGAACCTGGAAAAAGCCAGGGACTGGATCGAAAAGGCGGTCAGCGCCGGAGCCAAGCTGGTGGTCCTGCCGGAGTTTTTTAACCTGGGATACACCTACAGCGACAGGCTGCTCGAATTTTCCGAACCCCGGGATGGCCCCACGGTTTCCTGGATGAAGGATTTGAGCGCCGGCCTGGATATCTACCTGACCGGGTGTTTCTACGAAAAAGATCAGGATGATTACTTTGACACCCTGGTCATTACCACCCCGGATCGCTCCGCTTTGTTTTACCGGAAACGCCACCCCGCGATCTGGGAAAATATCTATTTCCGGCCCGGGGACACCCCGGGTGTTTTTACCACCGGCCTGGCCCGGATCGGGGTGGCAATCTTCTGGGACGTGGTTTACCGCGATACCCTGGAGGGATTAAGGGGAAAAGTGGACCTGGTCCTGGTCAGCTGCGCCTGGCCGTCCCTGCAGATCCCGGGGGCGGGAAGGTTATTCAAGGGGGTGGATTGGGATCTTCGGAGAAATGCCCAGGTGGCTCCCCTCCGCCTCGCGGAGGAACTGGGGGTGCCGGTGGTTTTTGCCAACCGCTACGGCCGCTTCCGGTCCCGGATGCCGTTCTCCGGGCTGCGGGTTTCCATGCCCTTTCTCGGACAGTCGGCGGTGGTATCCGCGGAAGGTAAACTCCTGAAAAGACTGGGCATGGAAGAGGGGATGATCGTCACCGAGATTGAGATTCCGGACCGGAACGAAGTCCGCTCCAACAATTTTGAGAAAAAGAAACTGAGGGGGAAATATATTGTTCCGGTCCCGTGGGTGGTACGGGTATTCCAAGGCTTTTGGGAAAGGTTCGGCCGGTTAATTTATTTCAGCCGGATCAGAAAAAATACGAACCACCAACCCCCGGCTCTCGGTCGCCCTTCGATTTCTCCCGGGACGAACGGGACCAGCCCCCAGCCGCTCCCGGACCAGCAGAAATCAAGCGACTGAAATTCCCGCCGGCCCGTTCAAAATACCGCTAAAAACTCAGCTTGGCCTTCAGGTAGATCTGGTCCTGGTCGGTCATGGAGCCGAACATCGTGCCTTTTTTTCCGGCGATGGCAAAATAACCGAGGGTGATTTCCAGGTTGTCGATTCCCAGGTATTGAATCTCGGGCACCAGAAAATAAGTCAGGGTATCCTTAAACCGTTCTTGACTGGTTAAAGCCATGGTGGCCAAGCCTCCGGACAGACTGGTTTTGATTTTGTCATGAAGGAACTTGTCCTCGATCCTTCCGATGAAATAATTCCCCAGGTTGTCCACGCCAGCATCGGTGAAGAAACCGTGCATGTACTGGCAGTTTAAATAAATCCCGTTGGTAAAAGTGTAGTCTCCTCCCAGGGTGTATTTTACGTAAGGTTCCTTTTTGAGAATAGTTCGATCTTTCTCAGTTAAAAAGCCCTCAAGTAAAGTTTCGGTATTTTGATCGGTTTCCGTCAGTACGATTTTATTTTTGGGAAGGAGCAGCGTAGCCTCCGCCCAGAATCCCACGGTAAAAAGTTCGCCGGCCAGGTCAAGGCCGACAATGTCGAGATGAGGAAGCACCATGGTCGCATCCGCGGAAATTTCCGGGAGATTGATTGTCAGATTGGAGAGCCGGGCGGGAAGAGGAGTGTCATCGTAACCGTGGAAATAGCTGACGGAAAAATCAGTATTTAAAACCTGCCCCTTCAGCTTCAGGGCTCCCATCGAATGGAGAAAAGTGAAAGAAGGATACTCGGTTGTAATTTTTCCCGGGACGAAATAGACGTTGCCTGGGAGTTGGGAAAGATTGGAGGGCATGAGGGCTTCCAGATTGAATCCGGACTTGGGAAGCAGGACCGGCCGGATCGTGGGAACCCAGACCCCGATCAACTGCCAGTCTTTAATGTAATAGGTGGCCAGAAAAGCCGTGGAGGGGAATTTGCGCCCGAAATCCAGGGGATCGGAATAATCATCAGGATTGAGATTGTCAGTCTGGTTGAGCTTGTCGGCGGTTCCCCAGGCGATCCTTTGTTTGCCCACCCGGAGGTCAAGGTTCTTGAGTAAAAACCCGTTTACATCGATGTAACCTTCCCAAAGACTGAACTCGACCGGGTTGGAAGTGTTGATTTCCTCGAGGGAAACCAGATCGTTCGCGGGACGGGGATAATCGTAGTAACGGACATCCAGGCTGGCTACTCCACTGACCTGATCGCTTGGCTTGGCGCGGGCCTCGACCTGGAGATTATTATAAAAGTCGATAATCGGGGTATGGGTTTCGGGGACCAGGAAGCGTTTATCGATGCTTAGGAATCCCTTGACGTCGACTTTGTCTTCGGCCCGAACGGGTACAGTAAAAGTGGAAAAGAATAGGGAGAAAAAAAGAATGGTGATAGCCGCGGGCTTCAGCCTGCGTATGATATCGGCCGCAACCATGGGACTTATTATCTGCATGCAATCAAACACGGTAAAACTTTTTTCCAGGGAATGTACACCGTCTGCTCTCCTACGAAATACCGCAACCTAAAGGTTGCGCCTACCGGTCATTAAAGATTTTTTACTCTGACTGTTTCAGGTTCCGCTGGCTGAAGACCTCGCTGGAGAGGCCGGTATCATACTTGATCTCGGTAACCTCGAGCACGGTCTTATGCTTGTCTTCCACGTTCTCCATCACCATCTTTCGGGGGGTCCAGTGGCCCTGGATCTTCTCGACCTGGGAGTTGGTTAAGACCTTCAACAAAGATCCCTTCTTGGGATGGTAAAACTCGACTTTGGTGGGAATCCAGCTTTCTTTGCTGACCCAGAGCTTGATCTTGGAATAACCGACTTCGGCTTTGGGTTTAGGACTTGCCTCCAGGACATATTCGGCGGGGGTTTCTTCCAGGATCTTGGAGTCGTAGTCGTCCTTGTATTTGGTCTTCCCGATATCGTCATAGGAAAAATCCGTGCCCATGAAGCTTTCGTGTTTGACATGAGAGGCGATCCTCCGGATCTTGCCGAAAGCGGGCATGTAGAGATACATCTCATCCTCGGAGAGGGAGAGGAAACTCACCCCTTTTACGTCGGCCGGCGAGAGGAAGCGGGTCAGGGTAAAATCGTCTCCTTTGGGGTTTTTCTTGAAGTAAGCCTTGATCTGGCGGACCCGCTCGCTCCCGTCTTTTTCCACCAGGATCATCTTGCTCATGCCTACGCTGTCCTTGGCTTCGCGCATGGTCGTGTCGACCTTATCCACGACCTCATCTGCGGTGAGCGCCCAGGAAAGGCGGGTGAAAGTTAAAAGGTAAAAAGAGAGAAGTAACACTAACGAAAGAAAAAAGGCTTTCTGTTTTTTGACTGTTTTATCCATTTATTCCTCCTTTTAAAGATAAGCAATAATTAATTTACCACTTAAACGAAATATTCTGAATTTTTGAACAAAGAACCGGAACCTGAAATTAAGAACATCGATTATTTTTTGATAAATTTCATCTTGGTCGAAAGCAGGAGAGCGGGGAGCAGGGTCAGGGATCCGACGGAACTGATTACCATCAGGAGGGCCAGGAGCCAGCCGAACCTCTGGGTGGGGACGATGCTGCTGAAGACGAGGACGATGAAGCCCATCGTGACCGAGATGGCGTTGATCAGGATCGCCCGGCCGGTGGTTTCAAAGGTCTGCTCCAGGGCGCGGGAAATATTGCCCTGGGTTTTTTCCAGTTCCTCCCGGAAGCGGGAAGTGAAGTGAATGGTGTAATCGATCCCGATGCCGATCCCGATGGATGATACCATCATCGTGGTGTCGTCGACCGGGACCCCGAAATAGGACATGATCCCGAAGTTGGTCAGAACGGTCAGGGAAATCGGGGCCATGGCGATCAGGCCTCCCTGGAAAGATTTAAACTGGATAATCATCAGGATCAAAACCAGGAACAGGGCCAGAAAGATGGATTGCATCATGTTGTTGACCAGTTCGGGATAGAGCTTGTTGAACATTACGGGTCCGCCGGTTTCCTGGAAAAGCGCGGAGATTTCCGATTCGACCGGGGCTGAACCCAGGGGGAATTTTTCCGGAAGTGCGACCCGCCGGTCGTGAATCTCCCAGAGATATCCTTGAAGATATTTGGCGAAATTATGGTCGGTTTTGAACTGTGCGGGCAAAAGAGCGATTATTTGTTGCCCGAGGAGATCGATTTCTTCGGCATTAAGCTTCTCCTGGATTCGATTGGAAAGGGACCGGGTCAGGGAGGAAATCGTCTCCGGGGAGGTTTTTATCTTTTTGGCCTTGAAGAGCGGGATAAGGGCCGACTCCACCCGGGACGGATCGGACGCTCCGTTGGAGATCGTACCGATCGCGGCCACAACCATGCTGTCGATGAATTTTCCGTCTTTGATTTCGATTTCCGACTGGGGGGAGACAAGATATTCCCGCAGTGAAACCGAGAGGCGTTCCTTTTGGGGCTGATCGAGTCCGGCGAAGGGTTGATTTGTTCCGGAAGCCAGGATTTCCCTGACCTTCGGAGAAAGGGAGGAGGACCCTTCCATCTTTTCCGGATTTCCCTGTTTTTTGGCGGTGGCCTTGACCAGGTTGACGATATTCTCTCCGATCATATCCAGCTGATTCACCATGACTTTTTCCCGGGTGGCGGGATCGAGTCTTTCCAGGTCAACGACCTTGGTTTTCCCGACGGTGTGATCTTTAAAATATTTTTGGAGCTCAGCGACGGAGAATAATTGCTGCTTGGTATTGTAGGTGCTCAGCGTGGTTTGGATGAGGGCTTCCTGGTTCCCCCTCTTGACCAGCAGGTCGACAAATTCGTTGCCTTCCAGGAACAGGAAGAGATTGGACACCCCTTCCGCCGTATCCGGGATGGAATAACGGCCGTTGAGCTGATAATTGGCCTCCATGATCAGGTCCGCGACGGACTGGGGGTTGCAGACATAAGTGATGGTGTCGAGATATTGGCTCATCCGGCGCATTTCCTTCAGCACAAAGGGATTCAGGATGTCTCCCCGGACGTCGACCAGCAGAGGCTGGGATCCGCCGAAGGCTTCCCGAGTGAAGTTTTCCGCGACCCGGACCGGGCTGTCCGGCTTGAAATATTCGACGAAATTGACCTCGCGGGTCAGGCGGGGGAGGCCGGAGATCGAAACCAGGGCGATGATGATACAGATAACGATGATGGGCCAGCGGTATTTCACCGGGAAGCTGGAGAAACGGGCGAAAAAATTATAGACCAGTGTGGCCATCCGGCTTTCCCCGGGTTTTTTCACGGGGGCGGTCCGGACTTTTAAAACGGCCAGGGAGGCCGGGATGAACGTGACCGCGATCAGGAAAGCGAATCCGATCCCGGCGGCGATGAAAAGCCCGGTCTCCTGGACCGGGGGCATGCTGGCATAGACGAAGGTTCCAAAACCGATCTGGGTGGTCAGGGCGGCCAGGAAGACCGGGACGGTGATCTGTTTCGCCATCTGAATCAGGCCCGGGATCTTGTCCTCGGAGGTTTTTACCTCGTTGTAATAGCGGTTCACCACGTGAATCCCGTAGGCGCTCCCGCAGGCGATCAGGAGCACGGGGATAACGGAGGAAAGCATGTTCATTTCCCGGCCCAGGGCGTGGATCAGTCCCAGCGTCCAGACGGTGGCAAACAATACCGTCAGGATCGGAAGGAATATTCCCCGCAGGGTCCGGAAGCTGAGGAATAGTACGAACATGACCGCAAAAATGGTGATCGGGGTCAGACCGAGGAAATCAGTCTTAATGATTTTGTCTATGTATCTCATCTGGAAGGGAAAACCGGCATAGTAGGGTTTTTTAATCAGGCTTTGCGGGCGGGACGTGATTTTTCCGATGGCATCTTCGATCTGGCCGGCGATTACGACTTCGTCCGCATCCACCAGGATCCGGGCGAGGATGAGCGTGGATTTACCGTCCCTGGAGATAATCACACCGGAATACATGTCCTTGGAAAGGGTATATTCCTTCAGGCGCGAGAGGACTTGCGGATCACGGGGGATATTATCCGGGTCGATCAGTTTGCCCACCTCGATTCCATCCTCGATTTTCCGGATGTCGATGATATTGGTCAGGCTGATCACGCTGGCGATGCCGGGTATCTTTTCGATGGCATCGGTGATTTCCTGGATTTCAGCCAGCGTGGCATAGTCGAAAATACCCCCGGTTTCCAGGGCGATAACGCAGAGATCGGCTCCCTGGAAGGTTTTATCCACCTCCTTGAAGAGCTCGGCGACCGGATCATGGCGGGGAAGAAACGCGGTCAGGTCGGAATTGATGGTCAGTTTGCGTGCGGAGTAGCCGGAGGCGACGGTGATCAGGACCGTGGCCAGGATGATCCAATAACGGAAGCGGATAACCCAGTTGGCGAATTTTTCGAGGGTAAATTTACGCATAGCGTCAAAAAGTGCGTTTAATATAGATGTTTTCACCTCCAAGTGTCAAGGAAACCAATAACTGAGCAATTTATGCCTGGTAGGGCAGGAAAAAAAACGGCCAACCCAAAGGCCGGCCGCCTAAGAAAGCCAAAGACCCTGAAAGCCGTTCAAGGCCTCATTTTTATTTCGCCTTCCGCGGGATCCAGCAGGTATCTTGAAGTAAAAAGCTGGGAAAGCCCGTACTGATATTCGGTGATCCGGCTTCGGGCAGTGGTGTCTCCCTTCAGGAAATAATCGAACCAGGCCAGGGCGTAATGGGAGGAAACCGGGTGCTCCCATTCCGGAACCAGCGGCCAGTGGCGGAAGGGGGAATCCGCCCCTTCGCCTTCGATAGTGTTGAATCCCCCATGACTGGCCGCCCCGATGATAATCACCTGCTTGGGCGGATTGGTGATATCGTAAAAAATTTCGTTGCCAATCGGGCCAACGAGGGGAGCGCCCAGGTCGAGGAGATCGAAGTCGGCCGATTGGATCTGGGTGGGAACCCGGGAACTGGCGGAGCAGAAATAGAGGGTCATGGAAACCTCCACCGCGGCCTTGACCCGGTAATCGTTGACCTGTTCATTGCAGACGGCCATGGAACCCCGGGAGTGGCCCATGATCCCCAGTTTGTCAGCATCGACGCGGTCGGAAATCGGGCTGACCTTGTAGAGATAGGTAACCGCGTCATAGAGGTCGTTTTCCCAACCGGGCCAGAGGTAATGCTCGAACCAGTAGGAGCCCATCCCCGGGGTGTCGCCCTCAGATTCGGCCTGCCCGCCCGGTTCGAAGACGAAAACCGCGTAGCCGTTCCGGGATAAATCCATGGCGATCCAGTGATAGGTGTCCAGCCAGCAGATGGTGCCGGGGTTGAAAACGATCCCCGGGACCTTGGCGGTGGTGGTGGCGGAGTCGGGCCAGTAGAGGCGGCCGCCCAGGATTTTTTCCTCCCGGTTGGTGAAGAAGACATTTTGAATCAAAACATCTCCGTCGGCTTCGATGGCCTCCTCCCGGACGGGAAAGACATAATCCTCAAAGCCGGGGTCGCCCCGTTCCTCTGGCAAGACGGGGGCGAATACCGATTCCATCCAGCGGGAGTAAAGGTTGACTAACAGTGCGATCAGGGCGTTGATGGAACTTTTATCGGCCGTGACCAGATTGCCGTTTTCAGACAGGGATTCCCGGATCTGCAGGGCGCCGTTGAATGAGGGATCGGACCAGTCGAGATAAACAAGAAATCCGGCCGGACTGGAATCCGGCACGGTGATGCCGTCGGCCGGAATGGCCTGGCCGAAATGCGGTCCGTCACCGGCGGTCTCCCAGGGGTAGATCAAGGGCAGAACGCTGGCAGTCCCGATCTCCAGTTCCACCTGGAACTCGCCGTTGGTATCGGTGGCGGGGAAAAAGGCGCGGGGGTCGGGAAAATCGGCGAAGAGCTTTTTTAAATCCACCCGGGCCAGGTTCGGAAGCTGGTGAAGTTTTCCCGCTTCGCCGAACCCGGGAAAGGCAAGCACGGCATTAAGCTCCGCCAGATCCAGGACGGCGTCTTCGCCCCGCAGGGCCTTCCGGACCCGGAGGACCAGTTCGTCGATGACGGGAATGAGGTCTTCGGTTCCTTTCGGGAGATAGATATCACTGCACCAGGGAGCGTCGGTGACATTCCAGTGCCGTACCGGGTTGATCGACACCCGGTCCCCGGCGCCGACCACCCCGTCGTGGTTTTCATCCACGAACCCGAAAACCTTCTGCAACGGGTCGGTTCCATCCTTTTTCAGAAGCGCGCTGAAAAGGGAGCCGTTTTCCCCGGAAACCCATTCCATGGTGGCGTTGAGCTTGGCCAGGCCGGCCGAAAATTTATCCCGGTCCTGGATTTTCAGCAGATCGGGACTGCCGGCGAGCACCGGACCGAATTTTCGGACCAGGGAAACCCAGCCGACCGGGCCGCCGGTCACATCCAGGGGGAAACTGAGCCCGGAGAGGAGACTCATGGGGTCGATGTTGAGATTGAGACTTTTAATAATCAGGGCGGCGGCCTGGACCAGGCCCGTCAACACCCCGGCCAGCCGGACCTCGAACTCGTCGGCTTCACCGCCGATATCGATCAGGTATTCCTGGTCGAACCGGATCCGGACCGGGACGGAAGGCATGGTAATCTTGAAATTATCCAGGTTGATGGCCTGAAGGTGGATCTCCATTTCAGCCATGAGCTCGACCACCGGATCAAGATATAAATTTATCAGGGTGGCGGGGTCCAGCTGCATGGGCGTGACGGGAGCGGATGAAATCCCCGGCTGCCCGGGCCGGGAATAGAGCTTGTTCCCGGGAGAAACCGACGAAGGCTGGGCCAATCCCATCATCAGGGAATAGAGCATTTCCGCGGCCGTGGAAATCTCGTCCGCGGCCAACATTCCGTCGGAGAGGGCGACCCCGTAATGGGCGGAATCGTTGTCCGGGTGCCGGGCCAGCTCGGAAAGAAACTGGGTTTTCGCGGCCGCGGGGTTGCCCTGGCCGATCAGATCGATTCCCTGCTTGACCTGGGAGGTGAGCTGGGAATTACCACCTCCGCCTCCGCAGGAGAGGCAGCCAAGTCCGAAAGCTCCGATAAAAGCCCAACTCAGGATTTTCCGGGTCTTCATTTTGTTTCTCCGCTCGCCAGAACCGATCCGGATTTTAGAAGGCATACATCAAGGTTCCGCTGATCAGGTGATTGCTGCCTTCCGCGGTATAGCTTTTATCGGCGGGGTCAACCTTGGTGACGGACACTTTCTGCAGGAATTGCCCCTGGTAAGTAAGGTCAACGTTGATCGGGTTGGAGATAAGATTGAACGGATCGGTAAAATTAATGCCAATTCCGGCCGAGATCCCGTTGACGCAAGGATCGATAAAACTGGTTTTCCCGGTTTGAGCTGAAACGGAGGCATTCCGGTAAAAATACCCGGCCCGGGCATCGAGATGTTCAGTTACCTTGTATTCCAGACCCAGGCGGGGAATCCAATAATCCTTGAATTTGAATTCACCGTAATTTGGCAGATACTTCTCGAGCAAGCCCACCACTATGTTCAAATTCGGATTAGCTTTCGCTTCGGTAAGATCAACCATCGCGACCGGGGGGATAAAATCGGACATGTCCACCCAGGTGACGGCCAGGGCAACCCGCAGGTCTTCCATGGGCTTGACCCCGAATCCCATTTCCACCTGCTGGGGTTTGTAGGCGTCGGTTAAATTGAGGACGACCGGGATGGAGCCGAACCCGGGCATGATCGCGCTGGGGTCGATATTAGCTTTGACTCTTATTTTGACCTGGGTTTTCCCGTGATAGGCGGCGCCCAGGGAGAGCCAGTCGGTGGGATGGTACTGGATGCCGGCGGTGGGAGCTGTTTCCAGGGGGAATTTGGCATCCAGGTTGACTTTGGCCTGGTCATCTACCATCGCCACGTCCACGGTCATGGGATTGAGGTGAGCCAGGAGATCGAGGCCGAGAGAAAACGCCAGTTTTTTCCAGGCTTTATAGGACAGCGCGGCTGTTATCTGGATGAAATGGTTGGCGTTTTCATATTGGACAAAATGAGGCTCGTAGGGATCGAAGGTTTTCAACTCGATGATGCGATCCAAAAACGGGTAAGGCAGATAAATCCCCACGCCGGCGGAAAACACCTCGCCGATTTTCCCGCCCCCCAGGGGGGTGGCCAGTCCAATGGAGATTCCCTGGTCGGTAGGTATTTCACTTCTGTCGGCGGCCGGGTTTGAACCCTTACCTTTTATTTTGAGGGAGGGAAAACCCTGGAGGAAGCTGGCTCCCACGTTCATGCTTTCTTCCTTATCGAATGCCATCCCGGCCGCGTTGTAGTAAACCGCGGAATAATCACTATCATCACCGACCATGGCGCCGCCCATCGAGATGGCCCGGCTTCCGTACCCGTAATTATCCAAGGCGTGGCCCCAGGCGGATCGGGAACCGGCGCAGACCAGGCCGAGAAGCAGACATCCAAAAACGCAAATACCTGCCAGTTTTTTGCTCAGTAACATTTACTCCCCCTTTCTTGAGATTTAGTAGTGAGCTAAAAGATTTGAGCTATTTTATTAAAATGAAAGATTTAAAGACAGCCCCCCGGAAAATATATTTCCGTCAATTGTGTATCCGGGCCGGCCGGGATTGTCCGCGGGGACGCTCGCGAGCTTGGTCACTCGCCTTTTTTCAAGCAGCTGATACCGGAGGTGAAAATTCAGTTCCACGGGCTTGGCGATCAACCCCCAGGGGACCGGAAGGGTCAGGCCTATTCCCCCGGAAAAGGTATGCCGGTTGGAATCGAGGAAATTGGATTCCCCGGTCTGGTCGGGGACGGGAGAAGGGGAAAAGCCGTAACCGGCCCGGAGGGCGGTTTTGATTTTAGGGATCAGGCCGGACCGGTATTCGATTCCGAATCTTTGGCTCAGGGTATCGGAAAAATTCGGATCGGGAGGTTGCGGGACGGAGGGGAGGGCCCGGTTGACCTCGGGGTCGGCGCTGGAAATCGAGATGTGGGCGGCCGGGTTGGGGAACCCGGACCATTCGGTCCGAATCAGATCAAAAGCGGCGGTCAGGTCCGGGAGGATATCCACCGCCCCGCCCAAAACGTATTGCCGGGGAGTGTAAAGGATGTGGCTGGAAATCATGATATCCAGGGCTTGGGGCGAATCGCTGAGACCCGAGGCGGTTTCGGAGGATTTCACATTTATCTTCATATCCAGTTTGTCCCGAAAGGTAACCCCGGCCCTGATCCAGGGGGCGAATTTTATCATCAGCCCGGCAACCGGGGTAAGGATGTAGGCAACATCGACCGTGTAATCGTATCCGGAGGGGGGAGCTCCCTCGGTAGGTTTCCCGTTGAGCAGGAGCAGGGCATCCAGGTGCATGGAGACGGAGGTAGGGATGGTCGCAGACATCTGGGCTCCCGCGCCGACGGAAAGAAAAGAAAAGATCTGGGCCGAGGCGGCAAAAATCATTGTCTGCTGGCGCAGTCGATGGTGGTCGAGCACGAAATCCGGCTGGCCGGCAGGGGGCAGGGACACATCGTAAATCAGGAGCGCCCCGGGCATGAACCCGGAAAAACCGAAGGCGGCCCTTTTCTGGAAAATTCCCCCGATGGGGACGACGAAGCCGAAGGGGATACCCTTAACATTTTCGATCCGGCTTTCCTGGGAATTGAAATGCAGGCGGGGATTGGTGTGGACATACCCGATCCCGAAGCGGGCTTCTTTAACCATGCTCAGGGCGCCGGGATTGTAATAGGCCCCGGAAGCATCATCGGCGATGGCGGTGTAGGCGCTTCCCATCGCGGCGTCCCGGCTTCCCACGCCAAAATCGTCGAAAGGTCCGGCCCAAACAAAATCAGTGAAAAGTGAAAAGTAAAAAGTAAAAAGTAAAATTAATATCCTTATCCAATGACCGGGGAACGCTAACCGGCAACTGGGGGCTGCCGGGCTGGGGACCGGGTGTATCGAGTTGTTGGTTTTTACTTTTCTGTTCATCTGAAAACCGGCTACCTGCGACTGGCTACTTGCCCCCATCTATTAAAGCTCCATCCGGAATGAAACCCCGCCGCTTAAAATCGAGCCGCCGATCTCGTAGTCCGGATAACCGGGGTTACCCGGGTCGGATTTGACCGTTTTCCGGTTTTGAAAAATATGTTCCTGCAGATGCAAGTCGAGGCTGACCGGGCGGGGAAAAATACCGAATGGATCCTGGTACGAGACCCCCATCCCGAAGGTGAGAAGATGGCGGCTGGAATCAAGGAAATTCGTTTCCCGGGAGCTTTGATCGTAAACGGGGGTGGGGATGAAGGAATATCCCCCGCGGATCCGCAGGTCTTTTCTCACGGACCATTCCGCGCTTAAAGCGGGAACCAGGGTATCGTGAAAATCCGGATCGGGATTCCGGGGCAGGTTCTTTTGAATTTCCTCCAGGGGGAGGGGGATGCCCTGGGTTTCTTCGATCTGCATTTCTCCGGAAGGGCTGGGGAACCGGGACCAGGCGACCCAGGTCAGGTCCAGGGCGGTTTTCAGGGAAGGAAGGGCCTGAAAACTCGCCCCCAGGGCCAGCTGGCGGGGGGTGTAATCCATATGGGCTTTCAGGGGTATTTTCAGCCGCTCATCAATGCCCAGCAAGGTAATGACGGTATCGACGGGGATATCCAGGAGGGTGTCGACCTCGTCGCGGAAGGCCAGGCCGATTTTCCATCTCGGATGGAGCTCCAGAAGCAGGCCGGCGGTGGGAGAGATATGATATTTCCAATTGAAGTTCAGGTAAGCTTCCGGAGGATTCCCACCCCCGGAGTAATTGTTGGCGTCCATCTTGATATACATCTTCCCCGGTGAATTGGGGATAAGGTGGACCCCGATCCCCAGGGAGAGGAATCGGATCGGCCTGACCGCGATGCCGAGGTTGATGGCGGTGCGGTAGATCCGCTGATCGACCTGGATAAATTGGGGATAATTCGTTTTGGGGGCATAGCCGCTGACGAAATATGTGCGGTTCAGATCACCGGTAAGAAACAGTCCCAGCCCGAAACTGACCCGGTTTTTGAGTTTGCCGGAAAAGGGAAGAACCAAGCCGATCGGAAAGCCGGTCAGGTTTTTCACCGGCGAGATTTTATTTTTTACTTCCGGGGTGGTTTCGACTGACAGGGAAGGATTGGAATAAATGAATCCGAACCCGAAGGCCGGGTATTCCGCGAGTATTAAAGCGGCGGGGTTGTAATAAACCCCGGAATAATCATCCGCGAAAGCCGTGCCGGTATTGGCCATGGCGGCGTGGCGGGAGGTGAAACCATATACGTCCAGAGGGCTGGCCCAGACCGGGGGGCAGGAGAAAATCAATCCCGCGGCCCAGCCGAGCAGCAGGGAAAGGATAAAAATCGGCCTGGTCGGGTGCCGATGAACCCCGGCCGAATTTCGGAAGATAATGGTGTTTTCCAAAATTCTCACTGAAGTGCTGAAAAATTTAAAGATGTCCAGTATTGTATCTAAAAAAGAACCGAGTTCAAGCATTTTTTTTCCGCTTGGATTTGGGGCGACATTTTCATCCTGAAGAAGAAAGGCCGAAAAGTTGAGGCCGGGGTGTTTAATGTCAAACCGGGGTTCTGCTATAATGATTGGCACTTTGGGTTGGGAATGGGACACGAAATGAAAAATCATGGTTTAGAAAAAGGCTTTATCCAGGTTTATACCGGGGACGGGAAGGGAAAAACTACCGCGGCTCTGGGCCTGGCCCTGCGCGCGATCGGGCACGGTTTCAAAGTGAACATTATTCATTTCATGAAAGGAAATATTGAATACGGGGAATTAAAAGCGGCCAAGTGCCTCGAGCCGAATTTGATTATCCGCCAGATGGGGAGGGAGACTTTTGTCAGCCGGGACAATCCCGACCAGGAGGATATCAAGCTGGCGCAGCAGGCCCTGGACCTGGCCGGAGAGGCGGTGGCCGGCGGCGAGTACGATCTGGTGGTCCTGGATGAAATCAACTGCGCTTTGGATTTCGGCTTGATCCCGCTGGAGCAAGTCCTTAAAATTCTCCGGACCAAGCCGGAGCGGGTCGAATTGGTTCTGACCGGCAGGGGGGCTCCTCCGGAGATAATCCAGGCGGCCGACCTGGTTACCGAGATGAAGGAGATCAAGCATTATTACCGCCGGGGAATAAAATCCCGGAAGGGGATTGAAATTTAGGTGAGTTAGTGAGTTAGTAAGTTGGTAAGTTATCAACAATAAAACCAACACACAAACTCACCAACATACCAACTTGCACGGTAAGGAGGGAGGAAAAAATGGCAGAGAGAAAGATCCGAATTCTGATGGCCAAACCGGGACTGGACGGACACGATCGCGGCGTGAAGGTGGTGGCCCGGGCCCTCCGGGACGCCGGATTCGAGGTGATTTACACCGGCCTCCACCAGACCCCCGAAATGATCGCCAACACGGCGGTTCAGGAAGGGGTGGACGCGGTGGGACTTTCCGTTCTCTCGGGCGCGCATAACACCCTTTTCCCGGCGGTGATCGAAGCCCTGAGAAAGAAAGGCGCGAATTCCGTGATGGTTTTCGGGGGCGGGATCATCCCGGAGGAAGACATGGTCTTCCTGAAGGACAAAGGGGTCAAGGCGGTCTTTACTCCCGGAACCTCCACGGAAGAGATTATTTCCTTCGTCCGGACCAGCGTAAAGTCGATTCATTGATTGCGCCGGGGAATTTTTTCCGAAGTTAGATAAGGGCCCGGGAAGTAATTTCTGCGATGTCGGATTTGGCCGAAAAGGTTCTGCGCGGGGAGGTCCTGCCCACAGCCCGTCTGATCCGGGATTTGGATGACGGGATCGACGGGGCCATCTCCGAATTGAAAATCCTCTATCCCCATACCGGAAAAGCGGAGATCATCGGGATAACCGGGGCCCCGGGGGCGGGCAAAAGCACCCTGGTCAACCGGTTGATCGAAAATTTCCGCTCCCGGGGAAAAAAGGTGGGGGTGATCGCGGTGGACCCGACCAGTCCCTTCAGCGGGGGAGCGGTCCTGGGAGACCGGATCCGGATGCAGAACCATTTCAACGATCCCGGGGTATTCATCCGGAGCGTGGCGACCCGCGGTCATCTCGGCGGCCTTTCCAGCTCCGCTTATGAAATCATCAAGGTCCTGGACGCCTTCGGCTCGGATGTGATCCTGGTGGAAACCGTCGGGGTGGGGCAGGATGAAGTCGAGATCGCGGGGGCGGCTCACACCACGGTGGTGGTCTTGACCCCGGGAATGGGCGATGAAATCCAGAACCTGAAGGCCGGAATCCTGGAAATCGCGGACGTCCTGGTGGTAAACAAGGCGGATCGGGAAGGAGCCCAGGTAACGGTCCAGGGCCTCCGGAGACTTCTGGAGATGGGCGGGTTCGACCGCAAAGGCTGGAAACCGCCCATCTGCCTGACCGTGGGCACAGAGGGAACCGGTATTGCCGACCTGGTCCAGGCGGTGGATCAGCATCGGGAATTCTGGAACCGGCAGAAAGCCCAGCCCGGGTTCGAAAACAAGCGGCGGGAAGAGGACTTTTTAAGGATCCTGCAGGGCCAGGCCATCAGCAAACTGATCGTCAACCTCCGCCGCAGCGGTTCACTGGACGAGATCGTTTCCAGGCTGGTGCGAGGCGAAAGCGATCCCTACAGCGAGTCGGAAAAGGTTTTGAAACTGGGCGATTACCGGCCTACGTAGAAAACTCAGAGTTTTACCCGTCAATGGATGTTCTTGGGCGGGTAACCTTCCGAAGCATCCAACATCGCCAATCCATCCTAAGCCAGAGGTTTTCGACTGCGCAAAGTCTTCGTTTGACAGGCAGAAGGACAGGAGCTACTTCGGATAAGTCTGCGCAGAAGGGTTAACTTCGGCGGGTTCCGCCCGCCCCGAACGCACCGTTCTGTGGGCCGATGAGGGCATCGGCCCCTACAATTTTTTCGTGATGCCTCGCCCGCAAGGGCGGTGTTATTTACTCCGCTAAAATCTTTTCAATGTTTTCCGCGATTTCCTGCGGGGTCCATTCCCCGGTTTCCTTGTTGACGCCGGCGGTGGTTTTCATCATGAAGGCATTGAGCATCCGGCCCTGGACCCCGATGATTTTCCCGTTGATTTCCTGGGCCAGATCAGAGGCCAGATAAATGACCATGGGGGAAATGAATTTCGGCTCGAGCAGCTCCTTGACCCCTTCCGCCGTGGCCCAGTCCAGGTCTTCGGTCAGCCGGGTAACCGCGAGGGGGGAGATGGCGTTGACGGTGATCCCATACTTGAGCAGTTCCATCGACGCCACGCGGGTGAACCCGTAGATCCCGGCCTTGGCGGAACCGTAATTGGCCTGCCCGAAGTTTCCGATCAGCCCGGCCACGGAGGTGGTGTTTATGATCCGGCCCCCCGTGCCCTGTTCCCTCATCACGTTGGCCGCAGCACGGGTACAGGCGAAGGTGCCCCGAAGATGAACCGCGATCACCGAGTCCCAGAGCTCATCTTCCATTTTCAGCAGGGTTTTGTCCCGGAGAATCCCGGCGTTGTTGACCAGGATATCCAGGCGGCCGAAGGCCTTGACCGCGGTCTTGATGATGGCCTCCGCGCCCGCGGTGGTGGAAACCGAGTCGAAATTGGCGACGGCCTGTCCGCCCAGGGCCTTGATTTCCTGAGCCACCTTTTCGGCGGCCATGGCGCTGGCTCCGGATCCGGTCCGATCACCCCCGACATCATTGATCACGACCTTGGCACCTTCCTTGACGAAAGCCAACGCATGCTCACGGCCGATTCCTCTTCCCGAACCGGTGATAACCGCCACCTTTCCATCCAAAAGGCCCATACCCACCTCCTTGTTTTTTTACCGAATAAAATTGTAGAAACAAATTACTGTTACAATCCGGGATTGTCAATGTAAAAAAATTGCTAAAGCTTTCTCTTGCATTCGGGAAAAAATCGGATCATATTTATTCTCTCAACTAAATCATCCGGATCTGAAAGGAGGTCGGGGAATGGCTATTGGTGGATTGAAAAAGCAGAGGGTGGCCCGGTTGGAAAAGGTACTGAACCAGTTGGTGAATCTGGTAGAGGGACAGGTAGACCGGACCATTCAATCCTTGAAACTGCCGGAGAGGAAAGAAATCGTTTACCTGCAGGAAAGGTTGAATCAGCTGGAAGGGCGTCTTTCCCAGTACCCGGCCGCAAAGCGCGCCATCACGAAAGGCCGGGAGGTAGCCACCAAAGTCAAAGCCCGGTATGACGAGAGCCGACAGAGCCTGCGGAAATCGGAGAAGCCGGACGGGGAGACCTGCAGAATCCAGGGCTGTTCCAAGCCCATCAAGGCCAGGGGCTTGTGTGGAACCCATTACCAGGCGGCGAGAAGGAAGGGACAATTCGCGGCATAATTATTTCCGCGGTAACGATACATCTGGAAAATTAAAAACGGCCGGGAGGTGAGGTAATCGTCTTCCCGGCCTTTTTATTTGCCTGGTTGTCGTTGCCCGATTCATCGGGCGAAATACATAGTGCCAGGCGTTAAGATATAAAAGTAAAAGGGGAGCGGTTCATTTCCGCTCCCCTTTAATTTGTTTTAATCCGGGTCCAGGATTTATTTTTCCGGGAACAGAACGTTGTACCAGACTTTCTTTTTCCGTTTCCGCACCAGATCGATGTGAATGTGCTTCGGCTCGGTGTATTCATTGAGCCCGTATAAACCCATTTCCCGCCCGATTCCGCTCTGCTTGAAACCCCCGAAGGGAGCGTTGTAGTTTAAAAGATGATGATCATTGATCCAGATGGTCCCCGCGCGGATTTTTTTGGCGATCTCGATGGCCCGGGGGACATTGGCGGACCAGACCGCCCCGGCCAGCCCGTAGACCACGTCGTTGGCGATCCGGACGGCTTCCTTCTCATCGCGATAGTGGATGACAGAAAGCACCGGCCCGAAGATTTCTTCCTGGGCGATTTTCATCGAATTTTTCACCTCGGTGAAAATCGTGGGCTCAAAATAATTTCCCTTGGCGTATTCCTCGCCGGCGGGGCGCTTGCCGCCCAGGACCAGGCGGGCGCCTTCCGCGAGACCGGACTGGACATATTCTTCCACCTTTTTCACCTGGAACCCGGAAACCAGCGGTCCCATGCCCGAGCGCTGATCGAGAGGATCGCCCACCCGGATCTGCCGGGCCCGGGCGATTAATTTTTCCACGAACTGATCGTGCAGATTATCGGGGAGGAGCAGACGGGTTCCGGCAATGCAGATCTGCCCCTGGTGGTAAAAAACCCCGAAGAGGATTCCATCGATGGCTTCCTCGATTTCGGCGTCGTCTAGGACGATCACGGGGGATTTGCCCCCCAGTTCCAGGGTCACCTTCTTGACGGTCCCGGCGGCCTTGGCCATCAGCATTTTCCCGATCTCGGTCGACCCGGTAAAAGCGATCTTGTCCACCCGGGGATCGGTGGCCAGATCCTCGGCCACGCTCCCGGGGCAGGGGATGACATTGACCACCCCGGGAGGGATCCCGGCCTCATCGATGATCTGGGACAGTTTCAAGGCGGAAAGCGGGGTTTCGGAGGAGGGCTTCAGAACCACGGTATTTCCCATCGCGATGGCCGGTGCGATTTTCCAGACGGCCATCAGGAAGGGGAAATTCCAGGGAATGATCTGTCCGCAGACCCCGACCGGCTCCCGGAGCACGAAATTGGAACTGATGTATAAACTTCCCTCGGAGGGCAGGGGCTCGTAAGGCGAGCGATCGGCGAGCTTGGCGTAAAAACGGAAGGTGTGAGCCCCCAGGCTGACATCGGCCAGGGCCTTGCGGATCACCGCACCCGCGTCCCGGGCTTCGACCTCGGCGATTTCCTGGGCCCGTTCCTGGATTTTCTGGGCGATTTTCAGCAAAAATTCAGACCGGCGGGCGGCTTTCATTCCCGGCCATTCTCCCTGGTCGAAGGCGGCCCGGGCGGCGGTAATCGCGTCGTTCAGGTCGGCGTGATCAGCCAGGGGCAGGCGGGCGATCTGCTCACCGGTGCTGGGGCTGGTGGAAAAATAAGTCTTTCCGGATTTCGCTTCCTGCCATTTTCCGTTTATATAAAGCTTATATTCTTCCATTCTTTTCTCCTTTCACAACTTGCCAGCTAACCAACTTACCAACTCACGTTTTCTCTGGTGTTACCAAGCTTCCTGCAGGATTTTTTCCAGCTCGGCGGGATCGGTGATTTTGACCGGGTTGGTGTAGATACTGGTATCAGTCAGGGCGTCTTCGGCCAGAAGGGGTAGGGCCTCCCGGGGAATGGGGATATCCCGGAGTTTCCGGGGAATCGGAAGCCCGGAAAGCAGTTTTTCCACCCATTCGATTGTTTTTACGGCCAGTTCGGTATCGGAACGGTTCTCCGGGCTGATCCCGAGCGCGCCCGCGATCAGGGCGTAGCGGGGCGCGACCGCTTTCAGGTTGTAACGCATGGAGGGAGCCAGGCAGATCGCGTTGGCAACCCCGTGCGGGACCCCGAAGCGGGCCCCGAGGGCATGGGCCAGGGCGTGCACCACCCCGACGAGCGCGTTGGAAAAGGCGATCCCGGCCAGGGTCGAGGCCAGTAGCTGGTTCCCCCGGGCCGCCAGGTTCTGTCCGTCATTGACGCAGGCGGACAGGCTGCCTGAAATCAGGCGCAGGGCCTGCAAGGCCAGCCCGTCCGAAACCGGATTGGACCGGCGGGAATGAATCGCCTCGATCGCGTGACTGGCCGCGTCCATCCCGGTCCCGGCGGTGATGTCCGGGGGGAGCGCGAGGGTCAGACCGGGATCGAGGATGGCGGTCTGAGGGTGGAGATGATCGTCGGTAAGAAGGACTTTCTTCCCGAGGGATTCATTTTTGAAAACCGCCACGAAAGTGGCTTCGCTCCCGGTCCCGGCGGTGGTGGGAATGGAAACATGGGGAATCATGGGCCGCCGTACGGTCTGGAAGCCCAGGAGCGGGGAGATGTCGGCCTGGCCCAGAGTCAGGAGCACCGCGATGCCCTTGGCGGTATCGATCGAGCTTCCCCCGCCCAGGCTGATGATGCCGTCGCAACCGTGCTCGCGGGCGCAGGCGGCGCCCCGGTTTACGATCTCGATTCCGGAATCGGGGATAACCTCGCTGAAAATCCCGCCTAGAAGGTCGCCGGCGGCCGCGGAGATGGTTTCCGGGATTCGGGTGCGGGCGCGAAGATTCTGATCCGTGACCAGGAGCGCTTTTTTCACACCCAGGGCTTTTAATTCCTCCCCCAGGCGCGAGGAACTCTGGTGGCCGAAAACTAATTTGGTGGGATTAAGGAAGGTAAATTTCATTTCTTGAGCGCCCATGGTCTCCCCTTGACAGAAAATAAACCAGGTTCTTATATTAACTAAAACTCCTACCATAGCAAAGGATTTCTTGGCAAGACAATTGAAAGAATTTCGGCGGTTTCCGGTTTTTCCCACGCTCTCCCGGCGCGGCGGCCGGGGGAATCACAGGAGCTAGGCACAAATTGCTGAAACCGATTGCCAACGGGGTTTATCGGGTTGAGTTGCCTTTGGCCTGGCCTCCCTGGACGGTAAATTCATATATTATTGATGATTCTTCCTTGACCCTGATTGATGTCGGATCAGGAAGCGAGGAGTCCCTGGAAATTCTGGAGACGGGACTGGGGGACCTGGGTTATTCGATCAAGGAGGTTGAAAGGATCATCATTACCCATGCTCATCTTGATCACTACGGGTTGGGCACCACGGTGACCGATTTTTCTTCCGCCAAGGTTTATTTTCATCCCTATGAAAAAGACCGTCTCTTATGCCGGATGGATAAGTATTGGAAACAGAACCAGAATAAAATCTGTGTTTTTTTTGATGAATTGGACCTGCCGGAAGAGGTGCTCAAACATTTTCAAAGCCTGGTGGCCCAATATTGCGACCAGGCTCTTCCTTTCGAAGCGCGCCAGGTCCGGGATCTCTCCCACCGGCAAAAAATCCCCTTCGACCGTTTTACCCTGGAAGTGATTCACCTCCCGGGCCATAGCCCCGGGCATATCGCCCTCTGCGATACAAAAAAGAGGTTCATCTTTTCCGGCGACCTTTTGCTGATCAAGAGCCTGCCCAGCCCGGTGATCGATCTAGACTGGGGCAGTCCCTGGGTCCAGTACAAGGGCATGGTGGCCCAGCTTGATTCCCTGAAAAAGCTGGAAGCCTTGAAGGTCAAGCAGGTTTTCCCCGGGCACTGGGAGCCTTTTGACCAGGCCGGGTATTTTATCAGCCAGTATTTTAAGGGGGCCGTGAAATTCCAGAAGGAAATCCTTTCCCTGGTCGGCCGCGAGGAAAAAACCATTTACGAATTGACCCGGGAAACTTACGGGGGAATGTCGGATATGGCGATGTTCAATTATCTGCCCGAGGTGTTCGGCACCGTTTCCGTGCTGGTTTCCCAGGGAAAAGTTCTGTCCGAGGTTCGCGGGGGCAAGGCTTTTTACCGGGCAGTCTGACCAAAATCCTATCTTAATCCAAAAATATATTTGATTTAACCTTATCGTTGTAACGAACGTATTTTATTGTAGTCTGCCGATTAATCGGCTCTTTTTTTGGAGTGCAATAGCCTTGTCCTCGAGCGAAGCGAAGGATTGCTATTGCGTATCAGCTTGTAGGGGAGGGGTTTGTCATCTCCCGGAAGTGCTGGATCCCTGCTTTCCTTGACCATGCTCAGGACAAGTTGCAGGAATGACGATGAATAGAGTTGAAGTGAGGGTATTTATCTAGCCCGCCGCCGTGCCCGAACCAGAACAAATCCCAAAATCCCGATCAGGATCAACCACCAGGAAGCATCTGAGCCCGGAAGCGAGCGGCAGCCGCAGCCGGAGGTTCCCGCCGACTGGTCGGTGATCTGGAATTCGAGCTCGGAAGCGGAGAGGGCCGGGGTGGTAACCACAATTTGGCTCCCGGAACGGGTCCAGCCGGAATAATCTTTTCCCCCCAGCATAACTTTATATTCCGAATCGGGATCCAGGTTGGCGATGATGAGATCGGTCGGTTCGGAAGTGGCTTCCCCGCCGTTGATGGTCAGAAACAGCCTGTGCTTGTCCGGATCCCAGATGGCCTGGTTGACGAAAGTCCTGGGGTTGGAAACAGACGAGAGGATGGGCTGCCGGTAAAATTCCGGCCCCCGGTGGGAATCGGCGATGGTCCGGAAGTTGGATTCCGGGGTGAGGGCCCGGGCCAGGAGGGGAAAGCCGTTCTGGGCCACCTTGAGAAAATTGAACCCGAAGTAGCCGTATTGCCACTTGTCTTCCTGCCAGGCCGGCTGGCCGAAGAAGACTTCCACTCCCTTGGTTAATTTCCGAAAAAGATCCTGATCGTCCATCTCCCGGGCCAGGACCATCCCGAAAACCGTGGAGAGGACATCCATCGCGTTCATATTGGCCATCACCCCCAGCCGGGCCGGGGAGGATTGGGCCCGATGGGCGATTAGGGGTTGAAACATTGTTTGGGCGGCATAGGAGAACGGGCAGGTATGGTGGTGCGAGTGGCAGGAAGGCTCCGAGGATTGGGGCGAATAGGGGTCCGGGGCGGCCAGCGGCACCGGTTCATAACCGCTGGGACTGGTAAGAATGAAGGCCGTGTCCGTGCCGAAAACATCTTCGATCACCGCGTTTTTCTTGAAAACCGGGTAGGCCGCTTCGACAAATTTATGGTCCAGGCCGTCCAGAAATGAAAGCGACCAGGCGGTGTAGGCCCCGTTCAGGGTTTTGATGATATACGGCTGCGGATCGAAGGGAACAAACATCTCGTAAAAGAAAGCGTTGCCGGGGTCCTGCATGTTTTCCTTTATCCAGGCGAGCCAGAGAGGGGTGACGGCCTCCAGGTCCCGGCCGGGGTCGGGGGGGACGACGTGCAGGGCGTAATGGGGCATGACGTTGCAGGGAACAAAAACCCGGTTGGTCTCACAACAGACCGCGTAATATTTTTCCCCGAGGGAATCCCGGTTGTTGAGGATGAGGTCGTAAAGATTCCCTGACAGGGAGGTCATATTGGTGGTGAATTCCAGGTCCTGGAAGGTGAGCTTTTGGTCGGAGTCGTATTTGCGGTCTCCGGCCTGGCGCTCATAGAAAGCCATCATTAAAAGGAGATGACCGGTGTACATGATGTTGTAGGGATAAAGAGGGTCGGCGCCGCCCCAGTCGGCCACCATCCAATCCTGCCAGCAGTGGTGGTTGAGCATTTTTTGAGTCAACCCGTCCAGGGCTTCGGTAAACGGTTTGGGGTAGGCGGGGGTATGCTCGGCCGCCATGGAGACCCCGTAAGCGGTAAAGGCCAGGATATAACGGCGGTAATAACCCATCCCGATGCCGACCCCGATTTCCTCTCCCCAGTCATCGGGGTTGAAGTCGTCCGGGTCGGTTTGGGAAACCGCGTGGATGTAGTTGAACAACCCCAGGGTTTCATTGTCGAGGTAGGGATAATCCTGGAAATAACCCCGGCTGGGAGCAGGAAAGAGAAAGAGAAGAAATACAATTGCTGGAATCGTTTTAGTCAGTTTCATCAATCGTACCGGAAGGATGAAAAAAAATTGAGCGACCCGGGCAAATTATAATGAATGTCATCCTGAGCCTGAGCGAAGGATCTGGTTCATCGGTATTCTCCGTTGGAAGAGAGATTCTTCACCCCGCCAGAGGGTGGGGTTCAGAATGACAAAATATATATTTTACAAAAGTCTTGTAAATAAAATTATACCTTAAACCTGGGGAGGAAGGATCTTGGTGATGATCGTCTGCGACAGCTTGGAATTGGGGATGATGATCAGGTTGTTCTGCTGATTGCGGATCCGGGTCGAACGCCAGTCGGTATCGACCACCTGTCCTTCTTCTCCGCTCTGGAGTCTAATCTGGTCTCCCACCCGGATCTGCCCGCCAATAGTCATGAAAAGGCCGGCGAAGAGGTTGGAGAGGGTTTCCTGCAGGGCCAGGGCTACGGCCAGGCCTCCGATTCCCAGGGTGGTCAGCAGGGGGGTAATGGAAACCCCCAGCTGATTCAACATGGTGATAATTCCGATCACCAGGATGGAAATCCGGGCCAGGTTCCTGGTCAGGCCGGAGAAAGGAATGGCGGTGGGAGTGCGGTCCGAGTAGAACTGGGCCAGCCGGGAGGCCAGGTTGGCGAACAGGATGGTGAAAAAAAGAATCGCCAGCGCGATCAGAAGACGATCGATCCAGCCGGACAAATTAAGTAATCTGGTCGCAAAAGAAATGCCGGGGAGAAGGGCCAGGGGGATAATCCAAGGATGGATGGTTTGGAAAAGGATCTCTTTCCCTTTCCACTCCACCTTCCCGAGCAATTTAGGGAGATAATGCTGGCAGAGCCAGCGGAGAAAATATCCCGCCGCCAGGGAGATCAGCACAGCGGAAATGGCGAAAATTAATTGCACCAGCAATACATTGTTGTGAAACAAACTTTCCATGGACCACTCCTTTCTAACTACTTATTATTTTAATTAGATTAGAAAATAAAGGAATGGTTTCCATTTTCAGGCCGGGTCTATCCTGGAGAAGCTTATCAGGAACCGGAAGAGGCAGACGATCCCCGGGGTGATCCCGGGCATGCCTCTGACTTTAATCCCGGGAAACCGAAAGGGTGATTATTGACTTTATTATCCATTTGAATTATCTAGAATAATTGAAACAGGCGCGTAGCTCAGTGGGGGAGCGCTGCCTTGACACGGCAGAGGTCGAGGGTTCAAATCCCTCCGTGCCTACCATAAAAAGAAACTGTTTCGAGTTTGTCGTCTCTAGTTTCGAGTTAATAATCAAAACCAGAGACCAGAGACAATAAATATTTTTAGGCTCCGAGTTTCGAGTTAATAATATCCGATAATTTGGGGTTGATTTAAAGCTTACGTATTTGGTATAACATACCAGGGAATATGAAAAATCAGGCGCGTAGCTCAGTGGGGGAGCGCTGCCTTCACACGGCAGAGGTCGAGGGTTCAAATCCCTCCGTGCCTACCATCTTTAAAATGCAGGTTGCGGATCCTCCTTCGCCATGAATTCGGAGGACAGGTTACGGAAAGCGGAATGCTAAAACAAATTCATACTGATCAGGCGGATAATTGCTAGTCCAAGAACTTCTTTCCCTAACAAAATTTACCAATTAAATTATGATTCTCCTCTTTGAAGCATCATTATTGCGGATGCCTCATTTGCTATTGATTTGTCCGGGGGTGACGGAAATTGAGCGGAGCTGAAAACACAGTCAAGATCAAGTCGGCCGATGGATCTGTCCGCGATTTTACCCGGGGAAAATCGGCCCGGGAGTTTATCGCGGAGATGCCCGACTCGAAGAATTTCGTCGCGGTTCTCGTCAACGGGAAACTCGCGGATCTCAACACCCCGATTGCGGAAGATTCCGAACTCCGGCCGGTGACGCTGACCGACCAGGAAGGAATTGATATTCTCCGGCATTCCACCTCGCACGTAATGGCCCAGGCCGTCAGGGAGCTTTTCCCGGGGGTGAAAATCGCCATCGGACCGTCGATTGAGGACGGGTTTTATTACGACTTTGAATATGGGAAATCCTTCACCCCGGAAGACCTCCTGGCCATCGAGAAAAGGATGGCGGAGATTATCCGGTCGGACGCGCCTTTTACCCGGCTGGAATGTCCCCGGGACGAGGCCATCCGTCTGTTCACCGAACAGGGAGAAGGTTACAAGGTTGAGATTCTCAACGAGATCCCCGATCCGAAAATATCCCTTTACCGGAGCGGTGAATTTGTCGATCTCTGCCGCGGGCCCCATCTTCCCTCCACCGGGGTGATCAAGGCTTTCAAGCTCACGGGCCTGGCGGGCGCCTACTGGCGCGGGGACGAGCATCGGCAGATGCTGCAGCGGATCTACGGGACCGCATTTCCGACCCGGGAAGAGCTGGATGAGTATCTGCACCTGGTGGAGGAAGCCAAGCTCCGGGACCACCGTAAATTAGGAAAGGAACTCGGTCTTTATTCCATCGAGGATGACATCGGCCCCGGCCTGGTCCTCTGGCATCCCAAGGGAGCGGCCGTCCGGATGGTGATCGAGGATTTCTGGAGAAAAGAGCACATCAAGAGGGGATATCAGATTTTGTTTACCCCGCATGTGGCGAGGCAAAAACTCTGGGAAAAAAGCGGACACACGGGTTTCTACCGGGAGAACATGTTTTCCCCCATGGATGTGGAGGGGATGCCCTACCTCGTCAAACCGATGAATTGCCCGTTTCATATTTATGTTTATAAAAACCAGATCCGGAGCTACCGGGACCTGCCGCTCCGCTACGCGGAACTGGGCACGGTTTACCGGTATGAGCGCTCGGGGGTATTGCACGGGCTTTTACGGGTCCGGGGCTTTACCCAGGATGATGCCCACATTTTTCTGACCGAGGAACAGCTTGGACCGGAGATCGAGACGCTGATGGACTTCACCGTGGGGATGCTGAACCAGTTCGGTTTCTCCGATTTCGAGATCTTCCTGAGCACCCGGCCGGAAAAGTCCGTCGGCAGCGCGGAAGCCTGGGAAAAAGCCACAAATTACCTGATTTCGGGCCTGCAGAAAATGGGGCTGAAATACACGGTCGATCCCGGCGCGGGGGTTTTCTACGGGCCCAAGATCGATATCAAGATCCGAGACAGCCTGAAGCGGACCTGGCAATGCTCCACCCTGCAGGTGGACTTCAATCTGCCCGAGCGTTTCGGGGTGGAATACATTTCCGAAGACGGCAAGGCGCACCAGGCGATCATGATCCACCGGGCGCTGATGGGGTCGCTGGAGAGGTTTTTCGGCTGCCTGATCGAGCATTACAAGGGGGATTTCCCCCTGTGGATGGCCCCGGTGCAAATGAGGGTTATCGCCATCAACGAGCGGAATGTCGCCTATGCGCAACGGGTCTGGGAGGAGCTGCTCGGGCGGGGCATCAGGGTTGACCATGACTTCAGCCGGGAGAAATTATCTTACAAAATTCGCAAGGCGGAACTGGAAAAAATTTCTTATTCCATTATCGTTGGAGATAAAGAAGAGAAGGCCGGGGAGATTGCTCCCCGGGGGCGGCGGGGAGAACTCGGAAAGGCGATGAAGGTTTCCGAATTTCTGGAAGGCTTGGCCCCGGAATTGTCTCTCCCGCAAAAGAAAGGAGGCGTATATCAGACGGGAAGTTAGAGTAAACGAAGCCATTCGGGTCCAGAAGGTCCGGTTGATCGGAGCGGAGGGCGAACAGATCGGGATTATCCCGATCCAGGAAGCCCTGAGCATGGCCCGGGAAAAGGAACTGGATCTGGTCGAGGTGGCCCGGGAGGCCGACCCCCCCGTATGCCGGATCGTGGACTACGGGAAATACAAATACATGCTGAAGAAAAAACAGCAGGAAACCCGGGGCCGGCACAGCCAGAGCCAGCTGAAAGAGGTTAAGTTCAGGATAAAAATCGGAGAGCACGATTTTAATTTCAAGGTCCAGAACATCCTGAGATTTCTCGAGGATGGAGACAAGGTCAAGTGCGTGGTCTTTTTCCGGGGACGGGAGATCATCCGGTCGGACATGGGATCTGATATCCTGAAAAAAATTATGGAGGAAGTAAAGGATATTGCCACGGTGGATCAGGAGCCCAAGTTCGAGGGGAAGATGATGTGGATGATGCTTTCTCCCAGCTCGCGCCGGCCCCGAGCCACGGAAACCGATAACAGCACTGGAGGTGAGGATGCCAAAGATCAAGAATCGCCGGGGAGCAGCCAAACGCTTCAAACGGAGCGCCAAGGGTAAGATCCTTCATAAAAAGGCGAATTTAGGCCACTTGCTGGAAGCGAAGAACCGCAAGCGCAAGCGCAGGCTGAAAAAGAAGAACGTTCTGAAGACGGTGGACCGGAAGGCCCTCAAGCGGCTCCTGCCCAACTGGTAGGGGATGTGAAGACAATTGGCTGAATGACCAATAACCAAATTCCAATAACCAAATTTGGAAATTGATACTTGGTTGTTCGGATTTGTTTGGTAATTTGTGTTTGGTTATTGTGATTTGTTTGGTGATTGTGATTTGGTTATTGGGATTTAATGTTTTAATGGAAGGGGGTTTCGAGTAATGCCGAGGGTGCGAAAAGCGGTTAAATCAAGGGCGCGCCGGAAGAAAACTCTCAAGGCGGCCAAGGGTTATGTGGGAGGACGGAGCCGGATGCTCCGGACGGCCAAGGAAACGGTCAGAAGGGCCCTGCAATACGCCTACCGGGACCGCCGGGCCAAGAAACGGGACATGCGGCGGATTTGGGTGGTCAGGATCAGCGCCGCCTCCCGGGCTTTGGGGGTTGCTTACCGGGATTTGGTCCGGGGAATGAAGCTGGCGGGGATTGAGCTCGACCGCAAGGTCCTGGCCGATATCGCCGCCAAGGATCCCGCCACCTTCCAGGAAATCGTGCGCCAGAGCAAGTTGTCCTGAAAAGAGGAATAAATGGACTGGGAGCAGAAGCTCGGAGAACTTGAATCCCAGGTCACAGAACTCCTGGCCCAGGCCGGAAAAGCCGAAGATTTTCTTCAAATCAAGCAGCGGTTTCTGGGCAAGCAGGGGGAAATCAGCAACCTGCTGAAGGGAATTCGCGAGATTCCCCCCGAGTCGCGCCCGGTTTTCGGTCAGAGGGTAAATCAGACCAAGCAGTTGCTGGAGGAACGAATCGCCGAGGCGGCCCGCCAGGCCGAGAGCGGGCGGGCGCCGGGAAGCGGTGAAACCCTGGATCTCACCCTCCCGGGGGTCTGGAATCCGCCCGGGAGCATTCACCCGATTGCCCAGGCCCTGGATGAAATCCGCGAAATCCTCGAGGACCTGGGTTTCCAGATCGCTGAAGGGCCGGAGATCGAAACGGATTATTACAATTTCGAGGCCCTGAACATTCCCAAGGGCCATCCCGCCCGGGACATGCAGGATTCCTTTTATATTGAGGATGAGATTGTGCTCCGGACCCAGACCTCCCCGGTCCAGATCCGGATCATGGAGAAGCAAAAGCCCCCGCTCCGGATCTATGCCCCCGGGCACGTTTACCGGCGGGATATGGATGTTTCCCATACCCCGATGTTCCACCAGGTGGAAGGTTTATGGGTTGACCGGGGAATAACTTTTTCCGACCTGAAGGGGGTATTGATGCTGTTCGCCGAGCAGCTTTTCGGCGAGGGTACCCCGGTGCGCTTCCGCCCCAGTTTTTTCCCATTTACCGAGCCGAGCGCGGAGATGGATATTGAATGTCATATGTGCCGGGGGAAGGGCTGCCGGGTCTGCGGAAATTCCGGCTGGCTGGAGATCCTGGGGTCCGGGATGGTCCACCCCGGGTTGTTTCGAAGGGTAGGATATGATCCCGCGGAATTCACCGGTTTTGCCTTCGGCATGGGCGTGGAGCGGATTGCCATGCTGAAATTCGGCATCAACGATATTCGCCTTTTCTTTGAGAACGATCTTCGCTTTCTTAAACAGTTTTAACCCAGGTATTTTCCTTGAAAATAAGTTTAAACATTCTCGGTAAGTTTCTGCCGGATTTAAGCAAACCTCCCGGGGAAATCGCCGAGGCGCTGACGATGGGGGGCCTCGAGGTCGAGGAAATCATTCCGGTCCGGGCCTATCCCTCCGGAACTACCGGGGTGGTGGTGGCCCAGGTCAACCTGGTGGAGAAGCACCCCCAGGCGGACCGCCTTTCGGTCTGCGAGGTGAATGACGGTCAGAACCTTCACCGGGTCGTCTGCGGTGCCCCGAACGTCAAGGCGGGAATAAAGTACCCCTTTGCCCGGATCGGGGCGAAACTTCCCGGCGGGGTTGAAATCAAAAAAGCGAAGATCCGGGGGATCGAATCCAGCGGGATGTTGCTCTCCAAGGCTGAGCTTGGAATCTCTGACGATCACAGCGGAATCATGGAGCTTTCATCTGATGCTGAAATTGGCATTGATTTCAATGAATTAGAGAAAGATATTGATGTTATACTTGAAGTAAATGTGACCCCTAATCGTCCGGATTGCCTGAATCACCTGGGGATTGCCCGAGAACTATCGGTTTTGTCAGGGGTAAATTTTGTTCTTCCGCAGATTAAGCTAAAGGAAGAGGGACCGGACATCCTGGAATCCGCCCGAGTCGGTATTTTGGCCCCGGGAGCTTGTCCCCGCTACTGCGGCCGGGTGATCAGCGGGGTCAAAATCGGTGAGTCTCCGGCCTGGCTGAAAGAAGACCTGGGCCGGATCGGCCAGCGCTCGATCAACAATATCGTCGATGCCACCAATTACGTGCTTTTTCTTCTGGGCCAGCCTCTCCACGCGTTTGATCTGTCCCAGATTCAAGGCCGGGAGATTGTCATCCGGGAAACGCGAGCGGGAGAGAAACTGATCACCATTGATCATGCGGAAAGGGAGTTGCCTCCGGGGATCCTGGTGATCGCGGACCGGGAAAGGCCGGTCGCCCTGGCCGGGGTGATGGGAGGGGCGGAGACCGAGGTCCGGGACGATACCAGTGAGATTTTCCTGGAAAGCGCCTGGTTCAATCCCCTGGCCATCAGGCAGAGTTCGAAAATGATGAAACTTTCGTCGGAATCCTCGCTCCGGTTTGCCCGGGGGGTGGACCCCGAGGGGGTGCCCCTGGCCCTGGATTACGCGGCCATGCTGATTCTCCAGATAGCCGGGGGGAAAATGGCCCGGGGGATGGTGGATTCCTATCCCGGGAAAAGGCCGGCCGAGAAGCTTTCGCTCGCGCTGAGCGAGATCAGCCGGGTCCTGGGGAATCCGCCGGTGAAAATCGAGGAAGCGGAACGGATCTTCAATTCCCTGGGTTTCCAGCCGGAAAAATCACCGGACGGAAGCCTGATCGGCGTGACCGTACCCTCTTTTCGTCATGATTTGAAGGAGCCGGTGGATTTAATCGAGGAAATCGCCCGGGTTTCCGGCTACGGCAGGATTCCGCCCACCTGGCCCGGGCTTCGGGCGGATCGCCGCAGCTTGAGCGGTTCGGAAAAGAAAAGCGTCAACCTGGAGAGGAAAGTCAGGGATCTGTTTTCCAGCCAGGGTTTCGCGCAGATTATTACCTATAGCTTTATTTCTCCGGAGGAAAACCAGATTTTTTCCACGGGCCCGGAGCTCAGGATCGCCAATCCCTTGAGTGACCAGATGGAAGTTATGCGCGGCTCACTTCTCCCGGGCTTGATCAGCACGGTCGTGCATAACCTGAGAAGGAAATTCAACGATCTGCGTTTTTTCGAGCTGGGCCGGACCTTCCGGCGCGAAGCCGGAAAAGGGACGGAAATCCGGGAAACCAGCCGGGTGGCGGGGGTGATCGCCCGGGTGGAGCCCCCGGAGGGATGGCGGGGCTGGCTGTCCGGGGAATTCGATCTCTATCACTTTAAAGGGATATTGGAAAATGTTTTCAGCGGTCTGAACGTGGAAAATCTCAGTTTCCGGGAAAAAACCAGCCAGGGTTTTGAGCCCGGTCTTTCCGGCGCGATAGTTTTGGATTCCCAGTTTGAGGCGGGCAGGTTCGGCCGGATCGCGGAATCGGTCCGGAAAAAATATGAGATCCACCCGGTGGTTTTCGCTTTTGAATTGGACCTGGATACGCTGCTTGCGCGGGGAATCCGTCCGAAAAAATTCTCCGCCTTTCCCCGGCATCCGGGGGTGGAGTGGGACATCGCTTTTTTCGTGAATGACTCGGTTACTTACGATGAGATCAGAAATGTCATCCTGCAATCGGACTCGAACCTGATCAAGGATGCCAGGCTGATCGATCTTTATCGGGGGAAAGAACAGCTGGCGGCGGGAAAGAAAAGCATGGCCTTCCGGATTTATTATCTTTCCCCGGACCATACCCTGACCGACGAAGAGGTCCGGGCGGTCCATCGCCTGGTGGCGGAAAACCTCCGCCAGAAATTTTCCGCCATGATCAGGGAATAAAAAATAAGAGCCAGAATTTTTAATCACGGATTGACCTGGGATGAAATTAGAGGTAAATGAATTCATCAGTTGCGGCTTAAGGAACCTGGAAACCAGACGGTCACGCCGGGATGGTGAAAAATCGGCAAGCCTGTGATAGATTCTAACTGTTAAACCCAGGAAGGGGGCCGAGGTGACGAAAGCGGAGATTGTCGAAAAAGTTTACGAGAAGATCGGGTTTTCCAAGAAGGAAACCGTGGCGATGGTCGATAACGTTTTCGATATCATCAGGGATACTCTCGCGGGCGGAGAAAAGGTGAAAATCGCCAACTTCGGCAACTTTGAGGTCAAGCAGAAAAAATCGCGGAGGGGGCGGAACCCGCAAACGGGGCAGGCGATGGAAATTTCGGCCCGGAGGGTGCTTTCGTTTAAGCCCAGCGTTATGCTGAAGCGGGAGCTCAACCGGAGGGCTTAGTGGCGGCGGAACTGCCGGATAAATTATATTTCAAAATTGGAGAAGTCAGCCGGATCAGCGGGGTCAAACCCTTTGTGCTTCGATACTGGGAGACGGAATTTTCGGGGTTGTCACCCGAACGGAGGGGCTCCAAACAGAGACTGTACCGAAAGGAAGATGTTGAGCTGATCCTCCTGATCAAAAAGATGCTTTACCGGGACAGATTCACGATCGCGGGAGCGAAGCGGGTTCTGTCCGGGAAGCCGGTGGAAACGGCGCCGGCCGCCGCAGAGGAAGCAAAGGAAGACGAACGGGAGGAAAGCCGGAGAGCGGATTTAAGGAAAAAAGACACGGAGCTAAAAACCTATCAGAATTTGTTAAAACAGGTTAGTAAGGAATTGCAGGAATTACGAAAGGTTTTGCAGGCACGAACAAAATGAAGCGGTAGGCGGGGCGTGGCGCAGTCTGGTAGCGTACCTGAATGGGGTTCAGGTGGTCGCCGGTTCGAATCCGGCCGCCCCGACCAATTTAAAAAAGTTCAAAGCTCAAGGTTGAAAGTTCATAGGTTCAAAGGAATAGGTGACCAAAGCTGATTTAAATTCTAAAAATAAAAACCCAGAGTAAAAATCATTCAAGTCCTGACGCAAAATCCATCTTCTTTTTTTCTTTTAATCCGGAAATTTCTGAATTCTGAACCTTTGAGCTTTAAGTTTTGACCTTTGACCTTATTTAGATGCCTCCTTTAATCTTAGTTACCAACGATGACGGAATCGATTCCGACGGGATCCGGACCCTGGCGGAGGCCCTTAATCCGCTCGGCAGCGTTTATATTTTCGCTCCCGACCAGGAAAAAAGCGCGGTCAGCCATTCTCTGACCCTGCACCGGCCGCTGCGGCTGCTGAAAAAATCCGAAAGGATCTTCGCGATCAACGGGACCCCGGCGGATTGCGTGAACCTGGGAATCCACTATCTCGGGCGCAAACCGGACCTCCTGGTCTCCGGGATCAACCGCGGCGAGAACCTGGGAGACGATATAACTTATTCCGGCACCGTTTTCGGAGCGGTGGAAGGGGCGATTCAGGGAATCAAAAGCTTCGCGGTTTCACAGGCCCGCCCGAATTCGGAAGCCGGAGCTCATAATCCCGGCGACTGGGATTTCCGGACGGCGGGCCGGGCGGCCGCGAAAATCGCCCGGAAAGTCCTGGAAGATGATATCCTCCCTCCGGGAGCCTTGTTAAACGTCAATGTCCCGGCCCTGCCGGAAGATAAAATCAACGGCTTTCGAATCACGCGCCAGGGCAAAAAGACCTATCAGGAGGTTGTAGTCGAAAAGACCGATCCGCGCGGGGTAAAATATTACTGGATCGGGGCGGACGGTCACGGCCAGATTGATTATGAAAACTCGGATATCCAGGTCGTTCATCAGGGCTATATTTCAGTTACCCCTCTGACTATTGACCTGACTCATTACCCGCTTTTGGAAAAGTTAAAGCAATGGCAAATATAAAAGTTCAAAGTTCAAAGCTCAAAGTTCAAAGTCGAAAAATCAAAATAAAATATTTTACGCTTTGCTCTCTGCTCTCTGCCCTTTGTTTGTTTTTGATTGCCTGCGGCACCCCTTACGGGGTTTATCACCGGGTCAGACCCGGTGAAAATCTTTTCCGGATCTGCAAAACCTACGGGGTCACCCTGCAGGAAGTGGCGGAGATTAATAACATTACCGACGCGAGCCAGATCAAAGCCGGTCAGAAAATATTTATTCCGGGAGCGAACGATCAGTTGACGGTAATTCTCCCGGAAGCTTCCCCGGAGAAAGAAAAAGAAGAGAAGGTCGAGGTGACCTCCATTCCCAGGAAGGAAATCGAGAAACCTGAGAAGTTTGAGAAACCGGACAAAATTCGCTTGCAGAAGGGATTATTCGACTGGCCGGTCCGGGGAAATATTACTTCTTCCTTCGGGGTGCGCGCAGGCAAAAACCATGACGGGATCGATATTCCGGCCAAATCGGGGACCCCGATCAAGGCCGCGGCGGCGGGAAAGGTGATTTTCAGCTCCGATGAGATCAGAAGTTATGGCAATCTGATCATTATTAAACATGAGGGCCGTTTTTCCACGGTCTATGCCCATAACCGTAAAAACCTGGTTAAAGAGGGGGAACTGGTGGAAAAGGGCCAGGTTATTGCCGAAGTGGGGGATACAGGGCGGGCTTCAACGGCCCACCTTCATTTTGAAGTCCGGGACGGGAAAAAGCCCCGGAACCCGGTATTTTTCCTTCCCTGAACAGATAAAAACACATGTCCTTATTCTGTCATTCCGCACTTGATGCGGAATCCAGTTGTTTTTCTGGATCCCCGCTTTCGCGGGGATGACAGACGAAGGGATTGATTATCGTCGGAGTTGGTAGGGGCGGGGTTTACCTGTCCTGAGCCAAGTCGAAGGATCCCCGCCTGAAGAATCGTTTTTCCGGGAGGGCACGAGGCCCTACCCTACGAAAATCAATAAAATAATCAGCGGTCTTGCCGAATGGAGTCTCATCAGGGTCTAAGAGAATAAATTCTCTCGCCCTTCAACAATACTTACATCGTGTATTTGAAAACCTTCCGGGATTAGCGTAATTTATACCCAAGGCATTATCGGAGAAAAAATGAAGAAGAAACGAGAGAACAAATCTTCTCGAGTCAAGATAATTTGCTTGATCAGCCACCGGCGGGTGGTCGCGCGGGTGAAAGCGCTGGCCCGGGAAGTTTCACGGGATTACCGGGGGAAAAATCCGCTTGTGCTCGGGATCCTGAAGGGATCTTTTATCTTCATGGCCGACCTGGTCCGGGAAATGAATATCCCGGTTGAGTGCGGTTTTATCCAGGCTTCGAGTTACGGCCGGGGAACCGTGAGCTCGGGCAAAGTCAAAATTGCCGGCCTGGAAAAACTTCCCATCCGGGACCGGGAAATTATTTTGGTCGAGGACATCATCGATACCGGTTTAACCCTGAAGGAGATCAGCTGGATCCTGAAGAAAAATGGGGCCGGAAAAATAAAAATCTGCGCCCTCCTGGATAAACCTGCCCGCCGGAAAGCGGACATCCATCCGGATTACCTGGGTTTTACCGTCCCGGACCATTTCCTGGTTGGCTTTGGTCTGGATTGGGACGAGAAATACCGCGAACTGCCTTATGTTGGTTACATAAAAAAATGAAGGTTCAAGGTTCACGGTTCAAGATTATTAAACCGACACTGACACCTTTAAAGGAAAGGAATTATTAAATGTAGGGGCGGGGTTTATCCCCGCCCGAGGAGGGAGGGGACGAGCCCCTCCCCTACGGGAAACGGAATAATTGTAGGAGCAAGTATATGCGGAAAGTTAAAGGTAACGAATTGGCTGATCTGATTGCGGTGGCCAGGGGTGATGCTCCCGGGGACATCCTTTTGCAGGGAGGCAGGATCGTTGAGGTTTTCTCCGGGAAAATCATTCCGGCCGATGTCCTGATTTTCCAGGGCCGGATCGCCGGGGTTGGACAATACCCTCAGAAGGCCAAAAAGACAATAAAGCTAAAGGGTAAATTCATCCTGCCCGGCTTTATCGATGGCCATATCCATATTGAAAGCTCGCTGCTCGAACTTTCCGAGTTCGCCCGCTTGGCCGTCCGTTCCGGCACCACCGCCGTGGTCGCCGATCCGCACGAGATTGCCAACGTGCTGGGCATCCGGGGTGTCGATTACATGATCAGGGCCAGCCGCGGGCTTCCGGTGGACATATTTTTCACCATTCCCAGCTGTGTGCCCGCCACCGCGATGGAGACCAGCGGGGCGAACCTGGGCCCGAGGGAAATCGCCGCTTTGCTTTCTCGGGAAAGGGTTGTGGGCCTGGCGGAAATGATGAATTTCCCCGGCGTGATTTACGGCGATCCCCTGGTCCTGGCCAAAATTAAAGCCGCGAAAACGGCCGGCCGGGTGGTAGACGGGCATTCCCCCGGCCTGACGGGGAAAGGGCTGGCGGCATATACGGCGGCCGGGATCAAGTCCGATCATGAATGCACCAAAATTGAAGAGGCCCGGGAGAAACTCAGGGCGGGGATGATGATCATGATCAGGGAAGGTTCAGCGGCCAAGAATCTCAAGGGCCTGCTGGGTCTGGTGGATTCCGGGAACGCGCACCGGTTCATGCTGGTTTCCGATGACCGGGATGCCGAGGACATGCGGGAGCAGGGCGAGGTGAACGCGGTTCTGGCTAGGGCGGTCAAACTGGGGCTGGACCCGGTTACGGCGGTGAGAATGGTTACGATCAACCCGGCCAATTACTTCGGCCTGGGCGATCGGGGGGCGATCGCTCCCGGTTATCGCGCCGACCTGGTGATAACGAAGGACCTGAAGAAATTTATCCCGGACCTGGTTTATAAAGGCGGGTTCCTGGCCGCGGAACGCGGAAGAGTCAGGGTTCCGATTCCTGTCTACCGGGACCCGCGCGTCCGGGGGACAGTGCGGATCGGGAACATAACCGGGAAAACCTTTCGGATTCCCGACCGGGGAAAGAAGGTTAGGGTGATCGGGGTAATCCCGGACCAGATTGTTACCCGCTCGCTGGCGGTTGTCCCCCGGGTAAGGGAAGGGGAGATTGTTTCCGATCCCTCCCGGGACATTCTTAAGTTGGCGGTGATTGAACGTCATGGAAAAGGCGGCGGGATCGGCCTGGGTCTGGTCCAGGGCATCGGGATCAGGCGGGGAGCCCTGGCTTCCACCGTGGCCCATGATTCACATAACCTGATTATCGTCGGAGTGGAAGATCGGGACCTGGCCCTGGCGGCCGCGGCGATGAAAAAACAGGGCGGCGGTTACGTGGCGGTGGCGGGAGGAAAAATCCTGGCTTCCCTGCCTTTGCCGGTCGCCGGCCTGCTCAGCGAAGCCCGGGCGGAGGAGATCATCCTGGGGATGAAAAAGCTGAACCGGGCGGCCCGGGAACTGGGCTCGAAGCTTTCCCGGCCGTTCAGCACCCTGTCTTTCCTCGCGCTTCCGGTAATCCCCGAATTGAAGCTGACCGATCAGGGGCTCGTGGATGTCGGGAAGTTCCAGATAGTTTCACTTTATCAGGAATAAAATGATCCTCACTTTTTTTGATTATCTGGGAACTCTGGTGTTCGCGATCTCCGGTGCCTTGGCGGGGGCCAGGCACCGGATGGATCCAGTCGGGATCTTCGTTCTGGCGGTTTCCACCGCCTGCGGGGGCGGGATCCTCCGGGACATGATGATCGGGTCCACCCCGGTCGCCTTCCTGAAAAACCCGGGCTACCTCCTGCTGGCCCTGGCCGCCACGATCCTGGTTTTTTTCTATTCACGGAAAATATTCAAAATCGACCGGATCATCGCGATCCTGGACGCGGCCGGTCTGGCCACCTTCCTGATTATCGGTACCGCCAAGGCCCTAGCGCTCGGGATTAATTTTTTGGGGGCGATTCTTCTCGGGGTGGTCACCGCGGTGGCCGGGGGCGTGATCCGTGATGTTTTGAGCAACGAGGTGCCTCTGATCTTCCGCCAGGAGATTTACGCCACCGCCTGCGTTGCCGGCGGGGTGGCTTATTACCTGTTTTTCATACTTGGGGCGTCGAACCCGGTGATCTTTGTCGTTTCCGCCCTCACCGTTTTCGTGATCAGACTGCTGGCAATTTTCCGGAATTGGAGCTTACCGGCCCCGAAGCTTTAAAATAGAAGAAACATGGCGGATTACGATTTCATCATCATCGGAGCGGGAATAAACGGCCTGGCCCTGGGAGCGTTGCTCTCGAAGGACGGGGCCCGGGTTCTGGTCCTTGAGAAATCCCGGGAGGTCGGCGGCCGCGCCTGGGTCCAGGAGCGCGGGGGCTTCCGGGTGGATTACGGAATGCACCTGGTCCGTTTCGGCAAGGAAAGCGTGCTCTCCGCGATCTGCTCGGCCCTGGGCCATACCCTGAAATTTCACAATGTCGAATCCACCTGTCTCGTGGCCGACGGTACTCAGCTCGAGATTCCCGCCCGGGGGGCTTCCCAGTCCATGAACATGTTCGCCGGCGATCGGACCCTGGAGGAACTCAAGCGGGTCAGCGTCCAGGCCTGGATGGATGAAAAAGGGATGGGACGGCGTCTCCGGAGGTTATTCACCGCCACCAGCGCGACCCTGAACGTCAATCCTTTCGTGGAAAGGTCTTCCGTGGGAGAGCTTCTGCTGAATCTCAAGAAAGTCGGAGAAAGCGAAGTCGGGGCGGCCTACCCGGTTGGGGGCTGGCAGCCGATCTTCAGGTTGTTTCGGGACCGGATCGGCAAAAATGGCCAGGTCCGGACGGCCACCCCGGTGGAATCAATTACGGTTCAAGAGGGGCGGGCCGTCGGGGTCAGGATCAGAGAAAAGAACATTACCGCCGATCGGGTCATATCCGCGATTCCCTGCCAGGAATTGTTCAATGTCCTGGACGAAAAATTGTGCCCGTCCAAATTCATAGCCAAATGCCGGGGCTTCCGCCCGACCTCCGGGATAGTCCTGGATTACGGGATTTCGGGAGAGATCGCCGCCGAGAGGAATCTCTGGTGCCTCTGGGATCCGCTTTCCTATGGTTTTTTCCCTTCGAATTTCGAGCCCCGGCTTGCTCCTCCGGGGCACCAGCTTCTGACCTGGTTTTATCCCCTGGAAAAATTCCAGGTTGAGGATGAACAGGCCTCCCGAGGGTTCAAGTCCGGTCTGGAGGAGGCCATCTTCGCGCTTTTCCCCGCGCTTCCGGAGCGGATCAAGTGGAGCCGCTCCCTCTATCTTCCGATGGTGGATGGGGCGGAAGTGAGCGTGGACCAGATCCGGGAGGACCGGCCGGAACCGATCGTGCCGGGCGTGGAAGGGCTTTTCCTGGTAGGCGATTCCATTGGAGGGGAAGGCGCCGGGGGGGATATCGGGCATAACTCGGTTGTTCAATGTTATTTGACGATCACCGGTAAGAAAATCTAAGCGGTAGCCCGCAGGCTTTTCGATTAGATCCCGAGGCATTGTGGCCGAGGGAAGCCTGCGACAATAACGCAACCTAAAGGTTGCGGCTACCCATTTAAATAGGTTTATCGGTAATTGGAATTTGGTTATTGGTAATTGATAATTTAACTATATGCCTCGGAAAATAAAGCTGGTAATCAGCGATATGCACCTGGGCCGGGGATACTGGCGCGAGGACGGTTCCCGGAACCCGTTGGAAGACTTCAATCATGATGACCAGTTCGCCGAGCTGCTGGAATATTACTCCGCGAAGGAATTCCGGGGGGGCGAGGCGGAGCTGATCATCAACGGGGATTTCGCCAACCTCCTGGAAGGAACGGGGGAGGATACCCCGGAGATTATTTCGGAAGGGGTCGCGCTCAACCGCCTGGAAGAGATCTTTCGCGGGCATCCCCGGCTTTTCGACGCGCTCCGGGACTTCGTCAACCGGGAGCATCACTCGATCCGCTATGTAATCGGGAACCACGATTGCGGTTTTTATTACCCCCGGGTCAAGCGGGCCCTCGACCAGCGCCTGGCGACCAAGGTGCAGTTTGTCGACTTCGTCTGTTCCTTCGACGGTTTTTTGGTCGAACATGGGCACCAGCATCATCCCTCGAACTGGTACAATCCCCGGCGGATGTTCCTGACCAAGAGCCTGCCCGAACCGATCCTGAATCTTCCCTGGGGGGCGTTGTTTGTCCTGAAGGTTCTAAACCCGATCAAACTGAAGCGGCCCTACGTCGATAAGATTCGCCCCTTCGGGACTTATATCACCTGGGGTTTGATTAACGATATCGGGTTCACGCTGGGAACCATGATGAAAATCGCCTACTACTTCATCACCCTCAATTTCATTCACCAGTTCTGGAGGGAATCACGGATCCGGATGACCTGGAACGTCCTGAAGCAGGTCACCGTCCAGCCGGATCTCGACGGGGCCGCCCGGGAAATTTTACGGCGGAGCAGGTATCACACCGTGATCTTCGGACACACCCACCAGTACCGGCACGTCCAGTTCTGGAAAAACAAGGAATACCTCAATACCGGTACCTGGATCGACAATATCAGCCTGGACGTGGAAAACCTGGGTAGGAACGTGGTTCTCTCCTATATCCTGATCGATTATCCGGAACCTTCCTCCGCCCGGTGGGAGGAGGACGAGAAAGCCCGTCCCCGGGCGCAACTGAAGGCCTGGCAGGGACACTGGCGGATCACCGAGGATCTGGCCTAGGTTGCAACCGCTTTTTTTATCTGTGATTATGCCTCCCGGCTTCCCAGCCGGACTATGGAATAAGGAATCCACATTGTGATTGAGGCGATCCACTTCAAAAAGACTCAGGAGAAGCTTTCTACCCCTGTCCAATTCATCAAGGGGGTGGGGCCCAAGCGGGCCCAGGCCTTGGAAAAGAAGGGAATAAAAACCGTCAAAGACGCGCTGTTTTTCCTTCCCTACCGTTACGAGGATCGTTCCCGCCTGAAGCTGGTGCGCGAGCTGGTGCCCGGCCGGAAGGAAACCGTGATGGCGCAGGTCCTGAAGGTGGGGGAGATCCCGCTCTTTTCCCGGTTTTCCCGCGGGAAAAGGCCCCGCCGGATTTTTGAAGTGCTTCTCCGGGACCGGGGCGGGGCCCTGTTCCGGGCCAAGTGGTTTCACTACCGGGGCGAATATCTCCGCCGGAGTTTTCCGCCGGGGGCGCAGGTCATTCTCTACGGGACGGTGGGCGTATTCCGGGGGCAGGTGGAACTGATCCATCCCGAGACCGAGATTATCTCCGTCCCGGAAGTACGCCCGGGGAAGAAGCTGGATTTTTCCCGGATTGCCCCCATGGAGCCGGTTGCAGCTGAGCCTGATACTGACAACCTGAACTTCGGCAGGATTGTTCCCATCTACCATGAGGTCGAGGGGATATATCCCCGGACCCTGCGGGCCATCTTCTGGGAAATCGTCCGGAATTTCAGCGAGCACCTGGTCAGCGGCGTGCCCGCGGAAATCCTGGAAGGACAGGGATTGATCGGGATCGCGGAGGCGGTGCGCGCCCTGCATTTTCCCGAACCGGATACCGACCTGGCATCCCTGGAGAACCGGCGGTCTCCTTATCACCTGCGTATGATCTTCGAGGAATTGTTCCTGCTCGAGCTGGGGCTGGCCTTGCGAAGGGAAAAAGCGAGCCGGGAACCCGGGACCAAAATAACGGGGACCGGCCTTTACCGGGATCAGTTCATCGGCTCCCTGCCTTTTACACTCACCAAAGCGCAGGAAAGGGTGGTCCGGGAGATCGAGGAGGATTTGCGGACCGGGCGGCCGATGAACCGCCTACTCCAGGGTGACGTGGGGAGCGGAAAAACCGTGGTGGCCGCCCTGGCCTCCCTGCGGGCGGCGGAGGAAAAATACCAGGTGGCCCTGATGGCGCCCACGGAGATCCTAGCCGAACAGCACTACCGGAACCTGTCCGGATATTTTGCCCAGCTTCCGATCCAGGTGGGATTGCTGACCGGCAGCCTGAGCAGGAAGGTTCGGGAGGAGACTTATCGGAAAACCGCGGCCGGGGAAATGAATGTGCTGGTGGGAACGCAGGCCCTGATCCAGGAACCCCTGACTTTTCCCCGGCTGGGCCTGGTCATCATCGATGAACAGCATCGTTTCGGGGTGGGGCAGAGGGCCCGTCTCCGGGAAAAAGCCCGGGAGAACCTTCCCCAGTGCGCTCCCCATCTTCTGGTCATGACCGCCACTCCCATTCCCCGGACCCTGGCCCTGACCCTTTACGGTGATTTGGATGTTTCGGTGATCGACGAGATGCCTCCCGGCCGAAAACCGATCAAGACCCGGGTTTATAACGAAGAGGAGCGGCCGGAAGTATTCCGGGCCATGCTGGAGGAATTGAAAAAGGGCAGCCAGGTTTTCGTGGTTTACCCCCTGATCGAGGAGTCGGAGAAACTGGATTTGCGCGACGCGACCAGGATGTCGGAGGATTTGAAGTCAAGATTTCCCGGGTATGTCGTGGGACTGGTGCACGGGAGAATGAAGCGGGAGGAACGGGATCGGATCATGCGGGAATTCCGGGAAGGCAGGATTGCGATGCTGGTGGCCACCACCGTGATCGAGGTGGGGATCGATATTCCGGAAGCCACCCTGATGATTATCGAGCATGCCGAGCGCTTCGGGCTTTCCCAGCTTCACCAGCTGCGCGGAAGGGTGGGGCGCGGGGACGCGCCTTCCACCTGTATCCTGGTGTCCGGGGCCGGCCCTTCCCGGCCGGAAGCGGTGGAAAAAGAGCCGAGGTTTTTCCCCGCTCTTCTTGGGGAACCGGAAGCGGAGCCCCAGGAAACCCGGGCGGAGCGGAGACTCAAGGTGATGGAAAGCACCAACGACGGGTTCAAAATCGCCGAAGAGGATTTAAATATCAGGGGACCGGGGGACATCATGGGGACCAGGCAGTCCGGGTTCCCGGTTCTGCAGTTCGCGGATTTTCCCCGGGATTTTAAAATTCTGCTCTCGGCCAGGAAAGAGGCTTTCGCCCTCGCCAAGACCGATCCCAACCTGACCCAGGCCGGGCATCTGCTGACCCGGGAATTGCTGAAAGAGATGTGGGAAGGCAAGGGCTCCGTTCTCTTTGCCGGCTAAGCTGATTGATAGTAAAATATTATTAGTAACGGCTTAGTGATATACAAAAAGATGAAAGTGGAGTCCTTTCTCCGTGTTATCCCGACAATAGAGCGACTGATAATATGCATCGGCGATCCGAAACGATTCTGATAATAAATCTGATGAAAGCGCGGATATTCCCTGTAAAATATTTGTTGATTTTTACGCTAATTCAGTAATAATGTAAACGCTAATGATCTTAAGCTTCGAGAGGAGGAGTATATAATGATGGAATTTCGGAAGTTCATGGCTTTGCTGACGGCTTTTTCCTTTCTGATCATGGTGATCAATCCTCCGCTTTACGCCCAGACGGAAAAACCCAAGTTTATCGCGGTCCTGGACCTGGACATCGCCAAAGCTATTCCGGCGGAAGCCAGGGTTTCCCTCTCGGACCTGCTCCGGGAAAAACTCGTTAATACCGGCAGGTTCCGGGTGGTGGATCGCAATAACATGGATAAGATCCTGAAGGAGCAGGGCTTTCAGCTCCAGGACTGTACCTCCAAGGAATGCGCGGTCCAGGTCGGCCGGTTACTCGGGGTGGAAAAGATGGTTTCCGGGAACGTGACCAAGCTGGGGCAGACATACATAATCTCGGCGCAGATGACCAACGTGGAGACCGGGGAGATCGAGCAGATGTCTTCCGACCGCTGCGGCGGCTGCGAGGTGGATCAGCTTCTCGATACCATCGAGAATGTGGCCAATAAACTGGCGGGGGTGCAGGTGGAGGCGGCCGAACGCGCTCCCGCCCCGAAACCCAAGGTTCCCGAAACGGGGAAGCTCTCTGTAACTTCGAGGCCGGACAAGGCCAAGATTCTTATCAACGGCACGGATCAGGGCACTACGCCCAATACGATTTCGGGTCTGAAGCCGGGCTCGTACGAGGTCCGGATTCAGAAGCAGGGCTTCATGGAATATGTGCAGAAGGTTACGGTTGATCCGGGCGCGTCCATGTCGGTTGATACCAGCCTGGTGGCGGCGCAGGCGGTGTCGGTGGAGCGGCAGCGTGCATCCGTTTCCAAGGCCCCGGCGGAGGAGCAGGAGACCGCCGCCGCGCAGGCCGGTCACGAGAAAAAAGGATTAGGGGCCGGCTGGATTGTCCTGATTGTGCTTGCTTCCGTGGCTGTCGTGGGTGGAGGCAGTTTTCTCGCTTATAAGCTAGCTTCGGGCGGAGGGAGCACCAGAGACAGCGGTACCACCACGGTTACAATCACTGGTCCTCTTCCGTAATATGTTCATAAGCAAATATATGATGGAGGCTCAAATGATAAAAAGAATCAGGCAGTTGACCCAGGCTCTGGTGGTTTGCTTTATTATTGGCGCGCTGGGATGCAGCACCGGGGCTACCCCCTCCGTGACCATATCAATTCCGCTCGATCCCCAGCAGACGACCATCACCGGCCTTAAGGGCCAGGTCAGGATTTCCGGGATGTCCGGAACCTTTCCTATGACCATCAGCGGCTCGAATGCTTCCGCGAGCATCCCCGAAGTCCCGGGAGGGTCCAGAACCTTCACCATCACGTTTTTTATCGGTCCCGCGTCCGATCCCGTGATCGTGGCAGAGATTACACTTACCAAGAATGTGAGCGCGGACATCAATCTCCAGATAACCTACGCCGCCACCGATTTTGACTATGATTTTGATGACGATGCCGATGGCTATACGAATTATGAAGAGATAATCGCCGGGTCTGATCCAGAGGATTATTCGAGTTATCCTACCGGCGGGGGATCGGGTACCCCGTCCGCGCCGACCGGCCTGACGGCCACCCAGGTCGCCGGACCGGCGGTCAACCTGACTTGGACCGACAATTCGACCGATGAGGACGGATTCAAATTGGAATGGAGTGCCGATGGAGTGAGCTGGTATTCGCTGACCAGCTTAGGCGCAAACGTTGCTCAATATACAGATTCATCAGGTGTCGTCGCCGGCAGCACTTATTATTACCGGGTTTACGCATATAACACATATGGGAACTCGGGTTACTCCAACTCTGCTTCCATTACCATTACCTCCGGCGGGGGAAGCGCCTGGACGGCCGGCTTCCTGGGCGCCGGCGGTTATCATTCCTGCGCGGTGACCAGCGACGGGGGGGTAAAGTGCTGGGGCTGCAACGATGCCGGGCGCCTGGGGAACGGCAGCTCCTCGGGTCCCCAAACCTGCAATGATGGAACCAATACCCTGGCCTGCAGCACGACCCCGGTGGATGTCTCCGGACTTACCGGTGTTTCCAAGGTGGTCAGCGGCGGTTATCACTCCTGCGCCCTGACTACCGCGGGCGGAGTGAAGTGCTGGGGCAGCAACGTTTACGGCCAACTGGGCAACGGGAGCAGGACCGCGAGTTCGGTTCCGGTCAATGTGACCGGCCTGACCAGCGGGGTGGCGAATATCTCCGCGGGCAGTCATCACACCTGCGCGCTGATGACCGCGGGCGGGGTGAAGTGCTGGGGTGAAAACACATATGCAAAGCTGGGGAATGGAAGCGCGAGCGGGCCCCAGACTTGTAACGATGGAACCAATGATATCGCCTGCAGCCAGACCCCGGTGAATGTCGTCGGGCTGTCGGGCACGGCCACCGCGGTTTCCGCCGGCCTGGACCATACTTGCGTGCTGATCTCCGGAGGGTCCATCCAGTGTTGGGGGCAGAATAACTGGGGCGAGCTGGGTAATGGGAGCACGACCGACAGTACTTACCCGGTGAACGTGACCGGGATCACCAGCGGGGCCACCCTGGTCTCCGCCAGCGCGGACGGGTATTTCACCTGCGCGGTGATCAGCGGCGGGGTGAAATGCTGGGGAGCTAACGATGAAAACCAGCTGGGTGTTTTCAACTCTCTCGGCCCGGAATATTGCAACGGGAGCGATCCCTGCAGCAAAACCCCGGCTGCCGTTTCCAGCCTGACCAGCGGGGTGACCAGCGTATCCACGGGAGCTTTGCATGCTTGCGCCCTCCTGACCGCGGGCGGGATGAAATGCTGGGGTTATAACAATGACGGCGAACTCGGGAACAATTCCACGACGGGCAGCTATACCCCTGTATCTCCCAACGGTCTTTCCGCGGGGATTTCCCAAATTTCCGTCGGATTTTATTTCAGCTGCATCCGGTTAAGCACGGGCTCGCTGAAATGCTGGGGGAATAATTATTACGGCCAGGCCGGTGATGGGACCAGCGGGACCACGGCTCAGAAACTTATCCCGGTGGACGTGAAGATGACACAGTAATATTAAAAACAAGCAGTATGCAGTAGGCAGTAGGCAGAAAAAAAGAGATAGAAATAAAGAAAGAGGGTAGGATCATCGCTCATTGATAAACAGGGATTGAGTAGGTTTTTCTTAACCGTAGGTTCGGCCAGGTCGCCCTTGCTTCCCAGGCAAGGGCGACCTTTTTTCTGAAAATTGAAGACGTCCGAGAATAAAACTTGTTGAAAATTTACTGAAAATCATCCAAATTAATGGAGGAGGAATAAGATGGAATTCGAGAAGATGAAGAGATTGCCGCCCTATGTGCTGGGGGTGATTGACGGACTGAAGATAAAAGCCCGGAGGGACGGAGAGGATATCATCGACCTCGCGATGGGAAATCCCGATCTCCCGACCTCCCAGTTCGTAGTCGACAAGCTGAAGGAGGCGGCCGACATTCCCAAGAACCATCGCTATTCCGCTTCCCGGGGCATTCCCAATCTCCGGGCCGCGATCTGCGAGTGGTACCGGAAGCACTTTGACGTTTACCTCGATCCAGACAAGGAAGCGGTGGTTACGGTCGGCTCCAAGGAGGGTCTGACCCACATCGCCCTGGCTGTGCTTTCCCACGGGGACGCGGTCCTGGTTCCCAACCCCACCTATCCCATTCATTACTACTCCGCGGTGATCGCCGGCGCGGATGTCCGATCCATTCCTCTCACCGGGGACCGGGATTTCTTCGAGGAGCTCCAGCAGGCGACCCGCCTCTCCTGGCCCAAGCCCAAGCTCCTGGTGATTTCCTTCCCCAATAATCCCACCACCATGGTGGTGGACCTGAATTTTTTCAACCGGGTCGTGGATTTCGCCCGGGAGAACGGGATCCTGGTGATCCACGACCTGTGCTACGCCGATATCTGCTTCGATGGCTACCGGGCCCCGAGCATCCTCCAGGTCCCCGGGGCCAAGGAACTGGCGGTCGAGTTTTTCACCCTTTCCAAGAGTTACTCGATGCCGGGCTGGAGGGTGGGTTTCTGCGTGGGGAATTCCGACCTGGTCAACGCCCTGACCCGGATCAAGAGCTACATCGATTACGGGGTCTTCGCGCCCATCCAGATCGCGGCCATCAAGGCCCTGAAAGAGGGGGACGCGATGGTCAGCGAAGCCACCGAAATCTACCGCCAGCGCCGGGACGTCCTGGTTCAGGGCCTGGGCCGGGTCGGCTGGCAGATCAAGCCCCCGCTCGGGACCATGTTTGTCTGGGCCCAGCTCCCGGAACCGTTTCGGGAGATGAAATCGGTGGAATTCACCAAGCTGCTGCTCAAGGAGGCCAAGGTGGCCGTGGCCCCGGGAGTCGGGTTCGGGGAATACGGGGAAGGTTACGTCCGGTTCGCCCTGGTGGAGAACGAACATCGGATCCGGCAGGCGGTGCGCGGGATCGGAAGGATAATGAAAAATAATGTCGAAGAATAAAGTCAAAATCGGGCTGATCGGATTCGGCACCATCGGGACCGGCGTGGTCAAGCTGATCCAGGGAAACGCCCGGGGCCTGAAAGCCCGGCTCAACGCCGACCTGGTCCTGGCCCGGATCGCCGATCTCGATCTCAAACGCAAAAGAGAGGTGAAGGTCAACCCGCAGATCCTCACCACCCGGGTGGAGGACATCCTGGCCGACCCGGAAATTGACATCGTGGTGGAATTGATGGGCGGGGTTGAGCCGGCCCGCCGGTTTGTCCTGGAGGCCATCCGGAGGGGCAAGTCGGTGGTGACCGCGAATAAAGCCCTGCTGGCCACCGCGGGAGACGAGATCTTCCGCGCCGCCGAGAAAAACGGGGTCAGCGTTGGTTTCGAAGCCAGCGTGGGAGGGGGAATCCCGGTCATCCGGGCTCTCCGCGAGGCCTATGCCGGGGATAAGATCCGCTCCCTGCTGGGGATCATCAACGGGACTTCCAATTATATCCTCTCGAAAATGACGGACGAGGGGAGCAGGTTTGAACACGTGCTTAAGCGGGCCCAGGAAAAGGGCTATGCGGAGGCGGACCCGACCCTGGACGTGGAGGGGATTGACGCCGCGCACAAACTGGCGATCCTGATCACCCTGGCTTTCGGGGTGAGGATCAAGCTGAATCAGATATATACCGAGGGGATTACCAGGATCAGTCCCCTGGACGTGGAATTCGCCCGGGAATTCGGTTACCGGATCAAACTGCTGGCCATCGCCAAGGACCAGGGGCCAAAGGGGATAGAGGCCCGGGTGCATCCCACCCTGATTCGGGCGGACAGCCTGCTGGCCGACGTCAAGGATGTTTTCAACGCGATTTACGTGGTGGGGGAGGCCCTGGGCCCGAACCTGCTTTACGGCCGGGGCGCCGGGATGATGCCCACCGCCACCGCGGTTTTATCCGACCTGATCAGCATCGCCCGGCAGAAGCTCTCGGGGGTGAACACGGGGATCCCCGGACGGTCTTTGCCCGACACGCAGATTAAAGACGTCCGGGTCCGGGACATTAAGGAGATTCTCATGGGCTATTACCTGAGGTTTTCCGTGGTGGACCGCCCCGGGGTGCTTTCCCGGATTACCGGGGTGCTGGGCCGGCATAACATCAGTATCGCTTCGTTTCTCCAGAGAGGGAGAATGGCCGGCGCCAAGGTGCCGATCTTTCTCCTGACCCATGAAGCCCTGGAGAAAAACCTGAGAGCGGCGGTCGCGGTCATCGACCGGATGGACGTGGTCCGGGACCCCACCTGTTTTATCCGGATCGAAAAAAATCTGGAATAAAGATCGATTGCCGGTGGCAAGGGTCAGGTGGCCGAATTACAGGAAAAAAATAGTGGTTGGGTGGTTAGGTAGCCGGAAAAGTCAGGGGCGGCTTCCCTCCGCCGCCTTTTTACGCGGATAGGATTTCTTTAATAAAGCTCCTTTTATAATAATTCAACGCGTTTTTCCTAATCCCGGCATTATGATATTGAATTGACTGATTTAAATCGGTCATTATTTAAAGATGAAATACCTGGTTTTACATGGTGACGGCATGGGAGATTATGCCGTGAAAGAACTGGGCGGGCGGACACCGCTCCAGGCCGCCCGGACCCCGGCCATGAACTTCCTGGCGGAACGGGGAGTCCTGGGGATGGTCCGGACCATTCCTCCCGGTTTTCCCCCGGGAAGCGACGTGGGCAGTCTTTCCCTGATGGGATATGATCCCCGAAAGTATTATACCGGCCGGTCACCCCTGGAGGCCGCGGCGCTAGGGGTGTTTCTTTCCCCGGGGGAAACCTCTTTCCGGACCAACCTGGTTTTTCTTTCCGGAAAGAAACCGGTCCCGGTTCTATCCGGGGAAAAATTCGATGATCTGATCATGGAGGATTTTTCCGCCGGGCACATCCCGTCCGAAGAGGGAAAAGACCTCATTCTGACCGTCAACCAGAAACTGGGGGAATCCCGGATCCGCTTTTTCCCCGGCACCAGTTACCGGAATCTCCTGGTGGTCCAGGGGTCTTTCCCGGGCCTGGTCACCGTTCCTCCCCATGACATCACGGGAAAAAGGATCGGGGTTCATTTGCCCCGGGGGAACGGGAGCGAGTTGCTCGTGCCGATGATGGAAAAATCGCTGAAAATCCTGGCCGAACATCCGGTCAACGTAAAGAGAAGGTCTCATGGCCAGACTCCCGCCAACTGCATCTGGATCTGGGGACAGGGAACCGCGCCCGCGCTTCCCGGTTTCCGGGAAAGATTCGGCTTGACCGGCGGGGTGATTTCCGCGGTGGACCTGGTGCGGGGGATCGCTCGCCTGGCAGGCTTAAAAACAGTCGTGGTGCCGGGAGCCACCGGTTATCTGGATACCAACTACCGCGGAAAGCTGGAAGCGGCGCTGGGGATACTGGCAGAAGATAATTTTGCCTATATTCACGTGGAAGCTCCCGATGAGGCGGCCCATACCGGGAAACTGGAACTGAAAATCCAGGCGATTGAGGATTTCGACCGGGAAATCGTGAAAAAGGCCCTGGACGCCCTGGAAGGCTGGCAGGGGGCACCGAAGCTGCCGGGAGGGGAGCCGGTCAAGATCCTCCTGGTGATCGACCATCGGACCCCGCTGGTTTTGAAAACCCATTCGGAGGAACCGGTTCCTTTCGCGATGCTGCCGGGTGGAAAATCTTCGGGATCGGGATTACCTTATGATGAATCGGCCGCGGAGCGGTCCGGGATTATGATTGAAGACGGTTCAACTTTAATGGATTTCTTTTTACGATAGGTTTAAAAAGCGCCGGGGAACCGGCCGCAGATAGCAGGAAAAAAACCGGAAAGGCAAACAGAACCGGGGATAATCATGGGCAAGGTGGTGATAAATATTGAACGATGCAAGGGCTGCGGTTTATGCCTCGAGGCCTGCCCCAAGAAATTTTTATCGATCGGGGATAAACGCAACCTGAATGGCTATTATTACGTCCAGAGCCGGGGGGAGGGCGAATGCACCGGATGTTCGTCCTGCGCGGAGATGTGCCCCGATGTGGTGATTGAGGTGTGGAGGTAATAAGAGCATAGGGCATAGAGCATAGAGCAGAGGGCAAATAGCCAAAAGCCAAGAACTAAAAGCAAAGCACAAAGAGCAAAGAGCAGAGGGTAAAAGCTCAAAGCTGAAAGCTCAAAGGATAAAGCGAAAAGCCGGAAGTCAGAAACAGGAAATTAAAAACCAGAAAACTAGAAACCAGAAACCAGAAACCAAAAACTAAAAACCAGAGACCGGATTGATGGCGGAAAACGAGGATAAAAAAATATTCACCCGGGGCAACGAGGCCCTGGCGATGGCGGCAATTGAAGCCGGATGCCGGTATTACTTCGGTTATCCGATCACGCCGCAGGGCGAAATCCCGGAATATCTCTCCCGGGAACTTCCCAAGGTCGGCGGGCGGTTTCTCCAGGCGGAAAGCGAGATCGCCTCGATCAATATGCTGCTCGGGGCCGGGGCGCTGGGGGCGCGGGTCATGACTTCTTCGTCCGGCCCCGGGATTTCCCTGATGCAGGAAGGGATTTCCTACATGGCCGGGAGCGAGATCCCCGGCCTGATCGTGAACGTTTCCCGCTGCGGCCCGGGCCTCGGGGGAATTGCCCCATCCCAGGGTGATTATTTCCAGGCGACGCGCGGCGGCGGTCACGGAGATTACCGCACGCCGGTGCTGGCTCCCGGTTCTCCACAGGAAATGTACGACCTGGCCTTCCTGGCCTTTGACCTGGCCTTCAAATACCGTACCCCGGTGATGATCCTGGCGGACGCCGTGATCGGGCAAATGAAGGAACAGGTTGTTCGCCGGGAGCCTTTGCCCCCGGCACCTCTCCCGGAATGGGCACTGACCGGGGCTGACGGGAGGGCCTCCCGGCTCCTAAAGTCCCTTTTCCTGGCGGAGGGCGAACTCGAGAAACAGACCCTGAAACAGCTGGATAAATATCATGAGATCGAACGCCGGGAGCCTCGCTGGGAGGAATTCATGACCGAAGACGCGGATTTTATCGTGATCGCTTTCGGCATTATCGCGCGGATTGCCAAGTCTTCCATCCGGATGGCGCGGAAGCAGGGGATCAAGGCCGGCCTGCTCCGGCCGATTACGCTCTACCCGTTCCCGGTGGAACCGATCCAGAAGCTCTCCGCCCGGGTGAAAAAAATCCTGGTGGTGGAACTGAACACCGGGCAGATGGTGGACGACGTCCGGTTGTCGGCCCGGCCCGGGACGGGGATCGAGCTTTATTTCCGGTCCCCCGGGGCTGGATCCCTGCCGTCCCTGGAGGAGATCGCGGGCGAGATGGAAAGGAGATTCCGTTGAAACAGGTTTTCTCCCGGCCTCCCGAGCTGATCGATATCCCTTCCCACTTCTGCCCGGGATGCCATCACGGCCTGATCCACCGCCTGACGGCCGAGGCCCTGAACTTCTACGGCCTTCGGAAAAAAACCATCGCGGTATCCTCGGTCGGATGCAGCGTATTCCTCTACAATTACATCGATGTGGACACCGTGGAAGCCCCTCATGGCCGGGCCCCCGCGGTGGCCACCGGGGTGCGGAGGGTTTTGCCGGACCGCTTTGTCTTCACCTACCAGGGGGACGGGGACCTGGCCGCGATCGGGATGTCGGAGATCATCCATTGCGCCAACCGGGGAGAAAACATAACCGTAATCTTCGTCAACAATTCCATTTATGGAATGACGGGGGGGCAAATGGCGCCCACTACGCTTTTAGGAATGAAGACCGCGACCACCCCCTACGGGCGGAACTTCTCAAATGACGGTTACCCCATCCGGATGGCGGAGTTCCTGGCTCCCCTGGAGGGGGTGGCGTTCTCGGCCCGGGTCGCGGTTGACAAGATCGCCAACCTGCGCCGGGCCAAGAAAATCCTTTTCCAGGCTTTCCAGACCCAGATCCGCGGCCTGGGTTTTTCCTTCGTGGAATTCCTTTCGGCCTGCCCGACCAACTGGGGACTCTCCCCAGTGGAGGCGGCCCGGAAGGTCGAACAGGAGATGATTCCTTACTATCCGCTGGGGATTTTCAAGGAAAAGAAAGAAACAGATCATTTGTAAAAAATAGCGAGAAAAGCGAGAAAAGCGCGAAAGGCGAGAAAAGTTAAAACAAATCGTGGATAATTTTTACACCGACATAATATTTTCCGGTTCGGGGGGGCAGGGGGTGATGCTGATCGGCAACGCTCTTTCCCTGGCGGCCCTGGACCGGGGCTACCTGGTTACTTACATGCCTTCCTACGGGGTGGAGATGCGGGGCGGGGCGGCCAACTGCACCGTGGTGATCTCCACCGAGGCGATCGGTTCCCCCGTGATCGGTTTCCCGGAGATCCTGGTGGCTTTTAACCGGGATTCCTTCGAACGTTTCAAAAACCGGGTCAAACCGGGGGGCACGGTGATTGTCAACAGTACCCTGGTCCCGGATTACCGCGTCGAACGGAAAGAAGTCAGGGTGCTGCCGGTGGCCCTGAACGCCCTGGCCCAAGAAATCGGGGATGAACGTTTGATGAATATCATGGGTCTGGGCGCCCTGGTGGAACTGATTGCCGTCGTGGGAACCGGGGATATTGAGAAGGTCTTTCCCAAGGTGCTGGGCCGGAATTTCGAAAAATACCGGGACCTTTACCTGAAAGCGCTGCGTGTGGGCGCCGAGGAAATAAAAAAGATTAAATAAAACAGCCGGTCGCAAGTGACCGGTAACAGAAGGAAAAATCCGGAACGCGGATAAAGAGAGGAAAGTCAAAAATCCCAAGCTCCAGTGACTCGAATTTAAATATTTTGATTTTACGTTTTGATTTTTAAGAAGGGGGAAACATGTCAAATGGAGAGATGAGGGTCGGGGAAAAAATCAAAAGGCTCAGGGAGGATGAAGGAATTTCCCTGGAGGACCTGGGAAAGAGGATCGGCTTTTCTCCCTCGGTAATTTCCCAGATTGAGAATCACCTGGTCTCTCCCCCCCTGGGGATTCTGATCAAGATCTCCCGGGCTCTCAAAGTAAAGCTGGGTTATTTTTTCTCCGAATTCCAGGACGAAAAAGGCGAGGCGGGCCCGGAAGAGCCCTTTACCATTGTCCGGAAAGATGAGCGGAAGAAGATTTCCCGGGTGGCTTCCAAGGAAGGGGTTAATTACGGTTACTCCTACGAATCCCTGGGCTTCGGCAAAAAAGACCGCCAGATGGAGCCGTTCCTGGTTTCATTGGAGCCCCGGAGCGCCGCCGCCGGAGAAGAAGGCCTTTCCGCTCATGAAGGGGAAGAGTTTGTGTTCGTGCTCGAGGGCGAAATGGAGGTTCAGCTTGGCAATCACACCGACGTGCTTTCGGGCGGGGACAGCATTTATTACGATTCCACTATTCCCCACCGGGTGCGCTGCGCGGGCGGGAAACCGGCCAAGATCCTGGCGGTGATTTATACGCCGCAGTAAGAAAAGTAGGGAGTAGACAGTAAGCAGTATGCAGCAAGAAAAAAAACAATAGTAAGACGTTGAGAAATCGAACAGCTAAACCATCGGCAGAAAATATCTCTACGTTGGAAATCCATTCCCGGATCAAAACCCAGGATGGCTTTCCCCTGACCCTGACCCGCCGGAAACCGGATTCTCTTCCTCCCGGCCGGGAGCCGATGATTTTCATTCACGGCATCGGTCAGGACCGCCGCACCTGGGACTTGGGATACCGGGGCTTTGCCCAGTACCTGGCCGGCCGGGGAGTGGATACCTGGATGCTGGAGGTGCGCGGCATGGGCCTTTCCCGCCGGAACGGTTCCCGGTTGACCAGGTACCTCCCTTATCGCTGGGATTTTGACACGATGGTGAACCGTGACCTGAAAAGCACGGTTGAATATGTGCTGAACGAAACCGGAGCCGGCAAGGTTTTTCTCGGAGGGCACAGCCTGGGGGGGATGATGACCTACGCCTTCGTGCCCGGGCATCAGAAACTGATCCGGGGTTTTGTCACCCTGGGCGGCCCGACCCTCCTGGGAAAAGGGTCCCTGGCCATGAAGGTGCCTTTCTGGGCCAACCGCCCGTTTCTCCTGAAAGGACGGCTGACGTACGCGGAGCTTCTTCCTTTTTTCCCCCTGGGAGTGGTCGGCCGGGCGGCGCTGATGGGTTTTCCCCTCATGCAGAGCCCGGTCGAATCGCTGGTTCCCCTGCATCCCTGGCATTTCCGCAATGTTTTTCCCCGGGATGTCCGGATGATCCTGGGAAAGGGCTTCGGCAATATCGCACCCGGGATTCTCAAACAGATGACGGTCTGGGCCACCGAAGGCGTATTTGTCAGCTCCGACCGTAAGATAAATTACCTGGAAAGAATGAAAAAAATCCGGGTTCCATCACTTTTCTTCACCGGGGACTGGGATCGGCTGGCGCCTTTATCGTCGGTCAAACCCGGTTTTGACCTGATCCCGGCCAAGGATAAAACGCTGAGCCACCTGGACCGGAAGAAGACAGGGGTTCACTGGGGGCATCTCGATCTCACCATGGGAAGCAACGCTCCCAAGTGGGTTTGGAAGAAAACGGGTGACTGGCTGCTGGAAAGAGCGAGCAAATAAAAGGCAGTTTCGAGTTTATGGTTTCGGGTTTCGGGTTGGCGACCGCAGGCCTGAGCCTGCGAAACATACCCAGAGGGATTATTTCGGGCGATCGATAACCAGTAATAAAAGCCATAGAAGGAGGAGAAAAATGAAGAAATTCATCGCTGTTGTCTTGTTGGCTATGGCCGGGTTGTTATTATTCTCGGGACCCGCCGCTGCGCAAAACCAGCAGGGGCTGAATGAGTTGAAGCAGAAAGCCGACGCCCTCTGGGCCGAGCGGGGCGACCTGAATAAAGCCCTGGAAGCCATTAATACTTACAAGGAGGTGCTCAAGCTGAAGCCCGACGATGTCGGGGCCGCGGTCCGGATCGCCAACTGTTACTGGTGGATCGGAAAGAATTCCGCCGAGAATAAAGACAAGATGACCTTTCATGACAAAGGGGTGGAAGCCGCCAAAAATGCCATTCTGATAAATGACAAGGAACCGGGGGCCCATTACTGGCTGGCGGTGAACTGGGCCGAGTACGGCAAGGCCAAGGGGATAATCAAGAGCCTTTCCCTGATCAAGCCCATCCGGCAGGAACTTAACAAGGTGAAGGACCTGGACGAGAAATACCTTAACGGAGGTTATTACCGGGTTAACGGCAAGGTTTATTGCGAAGTGCCGGGACTGCTCGGCGGGGACAGGAAAAAGTGCTATGAGTATTACAGAAAATCCATCGAGATCGCACCGCAGCACCTGGTCAATCATCTGTTCCTGGCCGAGGCTTACTTCGAGGATAAGGATAAAGAAAAAGCCAGGGAAGAAATTAATTTCATCCTGAATGCCCCACTGGAGCCTGATTTTATGCCGGATGACAGGCTGTATAAACGGCAGGCGGAAGATCTTATAAAGAAAATTAATAAGAAATAAGGTCAAAGGTCAAAGCTCAAAGAAATTGTAGCCGCAGGCTTCAGCCTGCGAAAATGGCTCAACCAGAAGGTTGCGGCTACCTGTGTAAATAATGTGTTCAAGGAAATATGAATGTTTTCAAAAAAACCACCGGAAATAGTTCTGCCGGATGGGGAGGAGACCGCAGGTTTCGGAGTAATGCTGTCCGACCTCATCAAGGAGAATCTGGAGCGCAATCCCCGCAAGGTGATTCCATTTAATCTCCTGAACCGGCTCAAGTCCAAGGTGGTGATCGAAGCCCCGGACGCCGAGGTGATAATCACCCTGAGTTTCGGGGACGGCCGGCTGATCGTGAAGAACGGAGCCGATCCCAAAGCCAAGGTCAGGATTATCGCCAACTCGGACGTGATCCTCGAACTTTCCGGGATCAGGTTGGTAGCCGGTCTGCCCTGGATCTGGGATGAAGCGGGAAAGTCCCTGGTCCAGAGGATGTTCAAAAGGGAAATGAAGGTCAGGGGAATCGCCGATCGCCCGATTACCATGCTGTTTTTAACGAACCTAGTATCGGCTAAATGAAGCGGAAAGACCGGCGGAAGCGGAAAAAGCGAAATATAGGGTCAATGGCTTAGTTGAATTGATATTTTAACTACGTATTTTCAATAAGGGTGATCAAAAACACTTGACAATTTTTTCTTCGAAGGGCATATTACTTTTTAAAATAGTAAGTTATAATTAATTATATAGGAAAGGGGGTGTCGAGGATTTACCTGTAGGAAAAATTCCCAAACATTAGAATTTCCTTTAATTTAATTATTTTGAAAGGAGGAGTGAAAGGGATGAAAAAGTACTTATTGGGGTTTTTAACAATTGCTTTAGCCGCCGGTCTTTCCGTTTTTTCGTTCAGTTGTGGTGGCGGCAGTTCTTCTGGCGGAAAGTGCCAGACCGCCATTGACAGCGGGGTGGTGGCGGATATCATCGCAAATTGCGACGCGACCAAGAATACCGCCCAGGAGAACAGGGATGCCGGCCTCAAGCTGATCGCCCTGAATTCGGGCAGCGATGCCAAGGTCTTTCTCTCTGCCGTTCCTTCCACCGATCCTCTTTACGGCGAAGCCCAGTACGGGTTGATGGTGACCGATCTGCAGAGCCTGGTTAAGGATGTCGACTCCCTGATCGGGATGGTCATGAGCCTGACCTCAATGACCAGTGTCGAAACCCAGGCGACCGGCGTGGATCTCTGGTCCATGCTCGGCTCCATGGTCGACCCGATTAAAGCCAAGCTCGTGCTTATGGATTCCGAAGCCGCCGCGGTGATCGCCAATGGCTACACCGTATCCACGGACCCGACGGTTTTTCCCAAAGTCCCGATCGTCCTCGGCACCTCGGGCGGGCAGTATTACATCAAGGTTGACGTCCAGGGCAAAGCCGGAGCCGTGGAAGCCCGGCTGGTCCGGATAGTGGCCAACGCCGGCGTCGGCGTCATCGAGTTTATCGCCGCCCACGACCTGACCATCGACCTGACCTCGGCCATGAGTAATCTTTCGGGCCTGATGGATCTGCTCACCGGCCTGACCAGCGGCGATAATAGTACCGACGTTGTCAAGGCCCTTCGGGGCCTGGGCTGGCTCCTGGCCGACAACCCCACGCTCCTGACTAAGAGCGCCGCCCGCTGGAACACGAATATGGGAGATGTCCCGAGCAAGTTCACCGCGGCCATTGAAGCCCTCCGGGAACTCGATGCCGACATCATCGCGACCGCCGTTCCGACTGCCGCGGCCTGCCAGGATGTGGCCTGCCTGATTTCGAGCGACGCGGCGATTAACGCCGGCGACCAGCTTTTCATCAACGCCGCGGTGCATGTCGAAATTAAGATGGACACGACGAGCATGCTCAGCACCCTCAATTCGCTTAAAACCTTGCTCAGCAGCATGGCCGGGATTACCCTGGACGCTACGGCGACCGGCATTACCGTGGATCTCAACCTGACCAACAGCACCATCCTGGCCCTGACCCCGATGCTCATGGATCCTCTCGGCCGGATTATTCCGGACCTGGATGTCCTTCTGGTCAAGGCGGAAGCTTCCATTAACAGCGGCGCCCTGATCACCACCGCCGAGATCAATCCGGTGATCACTGCTCTCGATCCCACGCTTCCCACGATCCCGGACGGGCTTCTCACGATCAATGTCAAGAACCTTTACAACAAGCCGCTCCGGGATATCACGAAGACCTTCGCCTGCGACAAGGCCACTACCCTGCCGGGGACCGGTTCAAGCTGCCTGGCGATTGAGGTGGAGTCAACCGATTGTACCGAAGCCTACTGCAGCAATTCTTATTATGCGACAGCGGACGGAGCTCACTTCGCCGGGATTGCCGAGATCACCTCAATCGGGGCTGACGGCATAGCTCCCAAGGCCTGCGCCAAGCTTTCCACCGACAAGTGGCCCATCATCCCGACCAAAGGCACGATTTATGTGGCTCTGGGTGATGCCTCCCTCAACGGCGTGCTCTCAATCGACCTGACCAAGCTTCCGGCAGCGGTGCAGACCGCGGAAGATGCCAATCATACAACTGCCGACAACTACGCCCTCTGGAAATGCGTCAACTACGTGATCACGGACTGGGCTAAAGGAGTGGAAGAATCGACCATTGGCCAGTCAACGCGGACTTATATCGATCTGGTCGGAGGGGCGCTTCCGGCGGGAACAGTTCCTGCATTCGTGAATTGCGGGGCGTTCAAATAAATGACCCCTTAAGTACCAATTCTAATCTGCAGGTTTTATTGAGGCCGGGGATCTTTGGATCCCCGGCCTTTTTTTGTAATGGGACAACTTGCACTCAATCCGGCCGATATTGTCATTCTGAGAATCTCGAATATTAATGGAGATCCTTCGTCCCACTCAGGATGACCCAAAGAAAAAAAGCGCAATGGGCAACGAATCGGACAGGGTGATGGAGATAATCGCTCCCCATAGTAGGGGCGGGGTTTATCCCCGCCCGAAGAATCGTTTTTCCGGGAGGGCACAAGGCCCTCCCCTACGAAAATCAATAAAATGACCCCCGGTCTTGCCGCAGAAAGATTTTCTAAGCCTTTTTCAATTAGGGACGTTCCGCTACAATAAACACCCAAGGAGGTCCAAAATGCCGCTGATTTTTGACTTTACCAATCTGTTGACCGGCGGGGTGGGCGAAAAAGCCGGCATTTCCGAAGAGGAAATCAAGAAGTTTGCCGGCCCGGCGGAGAAAATCGTCACGGAGGCGGAGGCTAAACGGCTTCCCTTCCGGGAGCTTCCCTACCGGGATGAGTACGCGAAATCCGTTAACAGCCTGGCCGGGGAATGTGCCGGCCGTTTTTCCACCCTGGTCAATCTCGGGATCGGGGGTTCCTCCCTGGGAGGCAACGCCCTGGTGTCCGCCCTGGCCGGGTCCGGGGGGAACCACCGGGAGGCCTCCGTGTTTTTCCCCGAGAACGTGGACCCGGATTCATTTTCCCGGCTGCTGAATTCACTCGACCTGGAGAAAACCATTTTCAGCGTGGTCAGCAAGTCCGGGTCTACCGCGGAGACAGCCGCCCAGTTCCTGGTGGTGAGGGAAAGGCTGATCAGCCGTTTCGGCCCGGGCGGGTACCGGGAAAGGGTAGTGGCGATTACCGATCCGAAGAAGGGAGACCTGCGCCGCCTGGCCGAAGAGGACGGGTTGAGAACCCTGCCTTTCCCCGACGGGGTGGGGGGGAGATTCTCGGTGCTTTGCCCGGTGGGACTGTTTCCGGCCGCCATGGACGGGATCGATATCGGCGAGGTCCTGGCGGGGGCCCGGGAGATGGATAAACGCTGTCGGTCAACCGATCTTTTCCAGAACCCGGCTCTGCTTTTCGCGATTCTTTTATTCCTCTCCAGCCGCAAGGGCAGGGGAATGGTGATTTTCTGGCCTTACTCCGACCTGCTGATCCCGGCGGCGGATTGGTTCCGGCAATTGTGGGCGGAAAGCCTGGGGAAGAGGGTTTCCACTAGCGGAGAGGTGATCTCCGCCGGGCAGACCCCCGTCCGGGCCGTGGGGGTGACCGACCAGCACTCCCAGCTCCAGCTCTATATCGAGGGACCTGGGGACAAGGTCGTCTGCTTTCTGGCGGTCAACGATTACCGGACGGTAGTCGAGATCCCGAACGCGGGAATCAGCCTCCCGAGTTTTTCCTACCTGCAGGGAAAAACCCTGAATTCCCTGATCCGGGCCGAGCAGGAGGCCACCGAAATGTCCCTGACCAACGCCGGGAGGCCGAATTGCAAGCTGGTTTTTCCCCGGCTCTCGGCCGCTCACCTGGGGGAATATTTTTACCTGCTCGAGGTGGCCACCGCCTTCGCGGGGGCGCTTTTCCAGATTGACCCGTTCGATCAGCCCGGGGTGGAGGAAGGGAAAAAGCTCACCTTCGGGATGATGGGCCGGGAGGGCTACGAAGAAAAGCAGAAGGAATTTCTCGAATGGCGGAAAAGGCCGGGGAAGATAGTTTAAAACAGTAACAAGTAGCAGGTAGCAGGTAACAATTAGCAAGTAGCCAGTAGCCAATAACCAGTAAATATAAAAACCCCAAAGTGTTTGGCTTTGGGGTTTTTTCTATTTAAGAAAATAAATATTTTTAGTTTGTTTGGTTTTTAACTGGTTACCTGTTACCTGCTACCGGCGACTGATTTTAACCCCGCCAGGTCGATTTCCGCTTTTTCAGAAGCTCGTAAACCATGTCCTGGATCTGGGTACGGATTTTTTCGGAGATCTGGTTGATCAGGATCTGGTCGTCGACCGCGTCGGGCGGATGTTCATCCAGATGGATCGGGGTGCCGAAGCGGATGTGCCATTTGGAAGGAAGGGGAACCACGCCCAGGGGACCGAGCCAGGGAAAGGTGGGGGTAATCGGGAAAATCGGGAACCCGAGGGCCTTGCCGATGAAATCGACGCGGGCCATGATCGGATAGATTTCTTCGGATCCGACCACCGCGATCGGGATGATCGGGGAATGAGTTTTGAGCGCCAGGCGCACGAACCCGCCCCGGCCGAAACGCTGGAGCCGGTAGCGCTCCTTGTAATACTTGGTTGGCCCCTTGATTCCCTCCGGAAAAACGATGACCACCTCGTCCTTTTCCAGGAGCCGGATGGCATTCTCCTGGCAGGCGCGCACACTTCCGGTCCGGGCCATGAAATTCCCGATAAAGGGGAAATAATAAGCGAAATTTTCCACCAAAGGGCGGACCTCGCGCCGGGTGGGATGGTAGTTCCGGACCGCCAGCTTAATCATGGCCCCGTCGAAAGGTAGGGTGCCGGAATGATTGGCGACCAGGAGGACCCGCCCGGAGTCGGGGATGTTGGCGATGCCTTCCGCCTCCACCCGCCACCACTTGTTGTAGAGAAAATCGAACAGGGGCTTGATCCGGTCTTCAAAGACTGTGTCCAGTCCGAATTCATCCACTTCGTCCCCGGTCCCGCGCATGGAAAATTTCCGCCAGAGATCACGGTAGAAGGAAGGCTGCAGTATTTTCTGCCCTTTCTCGAGGGGGGCTTTAATCCTGGAAATTACGGCCTTTCTTTCTTTGGCCCGGGGAAGCGAGGTTTCGATTTTGCCGATCACCGATTCGAATTTCTGCTCGTAATTTTCCACCGCTTTTTTCAGGTTTTCTTCCAGGTCTCCCAGCTCCGGGGCGGGCACGTTCAGCCGCTGCAGGATTTCTTCCATCCCTTTTTCCAGGCTTTCGAACGAGTTGTCAATCCGGTTTTCGATCAGATGGATCCTCTGGTCCACCGCCTCGTCCAGTTTTTGGATGCGGACGGCGGCTTTTCGAAGCCGCTTCCGGGATTTTTTCGGGCGGGGCGGGGAAACAAAACCGTTGTCCAGAAAATCGTCCCTCACCCGGGGACGGGCACCGGCGGCTGTTTTCGTCTCCGCGAGGGGATTGAGCAGCTGCAGCTTCAGGCCCTGGTTCTGAGCCGGTTTGCCTTCCGGCCCGTTTTTTTTCAGCGGATCATTACCGAGGATATTCGGATTGTCCATGTGTTTTCCCTTTCCCGGCGGAAGGTGTTCATTCCACCAGGTGGATGGCCCGGAGCCGCTGGATGCCCAGGAAGGCTTCCAGGCTTTCCTTGGTGGAATATTTCGGGAAGAAACCCAGTTCCTTCCGGGCCTTACTGCCGTCGGCAACCCACAGATACCTGATGTAATCCAGGTAGGCGGCGGGAGCTATCCCGACCTGGGCCAGCCACAGGCCTTCAACCATCGGGTAGGCAAAAGCGTGCAGGATGGGAGCCTTGACCTTGCCCGAAAGCTTGACGATGGTGCTCAGGGGCAGAACCCCGCGTCCGACGATGTTAAAGACTCCCCGGCAGTCGCGTTCCACCGCCAGGCGGTAGGCGTCCAGGGCATCTTCTTCGTGGACGAACTGCACCAGCGGGTCATATCCCAGGAGGGTGGTGATCACGGGCAAGCTCAGATAGGTAGTGATGAAATTCCGGATGGTGGGGCCGAGAATGGTGCAGGGGCGAAGGACGGTGACGGTCGTTTCCGGATGTTTCTTCTGGAAATTCTGCGCGTGTTCCTCCACTTCAATCCGGTCCCGGATCGGACGGAATTCGCGGTTGCCCCGGAGGGGGGATTCCTCGACCAGGAAATTGGGATTGATGGGGAGAGCACCGTAAACCATGGTGGTACTGGAAACGATGATCTTCTTGACCTTGTTTTTGGCGCAGGCGTGGAAGACGTACATGGTTCCCACCGATTCGAGCTCGTGGGCGTATGAGCTTTTATGGGTGGGACTGGAAAGGAAGGCCAGGTGGATAAAGGTGTCGCATTTCTCCCGCTCGAGAATTTCCGAAAGGGTGACATCGGCGGTGGTGGAAGTCAGGTCCAGTTTGTAGAAACGGGTGGCGGGCTTCAGAAAATCCGGTTTTTCCAGATCCAGGGCTACCAGCTGGTGACGCCCTTCCTGTTGTAAACGCTGCAGGAGGTTGGATCCGATGAAACTCCGGGTTCCGGTTATGGCGATCACCCGGGATTTCGGCCGGGTGAAAGCCGGGGATTCGCCCGCTTTGGTTTTTTTGCTTTTAACCGTGGTTTTGCTTTTAACCGGCATTTTTCTTAAGGGTTATGAAAAATATAAACGAAAATGCATGATAAGTTAATGATAAAAATCTGTCAAGAACTCGGAGTTTATTTTGTGCCAATCCAGCCCGCTGTTTATCCTGAGTCAACCGGTTTTGAGTCTAGGTTATTCCCTTGTATCGCTTGTATTATTACTTAAATAGAAAACCCGGATTGTCGATTCTGATGAACTTAAGGTCATTCCAGATTGTCTGCAAATATATAAGATAGTATATATAGTAGTTAAGGGTATGGCGAATAAAATTCAAATCCTACCGGTTTCCATTTCCAGCCGGATCGCGGCGGGCGAGGTGATTGAGAGGCCTGCATCAGTGATCAAGGAACTGCTGGAAAACTCTCTGGACGCAAAAGCGACCCAGATCGAGGTCTGGGCCGAGGCGGGGGGCAAGGAACTGATCCGGGTTGCGGATAACGGGGACGGCCTTCTTCCGGACGAAGCGGCCCTGGCTTTCGAGCGGTATGCGACCAGCAAGATCCGGGAGGAAGAAGATCTGGAAAGAATAGACACCTTCGGGTTCCGGGGCGAGGCTTTGCCCAGCATCGCCCAGATTTCCCGGGTAACCCTGACCAGCCGGTCGAGATCCGGAAAGGCGGACCGGGACGTTTCAAACCCGGATTCGGGAGTCAGGGTCCAATTCTCGGGAGGGGAGTTTCAGGGCGAAACCCGGGTGCCATCTACGGAGGGGACGGAAATCACCGTGACGGATCTGTTTTTCAACACCCCGGTCCGGAGAAAATTTCTCCGGGGAGACGAGACCGAGGGCCGTCATATATTCCAGCTGGTAACCAAAGTAGCCTTGTCCAATCCGGAAGTGGGCTTCCGGCTTTGCCTGGACGGCAAGGAAGTGATCCTGGCCCCGGCGCGGAAGGATCTCAAGGAAAGAGTGGCTGATCTCCTGGGAGAAAAGGAAACCGCGAAGCTTCTACCCGTTGATTACGAGGTTTCCAGCCATCGGGTTACCGGATTTTGCGGTGCCCCGGATCTGCAGAAATCCAGCTCTCAATCTATCTATACCTGGGTGAACCGCCGGGTGATTACGGACCGGATTTTGATCCGTTCCCTGGCTGATGGCTACGGAATGATGCTGGCGAAGGGAAAATACCCGATGGCGGTTCTTTTTCTGCAGGTTCCTCCCGGGGAGGTGGACGTGAATATTCACCCGGCCAAGCTGGAAGTCCGTTTTCGGAATCCCGGACTGGTTCATCATCTGGTCAAGCGCGCGGTGGAGCTGGCCTTGGGCCGGGCGTTTCCGGAAACCGCTTCCGCGGGGATTTCCTTAAACCCGGAAGACCTGCAAAAGTCCGGCCGGGATGGAGCGGTTTACCCGGCCGGTTCCAGCTTCCGGGAAACCGCCGTACCCTTCCTGTCCGGAACAGTCCCGCGCCCGGTTTCACAGGAACTTTTCCGCCGGGAGAAGCGGGAAGGATTTTTCAATTCCCTGAAAGTAATCGGCCAGCTGAAAGGAACTTATATTCTTTGCCAGTCGGAGCGGGGATTGGTGATCATCGATCAGCATGCCGCCCATGAACGGATCAGCTTTGCCAGGCTGTCTGAAAACTGGTCCCGGGCATCCGGGGAACTTGAGGAACTTCTTATCCCGGTAAACCTTGAACTCAGGTATGACCAGGCCAGGCTGCTTTCCGAGGTCCTGCCGACAGTCAGGCGTCTGGGAATGGAGGTCGAACCCCTGGGGGGAAACTCATTCCTGGTCCGGGCCGTCAACCGCCGCCTGCTTTCCGCCGGTTACGAGGCGATTCTGCAGGATATCCTGGAGGAACTTTCCCTTTTACCGAATCCGGATGCCCTGGTGGAGGGGAATCTGGAACCGGTGATCGCCCGGATGGCCTGTCACGGTTCAGTCCAAGCTCATCGGGTGCTGGACCGGGGGGAAATGGAATCCCTGCTGGAAGAGCTGCAGGAGGTCGAACAGTCTCCCTTTTGCCCGCATGGACGCCCGGTTTTTTTCGAAATTACCGAAGAGGAACTGGAAAAGAGATTCCGGAGAACATGAAAGCGCGAAGCGCAAAGTGCGGGCGTGGCGTGCCGAAAGACCGGACGGTTTCGGCGGAAGCGTTTTCGGTTTTCGGGGCTGAAGGCCAGGGATTTTTCTCTTTATGATTAAGGTCATCGCTGTTTTAGGCCCGACCGCCACCGGGAAAAGCTCGCTGGGCGTGGATCTGGCCCGGAGATTTACCGGTGAGATTATCGCCTGTGATTCCCGGCAGATTTATCGGGGGCTGGAAACAGGAACCGGAAAAGCCACCCCGGAGGAAAGAAAGGAAATCCGTCATCATTTGATGGATGTGATCAATCCCGATGAGAATTTTAACGCCGCCTGCTATCGGGATCTGGCCCATCAGGCGGTGCGGGAAATCCACGGAAGAAAGCATCTGGTTTTTCTGGTGGGGGGAACGGGACTTTATCTGCGGGCATTTCTGGGCCTGCTTTTCCCGGGCGGGGAAGGCAACCGGGAAATCAGGGGCCAGATTGAAGAAAAAAGGAAAAAGGAAGGCGACGGTTTTCTTTACCAATGGCTTTTCCAAGTCGATCCCGAATCCGCCGCCCGGATTCACGCCCATGACCTTTACCGGATCACGCGGGCGCTGGAAATATACCTGACTACCGGGTTTCCGGCTTCCCAGATGAAGAAAAAAAGCTGTTTTCCCGATCCCGATTATCAGGTCTTAAAGGTGGGACTCCGCCGGGAACCCGCTGACCTGATCGATCGGATTTCGGAACGGATTGAGTGGATGTTCGAATCGGGATTTGAGGGCCGGACGATCGTGGATGAGGTTGAAGGTTTATTAAGGAATGACTACGATTTACGCATCAAGGCTTTTTCCACGATTGGTTACCGCGAAGCGTTTTCCTTTTTGCGCGGGGAGATCGGTCGCGCGGAAGCCAAAGAGAAAACCCGCCGGGCGACTTGGGGTTATGCCCGGCGGCAGATGACCTGGTTCAGAAAAGAAACCGGGGTCCGGTGGTTTCATCCCTGCTCGGAAGCGGGAGAGATCCTGGCCCAGGTGGAAAAATTTTTAGAATAACCATGGCGAAACGCAGCATCGGTCTGGATTTCGGCGGAACGGCTTTCCGGGCGGCCCTGATGGAAGAGGGCAAGCCCGGGGCCGGTTACCGGCTGGTGGATTACCACGAGTTTATCCCTCCGGCGCTCCCGCCCGAAAACCGTCCCGATCCGACGATCACTTATCGGGAAACCATCAAAAATCTGCTCTCCCGGGAAGGCTGGCGGTCGGCTCCGATCACGATCGGATTGCCGGGGGGAATGGTTTCCCGGAGGAATTTAAGTTTTCCCTTCCGGGAAAGAAGCAAGCTTGATCCGGTGGTCCCTTTCGAACTGGAAAGCCTGATTGCCGATTCGATCGAGGATGTCATCGTTGATTATCAATTCGTGGATCAGAACGATCAGGGCTACCGGGTGATTGCCGCCGCGGTCGCCAAGCCGAAGATCGCCGAAC